>PMUI01000101.1 GCA_003166955.1 Acidobacterium sp.
CAGATACAGCACTAAGACTTGCGGGTACTAATTCGAGTTCGATGAGTGCATTGGCGATTTCGCGTCAATTGAGGCTGCTCCGGGATTTCTGCTCAGAGCCGGTCCCGGCTTACCAAAGACCCTGCACCAGCGTCATTGCGCTCGCAATGCCTCCATCGGATCAAGACGCGAAGCGCGCAAGGCGGGAAAGATGCAGGCAATCAAAGCGATCAGGAGCAGGGTCAGAATCACAGCGGCAATCACAACCGGGTCATAGGGCCTGGTTCCGTAGAGCATGGATCGGATCAGTTTGATTGCGCCCGTACTGGCGATCAAGCCGAAAACCAACCCGAGAAGCGCCGGACGCAGCCCGTCCAACAAGATGAGCCGCAAAATATGTCCACGCTGTGCGCCCAGGGCGATGCGGATGCCGATTTCCAGCAACCGCTGCGTGACGAGGTACGAGAGCACTCCATACAGGCCTACTGCAGCCAGGAAAAGCGACAGGATGGCGAAGGCCAGGATTAGATTTGCCGCGAAACCCTGACTGGCCGTGGTCTTGCCGAGAATCTGGTCCATCGTCAGCGCGTTGTAGACGGGCAGCTCCGGCTCCAGCGCGGAGATTTGTTGCTGGATCGGCGTCGACATGGCCAGCGGATCGACGGATGTCCACACCACGATCGTAGCCTCGCTGGTGCGGTTCGGAATGCCCGAGAGGATAGGGAAGTACATGGCGGCCTCGACTGGCTTGGTCACGTCGTAGACCGTGTCGCCCACTTCACCGATGATCTCGTAGTTTTCGACATTGATATCCCATCCGGCGCGGACGTGCTTGCCAATCGGGTCGTCGCCCGAGAGAAACTGATCCACGAATTGTTTGCTGACTACGATGTAATGGTCGTTGCCGAGTCGCTCGTGTTCGGTAAAAACCCGGCCGCGCAGCAGAGGGATCTGCATCACGCTGAAGTACTGTGGGTCAGCGGCCAGGGTCATGGCGTCGTACTGAAGGCTGTAACTGGGCGCGGGCCGTTCCGGAATAGTGAAAACTCTGTCGCTCTGAGGCCCTGATCCGGGTGCATTGGAGATGAGCGCGGCGCCGCGCACACCGGGTAGCCGGCGCACCCGCTCAAGCAACGACTGGTGGAAGACCATCACCTTATCGCGCGTATCGTATTGGATTTCGGGCAAACCGAATTTCATGGTCATGACATTTTCGATTCGGCAGCCGAGGTCCGCCATTCGCAGGTGCATGAAGCTTTTGAAAAGTAGTCCGGCGGACACCAGCAGCATGACCGTTAGTCCGATTTCGGCTGTGAGCATCGTCTTGCGCAGTCGCGCCCGCGAGGCGCCGCCGCTGGTCGATCGCGAGGACTCCTGGAGCGCTGTCAGTAGCCCTTTGCCGGTGGATGAGACAGCTGGCAGCAGACCAGCCAGCAGCCCGGTGATCACCATCAGCCCTGCTGCAAAAGTGAAAACCCACCCATCGACATGCACGGAGTCGGCCCGAGGCAAATTGCGCCAGTTGGCAGCCAGCCAGTGCGTCGAAGCGAGCGACAATACCAGGCCCAGCCCGCCGCCCGCCACGCAGATCAGCAGGCTTTCGGTCATCTGTTCGCGAATTAGAGCAAGCCGCCTGCCACCGAGAGAGCTGCGAATGGCAACCTCCTTGCGCCGCGCTGCAGCCCGCGCCACCAGCAGATTCGAGACATTCAGAGAGGCGATCAGCAGCATGCAGCCCACTGAACACAGCAGTACCAGCAGCTGAGTTCGCACGCCTTTGACCAGGTCGTCGATCATCGGCCGGGACCAGACGTCTTCGGCGACCGGCTTGGAGGCATTGGCGAGATGGATCCGGTACTGCACCGCGCTCACCTCGTGCGTCGCCGCTTCTGCGCTCACTCCCGCCTTCAGGCGCGCTATCACCTTGCTCTGGTGGCCGTCGTGGATGGCATAGTCACTCTCTGAAAAAGTCTGTGCGTAGGGCATCCAGTATTGGATCCGGGCATCCGGATAGGTAAACCAACTGGGCAGTACGCCAATGACGGTGGTTGGAATGGTGTCCAGATGAATCTGTTTGCCGACAATCGAAGGATCTCCGGCAAAACGGCGCTGGAACAGGCTCCAGGTCAGCAGGACCACCGGGTCGCCACTTGGCTGATCTTCGGCCTCAGTGAAGGTGCGGCCAAATGCGGGAGTCACGCCCAGGAGCGGGAAAAGATTGGCCGAGCCGCCCGCGCTCTGCGTGACTTCGGGCAGTTCGGAATGCACACCGGAGAAGATGCCTCCGTAGCCCCGCATCGCCGCCATGTCTTCAAAGCCATGGGTCTGGCTGCGCCAGTCGCGATAATCGCCTGGCGCAACCGCATTGAATCCATCGCCCCCTTTGCCCTCGCGAAAATGCTCATAGAGCATCACCAGTTTGCCGGAATCGCGAAACGGGAGCGGCCGTAACAGCACGGCTCGCACGATCGTGAAGAGCGATGTAGTGGCTCCGATGCCCAGCGCCATGACCAGCACGGAGACAAATGCAAATTGGGGCGAGTGCAGCAGCGTGCGCTTGCCAAATGTCACATCGCGCACCAGGTGCTCCATCCAGCTCCAGATCCAGGCCTCACGTGTCTGCTCGCGAATCAGTGTGGTGTTGCCAAAGGCGCGCTGGGCCGCGTAACGAGCTTCTTCTGCAGATAAGCCACGCTCCCGCTGCTCTTCCTCTTCAAGCTCCATATCGGAATGCAGCTCCCGCTCCAGATCCGCATCCCGTTTCGCAGTTTCTTTCCGTCCCTGCCACCACCGCATCTCAGCTCTCCTCAGCCGCAGGCCACATCACGCGCGCCACCGCTTCCGCCATCTGCTTCCATTGCGATTCTTCGACTACGAGCTGCTTTCTGCCTTTTTCCGTGAGCCGGTAGTACTTAAACTCCCGATTTCGATCCGGAGCCATCTCCCATTTCGAGGTAACCCAGCCCCGTTCCTGCAATCGATGCAACGCAGGATAGAGAGAACCATGCTGCATTTGCAGGAAATCATTTGTGGTCCGCTGAATGTACTTGCCGATCTGATGGCCATGTGCCGGCCCGGAAAGAAGCGTTCGTAGGACCAGCATGTCCAGCGTGCCCTGCAGCAAATTTGCTCGTTGCTGTGGCTGCCTCATCATAGAAGACATTCGACCCTCGATAGAGAGGTGATGGTAGACACTCGACTGTCGATTGTCAATACGTTCGAAGCGATCCGGATTTCATATGTGCTGACTACAGGCCAATGCACTCATTGAGCTTGGGTTGAGATCGGGTAAAGGATTAGTAACGATAAACGGACTTGTGTTGAAGATCGGAAATCATTGATGCCGTAAGGCGGACAATCCGGACATTGCGGCACAATGGTTTCTGTCTTCACCCCAACAGCGGGCAATCATCCGCATATGCGGGCAGGTTCCATCGGTAATCTTGACCGCTCCGGAGAGGCGCGGCTAATCTCCGGGCATTGCGTCCCGGGCGAAAGCCTGCCCGGACCTCCGCAATTTCCTCATGACCTCCCCTGCTTCGGTAGTTGACGAGCCGAAAACCGTTTCCTTCGAGGAGCGGCATGCGTGGCTCGCTCTGGCGCTGACTCCCGGTGTGGGGCCGCGGCGGCTTCTGCGTTCGGTGGAGCGGTGCGGTTGCGCGGCGCGGGTGCTGCATCTGCCGCTGACCGAACTGGAGGCGCTGGAACTGCCCGCGCAATCGGCACAGTTCATTGCTGGGGGCGAAGCGGCGCACGCGGCCGATCAGGAACTGGAGAAGCTGGCTTCCACAGGCGCGACAATCCTGACGTGGCACGACGAGGCCTACCCGATCCGGCTGCGCGAGATCTACGATCCGCCGGCATTGTTGTGGGTGCGCGGCGACCCAGGGTTGCTGTCGAAACCAGCGCTGGCGGTTGTGGGAACGCGGCATCCATCCCCCTACGGCACAGGCATGGCGGAGAGGCTGTCGCGCGACCTGGCTCTGCGCGGGCTGATCATTCTCAGCGGCATGGCGCGCGGCGTGGACACCGCTGCGCACAAGGGCGCGATCGCCGCCCTGCGGCCGACGATCGCCGTCTGGGGTACCGGGGTGGATGTGATCTATCCGAAGGAGAACAAGTCGCTGGCCGAACAGATCATCGCGGGTGGCGGAACGATCCTTTCCGAGCTGCCTCTGGGCACGTTTCCTGCCCCTCAAAACTTCCCGCGGCGCAACCGCATTCTGAGCGGGATGAGCGTCGGCGTGCTGGTGATTGAGGCCGCCGAGAACAGCGGCACACGGGTGACCGCCCGGTGCGCACTGGAGCAGAATCGGGAGGTCTTCGCGGTCCCCGGCAACGTGACGACTAAAAACGCCTGGGGCCCTAACCTGCTGATAAAACAGGGCGCAAAGCTCACTTCCACCTGGGAAGATGTCTGGGAAGAGTTGCCGACGCAGATCCGCATGGAGCTGGAGCAGAGCGAGGGATTTGCATCCGAAGCCACATCTGAGGCATCGTTATTCGAGGAATCGCCGCTGCCGCCCTCGGAGGCGCGCGTGCTGAGCGTGCTTCGTCAGGATGAGGCATTGCAGATGGATGAAATCCTCGAGAAGCTTGAACCGGAATTGAGCTCATCGGAGGTTTTCACGGCGCTGTTCGAGCTGGAACTGGCCGGGCGCATACGACAACTTCCTGGGAAAAATTACGTCAGGAGCTTCTGAAGAACTTCGCGCGTCCAGTTGCATGGTCTGGTGCGCGGTCTATATCGGAACTGTAGATTCGAAGCGGTGGGACGTGTTAGCTTCCGGAAGGAACCCGCCAGAAAGCAGTGCGGCAGGCGCGAAAGTGCGTGACCGAGCTGCGGTAGAACGGTCTAAAAAGGAAACGATGAGTAAATCCCTGGTCATCGTCGAATCGCCGGCAAAGGCGAAGACGATCAACAAATATCTCGGTAAGGATTACGAGGTCGAAGCCTCCTTCGGTCACATCATGGATCTGCCGAAGCGGGACATTGGTGTGGAGCTGGAGAATAGAACCTTCGTGCCGACGCTGATCGTGTCGCCAGACAAAGAGAAGGTTGTGGCGAGGCTGAAGAAGATGGCGCAGAAGGCGGACGCGGTGTATCTGGCGCCCGACCCTGACCGTGAAGGCGAGGCGATCGCCGCGCATTTGTCGATGCAGCTGATGCCGGTTGTGAAGGACAAGAGCCGAATCCGCCGGGTGACTTTTAACGAGATTACGCAGAAGGCGGTTCGCGCAGCGTTCGAGCATGCTCGCGATGTGGACGAGAACCTGGTCGACGCGCAACAAACGCGGCGTGTGCTGGACAGGATCGTCGGCTATCAGATATCTCCATTGCTGTGGGACAAAGTGCGGCGCGGGCTTTCTGCCGGACGCGTGCAGACCGTTGCGGTGCGCCTCATCGTGGAGCGGGAACGGCAGATCCAGGAGTTCAAGCCCGTCGAGTACTGGCCCATCGACGCCATTATCGAGGTGAATCAGGGCGGGAAATCCGGTGGGGAGCCACTGCTGGTCACAGCGCGATTCATCGGGATCGATGGTGAGCGCGCCAAAGTCGAAGGCGCGAGCGCGCCTTCGGTGGGGAGCGAAAAGGAAGCTCGCGAGATCATCGAGGCCACGACGGCAGCCACCTGGAGCGTCGCATCGGTGGACAGGAAAGAGAGACGGAGCAATCCGTATCCGCCCTTTATCACCAGCACGCTGCAGCAGCAGGCCGCGGGGCGGCTTGGATTCAGCGTGAAGCGCACCATGGGCGTGGCGCAGCGGCTGTACGAGGGCGTGGACCTGGGCGCAGAGGGTTCGGCCGGCCTGATCACCTATATGCGTACCGACTCGACGCGCATCGCGCCGGAGGCGATTGCGGCGGTGCGGGAATACATCGGCAAGAAAATCGGCAATCAATATATGCCGGCACAGCCGAACGCCTATCGCTCCAAGAAGGACGCGCAGGATGCGCACGAAGCGATCCGGCCGACGGACCCCGGACTTCATCCGAACAAGGTCCGGCGCTATCTGAGCGATGAGCAGTACAGGCTGTACAAGCTGATCTGGCAGCGGTTCGTCGCCTCGCAGATGGTCCCGGCGATTTACGACGTGACCACGATCGACATCGACGCGAAGAACAAGAAGACTTACAACTTCCGCGTTTCGGGTTCGATTCTGAAGTTCGACGGATATCTGAAGATCTACGAGACGGATGATGACGATGAAGAAGAGCTGCCCGAGATCCCCGATGGCGCGCGGCTGACGCTGGCGACGCCGGAGCACCTGTCGGGCATTGCGGAGCAGGATCGCGCTGCGAAGATCGCGCACGCGCGGAAGAAATACGACATTGAAGTCGCGAAGATCCAGGCCAGAAACGAAGAGGCGGGTCCGGGCGACAAGATCGAGGAGATTCCGCGGTTCGAGGAGCCGCAGATCGAGATTGCCTCGCGGCCTTCAGCCGTGCATGCGGTGCAGAAGTTCACCGAGCCGCCGGCGCGCTACAACGAAGCGTCGTTGGTGAAGGAGCTTGAGGAGCGCGGCATCGGCCGGCCTTCGACGTACGCGTCGATCATCACGACGATTCAGGATCGCGAATACGTCACCAAGATCCCGCCGACGGGCCGGAGCGGCCGTTTCTTCCCAACGGAGATTGGGACCGTTGTGACAAATCTCCTAGTGGAGAATTTCCCGTACATCTTCGATACGCAGTACACGGCGAAGCTTGAAGAGGAGCTGGACGAGATCGAGGAGGGCAGGGAGAAGTGGACCGACCTGCTGAAGGGCTTCTACGGGCACTTCGAGGAAGAACTGAAGAGCGCCGAGAAGCACATGGAGAACGTGAAGCGGATGGAGAAGCCCACAGACGAGAAATGCGATCTGTGCGGATCGCCGCTGGTGCTGAAGTGGGGCAAATTCGGGACCTTCTACGCGTGCAGCGCGTACGCAAAGGAGAAGCCGGTGCCCATCGCCGCCGCGGGCTGGAAGAAGGAACCCAAAAAGGTCCTTTCCAAAGTTGAGGCGAAGCTCAAGTACCCGATGCTGGTCAAGACCACGGAGAACGACGAGTCGACCACCGTTGAGGTGAAGGATAAGACCGAGTTGAAGACGGCTATCGAGAACGCCGTGGGCTCGGGACGCAAAGTGAGTGTGGAGCAGGTGAGCTGCGGGTTCACAAAAGAGCATTTTGCCGGCAAACCCGATCTTCAGTCCGGCGACACCCAGAACGGCGTGCCTCCCGAGGAATATTGCGAAAACTGCGGCAAGGTGATGGTGCTGCGGCGCGGGCCGTTCGGGGCGTATATGGCCTGTCCGGATTACAACGCCGATCCGCCGTGCAAGACCGTGCGGCGGCTGAGCCAGAAACAGCAGCAGAAACCGGCAGTGCCGCTCGATGAGAAATGTCCGAAGTGCGGCAAGCAGCTGGTGCTGCGCTCCGGAAGCTACGGAGAATTCGTCTCCTGCTCGGGCTATCCGAAATGCAAGTACATCAAGCAGAACCTGATTGAAGGGCTGAAGTGCCCGAAATGCGGCGAGGGTGACATAGCCGAGCGCAAGGCGCGCACCGGGAACGTCTTCTGGGGCTGCACGCGGTATCCGAAGTGCGACTTTACTTCGAATCTGAAACCGGTCGCGCAAACCTGCCCGCAGTGCGGGTCGCCGTATGTTGTGGAGCGCGTGGTCGACGGTGGACTCTATCTTGTCTGCCCCAATAACAAGGAGATGATGCCGAGGCGGCGTTCAAAGAAGGGTCAGACCGCAGCCGACGCGCAGAACGCGATCGACTGCCACTTCAGCGAGCGAATCGGCGATGCTCCCGCACCGGCACCGACTCCGATGCCGACAGCCGCGACACACGGACCGGTGGTTGAGGAAGAGCAGCCGGTCGGCTGAACGGCTCAGTCGACTCTACATTGCAACAAGCAAAACAAGAGGACCCGCCAAAGCGGGTCCTCTTGTTTTGCAGCGGATACGGTCTATGGAACGTAGTAGCGGAACGATGTCCAGAACATGTTGTCGATTCCCCTGGCGCCGCCGCCCGGGTTGGTCGTGCCACCCGCGCCGGACCAGATATCGCGCTCGAACCGGGCGTACTGGAGGCCGAGGCGCATTCTGCCCTTGGGACCGTTGTAGAAGTTGTACCACTCGCCTGCGGTGAACTCCTGCACGTCCTTGTTCTGGTTGCCGCAACTGCCCGGAGCGGCGGGATCGAAGCCCGTTCCGTTGCCGCCGTAGGTATTGTTCGTACCGCTGGGTGCAGGTTCCGTGTGGCAGCCTGTCATCGAGGTCGACGGCGAACCGTAGCCTTTGGCGCCGAAAAAGTCGCGATAGACATAGTCGCCGCCGTAGTTGAAGTAGAGCGTCAAGCGGGGAACCGGGGTGATTTCGAGAGTGCTGAGTGCTGAGAAAGCCTTCAGCGGATCGATCTCGCCGTTCGGCCGCAAGGTGATGTCGGCAATGGTGGAGGAGCCGTAGCGGCCCATGCCTTTACCGTAGAGACCCTTGAGCCCGACGGAGACCTTCTTCATGGCAAAGGGAACGCGGAGGCTGCCGCCGATCCCTGCGCCCGGCGCCAGATCGTTATAGGCGCCCGTCGTATTGCCGGTGCAGGTCGTGGTAGTGATGCCGGAGCCCGTGGCCACGGCGGTAGCGGTGCAGACCTCATTGGGATAGATCCGGTCGCGGAAATTCCGCTCGATCCCGAAGACTTCCCAGTGGCCCCAGCCCGGCTCAAAGACCAGCTTCCCGACGAAGTCCGGGCTGTAGTTGAAGGAGTAGTTCGCCGTTGCGTTATACAGGCCGCCACCAGTGCCGGCAGAGCCGATGATCACGTTCAGGGGCAGGCCAGCGCCCGCCGGGTTCAACGTTTCAGCGTTCTCAGCGGAAGCGCCCAGCCAGAACTTGTTGGCGAAGTTCTTGGTAACGCGAAAGTTGTACTGGCGCGTCCATACGAAGCCGGTCGTGTACTGGGAGTCGATCGTGGAAGGCAGAATTTCGCTGCCACGGGTCTCGCCCTGCGTGGTCTCGGTCGCCAGCGACCAGCCTGCGCCACCGGAAACATCCCAACCGCTGTTGAACAGCGCATCTGTCCACAACTGCCGCTGGCGGAACACGTAGCTGTTGGACTGGTTGCTGTTGGAAGTGATGCCGGTACCCAGCCAGTCAGCCTCGTAGTAGCCGCTCAGCGTGACGTTCGTGAGTTTTCCGCTGGCCTTCAGAGCGATGCGCGACTGGCGGCCGGTTCCGAAGAACTCACTGAGCTGTGCGTTGTCGGAATTCTGGAGTGGAACACTGGTGAAGGGAGTATTGACGTCGCTGCCCGTGGCGCCCTGACGCCACACGGTTTCGGCCGCGATGAAGCTGCCCGCGGGCGAAAGGGTGATTCCCTTATAGTGAATCGCGTCCGGGTTCTCGATCGCCTTCTTCACCGCGGTCTGCTGTTCCTGGATCGTGCCGGCAAGAGAAACGCTATTGGCTTTGAGATCGGTGACGGAACTCTGCAGGCTCGAAACCGCGTCCGTGTTGGCGGAGATGGTTTGCTGCTCCGCATTGGCCGCCTGCTGCGCGGCCTGCGCGGCGGCCTGAGCTGCTGCCGCTGCCTGCTGCGCAGCCTGGAGCGCCGCGTCGCGATCGGCGAGTTGCTGCTTCAGCGTGTCGATCTGACCGTGGTCGGCCTGCTGCTGCTGGCGCAGTTCTTCGATCTGCGCCTGCACCGAGGGTCCTTTCGGCGCCGCAGGTTTCCGGTGAACCTTCTTCGGCGTAGTGGGGGAGCTGGCCGCGGTCTGCGCAAAACCCGTAGCCATTGCCGCGGTCAGCGCCAGGGTGGCGAGCGCCTTCAATGTGTTCGTCATTCAGCCTCTCAGAAGTTGGAAATGCGTGAAAAATGAAGCCAGTTGGGGGGAACTTCCTGGGTCCTGAGCGTGGCCGGAGGTGAGCACCTGCCGGTGCAACACCCGCCGAACAGCCCACAGCTACCCACTGGGCATGGTCGCAGGCAATTGTGAACATCCAGAGAATTTGCGGTAAATGTTCGGGGAAAAGGCCCCGCGCGGAAGGGCGGAAATCAGTGAAGGGTCAACAGCTTACGAGATTCGTGAGCCGGACTGGCATGTTTTCCTTTATATCACCACAGTACCGTGAAGGCAATTCCTGGCCGCTGCCTTATCAGGGCTGAGAAGGCTTCTTCCCGACGGCAATCAGATTCGCCAGGATACGGTAGGCGCCCGGGACGGCCTCCGGCAACTGGCGGTAGACGGCATAGGCCATATAGAAGTAGTTCCCCTTGCCGACGTGCGCGTAGAGTAAGCCGCCCTGTTGCGGGTCCTGGCCGGAGTCGTGAACCTCGGTCAGCGGAGTGTACTGGGACGACCACGATTCGAGGAACGAGTGGCCCCGCTCCTCGACCCAGCCATCGAAGTCGGCCGGGGTAATTGGATTCGGCCAGGTGAAGACGGCGTTGTTCGGATCGAGCAGCTTCACCGGAGCATGCTCGTCGACGACCTTCTCGGGGTTCCTCCCCAGCGTCAGCGGATACGGGGAGGGGAACTGATTGCTCTGGTACTGAACCACGAGCGTTCCCCCGTCGCGCACATAGGCAAGCAACCGCTGCGTAGCCGCGGTCAGATCGGGCCGTGAGGAGTAGGCGCGGATGCCGACCAGAATGGCGTCATAGGCTGACAGATCACCCTGCGCCAGATCCGACGCGGTGAGGAGATGGGTCTGGACGCCGATTTCCGCCAGCGCTGTGGGGACCTCGTCGCCGGTGCCCATGATGTATCCGACCTTCAGGTCCTTCGGCACCTTCACGTCGACCCCGCGCAGCCGGTAGGTCGCCGGGCGATACAGATAATAGGGACGCAGCCCGGGATATCCGACCGTGGTGAAGCCTTCGGTGAAGCGGTCGCTGCCGCTTTGCGCCACGGCACTGATCTCATAACCCTGGCCGGTAAGCTGGCCGGCGTGGAGGGTGAACTGAAAATCCTGGCTGCTCTCGGGCAGGATGTGAAACGGCGCTTCCGCCGGATCGGAGGTCCAGCCCGTGGGCACGTTCAGCCGCAGCGTTCCATCCGCATTGTTCTGCTGCTGATTGCTGACCGTGACGGAGAAGGGAACCGTCGACGTGCCGAGCGGAACTACCCCGGCCACCGCCGCGAGATTCACCGACAGCTGCGGCACTACCGCCAGCGGCTGATAAACGCCGCCGATGCCATGAATGCGATGGACCGTCTGCACCACCTGGCCGAGGCGGATGGGAACGCCCATGTAGCGAAACTCGGCCCAGCCTGCCAGCGGATAGGGAGCCAGGGGCAGCGTGAGCCAGCGCGGATCGTGGATGTCGTAATACGGCTGCTCAGTGTTGGGTCGCGTAAAGTAAGGCCGCGTGAGCGCGGCGTTGCGCGGAACGTAGACGCGGAAAATGGCGTCGCCGGCGTTGCTGCTGACTGCATCGAGTCCAGGCGCGCCGATGCGGGTAATCTGCCAGGTGCTGCCGTCGGGCTGATCGAGCCAGGTGCGCCCGAGTTGCAGGCCTTCGGGAGACGGGCCCCAAAAAGGCGCTGCTGTCACGTGCACGCGCACGTCGATCTCGGAGCCGGGCGTGACGGTGGTTTGTGTCTCGTCCGGACTGAGCGACGGTACGGGATTCGCCCCCGACACGGTGCGAGGCATCACGAGCGCGTTCATTTGAAGTCCCAGCGCCTGCGCGAGCGCTGTGTTGAACTGCGCCAGCTTGATGTTCAGTTCGTGAACGATGTTGGCCTTGTCATCAGCGCTCAGTCCGCTGTTGTTCACCCACTCGATCAGCTGCCGGGTGACCTTGTATCCGGTTGCCAGCTCGGGCGCGATCTTCTCCGGATGCGCAGGCAGATCGTTGTAAAGTGCCGTCGCAACGTGGTGATGAATGTCGTTGAGAGCAGCAACCAGCGGCGCGGTGTCTCCGGAGTGCGCCAGCGTGGCGATGCCAGGCAGCGTCGTATCGATCCCGTCGAAGAAGGAGTTCTCCTTATCGGTGGTCTTCACCGACGATCCGTAGCGGTGATACGCCACGCTGAAGGGTCCGGACAGGGGCGGCGTGCCCCCGCCATTCTGCGACTTCTGCTGCCCCCAGCCGGTGCGTGCAATCTGGATATAAGACTCGCCGAGGATCGGGTCCCAGGTTCCTTCGGGAATCTCGAGCGTTGTGGAGGGAAAGCTGTCGTTCCACTGCTTCGCGACATAGTCGTAGAAGCGCACCGGCGACCATTTATTCGTCGCGTAATCGAAGATGCCTTTGCTGCTGGGGGCGAAGAACGGAACGCGAGCGTAGACCTTGAGGGGAGACCAGGGGCGAAGTCCGGCAGCGATCTGGTCCGGGCAAACGTTGGGGTCCCCCGCTGCCGTGAAGGCCTCCTGGTTCGCTTCGCCGGAAACCTGGTGGTGACCGTGACCGTCGGTGATGTTGCCGGTGAAGGTGGAAGCCAGCACCAGCGGGTGATACATCCGGACGGCGCGCACCACGTCGCAGAGGACGCGATCGTGTCCCCACTGTTGGTGCGCCTCATCGATGGTTTTGGAAAAGCCGTAGTCGGCAACGGTCGCGAAGAACTGTTCCGATCCGGAGTATTGATCGGCCAGCAGCAACTCGTTCGTGCGGATCAACCCCAGCGCATCGTAGCTCTCGCCGGACATCGCGTTCTGGCCGCCTTCACCGCGCGTCAGGGTCAGAATGGCGGTGCGGGCGCCCATGCCGCGCGACTCGAACGCGAGCATGCCGCCGTCCTCATCGTCAGGGTGGGCGACGATAAACATGAGGCTGGCCCAGGTGTCGAGCTTGCGCAGCGTTTGCGCCAGGCCTGCCGCGCCGCGGTCCTCGGGAAGGACCTGCGCGTCAGGGGAAGCGGCGATCTGAGCGCGCCACGGAACCTCCTGCACTGAGCCGGCCACCGTGAAGGCACAGATCAACGCAAGCGCGAAAGCGCTGCGAATTGTGCGAAGCAGAGGGGAACTGGGAATCATGGGGCCTGAATTGTCAGTGTAATCGTGACGCGATTTGATACAAAGGCAGAACATGGTCTCCGAACCAGTTGCGCCGGATGGGTCGGCCGGGAACGCGGGTGCGACTCCGCACCGTATGCCCACCCAGGCCGCAACACCGGGCGCGCCGGGGACCCCGCATCTCGAGCGACGCATCGGCCTGGCCAGCGCGGTCGCGCTGAACATGATGTACATGATCGGCGTGGGCCCGTTCATCACGCTGCCGCTGATCGTCGTGGCCATGGGTGGGTCGCAGGCACTGCTGGGCTGGTTGCTCGGGGCGCTGATCGCCGCATGCGATGGTCTGGTATGGGCCGAACTCGGCGCGGCCATGCCAGAGGCCGGCGGGGCCTATGCGTTTCTGCGCGAGATTTACGGGCGCGAGGGCGCCGGCCGCTTCGTCTCCTTTCTCTACATCTTTCAGCTTGGCTTCAGCGCCCCGCTCTCTATCGCCTCAGGCTGCATCGGCTTTGCGGAGTTCGCCTCCTTTATGTTGCCCGGACTGCGCCTTCCGATCATCTCTGCATGGCCCAACGGACCACACTGGACCAACGTGCTGGCCGCGGGCGCCGTCGCCGTGATCGTGGGGATGCTTTACCGCGACATGCGCGCCATCCTGCGCACAGCCTGGGTGCTTTGGGCCGGCGTGATGGCGGCGATGGCCATCGTGCTGATCGCAGGATTCACGCATTTTCATCCGGCACTGTTACAAATGTCTCCGCACGCGCTCAGCCTGTCGCCGCTCTTCTTTGCCGGACTGGGGTCGGCAACGCTGATCGCCACCTACGACTACTGGGGCTACTACAACGTCTGCTTTCTGGGCGGCGAGATCCGCGATCCGGGCCGGACCATCCCGCGCGCCGTGTTGTTTTCCATCGCCGTTGTCGCCGCGCTCTACATCGCGATGAACCTCAGCGTGCTGGGGGTGATTCCCGCGCAGCAAATGCAGCAGGTGGGCCGCACCGTCGTAGCGGAAATGGTGGCGCGGACTCTGGGACCCGTTTGGGCCGTCGGCATCGCCTGCCTCATCATGTGGACTGCTTTCTCCTCCGTTTTTGCGCTGCTCATGGGATACTCGCGCGTGCCCTACGCCGCCGCGCTCGATGGCAACTACTTCCACGCCTTTGCCCACCTTCATCCAAAACGGAATTTCCCCGACGTTTCGCTGATCGCTCTGGGCGCCGTGGCAGCCGTCTTCTGCTTCCTGCGTCTTGCGCAGGTGATTGCCGCGCTGGTCGTCATCCGCATTGTGCTGCAGTATCTGCTCCAGCAGGTGGGCGTCATCCTGCTACGCATCCGCCGGCCAGATCTCCCGCGGCCCTTCCGCATGTGGCTCTACCCGCTGCCTCCGCTGGCGGCGCTGGCAGGATTCCTCTTTATCCTGTTCTCGCGCCCCCAGGCCATGCGTTACCTGCTCTACGCTGTCGCGATTGCCCTGGCCGGCAGCATTCTCTATTTGTTCCGCGCGCGAAGCCGCCATGAATGGCCATTTAGAATGGCTCCGTCGGACGCAGGGGGATGATGGTCGACTTAACCGTCGCAGAAGGCAAGCTCGTGCTCAATGTGCGTGGGGCCGATAAGTTCTGGGCGCTCAAGAGCACGCTCGAAATCCCGCTGCAGCATATCGCCGGGGTGCGTGCGGATCCGAAAATCGCCCACGGCTGGTGGCATGGCCTCAAGCTGATCGGAACCGATTTGCCAGGCGTGCTGTGGGCCGGCACTTTCTTTCAGCACGGCAAGCGTATCTTCTGGGACGTCCACAATCCCGACAACACCATCGTGATTGACCTCCACGATGAGCGGTACGGCGAATTGATCGTCGAAGTGGCCGACCCCGCCGCGGCTGTGCAGCTCATCAAGCCCCACTGCCAGGGAACCAGCGGATGAACGCATTTGTCCTGGCCGGTGGGCAGAGCACGCGGATGGGCCGCGACAAGGCCCTGCTCGACAGCGACGGCCGTCCTCTGGTGGAGCACATGCTCGATCTCCTGCGCGGCTTCGGTCTGGCCCCGCGCATCTGCGGCTCACGGCCGGACCTGGCCCGCTTCTCGCTCGTCGTGCCGGACAACTTCTCGCAATCCGGTCCGTTGGCCGGCATCGAGGCCGCACTGGCGGCTTCAGACTCGGGCCTGAACCTCTTCGTCCCCGTCGATCTGCCGCAGTTGCCGCCCGAATTTCTCCGCTGGTTGATGGCTCGGGCCGAGACGAGCCACGCAGTGGCCACCATCCCCCGCTATGCGGGTCGCCCCCAGCCGCTGTGCGCCGTCTACAGCCGGCGTCTGCTGCCTGGCCTGCGAAGATCCCTTGCCGCCGGCAACCTCAAAGTGATGGTTGCGATTCGCGAATCGGCGGTGGCTCTGGGCGAACCCCTCGACGAGTTCGACGTGGAGTCGGTCGCGGCGTCGGGTCCCGCAGCGTGGCACCTCGATCCTCCTCTGCAGGACTGGTTTCGCAACATCAATACGCCGGCAGATTATGAGAGCCTGCGAGCCGCCTCTCCACCCCAGCGTGCCAACTACGTGCGCGCCGGGGACCCCGGCTCTCTACCCCAACGCGCCAACCACGGGCGCGCTGGGGACCCCGGCTCTCCACCCCAACGCGCCAACCACGGGCGCGCTGGGGACCCCGGCTCTGGAGCAAAACGCCGTCATCCAATAAGCTGAGGACAGTACTCGAGAGGCCTCGCAACCAACGTGGGCATTCCGCCGGATGTTCCCATCGAAGTTAAGCCCCAATCCAACGGTCATGCGGACCGTCAGCCCTACATTGCCTTTGAGAACGTCTCGAAATCCTTCGGCAGTCTCGATGTTCTCAAGGACATCAGCTTTTTCGTGATGCCAGGTGAGACGCTCTGCATCCTTGGTCGCTCCGGCGTGGGCAAGTCAGTTTCTCTGCAGCACATCATGGGGTTTCTGAAGCCGGATTCCGGCCGCATCCTCGTGGCTGGCGAAGACATCACTGAGTTCACCGAAGAACAGATGCAGACGGTGCGCCGCAAGGTCACCATGGTCTTCCAGAATGGCGCGCTCTTCGATTCGCTGACCGTCGGCGAGAACGTCGCGTTTCCGCTCCGCGAAGGGCGCGGCCTCGCCGAAGATCAGATTCAACAAATCGCACGCGGCCTTCTCGAGATGGTGGGCGTCGCGGAGATGATCGATCAGCTTCCGTCCGACCTCTCCACTGGTACGAAGCGCTCGGTCGCCATCGCGCGCGCGTTGGCCGCCGAGCCGGAGGCGATTCTCTACGACGAGCCGACCACCATGGTCGATCCGCTGATCGCGCGGCTGCTCGGCGACCTGATCCTGAAACTCCGGAAGCAGCTCCACCTCACCAGCATCGTGGTCACACACGATATGCGCTTTGCGGAGCGCCTGGCCGACCGTGTCCTGTTCCTGCACCTGGGCCGCGCGGAGTTCTTCGGCACCCTGGAAGAGATGAGGCGCAGCGATGACGATATTCTGCGCCAGTTTCTGGAACTGGACGCTCTCGTGTTGCCGGACGTATAGCGCGTTCCGGTCCACCGTGCCGTTGCTACACTGAAAGTGTGAAGATCGCGCTGGCGCAGATCGATCCCACTATCGGCGATTTCAGCGGCAATACCGCAAAGATCCTCGAATTCACCCGCAGGGCGCAGCAGGGCGGCGCGGACCTGGTGCTCTTTCCGGAGCTGGCTATCTGCGGCTATCCGCCTGCCGATCTGCTGGAGAAGCCCGAGTTTGTGGCGCGCTGCGGCGAAGCCATCTGCGAGGTGGCTCGCGCGACCGCCAAAGACCCGATCGCTGTTATCGCCGGCTACGTCACCGCCGCGGAGCACGGAGCGGGGAAGCACGTGATGAACTCCGCGGCGCTGGTGCGCCATGGGCACGTCGAGTTTGTCCAGTCGAAAATGTTGCTGCCTTACTACGATGTCTTCGATGAGCAGCGCTACTTTGCCCCGGCGGCGCGCCAGCGCCTCTGCCACCTCGATGGCCAGCCCGTCGCGCTCACTATCTGCGAGGACGCCTGGAACGACAAGAGCTTTTGGGAGAACCGCCTTTACAGCGTCGATCCCGTCGAAGACCTGATGAAGCAGGGCGCATCGATCATCCTCAACATCTCCGCGTCGCCGTGGTGGCACAACAAGCGCGCGCTGCGCCGGGAAATGCTGGCTGCCATCGCCAGACGCCACCGCGCGCCGGTTGTTATGGTCAACCAGGTCGGCGGCGACGACAGCCTGGTGTTCGATGGATCAAGCCTGGTGATCGCGCCCAGCGGTGAGGTGATCGCGCAGGGTAAAAGTTTTGAGGAAGACCTGATCTTCGCCGACCTGGACACACTCACCGGCGACATGCGGGAACAGCCAGGCGATGAAGACGAGGCTATGCTGGAGGCGCTGACGCTGGGCACGCGCGACTATGTGCGCAAGTGCGGATTCTCGAAGGTCGTCGTGGCGCTCAGCGGCGGCATCGACTCGGCTCTGGTCGCGACGATTGCCGTGCGCGCCCTGGGAGCAGAGAACGTTACGACGCTGGGTATGCCGAGTCCGTATTCGTCGCAGGGATCGATTGACGACAGCCGCCAGCTCGCGGAAAACCTTGGCATTCGCTACGAAGTGATGTCCATCGACGAAATCTTCAGCGGATTCAACCACGCCCTGGCCCCGGTCTTTGCGGGCCGTCAGCCGGATATCACCGAGGAAAACATTCAGTCGCGTATCCGCGGCGCACTCCTCATGGCCTTCTCGAACAAGTTCAGCGCGCTGGTTCTTACCACCGGCAACAAAAGCGAAATGTCCACCGGCTACTGCACTCTTTACGGAGACATGGTGGGTGCCCTTGCGGTGATTGGCGACGTCTTCAAGACGCGGGTTTACGATTTGTGCCGTTGCATTAATCGAGAAAGGGAAGTGATCCCCCGCACGATCATCGAGAAGCCGCCGTCTGCCGAGCTGCGGCCAGGACAAAAGGACACCGACTCGCTGCTTCCGTACGACATTCTCGACCCAATCCTTGAAGCGTACGTCGAACATTACGAGACGCCGGAGAAGATCGCCGCCGAGCGGGGGCTCGATCTGGAAACAGTGCGCGCCGTCGTCAAAATGGTGGAGCGCAGCGAGTACAAACGGCAGCAGGCCGCGCTCGTACTCAAAGTCACGCCAAAAGCCTTCGGGATGGGCCGACGGTTCCCCATCGCAGCTAAGGTACAGGTTTAAGAATTACGTCGAAAGGATTCTAATGCTTCGCTTAGCTTCCAGCGCATCCGTTGCGCTTCTATTTGCTTCAACCCTGTGTTTCGCGCAGTCGGAGACCCCCTCCGCTCCCACACCGCAGGAGGCGCCCTCGGCTCCCACGCCGCAGGAGGCGCCGGCCGCTCCCGCACCGCAGGCCGCTCCGGCCGAGCCGCAATTTCCCCCAGTCAGCGACGCAAATTTCGACGCTGCTTCTCCGAGCAGGACCGACGTCGAAGCCTTCCTCAAGACTTCCTGGGGCTACGACCACAATCGCGTCTGGGAGGTGTACAGCGTTCAGAAAACCGCCGCGCCAGGCGTCAGCAAAGTGACGGTTCTGGTTGCCGAGAAACAGACTCCGCAACAGATCGCCAATCTGATCTTTTTCGTTACGCCCGACGGCAAACATCTCATCGCGCAGGAAGCCGTCCTCGACTTTGGACCCCACCCTTACGAAAACAACTACCGGCTCCTGCAGCAGCGCGCCGATGGACCCTCGCGCGGTGCCTCGGCGAAGCAGTTTGAGCTGGTGGAGTTCGCTGACTTCCAGTGTCCTCACTGCAAAGATGCGCAGGCCATCGCCGAGAAGCTTGTGCAGGACTTTCCTCAGGCCCACTTTGTCTTCGAGAACTTCCCGCTCGTGAATATCCACCCCACCGCGTACAAGGCCGCGGTGTGGGGTGCTTGCGTGGCGCAACAGGGCGGCAGCGACGCCTTCTTCAAATACGCCAGCTCGGTCTTCGGCGCGCAGAACGACCTCGCCGGCCAGGGCGCAGACCAGGCTTTGCGCAATGCAGCGACCGCGGCTGGCGCCGCCCCGGACAAGATCGCGGCCTGCGCCGATTCGCCAGCCGGCAAAAGCGCGGTCGACGCCTCTATGCATCTTGGGCAGGAACTCAACGTCAACGAGACGCCGATGCTCTTTATCGATGGCCGCACCGTGCCCATGATGGCGGTTTCCTACGATCAGCTTAAGACGATCGTCGAATATCAATTCTCGCTGGATAAGTGAGCTGAGGTCCTATGCCCATCCAACCAGCGCTCGATCCGGCACGCACCGCCGTTCTCAGCATGGATATGCAGTCGGCGATCGTATCCATTTACGTGGGCGATCAGGATGCGTTCACCTCGCGTGCCGCTGAGGTCCTTCGTCGCTGCCGTAAGCGCGGCGTGACCGTCATCCACATCCAGGTCGGCTTTCGCCCAGGCTTGCCCGAGGTCAGCTCACGCAATGCGCTCTTCGTGGCGGTCAAGAATTCGCCGGAACGGCAACAGCTCTTCCAGGGTGAAGCCGGCAAGATTCATCCAGCGCTCGGACCCGAGGGCGACGACATCGTCATCACCAAGCACCGCATCAGCGCCTTCACCGGAACCGACCTCGACATGATCCTGCGCGCCAAAGAGATCGATACGCTGGTGATGTTCGGCATCGCGACCAGCGGCGTGGTTCTCTCCACCTTGCTCGATGCCGTCGACGCCGACTATCGGGTCATCGTGATCGCGGACTGCTGCGCCGACCAGGATGCAGAGGTGCACTCCACTCTGCTTGAAAAATTCTTTCCGCGGCGAGGGATTGTGGTGACAGCCGCCGAACTCCTCGAGAGCCTGCCGGGCTGAAAGCTCCCCAGCCGTGGGCCAGCATAAAGGCGCCCAGAAACGGGCGCGCCGCCAGACGCAATGGCTGGCCGGAGCCGCTCAGAATTTGTGAACAAAGCCCGATCCTCCGATCACTTTCAAGAGAGTACCTGAGCGATTACGGCGGGCTTGTCAACCCTGCTGAAGCCCTCCGGATGTGCCTCGCATGACCTCCGTCACCGCTGTGAACCCCTTTCACCCTTTTTGACATCTAATTGATTGCAGATGTGTTTAGTTTTGGGGTACGCTCTCGCAATTGGGCATTTTTCTCTTGATTTCCATAGAAAAAATACTTATAATAGTAAAGTTTTGTGACTTCCCGAGCAGGTCTATACGGGCCTCCGGATTTTCTGGTACGTCACTTTCAATGGCAGAGGGTAAATCATACATGGCAAAGCGTCGTGGTAATCCAAACTGGGGCAAGCCGGAGCCGATCGGACCGGTAGTGCCCACCGTGACCTCCTTTGAGCAGGTCGTCAAGGAGTTTAAGCTCACTCCGGATCAGTATGTCCGTTCCACCCGTTTGCGCGAGTGGGCTCGCCGCAACCGCAACTCGAAGTACATCCCTGAGTCGCTGCTGGAAGCGTGGGGATTCGAGATCGAATCCACCCTTTGATTCGATCCGGTAACGAGTAGTATCAGACGCCGCCTTCGGGCGGCGTCGCTGTTTCCGGCCGAAAATCTCCGTGCCCATCCCGGGTTGTCCCTCTTTTGCAGCGCCTTCATTAACATCTCTGGAGCAGAGTTAGCGTCCGACGGCACAGCCGAGCATTCGCCGCTCTTTCGAGGATTGGAGCCGTACCCCGAAGGGTGGCGCGCTCAAGTGCGCAAACCCGAAACCCTGCCGCATTATCCTATGGTGTTGCGTCGTGGTGGATATCCCGACGGAAGCTGACAGCCTCGGCAGGCCTCACGCCACATGCAGCTCAGTAGACGCTTAGCTTGCTGGCGACGTACTGCTTGCCATCGAAGCTCGCCGTCACGCTCACGCGCTCGCCCTCGTGCAGGTCCCGGCTCGCGGGGAATCGCGCTGGATCGAAGGCAATGGTGTAGCTTCTCTCGTCGCGCGGATCCGTTATCGCAATCAGGCCAGCATGCATGTCAAGAAACGTGACGTTGCCGCTGAAATAGAAACCCGATCCCGGAGTGGCGAGGATCGAAATCGCATCGGCGACGCCTGCGCCGGCGTTGTCCGCTTCGAACTTCACCGAGATCAAGGCGCCTCGCATCAGATCCGATGTGCCGGTCACCGAGGAGGCAAAGGCAGGTTGGCCCATCCGCGCGATCGTCGTCCGCGCCTCAACGCGCAGCTTGATCGGCTCCCCCGAAAGCGTATTGCGCAGCGTCACTTCGCCGTTGCGCGGATCGAAGGCCAACACCTGGCCCTCGCATTCGCCCTGCGGAGACCGCGACAGCATGTGTACGCTGACTGCGAAAACATCGTCTCCGTCCAGGGTCGTTTCAACAGAAGCATGATCCTCGGCACGCATATCGTCCAGCGGCGTTCGCACTCCGTCGCGATAGAGCTGGGTGCGCTCGTCGAACAGAATCTTCATCGGCTTTCCGCCACCGTACACTTTCAGCGTCATCTGATCGCTGACCGGGTCGATACGGCGAATCACTCCGCCAATGACGGTGGTCTTGCCGTGCGGCAGCGAGGGAAGGGGAGGCAAAAAGCTCGCAGTGGTTCCTGTCGTGGGGCTCAAATCCGCGTCGGTTGTGACCGCGTCGGTCGTGGCCGCTGCGGCTGCGTTCGGCGCGGGCGGCGTGCCAGGCCCTCCGGGATCCGAGTTGGCAAACGACCACGGCGTAACCAACGCCAGACCGAGCACGACGGGGATCAGAGAACGACGCATTGCAGTGGACTCCAGGGTCTAAAAAAATTGCAGCGGTAGTTGGATGGCTGGCGATGGGCGGTGGTTGGCCAGGAACCACCCCGTTTCGCGGGGTTCCGCGTTCATCCCGGCAAACACAGGCGGCTCTTCCGCATCCAACTCATATGTTTCAAATGGCCTGGCCGAAAGGTCCCGGGTTCAGGCAGGGTGGAAGAATGCGCATGGTCCGCAAACAGCTTGTACGGCTCGTCCCGATAGCAGCGGTATTCCTGATCGGTGCGCTGCAGTCGCAGGCGCAGAAGGACATCAAAATCAGTATTCCCAGGCGCAGCCAGCTAACGCCGGTGCAGCGACTCAATCGCGATGGTGTGGCCGCCGTGCGCAAGCAGCGATATGAAACCGCCGAAACGCTTTTTTACAAGGCCTATCTCTACGACCCCTCCGACCCGTTCACCCTGAACAATCTTGGCTACATCGCCGAGTTGCAGGGCCAGCTTGACCGCGCTCAGCGGTTCTATAAGCTCGCGTCAGAGCAGGGCACCGACGCCTTCATCGACCAAAGCAACGAACAGGACTTGCAGGGCAAGCGCATGAGCTACGCGCTCGACAGCCTCAAAGACGTGCCCATGCGCGTCAACCGCATGAACTTCGACGCAATGACTCTGCTGTCTCAGAATCGAGGCCTCGAAGCGGAAACACTGCTCCAGACGGCATTGAAACTGGATCCTCGGAATACCTTCACATTGAATAACCTGGGTGTTGCCAGCGAAGCCATCGGCGATTACGACCAGGCCCTTCGCTACTACGACGCAGCTGCCTCTTCACGCTCAACCGAACCGGCGGTTGTCACCCTCACCGGCGCATGGCGTGGTCGGCCCGTAAGCCAGATGGCCGCTGCCAACGCCCAGCGCCTCGAACAGCGCATTCAGGATCTCAACAACAGTCAGGCAAAATCCTCATTGCTCGCGTCGCGCGGAGTGGCCGCCATCAATCGCAACGACTGGAACACGGCTCGCCAGGACTTCATCCAGGCGTATACGCTGAATCCGTATAGCGCTTTCTCCCTCAATAACGCCGGCTATGTTGCGGAGCACGATGGCGACATCGAAACGGCTGAATTCTTTTACGCGAAGGCGCAGAAAGCCGACGATGCCGGCGCTCCGGTTGGATTAGCGACCCGGCACGACGCGGAGGGGAACCCGCTGGGCACAGTCGCTACCAAAAATGATCAGGAAACCGAGAACAAGCTGGAGCAGGAGCGTGAAGCGCGTCGCCGGCAGACCGGCCCAATCCAGCTGCGGCATCGCGACGGCACGCCTGTGGCTACGCCGAAACCAGCGCAGTCGCCCGCGCCCGCCGAATCAGCACCGGATTCTTCAACGGCGACGCCTCAACCGCAACATTAGAACTCGACCCAGGGATTCCTGCCTTCATGCCTAGAGCAAACACTCCGTCGAAGAAGTCCATGCTTCTTCTCTCGCACCTGTTGCTCTCCGTTGATGCCACCCGGCAGGCGCCCGAGCGCAGAACGAATATTCTGGATTCGCAACTCACCAACATCAGCGGCGAAGATTTCGACGAACTGGCCGCGCTCGCCAGTTCCAACCACGTCATCGTGCGCGGCATGGAGAACTTCCGCAGCCTCGTCGAGAGGGCTGGGAACGAAACTCGCGCGGTGTGGGCGGCAGAGGCGGTGACTGCTGAGCGCGCCCGCATTCAGAATGCCTTGCCCCACCTGCACGCCGTCTGCGCCGCATTTGAGCAGGAGGGCCACGACGTCATGGTGATCAAGTCGTTGGATCACTGGCCCGATCTGGGTAGCGATCTGGATCTGTACTCGACCGCGACTCCCGAGACCGTGCTCGAGCTCATGAAGCGCCGGTTCAGCGCGAGCCTTGCTCCGCGAAGCTGGGGCGACCGGCTGGCGCGCAAGTGGAATTTCCTCATCCCCGAGCTTCCTGAAGCAGTCGAGATTCACGTTGGCCGCCTCGGTCAAGCGGGCGAGCAAACCGTCCTCGCATCGTCCGTGGCTCGCCGGGCGCGGCAGATTCGGGTCGAAGGCCGTACGTTCCGCGTCCCGGCGATCTCCGACCGCCTGATGATTTCCGCGCTGCAGCGCATGTATCGCCACTTCTACTTCCGTCTCTGCGACATCGTCGACAGCGCCGTTCTGGTTGAAAGTGGTGCCGTCGACTACGACGACCTCGAACGTGCGGCGACCGCAGCCGGTATCTGGGAAGGGATGGCGACCTATCTCGTCATCGTGTCCGACTACGTGAACCAATACCGCGGCTCTGGTCTCGACCTGCCGCGATCCGTCCGAGCCACCGCGCGTTTCGGCGGCGACAAGGTCTGCTTCGCTCGAGAATTCCTGCGTGTTCCAATCCTGCCGCAGTCCGCCGGCCTTTACCGCACGCAGCTCACCGCGCTTTTGCGCAGAAGAGAACTCGAGAGCACCGTTCGCCTCGGATTACTTCCCTGGCTTGCCACTGCAGCCGCTGTCGGCCAGAAGATCACCGGTAGCAACAAGGGAATCTGGTAAGGTTCCACATCAGATCGCCAAAGACAGCAGACGAGCCTTCATCAGCACGAGCGAAGAGATGAAAGGGCTCGAACGGCGAGTGGTTCGATGCTTCAAGAACTTCTCCTTTTGGGGTCAAGGCAGAGATGATGGATCGATCATGGAGGCCCGGATCGGCTCAGCATTCCCCTTCGAACGTCGGTTCGGAAGGATAGCAATCAACCATAGCTCCATTCCGCGCTCCATGCGGCGAATCCCAAATCGACGCATTACCCAACTCGGCGATGCAGTCACCCTCAGCAGTCAACTCGACCTGCCCCCGAAGGTCCTCCTTGTCTTCGCCGTTCTGAAAAGAACCCGACGGCCGGTCAGGCGGAATACTGTCTGTATGCGACGGCGTAATCTGCACGGCTACGGGGTCAACTGCTGCAAATGCTTCTCCGTTGCGAATAGCCTTTTTGCGCCTGTGGAGTTCAAACCAGCGAAGGTAGTTACGAATTACGAAGCTCATCGTCATTCGCACGCCCGCGTTGTAGTTATGTTCCGCCATCCGGCGTTGCAGTTCGGACGAATTCAGAATCGTAATCAACTGCTCGGCCAGATCCTCAGCATCGCCGGTTCCGTAGAAGCTGACCGCCATGTCCTCGTCGGCCGCCATTTCCCGCAAATCGGGAATATCGGCGCAAACGATGGGTACACCGTACTCGCATGCCTGATGCGCGGGTCCGCTGGAGCCGGTCGCCGAATCGTAGGGCATCACCAGCACCGAAGTAGATTGATACAGATCGGGAATAGCTTCCTCGGGCACGTATCCGCGAAACTCAATGGGTAAGTTATCCGGCTGCGCTGCCCGTATCGACTCCCAATACCCGGCGCGTGTATGGTGATTTGCGCCTGCCACGACTAACTTCGCGTGCGGAACCTTCTTCAGGATCATTGGAAACGCCTTCATCAGTGTCTCGAGGCGCTTATAGGTTCCCCAGTGTCCAATGGCCAGAATGCGAAGCTCCGGGTTACCCCGCTTTGTGAAATCCGGGGGCGTCGGGCTCGCTGCAAAAGTGCCGTGCGTGCCCAGCAGCACATTCTTCGCCGCATATTTCGAGATCAGCGTTCGTTGATAGCCGGGAAGCAGCACTGAGACGGAGTCGGCTCTGAGCAGCGCGCGCGTTGCAATGTCTGTGCCCATGCGGAAAAGGCGCTCTCGCCGAACCCCTGCTGCTACAAAGTCCACGTGCTCCAGAACGTGGTGCAGCGTGACGTGCGTGAAATAGCCGCAGGCTTTGGCCAGCGCCGGAGCAGACAGCCCGGCCATTGCAGCTACCGGTTTATCAGGAGTAGCGAAGCTGGAGAAAACCAGATTGAACCACACAATGTCAGGCTTGATGCGCCGAATGACATTGATGAGCCGGAGTGGAGTTCTCAGGCTATTGAAATCCCAGCAACGAACTACATTAAATCCAGGCAATTCCGATTGCTGCGGCGCATTGAGGGAGTTGCCTTTCTCGTCCGTCGCAAAGTCATAGTTAGTCAACTCATCCGCGAGAATCGTCAGTTCGACATCGGGATGGCGCTTGAGCTCCCTTGCAATGTGGAACGCGTACTCATTCAGCTGGCGTCCGCTGGGAGGAAAAGTCGCAACAAGACAAATCTTCATCAAACTCCGCCTTCAGAATAGGGTGATGCTGAAATACGGTCTGAACTGCTGATTCTGCCCACCTGTGAAATTGAAGAAGGTCTCCTGTTGCACTCCGGCTGAAAAGCGGATTGGATACTGCAGGACAACATCTCCGGTTTCATCCTTGAATTCTCGGTGGTAAGGCATTCCATAGGAAACGGAAAAACTGCTCTGGACCGCGTCGTAAATGTGAAAGCTTCGATTGTCGGAGTAAGCAGCCGACGCCTGAATATTCCACCGCCGCGCGGGCCGGTATTGCACGGTGCCGGCGGGGCGAAGGTCCTGCGCGATCCCGGAGCGCGTTCCCACCTTCCGCCACGCCCGCAGATCTTCAGCAATGGCCTTAGCGTCGAAGTGATCGCCGAAGCGGCGCTCCAAACCGATATAGGAGGAGGTGTAGTAGTCCTCGGTGGCGACCGGCGTGAAAGTCTGATCGTTCTCTCCCCATCCGGTGATCAGTGCCGTCTTCCCCCACGGCGCGCCCACCCGGAAATCGACGGCGGCTGCGAAGGCGTCGGAATGCAGGTTGCTTTCGGTGAATGGACCGGTCTCCCGGAGGACGTACCCATCCATCGACAGAACATTGAAGAACGAACTGGTCGACACGTAGGTAAATTCGCGAAAGAGATTCTGGTTCAACTGTAAGGGGGACTCAGAATCGCGTCGCGTCGTAGCCTGAACGCCGCTGTTGAAGGTGATGACGTTCGTGCCCAAATGAATCGTGGGATTGACTCCAAAATTGAACGAGTAATCGGTTGTATTCCGGCTGACAACAGAATTCGTAGCTGGCACCGAAATATCGCCGCGCGCATTCCGTAATTCGAAAAAGCCACTGGCCGCCGGAAGATAGTTCAGATGCAGATGGAAGGCGCTGGTCCATTGGGTTTCCAGCGAAGATCGCGGCGGAGGCAGAAGGGAAGTATCCGTTGGCGGCACCGGAAAGCCAGCGTCCAGCTTCGAGTCGAGAATATAGACGGTAGTGTCTTCGAAGATCGGATCTACCGAAACATCAGACAGCACGCTGAACCGGCGATTGACCCGGAACCCCTCATCGCCTCCCGCCTGAAGCAGATTCTGTTCCGCTGTTTGATCTTCTCCCGCGGCGTCGGACGCCTGGGCAAATGCCGTCAATGCCTGGGTGCTTTGGTGTTCCTGCCGATAGACGTTGGCTTCCGCCAGCAAATATTCATAGTCCGGCTCATCGTCCGGTGAGTTGCTCACAGCCGCGAGTTCGCCCTGGGCTCTGGCGGTATCTCCCAAAGCGAGGTACGTATTGGCCAAACCTACATGCACAGCAGTATCGGATGCGCCTGCTGCCTCGGCACGTTGGAGGTAAGTCTCGGATAATTGGTAATCATGCATCTGCCGAAACAGATCGGCGGCCTCAATCATCTGCTGCCCGGTAGGCGGAACCGTCTCTCCTGACTCCGCTTCCATCAGAGCCAGCGCGATTTGCCTGCTGGCATCTTCGGTGCGATCTTTCTGCGCCATCGTCTGCGCGATCGCCAGCCGCACGCCGACTCGGTCGCTGTGCGGCATGGTTAGAGCTCTCCGATATCGATCCATCGCGGCGTTCTGGTCCCCAAGGTGGCTCAGAGCCTCCCCGGTGAAGAGAAACAATTCCGCTCCATCCGAGTGGGTCGTTGCAGTAGCGGCATGTCGAAGGAAAGCATGCTGCTCCGCGAGTTGGACGTAGCGCATGGTCTGCTGCTGATCATCCAGTTGTGACCACGCGCGAGCCAGCCAGGCGTATACCATGTCATCGTCCGGCTGCAGCTTTTGCGCGATACTCAAATCGTCGATGGCATCGTGATACTGGCGCTCCGCATATAATGTCCCCCCCAGCGCGAGATAAAGCGACCCGTCATTTGGCGTGAATTTGATCGCAGCGCGATATTCGTTGGCCGCTTTCGCAAGTGCACCCTGCAGCCCGTAAGCGGTCGCGCGAATCAGGTGGACGGGCTGGCTGTCGCCCAGGCTGCTTTCAGCAAGCGCCACCTGGCGCAGAGCTATCTGCGGTTTGCGCAGATCGAGGCTCGTATAGGCGAGCCCAAGATGAGCTTCGCCGTTCTTCGGCTCCCGCTTCAGTGCAGCTTCAAAATCCCCCGCCGCATCCCGTGGCTGGCGGAGATCGTGCAACACAAACCCACGATTCACGTAGGCCGTAACGATTTCCGGATCGCGCTGGAGCGCCTCAGAAAAGTCCTGCCGGGCCTCGCTCAGCTGGCCGTTGTGCTTGTGCACATATCCAGCAAGCAGCGGGATGTCTGGTTCCCTGGCCAGAACCAGATTGTATTTCGAAGTTAGATTGAGCAGGTCGTCGTACTGGTTCAGGTACAGAAGGTCGTAGCCAAGGTAGACCACTACATCTCTGTCGTTGGGCAGGACGCGAATGGCCTGAGCCGCCATATCGGCCGATTGCTGATACTCGCCGCGAAAACTCAGGTATCTTTCCTTCTCGCGCAATACCTGAGGCTCGTCCTGCATATCCTTCGTGGTTCGATGGAACCACACTTCGGCAACATCGAGTTTGTGCGCTTCGATATTGGCGTTCATACCTCCGGCCACGATCAGCGCGTTACCTGGAGCCATCGAGTATCCCTTGCTGTAGGCGCTCTCCGCCTTCGCATAGTCGCGACGCGACGTGTACAGATCGCCCAGCGCGAGCCACGGCACATACAGCATCGGATAAGCCTGTGCTAAACGTTGGAAGTACTTCTCCGCGTCCTGATCGTGGCCCGCCGCGCGCGACGCATAGCCCATCGAAGTAAGCGCGAACCGGCTATTCGGATCCATCGCCAGGATCTGCTTGTAAACCGCAATCGCTTCGTCGGTGCGGCCGAGCTTCATTAACAGGTCGCCATCCAGCTGCAGGCTGTTGCGATCCGTTGCGTTGAGCGCCAGCGCCTCAGTCATGTCAGTGCGCGCGCCTTCCAGGTCCCCGGCATTCATCTTGATCAGCGCGCGCAGCCGCAGGAAAGGTGCGCGGTCCGAACCATGCTCGTCCAGCGCGTTGATCGCCGTCTGCGCCGTGGCCAGCTCCTTGAGCGCAGCACCGGACTGATGGAGGTTCTGATACAGCCCCATCAGATCCATATGGAGCTGGATGCTGTACAGCGGACCCTCCGCGGGGTCCGCTGGCAGATGCGCCAGAGCCGTCTGATATTCCTGCACCGCTTCGCTGTCGCGCTCCTCGATCCGTGCAATCTCCCCACGAAGGGCGTGCAGACGATAATGATTTGGATCGATCGCTGCCGCTCGCGCCAAAAAATCATTGGCATGCTGCATGGAGCCGACAGCCACTTCAGCCTGCGCCGCAGAAAGCTGCAGGCCTAGGTCCTTCGGCATGGCATTGGCGACTTCGCTGTACAGCTTTGCGGCAATCTCCTGCTTGCCGTCCAGCTGATAGGTGTACGCCAGCTCTGCTTTGACATCCGGCCGCGGCGACCGGATCGCTTTCAGCGCGGCTATCGCGTCGCCATAGTTGCCCGTCTCGCGGTAATAACCGGCCAGCGAGCGCTCCACGTCCGGATTGTTGGGGGTGCGAGCCTTCGCCATGTCCAGATACCGCCGCACCAAATCCATCTGCTTCGTGTGCTCGTACGAGAGCGCCATCAGCAACTCGGCGCGGGCACTCGGCTGCATTCGTTCCGTCTTGCCCAGAGTGTCGAGCGCGTCCTGATAGTCGCCTGACCTCATCTGCAGATCGCCCAGCAGCAGCGCATCGTCGGGCTGCTTCGGGTCCGCGGCCAGCACCGTCTTCAGTAGATCCTGCGCTTCCTTCGTCCGCCCCATCTCGCCATAGGTCTGGGCCAGACCCGAGAGGCCTTCCAGCGACGAAGGACTCAGACGGAGGCCGTGGTTGTATGCATCGACCGCGAGCCCGGGTTTGGAGTCGAGGCGCGCCGCGTAGCCGAGCAAAAACCACAAGCGCGGATCATTAGGAGCAGCCTGGGCTGCGCGCTGCGCATATTCGACGGCCTGTTGATGATCGCCGCGCTTCAGAGCAGCTTCGGCAGCCCCTGCGAGTCTCGCATTCTGAATATTCGATCCCCATCCGAGCTGCTGCCCCGACTGTTGCGGCTGATTGGGCGTCGATTGTGTCTTGCTGGACCCATCGGAGCCGACTTTGTACGTCTGCGCGAAGTTGCGGCATGCGAAAGCGACAACAATCAGCAGACCACTTGCAAATCTAAGGCAGCCAGGTCGAGCAATCAAGGTGTCACCAGTCGTTCGCACGGAATACTGGCTTTTGGATGCTGCGTGCTGCAGCAGCGTTGGCCCCTGCTCGGGATCCGGCGGGTGTTTGGAAGGCAACCAGGAGGCTCACAAACTGAATCCAAAGCTCATTCCTGAGGCATTCCGTTGCAAAGGCTTGAAGCGGCAGCACCATTGAATCGACCCATCCCCATGAGCTTCATCCTCATGGCTGTCTTTGCTGTTCATCTGCCGCTCCTGCTCATGGGGTTGCCCCTCAAGTCGTACGACACGAATTTTCATATTTTTTTTGCGTCTCACTATCTGCACCATTGGTTTAATCCGTGGAACGCCAAGTGGTATGCGGGATTCTCACAAACCACGTATCCACCTCTGCCGCAGCAGTGGGTCGCGCTGGTATCCAGACTGATCGGACTGGATCTGGCCTATATGGCGGTGCAGTTCGCTGCAATTCTGCTTCTGGCCCTCGGTGTCTACCGGTTCGCTCTGCTGTGGGTCAACCAACGCGCTGCGTCGCTGGCCGCACTGGCCAGCGTCTTTCTCGGGTCCGAGAGCTTCCTCGTCTACTCCGCTGGTCAGTTGTCGACTACTGCGGCGGCGCCTCTCTACCTCAATGCTCTGCCGTACATGTTTGAGTGGATCAGGGAAGGGAAGTGGCGTTCCTTCCTGAAAGGCGCCGCGCTGTTCACCGCTGCTGCCGCCGCCCATCACGCGACATTGCTCTTCGGGTCCATGTTCTTTGCTATACCCGTGCTGGCGCTGGTCCTTATCGATCGCCAGGGCGGCGAGCGAGTTTCGACCGGCGCTTTCGTCATGCGTACCGTAGTCATGACCGCGGTGGTCGGCGCGGCCGTGGCCCTCGTGCTTCTGCCCTTTTGGATCGCGCTCATCCACTATCCGGTCACGCAGACACCGATCCCTCACGCCAGCCGCGCCAACTACATCCTGAGTCCGCAGTGGGGCGTGAACTACTTCGTCGTTCCCTATGGATTTTTGGTTCTGGCGCTGCCCTTCATATTCGTGCGTGGCTCGGTGGTCGCTCGTCTCCGTCCTTTGTTGCTCGGTTTCTGGCTGGCTTTTCTCGTTGGTCTCGGCGGAACAACGCCTGTAGGCAGGGTGCTTCTCGGCCGTGCTTTTGACGTTTTGACCATGGAGCGCTTCAGCTATTGGGCTACATTGCTCGCACTGCCGTTTGTTGGACTGCTTGCCGCGGAGCTTATCGATCGCTATCGGCTGCGCGCGGTTGCCGGACTCACCCTTGCGGCGACCGCAACCTGCGCACTCGCTGTCGCCTGGTCCACCTATCGCCCGGCCGACGCACAAGACTTCAAGGTCGATGCGGTCGCGAACTGGCTCAATCGCGATGGTCACGATAACTACCGCTATGTAACCCTCGGCTTCGGAAACAAAATATCCCGATTAGCCGTTCTCACCGACGCCAGCAGCGTCGACGGCGAGTGGAACTCCGGCCGTATGCTGCCCGAGCTCACCGCCCACGCTGGTGGGGCGCTCACCAGCTCGAAGTACTTTGGCAAAGAGGGGCTCGATGCGCTCCACGCTATCCTCGATCACGCCGATCGCTACAGCCTGAAGTGGGTCTTCGTTCGCGATCCTTATTACGAACCGCTGCTCTCGTTCGGAGGCTGGCGTCGCGTGGATAATCTCGAAGATCGCACCGTTACTGTCTGGAGCAAGGATGGTGTTCCGCCGGCGACGACCGTAAATGCGCCCCAGATGCCGCCCGCGTGGCAGGGGCTGATGTGGGGTACGCTGCCGCTAGGCAGCAGCATCCTCGCCATTTTGGTGGTTCTGCTGCCCGATAGCCGGCGCCGCGCACCGGTTGGCGTCGAGTCCGACATCGCGCAGGAAGATTACGTCTCAGGAAGGCTGGTATCGTGATGGGCGGGCGGTTTCTTGCCTTGTTTCTCGTGGCAGCGACGATTGCCCTGGTTGTCGTCGGCACGCTCTGGCCCGTCCCCGCGGCGGCCGCCTATGCGGGCATGAGTCCCTCCGGCATCATGCATTCGCCCTCCACGCCGGAAAGCGCAGTGGACAATCTGGCGATTGCCATTGGCCATCAGGACTGGCCGAAAGCGTACTCCGAACTAAGTAACAAAGCCGAATTCACCGAACAGGATTTCCTCCACGACTTAACCGGCAGCTATCCCAGTCTTCGCACCTACGCCATCCTGGATACCTACCAGGTCCAGCCGCTGCATGTTTCCGACAGCGACGCGCAGGTGCGGCTCCGAATGCGCTGGTCCACGGTCGTCGGCACCTTCCTCGACACGCGCAACCTTCAGGTGGTCAGAAACGGGGATCAGTGGGCTCCTGTCTGGCCCATCGTCAAAGAGACGCGAGTGCCGCCGCAGGTTATTGCCGTGAACTACCTGCGCTGGGATGTAATCTACCGCGGCCCGGCGGATGACTGGGGCGCCCAGGACGTCGAGGCTCCTCACGTCCGCATCGTGGACATGCATCCGGTGGAGCGCGCCGCCGGCGTCGTCGTGCTCGGCGAACTACTGAATGAAGACGTCGTGCCGGCTTACGTCTCAGTGAAGGCGACGCTGCTGGCCAAAAACGGCTCGGCCATCGCTACCGAAGACAGCTTCGACAAAATCTCCCACCTGCTTCTGCCCAAGCAGGTCACACCGTTCCTGATCACGTTCCCTAACGTCTCGCTCTCCGAGGTCGACAGCATCCATATGGACCCGATGTCGAATCTCGTCGCGGCTTCGGCCGATCCCGTCGTCGAAATCCAAAACCAGAAACTGAGCCCCGCGCCGGATGCGATCTTCGGCGGAGATTTGGTGAACCAGAGCGGCCAGATTGTCAACATCGCTCACGTGCTCGGCACCTTCTACGATCAGAGCGGCCAGTTGGTTTGGGTTGCGGATCAGTACATTGATCGCGCGCTCCTGCCGCAAACCCCGGTGTCGTTCTCGATGCCGGTTCCCGAGGATCTGGCCCGCAAAGTCAGCACCGAGCGCGCTGTGGTCGCGACGTACAGTTCTGGCGGCTTCCAATGAGTCGCGTACGTGTATCCTGGCTGGCTGTTATCGTCTCCGCTGCGGTCCTGCCGGCTCTGGCGCAAAGCGGAGCTCTGGATCTGCCAAAGAACATCGAGGCTGGCAGCGCCTTCTCGATCCCAACCACCGGCGCCGGTAAAGCGACTCTCTACGTCGCCGGACCTGCCCAGGCGTTAAAGCGTGAGGTGCAACTGGGTCAGCCCATCGCCTTTGCGGCGGGCGACCTCAGTAATGCCGGACATTATCTCGCTGTTCTACGCAGTGACTCGTCGACGGAGACCGGAGAGTTTGACGTTGCCCCCGCCAGTACGCCCGCAGCACTCAGCTTTCTGGCCAAGCCCTCGCGGCTTCCCGCAGGCTTGCAAAACGGCATCACCGGCGCGGTGTATGTCTTCGACTCCTTTCAGAACCTGATCACGAAACCGACGCAGGTCAACTTCCAGCTATCCGTCGCCGCCGCTCCGACGCAAGCTCGCACCGTCACGACCAGTCAGGGCGCAGCGTGGACGGAGATGAACTCGGCCACCAAAGAGGGAAATGCGAAGTTCGTTGCGCAGGCCGGCAATGTTTCCGCTGCTCGCGTGATCCAGCAGGTTCCCGGAGATCCCTGTGGATTGAAGATGAGTGCCCGCCAGGTCGGCGATAAGCTTCAGCTCGAAACCGATCCGCTGCGCGACTGCAGCGGCAATGCCGTGACCGACGGGACCATCGTCACGTTTACCGAGAGTTGGAATGGCAGTCAGACTACCGTCGACGTTCCTCTCAAGCACAGCGTCGCCCAGGCTGAAGTCCCCGCCCGCAGTGGCGCGCGCATCTCCGTGGCGACCGGCGTCGTGATGGGGAACGAAATCCGCTGGGAGGGCCAGCCGTGACGCGACCCCTCGCGATTCTCTGCGCCGCGCTTGCCGTATCTGCCGCATTCGCCGCGGACCAGGGCTCCGTCCAGGTGGAACCCACCGTGCTGCGGGGTCCCCGGCCGCTAGCCAGGCAGACAGAATCGGCTGTGGTGCGCGATTATCTTGAGGCCTGGCAAACACTGAGCGCGGCCATGGATCAGAACCGCGCGGACCTGTTGAATCAGAACTTTGTGGGCACTGCGAAGGAGAAATTCGCGGTTACCATCGCCGAACAGGCAAAGCTGGGTCTGCGCACCCATTACCAGGAACGCTCCCACGACATCAAAATTATTTTTTACTCTCCCGAGGGGCTATCCATTCAGCTGGTTGACTACATCCAATACGACGTACAGCTTCTCGATCGTGAGAAGGTCCTGGCGACACAGCCAGTACAGGCACGCTATATAGCGGTTCTCACGCCCACAGAAGTGCGTTGGAAGGTACGCGTGCTTCAGGCTGAATCGCAGTGAACCCTTAGCCTGCTCCGCAAGACCGCACGACCCATTTGCACGCGAATTTCAGATCCGGCGCGCACGGCAGCGCTGGTCATGTATCGAACTTCAGGAGGATAGATGATTTCGGTCGTGGTGCCGATCTATAACGAGGAAGCGAATATTCCGCTCTTCCATGAAGCCGTCGCCGATGCGTTGATGGATATTGGCGAGCCGTGGGAGGTCGTCTACGTCAATGACGGCTCCAAAGACTCGTCGCTGGATCTGCTGCGTGGTTTGCAGGAAGACGATACGCACGTCATAGTCGTCGATCTGACTCGCAACTGGGGTCACATGGGCGCCATCTCGGCTGGCCTGGAAACCGCCCGCGGCGATGCCGTGGTGCTGATGGATGGCGATTTTCAGGATCCCCCCGAAGTGATTCCGGAGTTGGTCGAAACCTGGCGCGGCGGTGCCCAGGTCGTTGTCGCCGTGCGCAGAAGCCGCCAGGAGCGCCGTAAAGTTCTCGCAAAACTGTTTCCGCTGTTCTATCGGTTGCTCAGCGCGCTCTCCGACTTTCCCATCCCCATCAACGCCGGCATCTTTGGCCTGATGGATCGTCAGACGGTCGACTCCATCAACGCCATGCGCGAGAACAATCGTTATCTGCCCGGCCTGCGCGCGTGGGTGGGTTACAGCAACGCGATTGTCTATTATGATCGCCAGGACCGCCTCGCGGGCGACGGCAAGCTGTCCTTCACCAGCCGCATCAAGTACGCGATGGATGCGATCACGAGCTTCAGTTACAAGCCCCTGCGGCTTTGCTTCGTGCTCTCGGGTGTTGCCTGCTGCATGGCCGCGCTTATGGCGTTTGCCAGCATGCTGTCGAGCAGTCCATGGAATGCAGTCGGCTGCGGCGTGGCGTCTGCGGTGTTCCTGGTGGGCGGCGCTCTGCTGCTCTGCCTCGGCGTGCTTGGCGAATACCTGGGGCGCGTTTACGACGAAGTTCGCCAGCGGCCGCTGTCCATCATCAACAAGGTCCATTACGCGTCGCAGGCAGCTTCCGCTCTGGATCGCCCAGCTGAGGAAGAGGAAGAGCAGCCCGCGAAGATCCTCCGCATTGCGTAAGAACTACCGCGCTGGTTTCGAGCCCGCTCCGCACGTTGGAATCCCGGGCTCGACCGCCGTGCCCTCTTCATAATCATTCCAGGTTTCCACTAACAGATAGGGAATCGGATCGTCCGCCGAATAGTACTTGCGCCACAGATTCAGCGTGTCGGTGAAGGTCTGGCCGCACCGTCCCGAGATGTGCCGATTCTGGCTCCACGACGCCTTGCTGTCGTTGAATTGCGCCCATGTGCCGCCTACGGCAATCTTGTCCGGATACTTCGATTGCATCGTCTGGTAGAAGTCAGCGAGATAGTCGTCGCCCCAATTGCTGCCATCCGCCGCCCAGCCCTTCCTGCCGGGCTGGACCCAGGCATAAAACCCGTCAAACGCGCTCGCGTTGGCACCAGGCAGGTTTTCATAGATCAGATACGGTGCTGGATTCCACTTGCTCACTACCTCGCGAACCCGATTCCAGTCCGTGTGCCCGCCCTTCGGGAAAATGAAGATGATCGGCCGGCGGTTGAGCGTCAGGTAAGCATCGCGGCTTGGCGCATCCGCCGCCAGATACGTGTCGCGAAAGGTCGTGAAATCCGCGATTGCCTCGTCCGTCGCACCGTCCTCCGCATCCGTCTCGTCGTACATCATCGCGATATGAAACTTCTCCTCCGCGGCGATCGGCTGCAGCAGCTCGTACGTCCGCGCATTGAACGGATCGCGGTCCCCGTACCAGTCCACGACAAAACCGGAGATGCCCATCTTCTTCGCCTGATGGATCTGCTTGCGCAACTCCGCAGGATCATGCGAGGAGTAGCCGATGGAAATGTGCTGGGGGTGCCCGAACCATGGTTCGTAAACCGCCAGCATTACCGGCGACACGCCGGGAACGCCCACCTTCAGCCGTGCAGGCTTCGGTGGCGACGATTCAGAACATCCATGAGTAAGCAGAATCAGGCTAAGGAAGGCAGTCGTCGCGCGAAACATTTCGGGAACTTAATTAGAACAAGACAGCAAACAAAAGGTTGCCTGTCGAGGGGCCTCCCGAAGCGTTGCTGGTTCCCGTCGCGAGAGCAGCCGCGACCATGGCAAACGCATCCAATCCTCAGTTTTCTGAGGGAACTCTGTCGCTGAACTTCTCCTTCGGCCTGCCGGATGGACCCTCAACGACTCAGCAGAACCGGACAGAGGCATCGCAATCGCCACGGAGCCCAAAGTTGTGCAGAACGGCCCCATAAAACAGGCAAAGACGCTCCACGCCCGCATTCTGTCGGGAAGTTTCGTTTTGCTCCTGGGCACCGGCCTCGCAACCGGCACCAATTTCGTCTATAACGTCGCCGTTGCGCGCTTCCTCGGTCCCACCGGCTACGGCCATGCGACCGCCGTCTACACTCTGCTCATCCTCATCTCCGCGGCAACGCTCTCTTTTCAGATCGTAGCCGCAAAAGTGGTCGCGCAGCAGAGCGCGCTGGAGGAGAAGCAGGCTGTCTATCGCGGTTTTCATCGCGCGGCGTGGGCCTGCGGCATTCTCGTTGCGCTGCTCCTGCTGCTTTTTCAGCGTCCCATCGCGAATTACCTGAACCTGCCGGCGCCGATTCTTGTCGCTCTCCTGGCCATCGGAGCTGCCTTCTACGTTCCTCTCGGCAGCCGGCGCGGCTACATCCAGGGCGTCTGCGGCTTCCGCAGTCTCGCCACCAACATCGTGCTTGAAGGAATCGTCCGCCTCGGCGGCTCCTTGCTGCTGATCCGGCTCGGCCTCGGCGTGCGGGGCGTGGTGGCCGCCAATGCGGCGGCGGTGGTTGTTGCGTATTTCGCTGCCGTTCCGTCCCGGCGCGTCCCCCGCATATCGAATCCGCTGCTGTTACAAAATGCGCTGCGGGAAACCGTCCATGCCATGGTCTACTTTTCCGGCCAGGTTCTTATCAATAACTGCGACATTGTCCTGGTCAAACATTTCTTCATTCCCACCACTGCGGGACTCTATGCTGCTGTGGCCATGGTGGGCCGAGTCATCTTCACCTTCTCCTTCGCTGTCGTCAATTCCATGGTCCCCCTCGTCGCCGGCACACGTCAGGAGGAACGACGCGGATTCAAGGTCATCGGAACGGCGTCTCTGCTGGTGCTCGCGATTGGCGCCGTGCTCGCTCTCGGCCTCCGTCTTACTCCCGCTTCTCTGTGGGCCGGATTCTTTGGCAGCGGCTTCAGCGTAGAGGGTGAATATGGCCTCCCGTATTTGCTCTCGATCTATGCAGTCACCACCATCCTCTATTGCCTGAGCGTCATCATTATCACTTACGAAATGGCCTATAAGATTGCGAATACCGGCTGGGTGCAGCTGGCGTTCAGCGTTGTAATCGTCGCGGCCATCTGCCGCTTCCATTCCTCTTTGCGTGAAGTGATCTGGGTTCAGCTCATCCTGATGATCGTGCTGCTGGTGGTCGTAACAATCCCGTTCATCATCACCTCACTCGCCGACGCTCGCGCAGGGGAGCGAACTCTCGGCGCCGCGCCCATCAAGATCCTGCGCCGCATTTCCGAAGACGAAGTCATCGCCGAATTTCTGAAGAGCGATTTTCATAGTGCCGCTTTTCACGAATACCGGGAAGCTCTGTGCGACCTGGTGACGGCGCCCAATCTCGAGGATCCGGTCGAGAACGCCACGCGGAAGGCCCTCCTGTTCATTCGTCACCTTGCCTTATGGAAGGAACTGCCAACGGAAACGGAATGGTATGAGGTGGAGCTTCGACCGTCGGAGCTGCACCGCATCCGGGTCTTTCCGCGAGCGCAGTGGCGGAAGGTCGCGCGAGGCAACTTCTCCCTCACCGCGGTGGCCGAGCGCATGCGCAGACATCACCAAACCATCGAACCGTCGTTTCGGGCCAAGATCGAAGCGATCGGCAATCGGGTCTCGGGCCACGACCCTGATCTGGGCGCGGTCGTCCTCATCGGCCTGAGCGAAAACGAGCCGCTGACCGTCCTCGATGGAAATCATCGGTTGATGGCGGCCATCCTGGCATCGCCTGACAAATTGGGCCGGCTGCGTTACCTGTGCGGCTTGTCGCCGAGGATGAGGGAGTGCTGCTGGTACAACACCAATCTTGTGACGCTTACCAGGTATGCGAAGAACGTGCTGACGCACGTCGTGCGTGATCCCGAAGCCGAACTGGCGCGGCTGTTACAAGGCGCCGGATGAAAGAAAGAGAAGGGAACTGGCAAATATGAACACAGGCATGCGTGCAGTTGCAGTCAAGCGAGTTCCGGGGGTGCTGAGCGTTCCGCACAAGGTTGCGTTTCTCCACGAGATTGAGAGCGTCATTAACGCAAACCGGCCGCGCCTGGTTCTCGACTGCTCCAATCTGGGGGAATGCAGCACCTCCACGATCCACCTGCTGCTGCATTGTCTCGAAGAAGCTATGAAGCGTAACGGAGATGTGAAGCTGGCCGCTGTGCCGGCCGCCGCTGCCATTGTCCTGGTGAGCACAGGTGTGGCACGCCTCTTCGAGACATTCGACACGACCGCGGAAGCGGTGAACAGTTTCCATCAACTTCCTGTCGCCGCAGGCAGGCAGGCGGTCGCGTCCGAAGTTGCGGACCGCGCATCGGAAGAGGCAGCTTAATCGTCGCGGCCGTGCCTGCAAAGATCACGCCCCGGCTGGTTTGGAGAAAAACATGAAGACTGTAGCGATGTGGTTGAATCGGCAAATCGCAATCGCCCTCGTCGTCCTGCTGGCGACGCCTCTGGGGGTGGCGGCATCGGCACAGGAAGCGCCAGCGCAGCAGGCGCCCACTCCGGCTCCGTCTGCTTCGGCCTCGGCACCGAGCAGCGCTGCGGAACCAGCCAAACCAGCGACAGTCGGCGCAAGCGAGGTAGCCTCCTTACCCGACAGCCCGGCTCCGGCCCCGCTGCAAGCCACTACCCCGGCCCCGCCGCAAAACAGTTCGCAGAGTACCTCGCAGCAGCAAAGCGCTCCGCCAGGGCCCATGGGCACCGCGGCGGCGCCATCGGAACCGGCCAGCGGTATAGCGGCTTCCAGACCCGCCGGCGCCGCCATCGCTCCGGCTAAGCAGAAGCGCTCGCGATCATTCGTGATCAAAGTGGGCCTGCTGGTCGGGGCAGCTGTCGCGGTGGGCACAGTGGTCGCGCTCTCCAGCGCCAGTCCGAGCCGTCCGTAGCAGGGAATCAGGATCACGGAGAGAAAACCACGATGGGTCCAGGGTCCAAATTACGGCGTACTAGGTTGGTCAGCTTTTCCGGCATCGATGGCGCGGGCAAGAGCACGCAGATTGAAGCTCTCCGTACCCGGCTTCGGGAAGCCGGCCTCCGTGTCCGCGTGATCACCTTCTGGGATGATGTCGCGTGCTTCACCGGCATGCGCGAATCCGCCGGCCACACGCTGTTCAAGGGCGACAAAGGCATCGGAACCCCGGAGAAGCCGATCAACCGCCGGGACAAAAACGTCCGCTCACGCTCGATGACGATCATCCGCTGCTGCCTTTACCTCGCCGACGCCGTCTCCCTCCGCTTCACCATCCGCCGAGCCCTGGCCTCCGGTGCCGAATTTATCATCTGCGACCGGTACTCCTGGGACGAGCTCGTCAACCTGACGCTGCGTTACCGGCTCACCAGGATTTACGTGCGCATGATCATCAGAATCGTTCCGCGTCCTGACGTCAGCTTGCTTCTCGATGCGGATCCGATTCAGGCGCGCGCTCGCAAGCCCGAGTACCCGCTCGATTTTCTCTACAGAAGTCGCGAATCGTATCTGACCATGAGCGAACTGGTGGGAGGCATCACGATCATTGCGCCTGGGCCGATTAGCGACGTGGAGGAGCACATCCTGAACCACATCTCGCTGGAGGACTTCCGGAAAGAGCGCGCACCTCAACTAATAGAAGAGGCTGGCGGCGGGGCGGCCGCCTGAGAGAGCTTACGTCTGATAACAGATATTCTGTTAACTAACGGCCGCCGGCCCGAAAAGCCCCGATCTACTGGTCCTTTTCGCCCCAGGCGCCGCTGGCTGCCTGCACCGACAGCGCGATCCGGTTCCCCACTCCCACCTTCCGCATCAGCCGCGCCACGTATGACTTAACCGTCTGCTCGCGAATGCTCAGGGCCTGGGCGATTTCGCGATTCGACCGCGCCAGCACCAACTGCTGCAATACCTCTTCCTCGCGCTCTGTGAAGCGCGGGCTTTGCCGGCGCCGCCGCGCAGCCGACCCTTCGATCGCCCGATCCACAAACGTCGACAGAACCTTTCGCGGCGCCCAGATGGAGCCGCTCAGGATCGCATACGCCGCCTGCATCACCTGGGTCGGAGACGCCTTGTCTTCCAGCCACCCCTTGGCGCCTGCGTTGATGGCCTCGAGAATCTTTTCCTGCTCAGAGCCGGGGCCGATCACCAGCACTTTGAGCCCCGCATGCCGCGACCGCAGCCGGGCCAGCAATGCCAGCGAGAACGCCTGATCCCGCAGCACCACCACCACCAGATCGAAGGACGACTCCTTAAACGCCATAGCCCAGTCGGTCGCCACCACCTGGAAATCCGGCTGCTCCGCAAAAATCTCCCGCAGGCCCGCAATGCGGATCGGCTCGAAGTCGAGCAGTCCAACTCGCATACGCCGCGTCGGTTTTGTAATGCTCTCCATAGCTTCTACAGCTTGGGCAGCACGATTCCCTGCTGCTTTTGGTACTTTCCTTTGCGGTCGGCGTAGCTGATTTGGCACGCTTCGTCAGATTGAAAGAACAGGATCTGGCACAGCCCCTCGTTCGCATACACGCGCGCCGGCAGCGGAGTGGTATTTGATATCTCCAGTGTCACAAATCCCTCCCATTCCGGTTCGAAGGGCGTGACATTGACGATGATGCCGCACCGCGCGTACGTGGATTTTCCCACGCAAATGGTCAATACGTCACGCGGAATCCGAAAATATTCCACGGATCGTGCTAATGCGAAGCTGTTTGGCGGCACCAGCACGCTCTCCGCCCGCACCGACACGAACGACCGCTCATCGAAATGCTTCGGATCGACAATGGCGCTGTTGACGTTGGTAAAGATATTGAACTCGTCGGAAACCCGCAAATCGTAGCCGTAGGAGGACAGTCCATACGAGACGACCCCCTCCCGCACCTGCTTTTCGCTGAATGGATCGATCATGCCCTTCAGGGCCTGCTCTCGAATCCAGCGATCGCTCTTGATTGCCATGACCCTCCCTGCCGCCCCTTGCCACGGCCGTTTCGCAGTCCCCCATGCGGTGCTTCCCGTCGGCCGAGCCGCTGGCCGCCCAGGAAGTCCCTGTTGCGTTGGGGGTAAAGATTGCATCTTACGGGAGGCACGCCGCATTGACAATGCCATCAAACATTTCTACGATCAGCCTTGAGACGGACACTTCGCCTGACGGGGGAAAATCTTGATAAAACAGGACATCATTCACCAGGTGATCGAGCGCACCGGGCTGCAGCGCAATAAAGCCGAGGCTGCGGTCGACACCGTATTCGAGACCCTTAAGCGCGCTCTCGCCGAAGGTCAGCGCATCGAGCTCCGCGGCTTCGGGGTCTTCAACGTTCGGCCCCGCAAGACCGGAATCGGCCGTAATCCCCGCACCGGAGCCGAAGTCAGCATTGCCCCGGGCAAAGCGGTTCGCTTCAAGCCTGGCAAGGAACTCCACCTCCTCGACGGAAATAAATCGACAGTCAATAAAGTACTGCCGTAACGCGCCCGCCTCGATACACTGTTCTCGTCTGGGGTCACCTCGCTCCAGATCGTCGAGCCAGGACAGCCGAGCATGGGTCAGCCTGCCATCCAGATCTCCGGACCGCTCCGCGAGGCCGCACCTCTGCAGACCGTCGCGGTCCGCCAGGCCTCGCAATTCGAGCAGGCCGGCGTCGCGCTCTGCCTTCTCGGCCTCAGCGTATTCACCACTCTCAGCACCGGCGCCGTGCTCATGTACAACTTCCAGCGCGGCGCGCCCCCCTTCGCCGTGAACGCCGGCTTCTTCCCTTTCGCGTGGATCGTTCATCACCCCGAGCGTCTCTCCGCCGGATGGCCCTTCGCTCTCACTCTCCTCGGCATTCTCTCCGCGCACGAGACCGGCCACTACATTGCCTGCCGCTTTCACGGCGTCCACTCTTCTCTGCCCTGGGTTCTGCCCGCGCCCACGCTCATCGGCACCTTCGGAGCCTTCATCCGGCTGCGCTCCCGCGTACCGTCGCGCATCGCCCTTCTCGATGTCGGCGCCGCTGGTCCGCTCGCGGGAATGCTCGTTGCTATCCCCGCACTCATCAGCGGGCTGGTGCTCTCCGAGCACATGGCCGCTCCAGGCTTCCAGTCATCGGCCAGCATCAGCGTCAGCGTGCCCCTGGGCCTCTCCATCTGCTACGCCATCGTCCGGCTCTTCCATCCCGCGATCCCGCCGCTCGATGCCTCCTTCAATCCGCATCCCGTTCTCGTCGCCGCGTGGATCGGCCTCTTCATCACTTCGGTCAACCTCATGCCCGCAGGCCAGCTCGACGGCGGACACATCCTCTATGCGATCTCGCCTCGCGCGCACCGCTGGGCCACCAACACAATCGTCTTCCTCCTGTTTTTCGCCGGTACCATCTTCTGGATCGGATGGCTCGTTTGGGGATGCTTCCTTCTCCCCAGCCTCCGCCATCCGCCGGTCCCGGAGAATCCTCCGCTCTCGAAGAGTCGTCGCTGGCTCGCGGTCGCCGGCCTCGTCCTCTTCATACTCACCTTCACCCTGCAGCCCTTCGCGGGGGGAAGCCTGATGAACTTCCTTCATTAGTATCAGCACGCATCCCCAGGCCCTGGTTCTTAGCGGCACTACGGAGAGTCACGTGATGAAATCGAAATGGGCAGTTCTTTGTGCGGGACTGGCAGGCATTGCGATTGGCGCAGGGGGCGGTTTCGCGATCCGCGCCCAGCAGCCCGTTACTCCGCCCGGCTACGTGATCGCGGAGGTCGACATCCACGACCTCCCGACCTTCCAGAAATACGGCGATAAGGTCCCCGAGACCCTGGCTCCCGTCAACCACCACTACGTCATTCGCAGCAACAAGATCCAGACCCTTGAAGGCGACCCGCCCAAAGGCGGCATTGTCGTCATCGCCTTCGACAGCGTTGCGAAGGCCCGTGAGTGGTACGACTCGCCCGCGTACGCCGCCATCCGCCCCATTCGCCAAAGCTCGACCAGCACGCGGCTCTATATAGTGGAGGGTCTCCCCACTCCCTGACGCGCTGTTCCCGATCTTTCGACAAGGAAGGAGATGTGTGATGCTACGGATCGGTAGAGCCGCCGTCTTTCTGCTTACCGCGCTATCCTTGCTGATCGGCCCCGTGCAACCCACGGCCGCCGCTGCGAAAGAGACCCTCATGGACCAGGAATTTGGTGCGCCCAATCCCAAAGCGCCGCCGGAGCTCTCGCAGTTCGCCTTTCTCATCGGCAAATGGCGATGTGACGCAAAGTCAAATCAGAAAACCAGAATGGCAGACCTTCAAAGCGTCATGGCTCGGCCGCTTTATCCTCGACGGCTATGTTATTGAGGACGAATACAGGATGACGAGCCCATCTGGAGAGCTAATCGTGTTTGGCATGAATTTCCGCGCGTACGATGCCGCCCACCACACCTGGAACATTAAGTGGCTGGACGCCCTCGGGGGAACGTGGACCGACCTCGCCCCCAACGAGCTGGGCGGAGCCACCTTTGATGGCCATTCCATCACCTACGCCTTTAAAGAGCCCGTCGCCGCGCACGCGTATACGCGCGCCACCTACACCGGCGTCTCCCCGAACCACTTCTCGTGGCGAGGGGTGCAGTCGAACGACGGAAAAACCTGGAGCGAATTCATGGTTATTGACTCCTGGCGCGTCAGCGACTAACGCCTGCGTCACACCCACACGCCCCGGCTAACCGCTCGCCCCAGGCAGCTTGAGACACCCCCTCAGCTGGCCGGCTTCACGTGCACAATGGAGCAGTTCACCTTGCTCATGTTGTTGGCAACGGCGCCAATCTGAATATTGCTAAAACTGCTCCACGTATTCGGCGCGGTCGGGCCGTTGAGCGTCACGCGATACTGCGACAGATCGGTCCCGCTGGCGTCGTCCTGCTCGCACTGCACCACGGCCGACGTAATGTTGGCCGTCGAGTTGTTGCTCCATTTCGCGGTCGTCAGCACCAGCATTCCATTTTGGTTGGCCCACTGTGCGTCGAACGACTGCTGGTTCACCAGTGCCGCATTTGCCCCGCCTGCCCCGGGACTCGGCGGCGGGGTATTCGCCGGAGGACTGCTCGGCGTGCCAGGCTGCGACGCGGGCGGGTTATTCGCCGCCGGAGGAGTCGGATTGTGCGTTTTGTTGTAGTAGTAATAGCCGATCGCAGCCACGATGAGGACCACGACCACTGTTCCCATCATTCCCTTTTTCTGCGCGGTGGGTTGTGGAGGCGGCGGGTAGGCCACCGGAATCGCTCCCGGCGGCGGATAGTGCACCGGTGCACCGGCGAAGGGTTGTGCCGCAGGCGGCGGCACGAACGGCGTCGCAGGAGCAGCGTTGGGTATCGACACCGGCGGCGCGCTCGCTGCCGGCGTGGCAGGCGTACTGGCTGCCGTTGCGCCCGTTGTCTTCGCGCTGACATCGGCTCCGCACTGGGAACAGAACTTCTCAGCGCCCTTTAACTGTGTACCGCAACTGTTACAAAATGCCATGGACTTTCAGTCTCCTCAGAATTCGAATCGTAGGTTAGCGCCCGTGAGTACTCTACGAAACCGCGACGCTGCCCGCGGGCTGCATGGAAGCTTCCACAGTCTGCAGCGTCTGCTGCAGATGACCTCGCTGCTCATCTCTTACCTGCCGCAAGCCCTGTTGCACGAGGCCGAATACAACATACCAGGAAATGACGCCGGTGATGATGGAATTTCCAAGAAACGGCAACTGCATGAAGGCCGGAGCGTCCCACAGCGCGTGCATCGACACCGGGATCAGGAATGCCTTAAGAAAGCGACTGTCAAGAAACATGGAGGGGTTCACAGGCTTGTCCTGCTTCACGCGCCAGAACGCGCCCGCCGCGATCGCCGTCCACGCCACGTGCCCCAGCGGAGCCAGAATGCCGCGCAGCCGCAGAATCTGCAGCATCGAAACGATGCCCGCGTGCGTTGCCACGTCGACGGTCTGCCCCGCTTGCAGGCCCTGGAGCAACCCAGGCAGCAGCGCCGAGTTTAGCGCGTAACCCGCCGTTTCAAAACACGCGAAGCCCGCGCCCACCGTCGCTCCAAACAGAATCCCGTTCAGGATGTATTTATAGCGGGCGCCGCGCATCACGATCACCACCGTCAGCAGCTTGGCGACCTCCTCGACAATGCCCGCTTCCCACGTTCCCAGCTGGAAAATCGGCAGGCTGTAGCCGAGCAGAGCCACGCCCAGAGACACCACCGCCCCAAACACAAACAGCTTCCCCACCATATGCAGGGATACGTTCCGCGGCGTATTCATCTCGAAAAAAAGCACCAGCGTCGACAGCGGAAACGCGAACGAGCCGAGAATCATCACCGCTGGAATCAGGTTTCCAGCGTCCGACAGACGCAAAAGCATTTGCGTGCAGACCACGTACGCGACGACCAGCGTGGCCAGCACGCGGAAGAAAAGCCACGGCTTCGGCCAACCGGTTTCCACCAGTTCAATCGCGAGCGTCGTCTTCGCGCTGCCGACCAGCATGTAGTCTTCCACCTGCTCGGGGCTCCGCTTCTTGAAGACGCCCGAAAACATCTCCTTCAGGCTGAACCCTTCCAGTTGTTCCGTGGAGGCCAGGCTCTGGATCCGGCCCTGCAGGCTATGAAGAAAGTTCAGTTGCTGGACGGTATGCTGATGAGGGAGCGCCTGAGGTAGCACGTAGTACACCGGTTGCGGCTGAGGCATGCCGGGATAACCAACCGGCACCACCTGAACCCCTGGTTGCGCAACGGCCTGAAAGGCGGGAACGGACGGGACGGGCTGGCCGGCTGGAGCGCTGCCGGCGTGATAGGCCGGAGCCCCGCAGTTAACGCAGAATTTGCTTTCCGTAGGAACATCGGACCCACATTGAACGCAAAACACCTGTTATCTCCACTTCTCTGGGCTTGGGGGATTTGGTATAGGAACGTAGCATGGACTCGTTTTCGAAGTAAAGATAAAGATTGCGTCTGACACGACCTGGCACGCGGAACCCCTTCCTGCCCCTCTGCGTAGCTAAACCAGCCACTGTTCAGGAGTTATCGTGAACGCCTCCACAGCCGTTTCCCCCGCCGCCCGCCCCACGCGCTGGTTCGTTTCGGGAAGCGCCGTCGTCGCCGGCATCGCGCTCCTCAAGTTCGCCCTCCAGCTCCGCGCCATCCCCCACTACGGCATCTTCCGCGACGAGATGTACTACCTCGCCTGTGGCCAGCATCTCGCCTGGGGCTACGTCGACCACCCGCCGTTCTGGCCCTTCCTGGCCTGGCTGGTCAGCCACACCCTCGGCACGTCCCTCTTAGCTATCCGGCTCCTGCCCGCGCTTGCCGGTGCCGCCCTCGTCTTGCTGACCGGCATCATGACCCGCCAGATGGGCGGCGGCCGCATGGCCCAGGCGCTCGCCGCTCTCGCCGTGTTCACCGCGCCCATCTACATGCTCATGCAGCACTGGTTCACCATGAACGCCGTCGAGCCGCTGCTCTGGATGGCCTGCGTCTGGTGCGTCCTCCGCTACATCGAAACCGCCAACCTGCGCTGGTGGCTCTGGATCGGCGTCCTCTGCGGCATCGGCCTCGAGATGAAGTACTCCATCGTCCTCTTCGCGGCAGGCCTGCTCCTCGGCCTCGTCCTCACGCCCCATCGCCGCGTCTTCCTCTCAAAATGGTTCTGGCTCGGCGGCCTCGCCGCCATCCTCATCTTCCTGCCCCACCTCGTCTGGCTCGTGCAGCATCACTTCCCTTTTCTCGAATACGAGCGCAACGTCCGCAGCACGCCGCGCGACGTCCGGCGCGGACCCATCGCCTTTTTCCTCGATCAGGCCCAAATCCTTAATCCTGTCTCGGCTGTTTTGTGGGTCCTCGGATTGCTGTGGCTCCTCTTCACCCGCGCAGGCGCTCGCTACAGCATCCTCGCCTGGACCTTCCTGGTCGTCTACGGCGCGTTGATGATCACCCAGGGCAAGAACTACTACGTCTCCCCCATCTATCCCATGATGTTCGCCGCGGGCGCAGTTGCCTTCAGTAGCTGGTTCCGCAACCCCTGGTCGCGCGCCGCCTACAGCACTCTGCTCGCCGTCTCAGGAATCCTCCTCGCGCCACTGTCTCTCCCGCTGGTTCGTCCCGAAACCTATCTCCGCTACGAGCACGCGCTCGGCATCGGACCCATCATCAAAGCCGAGAATCAGCGCACCGGCCGTCTTCCCCAGTTCTTCGCCGACGAATTCGGCTGGGAAGACATGGTCCGCAAGACCGCCGCCGTCTATAACAGTCTTCCGCTCGCAGAGCGCGCCCACACCGCCATCTTCGCCAACGACTGGGGCGAAGCCGCCGCCATCGACTACTTCGGCCCGAAATATGGCCTGCCGCGCGCTATCAGCATGCACAATTCCTATTGGTTTTGGGGACCCCGCGATTACGACGGCAGCACGATGATCGTCCTCGGCAGCGACGGCACCGGCGACCGCGACTATTTCCAGACCGTCATCGACTCCGGTCAGAAGGTCGACAACCCCTGGTCCCGCGAAGACGAGCACTTCACCATCTGGATCTGCCGCGGATTGAAATGGAATCTACAGGCTGTCTGGCCGAAGATCAAAAAGTGGGGATGAACCGTACGGTGAAGAGGTCGCAATGTCCAACGAACGCTCACCGGTTCTTAGCTAACCGAATTTCAGCTGACCGGCTTATAGCTGCTACAGTTGTTCCGGCTCGATGGCAATATTCTTCTCGCCCGCGGCCTTCTTCTCCCAGTACTTCTTCACCCAAGCGTCGAACGTCCTGCCCGCAGCGTTGTCGCGCCCGGTGAACGCCAGCGCGGCAATCTCGGCGTACGGAATGGTCAGCTTCATCCGCTCCTCCGACGGCATCACGCGCACTGCCGAATCCTGCAACGTCGCACCCGTCCGCCGATCGAACACGTACCCATGCACCACGCGCCCGTCCTTCAGCGTCAGCGTCACATCGCCGCGATAATCGAAGGCCTTCTCGAGCGCCTGACGAATCTCATCCTCGCTCGCCAGCGACGGAATCCACCCCTCCAGCTGCTCGCGCTGGCGGCCCTCCATCACCTCGACGCTGTTCGGATCGACCACTGTGCTCGGTTCGGCGTGGCTCATACCCGAGTTCCCTCTTCCACGCGGACATGCGTCTCAATCTGGACTTGCTCGATTTGAACCAGCGGATTGAAGCTATGCACCGGCTTCACCGGCTCGTGCAGCAAATCCAGCGCGCCCTTGTCCTCGTAGCGATTCATCATCGCTTTCGCCGTCTGCCACAGCCCCTTCAGCGATCCGAACGTGTAGTTCACCGCCGTGCCCTCGTACCCCGAGTGCACCATGCAGTTCGCGCATTTCGGATTGCCGCTCTCCGTCCCGTAGTTGTCCCAGTTCGTGCCGTCAATCAGCTCCTGGAACGTGTCCGCGTAGCCGTCCTGCAGCAGGTAGCACGGCTTCTGCCAGCCGAAGATGCTGAACGTCGGCATCGCCCACGCCGTGCACTTGAAGTCCCGCTTTCCCATGATGAATTCGAGGTAGAGATAATTCGCGTTGAACTTCCAGCTCTTCTTCCGGTTGGACAGAATCGCGCGGAACAGCCGCCGCGACCGCGCCCGCCCCAGAAAATGCTTCTGATCCGGCGCCTTCTCGTACGTGTAGCCCGGCGCCACCATCATCGCCTCGACGCCCGCAGCCATCACCTCGTCGAAGTGCCCGCGCACCGAGTTCGGATCGGCCCCATCGAACAGCGTAGTGTTCGTCGTCACGCGAAATCCCGCCGCCACCGCCGCCTTAATCCCCTCCATCGCGATGTCGTATCCGCCCTCGCGGCACACGGAGAAGTCGTGGTGCTCGCGCTGTCCATCCAGATGCACCGAAAACGACAGATACTTGCTCGGCTTGAACAGGTGAAGCTTTTCTTTCAGAAGCAGCGCGTTCGTACACAAATACACGTACTTCTTCCGCACAACCAAGCCCTCAACAATCTTGTCGATCTGCGGATGCAGCAGCGGCTCGCCGCCCGGGATCGACACCATCGGCGTGCCCGATTCCTCCACCGCCCGGAAGCATTCCTCCGGCGTCAGCTCCTGCTTCAGGATGTGCGGCGGATACTGAATCTTCCCGCACCCGGCGCACGCCAGGTTGCAGCGGAACAGAGGCTCCAGCATGGTCACCAGCGGAAAGCGCTTCCGGCCCTTCAGCTTCTGCCCCAGCACGTACGTTGCTACCGTCCACGCCTGCGATACAGGTACTGCCATTCAGTCATTTCCTCCACTTAAAGAACTCAAATCGTCATCCTGAGCGACCCTGAGCAAGCGCAGCGCGCCGAACGGGGAGTCGAAGGACCTGCTTTTTCTCTCTCCCAGTAACAAATGCCAGATCAAACTCTCTACGCCGCTGCTTTCTCCATGGCCCGCTTGTAACTCGTCAGCGCCAGTAGCGCGAAATAATCCCGGTACAGCGGATACGCCAGATAAAACACCCGCGGAAATCCCGTTCCCGTATAAAACGCCTGCCGCGTCTTGCCCTGCCCGAAGCTCTCGTCCCACGAGCCATCGGCCTGCTGCCGGGCCAGCAACCATTTGATGCCCTTCGCCACCGAGTCGCTCCGTGTATCGCCGGCCGCCAGCAGCCCCAGGATCCCCCACGCCGTCTGCGAGGGTGTGCTCACTCCAACGCCGCGAGTCGTCGGATCGTCGTAGCTCTCGCAGCTCTCGCCCCATCCGCCATCGGCGTTCTGCACCATGCGGATCCACTCCGCCGCCTGCTGGATCTCCGGCTCGTGATTCCACACGCCCATGGCCTCGAGGCCCCGCAGCACCAGGAACGTCCCGTACAGATAGTTCACGCCCCAACGCCCGAACCAACTGCCATCGGATTCCTGCTCCGCGTAGATGAACTTGATGGCCTTCTCCACGCGCCGATCCTTGCGCGTGTAGCCGTACGTCGCCAGCATCTCCAGAATCCGTCCTGTGATGTCCACCGTCGGCGGATCCAGCATCGCGTTGTGGTCCGCAAACGGAATTTGCTGGAAGATCATCTTCGTGTTGTCTTTGTCGAAGCTCGCCCACCCGCCGTTCCGGCACTGCATCGAGAAGACCCACTCGATCGCCCGCTGGCAAACGTCATACTGATAGCGCTCGCGCGGATTATCGACCTTATTCAGCGCCATAAGAACCTGTGCCGTATCATCCACATCCGGGTAAAACTCATTGTTATACTCGAAGTACCATCCGCCCGGCGCCGCCCCCCGATTCTTCACCGCCCAGTCGCCTTTGTGCCGCACTTCCTTCGACAGCATCCAGTCCGCCGCCCGCAGCAACCGCGCGTCCTTGCGATCCAGCCCCGCTTCGCCCAACGCGTACATCGCCTGTGCTGTGTCCCACACCGGAGACATACACGGCTGCATCCGGAACGTCGGCTCCGGACAGTCCTTCGTCCCCTGCGGCTCGTCGATCCCCAGCCGCTCGAACTCATCGATCGCACGGATCACCTGCGGATCGTCCAGCGAATACCCGAGGCATCGCAGCGCGATGATCGAATTCAAAATCGCCGGATAGATCGCGCCCAGCCCATCGGACATCTCCAGCCGCTCCAGCATCCACTTCTGCGCCACCTTCAGCGCGTGCGAGCGCAACGGCCGAATGTGAATCCGCTCGAACCAATGGATCACCCGGTCGAGGAAGATGAAGAAATTCCGCCAGCTGATCCTGTGGGTCTTATCCCACTTCAGTCGCAGATCGGCATGCTCGCGCCCGCCCACAAACAATTCGCTGATCCCGTGCTCTGGCGGAATCCTCTTGTACGGCTTCTTCGCGTACGCAATCGACAGAGGCACCAAAATTGCCCGCGACCAGGACGAAATTTCGTAGATGTTGAACCAGAACCATTTCGGAAACAGCACGATCTCCGGCGGAATCGCCGGCACCGAGTTGTACTCGTACTGCCCCAGCGCGCACAGATAAATCTTCGTGAAGGTATTGCACTCCGTCACGCCGCCGTGCGCCAGAATCCACTTCCGCGTCTCGGCCATGTGCGGCTCGTCCGCGGAAACCCCCATCAATTTGTTCGCGAAATAGCACTTCACCGACAGGCTGATGTTTCCCGGTCCGCCCGGATACAGCGACCAGCTCCCATCATCGTTCCGGTAGCGCATGATCTCCGTCAGCGCTCGCAGCATCTTGCCTGGATCGCCGGTCCCCAGCAGCACGTGCACAAAAATGTAGTCCGCTTCGAGCATCGAGTCGCCTTCGAGCTCCCCGACCCAGAAGCCTTCCGGATGCTGGCGCTCCAGCAGCGACTCGCGCGAGCGCTCAATCGCCTGCGCCACGTCTTCCGGCGCGGCATCGATCCGCCCAAATCTCACCTGCGCCGGAGCCGAACTGCGCGCTTCGTCGATGGGACTTTCCGCTGTCGAAATAAACTCCGGCCGCAATCTTTGAAAGGCTGCGCTCATTTGTTCGAAACCGCCCGTCCGCATTGCGGTGCGCTGTCCGCACCGGTTGATCAGACACCCGCAGGGGTTGTTGCGGGAGCCGACTGTATTGCCTGTACGATCTCCGGAGGAAGCCCAAACCGGACGTTCTCCGGCATGACCTCAACTTCCTCGACCGTTCCAAAGCCGTTGTTCTTCAGGTAATCGATGACGCCCTCGACCAGAATCTCCGGCGCCGACGCTCCTGCCGTCACAGCCACGTTGCGCACGCCCTTCAGCCACTCCGGATCGATCGCCTCCGCGTTGTCGATCAGGTAGCCCTGCGTGCCCAGGTTGCACGAAACCTCGACCAGCCGGTTCGAGTTCGAGCTGTTGTTCGAACCCACCACCAGCACCAGGTCCGCGCTGTGCGCGACGTTTTTCACCGCGACCTGCCGGTTCTCCGTCGCATAACAAATATCCTGCGAATGCGGCCCCACGATCTTCGGGAACTTGATCTTCAGCGCCTGAATGATGTCGTGCGACTCATCCAGCGACAGCGTCGTCTGCGTCAGATACGCCACGTGCTCCGGATCCGGAACCTCCAGCGTCTGCACTTCCTGGACGCTCGAGACGACTTGCGTCACATCCGGCGCCTCGCCCAGCGTTCCTTCAATCTCATCGTGGTCCCGGTGCCCGATCAGCACCAGCGAATACCCCTGCCGGGCAAACTTGACGGCCTCGACGTGGACCTTGGTCACCAGCGGGCAGGTCGCGTCAATCACCTTCAGCTTCTGCTTCTTCGATTCCTCGCGGACCGCCGGCGACACGCCGTGCGCCGAATAAATTACCCGCGCGCCCTCAGGAACCTGATGGATGTCGTCGACAAAAACCGCGCCCTTTTCCGCCAGCTCATTCACAACAAAGCGGTTATGGACAATCTCTTTGCGGACGTAAATCGGCGCGCCAAACGTCTCCAGCGCAATCCGAACAATGTCGATGGCCCGCACTACGCCCGCGCAGAACCCACGAGGCTTAAGCAATAAAACCCGCTTTTCCTCAGGTCCGGACGCCGCGCGCTGGGGAGCGACTGGTGTCTCCGTGATGACGGTACTCACGTTCTTTATTATACCGTGAACAACCCTCCCGTCCGCCGCCAGCTCGCGCCATCCGCGTTCCATTGGCGCGTGCTCCAGTTGGCAAACCAGATTCCTTTTCGCCTGCCACCTTCGGGTCATCCCCCCCATCAACCCTGCCCGCAATAGCGTCTAACCAGGCAGCAGAACCAGGCAGGAGCATCTGATGAAGGTCCTCGCGGTCGGCGTCACCGGACAATTCGCTTCACTGGTCGTTCCCGAGCTTCGCAGCCGGGGCATCTCCGTCCGTGCCCTCATCCGCGACGAGAACCAGCAGCACGACGCGCTCGCTCATGGCGCCGACGAGATCGCCCTCGGCGATCTTGAAAATCCCGCCAGCCTGCGCCACGCCGTCAAAGGTGTCGACGGCATCTTCCACATCAATCCCTCCTTCGCCCCCAACGAATTCGCCATGGGCATCGCCATGCTCGAAGCCGCGCGCTCCGCCGGCGTTCGGAGATTTGTCTTCTCCGGCATCATCCACCCCTCCATCCTCGGCCTCAGCAACCACGCCTCCAAGCTCCCCGTCGAAGAGGTCCTCTACCAGTCCGGCATGAACTTCACCGTCCTCCAGCCCGCCCGATTCATGCAGACCATCGACGGCGCCTGGGGCGAAGTCCTCCGCCTCGGCCGCTTCGCAGTTCCCTACTCGATCCGCGCCCGCGTCTGTTACGTCGATTACCGCGACATCGCCAAAGCCGCAGCCATCGCCTTCTCCACCAATCGCCTCGACTATGGCACCTTCGAGTTGTGCGCGCCCGGCATGTTCAGCCCTGCCGATGTAGCCGCGTTGATGGCAGAGACTCTGGGCTTCCCTGTGAAGGCCGTCGAAATTCCCTTCCACGAGTGGGCCAAAACCGCTGGCCTGCCCCCAGGCCCAAAGCGAATCGGCATGCGCAACCTCTACGAGGACTACGACCGCCACGGTTTCCCCGGCGGCAACGCGCTCGTCCTCCGCGAAGTCCTCCAGCGCGAACCCCGCAGTCTGGCCGGCTACATTCGCGAACTCGCAGTCCTGAGCCACCGTCTCGCCGCCTGACACCCTCTTATCTCTGCCACGCCGCAGCGTTCACCGGCGCCAGAAGCATGCCGTAAACTCGGAACGTCCCTGATCCGCCCCGAGACTCACTCATGACCATCCTCCTCACCCCGATCGAAGCCCGTATCCTCGGCGCCCTCCTCGAAAAAGAAGCCACCACCCCTGAGTACTACCCGCTCTCGCTCAACGCGCTAGTCAACGCCTGCAATCAGAAGAACAACCGCGAGCCCGTCATGCAGCTCAATGAGGATGAGGTCCGTCAGGCCGTGCACCGCCTCCAGGACGATCAGCTCGCCGCCGCCATCCACGACAGCCGCGTCACCAAATACGAGCATCGCCTCCAGGAAGTCCTCAACCTCACCCGCGGCGAAAACGCCGTCCTCTGCGTTCTCCTCCTCCGAGGACCCCAAACCCCCGGCGAGCTGCGCGGCCGCACCGAGCGCATGCATCGTTTCGAGGAACTCGACGACGTCCTCTCCGTCCTCGACAAAATGATGCAGCGCGAACCCGCCCTCGTCGCGTCTCTTCCACGTCAACCCGGCTCACGCGAGATTCGCTATGCCCACCTGCTCTCCGGCGAACCCGACACTTCCCTGCTGACCAGCGCAGCAGCCACCGCAGACTCCGCCGCCGCGGCCCCCCGATTCCTGGACCACGACCGCCTCCTCCAGCTCGAAGCCGACGTCGCGACCCTCCGCGAAAAGTTGGCACAGCTGGATAAAAAGATCACGCTCCTCTCTCTCGGCGGCTCCATCTCTGCAGAAGACGCAGCGGAGTTGAGACGAACCAGCGAGGAGCTCCGCAGCAACTGGCGATCGTCGCCCGGGGGTTCCGAGCCCTGATCCACGCTATTTCGTCGACCGCTTCGCTGCTGACCGGTTCCTTGCTGCCCGTTTAGCTGCCCGGTTCTTAGCCGACCGCTGTTTAGCTCCTCGTGCATTTGTGACTCCCATCACATCCCACCCCACCCACCTCCTGCAACCCTGATTCCATGGACATCCGCCAGGCCATGACTACCCTCGACTACAACCGCGCGCCCTTTCTCGCCATCTGGGAAACGACGCAGGCGTGTGACCTCTCGTGCAAGCATTGCCGCGCCTCCGCGCAGCCCCTGGCTCACCCCAGCCAGCTCAATACCGGCGAGGCCATGAACCTCATCGACCAGATCGCCGACCTCCAGGTCCCGCTCTTCGTCTTCACCGGCGGCGATCCCCTCAAGCGCCCCGACATTTTTGAGCTCATCCGCCACGCTGCCGGCAAAGGCGTCCATGCCGCGCTCACCCCAAGCGGCACGCCGCTCCTCACCCGCGACGCCATCTTCCGCATGAAGGACTCCGGCCTCTCGCGCCTCGCCGTCTCCCTCGACGGCTCCGTCCCCGAGATTCACGACTCCATCCGCGGCATTCCCGGCACCTGGGAGCGCACCGTCCAGGCCATCCAGTGGGCCAACGAAGCGACGCTTCCCATCCAGGTCCACACTGTCGTCAGCCGCCTCAACATCGCCGACCTCGACAACCTCTCCACCTTCCTCACCCTGAAGCAAATCGTCATGTGGAGCTTCTTCTTCCTCGTCCCCGTCGGCCGCGGCAAAACCGACGACCTGCTCACCGGCCAGGAATTCGAAGACGTCTTCGCCAAAATGTGGGACCTTACCAAGCGCGTCCCCTTCGCCATCAAAACCACTGAGGCCATGCACTACCGCCGCTACCTCATTCAGCAGCGCATGAAAGAAAATCTCCCCACCACCGGCGTGCACGATGACGCCGGCGCGCGCCCCACCTCGCATCCCGGCTGGACCGTCCGCCACGGACACCCAGGCCAGGGCTCCGAAGACAAGGCCGTCGGCTGGGCCACTAAGCGCGTCAATGACGGACGCGGCTTCGTCTTCATCTCCCACATCGGCAAGGTCTATCCCAGCGGCTTCCTGCCCATCGAAGGCGGCGACCTGCACACTGACACGCTTGCCCACATTTACCAGGAGTCGCCCATCTTCATGAAGCTGCGCGACTCGAACCAGCTCCACGGCAAATGCGGCGCCTGCGAATTCCGCAACATCTGCGGCGGATCGCGCGCCCGCGCCTACGCAGTCACTGGCGACGTCATGGCCGAGGAGCCGTGCTGCATTTATCAGCCGCGCGGTTATCACCCCGACCCCAACGATAAAGACGCTTCCCCTGCATGCGCCGCCCATGATCTCATTCAGCTAGAGGTCGCCCATTCGTGAGTCGGGACGTCATCCTGAGCGGAGCGCCGGGGGCGCGCAATCGAAGAATCGCCATCATCGGCGGAGGCATCGCGGGCATGAGCGCCGCCTGGACCCTCGAGAAAGCCCGTCGCGCCGGCCAGCCAATCGAATACTCCCTTTATGAAGCAGCCGGACGTCTCGGCGGCGTCATCAACTCCGAGATTGTCGATGGCTGCGTCGTCGAAGGTGGGCCCGATTCCTTTCTCACCGAGAAACCCGCCGCCGCTGCGCTCTGCCGCGAACTGGGCATCGCCGACCAGCTTCTCCCTTCTAACGACCGCGAACGCAAAACCTACATCGTTGTGAAGAACCGCCTCGTCCCTTTGCCCGACGGCTTGATGTTCATGATCCCGACCAAACTTCTCCCAACGGCCTTCACGCGCCTCTTCTCCTGGTCCACCAAACTGCGCATGGCGCGCGAATATCTCTTTCCGCCCGAGCCCGGCACCGAAGATGAATCCGTCGCCGACATGACCCGCCGCCACTTCGGCCAGGAAACCGTCGACCGTCTCGTCTCGCCGCTGCTCTCCGGCGTTTACGGCGGCGACGCCTCGCAGCTCAGCGTGCGCGCCGTTCTCCCACGGATGGTCGCGATGGAGCAATCGCACCGCAGCCTCACCCGTGCCATGCTCGCCGCGCGCAAGACCGCGGCTCCGCCATCGCCCTCCGGCAGAAAGCCCGGCTCTCCCCGTTCTCTCTTCACCACGCTCCGCGGCGGCATGAAGCTCATGGTCGACGGCGTCGCTGCGGAACTCGCTCCCGGCTCCGTTCACCTCAGCACGCCCGTCCAGGCTCTCCACCACAACAGCGACGATTGTCCCGACCCCAAGCCTCCCGACTGCCGCTACACCTGCGGCTGGTGCCTCGAAACCTCCTTTGGCGTGGAAAGATTCGACGGCATCATCCTCGCCCTGCCCGCCTGGGCCGCGGCCGGCCTTCTGCGTCGCGTCGATCGCCTCCTCAGCAGTCTCCTCTCCGAGATCGCCTACAGCTCCTCCATCACCGTCACCCTGGGCTACAACAGCGCCGACCTCCGCAGCCTCCCGCCTGGATTCGGCTACCTCGTCCCGCCCACCGAACACCGCAGCATGCTCGCCTGCACCTTCGTCCACGCGAAATTCGCCGGCCGCACGCCGCCGGACAAAGGCGTTCTCCGCTGCTTCCTCGGCGGCTCCGGCAACGACCATCTCCTCGACGAAAGCGACGCGCGCCTCACCAGCGTCGTCCTGAAAGATCTGTCCGAGATCCTCGGCCTCGACGCGAAGCCCACCTTCGTCCGCATCGCGCGCTCGCGCCATGCCATGGCCCAGTACGGTGTCGGCCATATCGAGCGCATCCAGGCCATTCGCGACAACGTTGCCGCGCTGCCTGGCTTCGCTCTCGCCGGCAATGCCTACGAAGGCATCGGCGTGCCCGACTGCATTCGCACAGGCCAGCAAGCTGCCGAAGCCGTCCTTCACTCCCTCAAAGAACAGCCGGCACCCGCCACGGTCTAGTGCCCCGCAGGCTCCGATTCAGATCCGCTGTTCCGCCACGCCCTCGCCCCGCCGCGACAGGCTGCGCAGCAGCATAAGAAACCCCACCAGCGCAATCGCGTTCAGCACAATCTTCCCGATCAGATCCATCCGCAGCCACGTGTCACTGCCATCAAATCCCGCCACCATGCACACCAGCGTCGCCGCAAAGGCCAGCGCCCATCGGTGCAAATCGCTCCATTGCGGAGACGACGTCCAGCGGCGAATCAGCAGGTATGCGATCCCCGCCCATGCGACGCCCACCGCCAGGGCCATTCCGAACGGAACGCTCGGCGGCTTCTCGGAAAACTGGAGCCGCAGCAGCGCATACCACGGAAATCCCAGCGCCAGCGCCACCAGCCCCACCACCCACGCCGCAGGTGTATGCCTCGACGCAACCGTGCGTCCCACCCCGCGCATCAGGTAGGCCTCCACCGCCAGCACCGCAATCGCCACCCCGGCGGCCGCCAGCGTAATCGCCGCCGGACGGTATTCCGGCACGTGCAGCATCATCGGCCGCGCCCGCTTTATCCACGCATACCAGGCTATGAACGATCCCAGCAGAAAGATCAGGCTCGTAATCACCAGGCCGCGCGTTCTCAGCCAGGGCTCGTCCCGGCGCCTGGAAAAAATCAATTCCGTCACCCGCACTGGCACCAGCACCACAAGCACGCTCTCGAACCCCAGCATGAAGAGGAAGAAGATCCAGTTCACGCCCCACACCCGCCCGTAATCCACCTGCGCGCCCGGCCACGGCAGCGGCGCCAGAGAAGTCTGATCGATGAAAAGCTCACACGCGATCGACAGCCCCATGCCCAGCATCAGCAGGCTCGGCCACCCTCCGCGCCACCGCCGCACCACTTCGCGGATGATCAGCGCCCCGCAGCCCCAGGTCAGCACCTCCGGAATGAACACGAAAATGTAACTCACCCGCGTCGCTCCGCTCAGCACCTCGGCGATGAACGGCGCCAGAAAAACCAGCGTCCACGCCGCTCCTGCACCGCCGCCGCGGCGTGAACTCTGCGCCGCCGTCTGTACTGTCGAACTCATCGGGGTCCTGGCCATCGAGCTTCCTGAGTTCACTCACTGTACGCCGAACGCTGAACGCCGTCACTTCTCAAACCGGCGGCGTCACCGTCGTCCTCGACCGCCTCGAGAACGCGGGCTACATCCGCCGATCCAGCAATCCCTCCGACCGCCGCAGTGTCCTCGTCGGTCTCGTACACGCGCGCCAAAAGAAGGTCGCGGCCAACTACGATTTGGTCCAGAAGCAGTTCGAGGCGGTCCTGGCCGGCTTCACCGACCAGGAACTCGAGACCATCCTCCGCTTTCTCTGTCGCAAATGAAATGCGGCCCCGTGAATTCCAGGGCCGCGCAACAGACTGAGTTTCGCCTTATCCGCCCGGGTGCACCTTCGGCGCCTCCGTCATCGGCTTCAGGATGTCATCTAGCCGATCCGGCGTCCCTTCCACACGCTCCAGATGCGGATACCGCAGCCCGTCGTGATAATCGAGCGCCAGCACCCGATACGTTCCTGTGTTCGCGACGATCAGCGAAATCGGATTCGTATTCCCCTTCGCATCGCGAATCGCATCGCTGAGCAACGCCCCGCTGAACTGCCGCCCGTTCACCGCGATAATCTGCATCCCCGGCCCCAACTTCGCCTGGTCCGCCGCCGATCCCAGCAGCACATCCTCAATCCGCCCGTCGCTGGTCGTGTTGATCCCGATCGACCACCACTCCTGCGTGCTTCCGGTTGCCGTCATCGCTGCCTGCGTAATCTCATTCGGCTGATCCGTAAACGTCAGCTTGTACCCGCCGCTTTCAATCCCGCCCAGCGGCGCATGCGGCGCCTTGCTCGTCAGCCGTTCCTGCAAAAATCCTGCCCAGTCGTAAGGCACCACGTTGTTCAGCGCCTTCACCACATCCTCAGAGGTGTACGGCACCACCTTCGGCGTCGTATTCCCGCCCAGCCCCTCAAACGCCGCCAGAAAATCGTTCAGGCTCTTTTGGTCCTTCGTCAGCTTCCGGATCGTCGTGTCCACATCGAGCCATACCAAATCGCCCTCAGTGTAGTAATCCGTGTTCCGCCGCCAGTTGTCCCACGGCGAAGAGTCCCCATACGAATAGAGAGTCTGCGCCGCAGTCGCTGTGTCCTGCAGATCCCGCCACGTCCGCCCCGGCCGGTAGTCGAGCGTCGCCGCCGTCGCAGCCAAAAAGTCGCGATACTGTGCCGCCGTCTCAATCTTGCTGCGCGCCGCCAGCACGTTGCCCAGATAGTCCGTCAGCCCCTCGTAGACCCACAGCAGATTCCCCTTCATCGGGTCTTCGTAATTCCCCGTCGCCAGCCCCGCCGGCCGCCGATACTTCCCGTTCCACGAGTGCGTGAACTCATGCGGCAACAAATCCGCCGACAGCAGCAGATAGTTGTCATCGATGAACGTCCGCTCCGGCACGCGGTCGTCGCTCGACTGGTGATGCTCCAGCCCAAAGTGCGCCACCTGATCGCTCGCCGTCACCAGGAAGTGATAGCTCTCGTAGTGCCGCGACTGATACAGCGCTCCCGTCTCCCGTACCAGATTGCTGTACCCGTTGATCGTGTCGGGCGAGAGTTTCAGATCCTCCGGTCCGTCCGCAGCAATATCCAGAAAATGCTTCGGCGTTACCTCCGGCGCAAGCGGAATCTCCACAAAATACCGGCCCGTCAGCAGCGGCGAATCGATCAGCTGCTCCAGCGATACCGCGCCGAAGTCCACATGCGAAGCGTCACCGCCCGTCTTCGTGAGTGCCGTTCCGTACGCCCAGCCCTGCGGCAGCACCACCGACGGCTGCACATAAATGTCCGCATCGTTCGGATGCCCTGCCGGATACAGCACCAGCTCATTCCAGCTCAGCATCGCCAGATTCGCGCTCGTCGAAGCCCCCGCCGAAAACCCCGTCGCCCCCGCCGTCGCCAAAAAATCGTCCTTCACCTCCAGCTGCGTCACGCCCTGCGGCACCGTCACGCGGATCGCATACATATTTACGTCATCGCGCGTCCACTGGAGCTGCTGCCCATTGGCTGTGATGAACAGCCCCGCCAGATTGTCGATTGGCCCGTCCGGCATGTGCTCGCCCGGAATCCACTTCGCATACAGCAGCGTCAGCGGCCCCGGTGTCACCGGAATCGTCATCTGCGCGTGAATCAGCTTGCGCGGCGCATCCGTCAGGTCAGCGGTAATTTTGATCGGCGCATTCCTGATGGAATTGTCATCTCTTGTGGGAGCAGTCTGGGCATGAAGGGAAAGTGCGGCAGCGAACATCAGCCCCAACATCGGGCGCGGGCAAAATTGCATTCATCCTCCTGAGCGGCGCGGTGGATCAAAGTGCAAACCCTTAGTGTAACCACTGCGCCACGATCCACCAACGAGCCCTTGCCCTTCTGTACCGCCGGAGTACACTACCCCGTCCGGAGGTACGCCGCCATGTTTCATGCCTCGTTCCGGTCGCCCCTTTATTGGAACTTCGGCCTCTCGTGGATCGCCTTCGCCCTCGCCGTCGCGCTGCACGTTGCCGACGAAGCTCGCCACGATTTCCTCGCCACCTACAACCCCAACGCCCAGGCGATTCGCCGCCGCCTCCATATTCCCTTCCCGCCCGTCTTCACCTTCCGCGTCTGGCTCAGCGGACTCATCGCCGGCGTCTGCCTGCTGCTTCTGCTCTCGCTCTTCGCCTTCCACGGCGCGCACTGGATCCGCATCGTCGCCCTGCCCCTCGCCATCCTCGTCGGCATCGGCAACGGCTGCCTCCACATCGGGGCGTCGCTCTACTACCGCCGCTGGATGGCCGGCATCCTCAGCTCGCCCGTCCTGCTGGTCACCGGAACATGGCTCCTCTGGAGCTGCACTCACGCCTAATGCAAGAACTCCTGTCGATCGGTCCAGTCGAGTTCGCCGTGCTCTCGAATCAAGCGGGCAAGTGCCCGCACCAGAGTTCCGATGTCGTCAGAGCGAATTGCCTTTTGCTGGACGTAGATGACCCCAGCATGACTGCGGCCCAGCTCTCTCCATGCTCTTAGGAGTCTCGGAATCGTCCTGCAATCGTAGGTCACAAGTGTTAGACGTTGCTTTGCTGCCTCCGCCAGGCATTCAGCGTCGGGCCTCCCCCGAAAAGTGCCGCCATTCCACTCGTTGATTGAATGAATGATGACTCGCAGATCCAAGCGTCGCAGCCCCGCCGCGATCTTAGGCGATAGATGCTCGTCCAGAAGCAAGCCGACCATTGGGTATGCTTTCTTAGCCTCCGCCCCAATTGGTACGCGTGTGGCCGAAATTCCACAAATGGAAGGCGGAAAGATGCTTTTGAGCCTCTGGGCAGGCGTAAGGGCGAGCTCGGATCTGAGCTAGTTTCGTGCCCGTTTGGATACGCGAAATTCCTGAAGGTCTGGTATCAGCTTCTTCAGCGCATCGAAGTCCATCGCATCGTTCTCCGCCAGCGCCTCATTAATCTCCTTCGGAAACGCCTCTGCATAATGCACAGCAGCCTTCACCCTGAACTCCGGCCACTCCAGATGATCCGCCGCCTTCTTCGCATCCCCCTTGTAGGCGCGCACGATCATCATCACTTCCCACACCGCCAGCGAGCTTCCCTGGATGTAAGACTGCCGGCCCACAGGACTGTCCCGAAAATCGATCAGCGCAAACTCCGACCGCCGCAGCCCTTCCTCCACCAGCCGCGCGCTCAGGTCGCTTGCCGTCCATCCATGCCGGCGCGCCAGACGCTTCAGCCGCGTCCCGCTCTCTACCGGCAGCCGCATACTCACCACCATCGAGCGCTTCGCCTTCATCCGATCCTCCCACGTTGTAACTATTGTAAGCCTTGTAGCGCTGTCCTCCGCACCAAAGCCAGGGGCCCCTGTACCCCGCCCCCTGTACCCTAAACCCTATCCCCTATACCCTGCTCTTATGGCGGAAGGCTTTTTCCTCACCTTCGAAGGCCTCGACGGCTCCGGCAAATCCACGCAGCTCCGCAAGCTTGCCGCCCACCTCGAAGCCCAGGGCCTCGCCGTCACCGTCACGCGCCAGCCCGGCGGCACCCGTATCGGCGACCGCGTCCGCGGCCTGCTCCTCGATTCAAAGACTGAGCACCTCGACGCCATGACCGAGCTCGGCCTCATGTTCTCCGATCGCGCTCAGTGCATCGCCGAGGTGATTGCGCCCGCGCTCCACGGCGGCAACGTCGTCCTCTGCGATCGCTTCACTGATTCCACCGAGGCCTACCAGGGCGGCGGCCGCCAGCTCGGCAGCGAAGTTGTTCTCCGCATGCACAAGCTCATGTGCGGCGGTCTCCATCCCGACCTCACCATCCTGCTCCTCGCCGGTTTCGACAAATCCCTCCACCGTGCTCGCCGCCGCAATGACCGCACCGCCCCCGCGGACCTGGACGAAGGCCGTTTCGAGCGAGAAGACCAGGAATTCCACCGCCGCGTCCACGACAAATATCGTGAGATCGCCGCCCGCGACTCCCACCGCGTCGTCATCATCGACGGCGACCGCCCCATCGAGGCTATCCACCGCCTGATCACCGCGACGGTCGACGAAAAACTCCGCCGCGCCGGCCTGCTCCCGCGCCTTCCAGCCGCCGGTGTCCGCTAATGGACACCCGGTTCCGCAATCGATCACTTCCCCCTGTCCGACCCTCCGCCGACCCCACCCCAAGCCATACACAAAAAAACACTTAGCCGCAGCTCCCGAATGGTGCGGCACATGCAATTACCCTTGAGCAATGGACATCTCTCGGCCCGATATTAAGAAGAAGAAGCTCCGCCGGCAGATCATTGTGCTGGCCATCGTTGCACTCGGCGTGACTGCGGCCGCCTGGGCTGTCATGCGTCTCAAGCCTGCGGTTCCCACCGTGGATGCCAGCACAGTCTGGCCCGACACCGTCAAGCGCGGCGACTTTACCCGCAACGTCCGGGGTCTCGGCACCCTGGTTCCCCGCGAAGAAAGTATTGAGCTGATCCCCGCGCAAACCGACGCCACCGTCGTGCGCATCCTCGTTCTGCCCGGCACCCTCGTCAAGCCTGACACCGTCCTGATGGAGCTGACCGACCCCACGCTCCAGCAGCAGCTCGTCAGCGCCAAGCTGGCTCTCGACGGAGCCCTCGCCGACTACAAGAGCCTCCAGGCGACGCTCAATTCCGCCATCATGGACAAGAAATCCACCGCAGCTCAGGTCAACGCCCAGTTCAGCCAGGCGGAGTTGCAAGCCAATATCGACAAACAGCGTTACCAACTCGGCGAGATCAGCGGCATCCAGTACGAGCAGTCCAAGAACAACGCCGACCAGCTTACCGCGCAGCACCAGATCAGCATCGAGCAGCTGGACGTGAATCAGAAGGCCATCGAAGTCCAGCTCGCCTCGCAGCAGACCAAAGTCGATTCCGCCCGTGCCCTGCTCGGCCTGTATCAGAAGCAGGAGTCCGATCTTCGCGTGAAGGCCGGCATCGCCGGCGTCGTGGCTTCCCTGCCCGTCCCTATGGCCGTTGGCCAGCACGTCGTCGCCGGAACCTCTGTCGCCGAGGTCATCGATCCTTCCCAACTCAAAGCAGCCCTCCAGATCGCAGAGACCCAGGCGCACGACATTCTGATCGGACAGAAGGCCGAAATCGACACGCACAACGGCATCGTTCCCGGCCACGTGACCAGAATCGATCCCTCCGTATTGAACGGAACGCGTACCGTTGACGTAACACTGGATGGCGCATTGCCGGCCGGAGCGGTCCCCCAGCTGAGTGTGGATGGAACCATCGAACTCGCGCACCTCCACGACGTGCTTTTTGTGGGGCGCCCCGCGTTCGGCAACGAGAACAGCACCATCAGCCTGTTCCGCTACGACCCCAACGGCAAAACCGCCACGCGGGTTCAGGTGCAGGTCGGCAAGGCCTCGACGACGGAGATTCAGATCATGAACGGCCTGACCGAGGGGGATCGCGTAATCCTTTCGGACATGTCACGCTACGACAACACGGATAAGGTTCGATTGGAATAAGCACTCCCTCAATAAGGCAGGACCAGTAAATTTCATGGAGCAGGAGAGCAGGATGGAAACCACGCAGGCGTTGATTGAAATCGAAGCCCTCACCAAGGTCTTCTATACCGATGAGATTGAAACCCACGCGCTGTCCGGCGTCCACATGAAGATCGACAAGGGCGAATACGTCGCTATCTCCGGCCCTTCCGGATGCGGCAAGTCGACCCTGCTTTCCATCATTGGCCTGCTCGACACCCCCACCGGCGGCAGCTACACGCTCAACAGCCACTCTGTCGAAAACCTCAACTTCTCGCAGCGGTCGCGGATCCGCAACCAGGAAATCGGATTCATCTTCCAGAGCTTTAACCTCATCGGCGATCTGACCGTGTATGAAAACGTCGAGCTGCCGCTGACCTATCGCTCCGGGATGTCGTCGGCCGAGCGCAAACGCCGCGTGCAGGAGTCGCTGGAGCGGGTGAGCATGGCGCATCGCATCCGCCACTATCCCTCGCAGCTCTCTGGCGGTCAGCAGCAGCGTGTCGCCGTGGCCCGCGCCCTGGCCGGTTCGCCTTCGATTCTGCTCGCCGACGAGCCGACCGGAAACCTCGATTCGCGCAACGCCGAAGCCGTCATGGAGCTGCTCCAGAATCTGCATCGCGAAGGCGCGACCATCTGCATGGTGACCCACGATCCGCGCTTCGCCCGCCATGCCGATCGCCAGATCCATCTCTTCGACGGAAAGGTCGTCGCGGAAGGTGAGTCGCTGGAGCAAGTCCTCGAAGTCAAGTAACTCGGCCGCGATTCGGAACGCGCAACTGCAGACAGGAAACGTGTGTCTGAGCATTGGCCCTGCGAGCAGGGCGGCGGTAAAAGAGCGGGGCTTTAGCCCCGCGTTACGATGCCGGTAGAGAGAGGGGCTTTAGCCCCGGGGTTCTAAATGATTCAGCTAAAAAATATCGAACGCAGTTACAAAACCGGCGCCGGCCAAACCTGGGTCCTGCGCCGCGTCAATCTTGAAATCAAAGAGGGCGATTTCCTCACCATCATGGGCCCCTCGGGCGCAGGAAAATCCTCGCTCCTCAATGTCCTCGCCCTGCTCGACGACCAGTGGCTCGGCGAATTCTGGTTTAGGGAAGAAGCCGCGCACCGCATGAACCGCCGCCAGCGTGCCGACCTTGCCAAACGCAACATCGGGATGGTCTTCCAGAGTTACCACCTCCTCGACGACCTCACCGTCCAGGAGAACATCGACCTGCCGCTCTCCTATAAGGATATGCCGCGCGCGCAGCGTCAGGGCCTCGTCGCCGACACGCTGGACCGCTTCAGCATCGTCGGCAAGAAGGATCTGTTCCCTTCCCAGCTTTCCGGCGGCCAGCAGCAGCTGGTCGGCGTCGCGCGCGCCGTCATCCACAAACCTGCGCTGCTGCTTGCCGACGAGCCTACCGGCAATCTGCACTCCAGCCAGGCAAAGGAGATCATGGAGTTGTTCAAGGAGCTGAACCAGCAGGGCACCACCATCGTTCAGGTCACCCACTCTGAGGTCAACGCCAGCTACGGCAGCCGCGTCATCGAGTTGCGCGACGGCTGGATGGTCGCCGATACCGCCAATCCGAATCTCGGCGTGGAGGTCTCCGCATCGTGACCGGCTCTTCCAGGCATCAGCGGCTCTCGGCTCTCGTTCTCTGTTCCCTCATGGTTTCGCCGGGCTTCGCGCAGAATCCGGCGCAAACGGCGCCTGCGGCCCAAAACTCGCCCGCGGACCAAACTGCGCCCGCCACGCCTCCGCCCCAAGCCACCCCGGAAGCTCCAGCTCCCAACACCGTCCCCGCAGCTCCGCCCGCCGCAACCCCGACAATCGCTCAGCAGGCACAACAACTACAGCTCCAGTCTATCGGCCCGCAGCAGCCCTTCCAGGTCGTCATGCCGCGTTCCCGCAATCCACTGGCGGCGTATCGCCCGAGCGGTGTGCCGGCCCTGAATCTCTTCAACTCTCCGCGCCTCCAGAACCTCATCCGCGACGGCAAGCTCTACATCTCCCTGCGGGACGCCATCGCTCTCGCCCTCGAGAACAACCTCGACCTCGCCTACTTCCGCTATAACTTCCCCATCGCTCAGACCGACATCCTGCGTACCGCAGCAGGCAGTCCCGCCAACGGCGTCAACGCCAGCGTCGTACAGTCCACGCAGGGAGGCTTCGGCGGATCCAGCGGCGGTGGCGGTGGCTCCTCGGGTGGCAGCTCTGCCGCAGCAGGCGCCGGCGGCATTGTCACCTCGACTCTCGGCGAAGGTGCCGTCGTACCCTCTTTTGACCCCTATCTCACCTTCAAAGGCTACGTCGATCACACCGTCGTCCAGGAAGCAAACCAGTTCCTCGTCGGTACGCCGACCCTCAGAACCAACACCATTCAGGGTCAGGCCAATTTCAGCGAATCCTTTCCGCTGGGCACCAACATCTACGCTCAGTACCTGGGACAGCGCATCACCAGCAACTCGCCTTACAACGCCATCAATCCTGAGCTGTATTCCAACTTCGCCGTCCAGATCACGCAGCCCTTCCTCGCCGGATTCGGCCTCTCCTCCAATGAGCGCTACATCCGCATCGCAAAGCGCAACGCTCAGATCACTGACCTCGTCTTCAGGCAGCAGGTCATTACCACCGTCACTCAGGTCGAAAACATCTACTGGGATCTCGTCAACGCTTATCAGGACGAGCAGATCAAAGAACGCTCCCTCGGCTTCGCCAATCAGACTCTGACGGATGATCAGAAGCAACTCGAGCTCAAGGCCATCCCCGCCATGCAGGTCATGACCGACCAGTCCGCTGTTGCGACCGCTGAGGGCAATCTCACCGTTGCCCGCGCCAGCCTCCGCCTCAACGAGCTGCTCATCAAGAACGCGCTCACCAAAACCGACGATCCCACCATCGACGAAATGCCCGTCATCCCCCTCGATCTTCGAGGCGCGCCCGATCCCAACGCCGCCAAGGCCATCGACGACCTCATCGCCAGCGCGGAAAAGAATCGCCCTGAAGTTGCCATCTACCAGATGCAGGCCGATGTGCAGAAGCAGGCCCTCAAGGACATCAACAGTGAGCTCCTGCCCACCCTCAACATGTACGGCTACTATGCCGGCGCCGGTACCGCTGGCCCGGCTAACCCCTATTGCAATCTCGGTGCCGAGTGCGCCACTACCCTACCCACCGGTTTCCCCCAGATGTTCCAGAACATCTTCAACTATTCCTCGCCCGAGTATCAGGTCGGCATGACGCTGTCCATCAACCTGCGCAACCGCCAAAACAAAGCCGATCAGTTCCGCGCTGTCCTGGCGTACCGCCAGAGCCAGATCACCTACGAGCAGCAGACGAAGGGCATCCGCTTCGACGTCCGTAACTCCCAGTTCGCTCTCGAACAGGCCCAGGCCCGTGTCGATGCCTCACAAAAAGCCCGCGACCTCGCCCAGCGCACCTTCGACATCACCAAACAGGAACAGCAGCTCGGCGCCAAGTCCAGCTCCGACACTCTGGCCGCCTCCAGCGCCCTGGCCATTGCCGAATCCGCTCTCGATGCCGCCCAGACCAACTACGAAAAAGCCAAAGTCGACATCGACCGCGCCACCGGCGACACCCTGGTGCGCATGAACGTCTCCATCGACGACGCAAGATCCGGCATCGTCACCCACGGCCCATAAAGAAGGAGAATCCCGGGCCGTCCCTGTAACCTGAGACCTGAACCCTGGCATGAGCACCGCCGCCCAACCCGTCCCCACCGAAACCACCGGCGCCAAACTCGCGCCCTCGGTCCTCATCGCCGACGATCAGCCCCACATCCTCGACGCCCTCGAGCTCCTCCTCGAGCCCGAAGGCTACCGCATCGAGAAAGCCACCTCGCCTTACATGGTTCTCGATGCGCTCAAGTGCAATTCGTTCGATGCGCTGCTCCTCGACCTGAACTACACCCGCGACACCACCTCCGGCCGCGAAGGCCTCGACCTCCTCTCGCAAATTCGCTCCCACGAGTCGCAGCTCCCAGTCATCATCATGACCGCGTGGGCCAACGTTGACCTCGCCGTAGAAGCCATGCGCCGCGGCGCGTCCGACTTCATCCAGAAACCCTGGGACAACGCCCGCCTCCTCACCATCCTCCGCACACAGATCGACCTCTCGAACGCCGTCCGCCGCACCCAGCGCCTCGAAGCCGAAAACCGCCTTCTCCGCGCCGCTAATTTGCCGGAGATGATCGCCACCGCCGCGATCATGCAGCCCGTCCTCACCACCATCACCCGCATCGGACCCTCCGACGCCAGCGTGCTGATCACCGGCGAGCACGGCACCGGCAAAGAAGTCGTCGCGCAGACCCTCCACGCCCTCTCCTCGCGCGCCTCGCGCTCCATGGTCGCCGTCAACACCGGCGCGCTCCCCGAGGGCACCTTCGAGTCAGAACTCTTCGGCCACGTCAAAGGCGCATTCACCGACGCGCGCACCGAGCGCATCGGCCGCTTCGAGCTCGCCGAAGGCGGAACCCTCTTCCTCGACGAGATCGCCAACGTCCCCATGCGCCAGCAGTCCAAGCTCCTCCGCGTCCTCGAGACCGGTGAGATGGAGCGGGTCGGCTCCTCAAAAACCCGTCGCGTCAACGTCCGCATTATCTCGGCTACCAACGCTGACATCCGCAAGGAAGTCGAAGCCGGCAATTTCCGCGCCGATCTTCTCTTTCGCCTCAATACGGTGGAAATCCACCTGCCGCCCCTGCGCGAGCGCCGCGAAGACATCCCGCCGCTGGCCGCGCATTTCCTCTCCCGCTACGCGCAGCGCTACCGCAAACAGGTGCAGGGCATCGACCAGGCCGCCATGGACCTGATGCTCCACTACGCCTGGCCGGGCAACGTCCGCGAGCTCGACCACACCATCGAGCGCGCCGTCCTCATGTCGCGCGAGGACATCATCGACGTCACCGATCTCGGCCTCTCGCCGGCCCGCGTCTCCACTCAGGCCCTTGAAGAGATGTCCCTTGAGTCGGTGGAGAGTATCCTCATCCGCAAAGCCCTCTCGCGCTGCAACGGCAACGTGAGCCAGGCGGCAGAAGCCCTCGGTCTCAGCCGAGGCGCTCTCTACCGGCGGATGGAAAAATATGGCATCTGACGATTGTCATCCTGAGCGGAGCGCCGCCACAAAACTTTCCAGCGGTGCACGGACATACACGGCGCGCAGTCGAAGGACTCCCCGAAACGCGGTGAGGGGAATCGGTCGTGCAGCGGCCGAAAAAGATCTGAAGCGGTGAACTGATTACGGGAGTCCACCTTGTCTCAGCGTCCCTACACCCACCGCAAACCCAAACGCCAAAGCATCTCCTTCGAGGCGCGCCTCCTCATCTTCTGCACCGTCGCCGCCCTCCTCTTCATGGGACTCTGCGCTGCCGTCCTCACCCTCCTGCACGTGACCGCCGGACCCATGCTCGCCACCC
>PMUI01000125.1 GCA_003166955.1 Acidobacterium sp.
AGCCTCCACAACTAGGGAACAGGAAAAGCGTTCGCGCTTTGCGCGAATCCCACCCTGGTGCGCGAAAAGCGCGCGCGCACCAGAATGGGGCACCCGGAGTCGGGCGGTCGCTGAAACCGATGGTCCTGGGAATCCTCAAGGCAGGGAACGGAGAACGGATTTATTGCAGAGGCGCGTAGTAGCCGGCGCGCGCGTGCACGGTGAGCTGCGGCAGGCCGGCGGGCGGTGAGAGCTTGACTTTCACCTTGCGCCATTTGCCGTCATTTCTGACATTGTCGGTTTTGTAACCGATGACGTATTCGTTGCGGAGCTCGGCGCTGATGCGGGTGGCGATGTCGCCCATTTCGGAGAGGTCGTCGACGCGGAAGAGGCGGCCGCCGGTGTCGTTGCTGAGGTCGTTGAGGAGCATGGGGCCGTTGCGTTCTTCGACGGTGGCGGCTTCGGGATCGAAGATGCCGATGGAGTAGACCTGGACGTCGGCTTCCTTGACGGAGGAGCGGACTTCATTCTCGGTGTAGCGGCTGTTGTTGTCGCCGCCGTCGGAAACGATGAGGAGGGCCTTGCGCTGGTACTTGGCCTGCTTCATTTTTTCGAGGCCGAAGTAGATGGCGTCGAGCAAGGCGGTGCGATGGCCGGCCTGGACGGTGGCGAGGCGGGCTTCGACGTCGTCGGGCGAAGAGGTGTAGTCGGTGATGAGCTCGGGGCGGTCGTTGAAACCGATGACGAAGAACTCGTCCTGGGGGTTGGAGGTCTTCATGAACTGGAGGACGGCGCCGCGGGCGCGCACGACTTTGTTGCTCATGGAGCCGCTGAGATCGAGGATGACGCCGATGGAGACGGGGGCGTCGTCGCAGGCGAAGGTGCGGATGGCCTGGCCGTGATTGTCCTCGAGGACGATGAAGTTTTCTTTTTCAAGGCCGGTGACGAGGCGATCCATGGGATCGGTGACGGTAAGAGGAATGAGGACGATGTTGGTGTCGACTCGGAACTGGATGCCGGTGCGAAGGGTGGCGCCGGGAGTGAGGGGGATGGACGGGTCGGCTTTGACGGCAACCGGAGGGGGCGTGGTGATGTGGACCGAGTCGAGGGGGTTGTCGGGGTTGTCGGTGTCCTGGGCGCAGGCCGGAGAAATCGACAGGAGGAGGAGGGGAGCGAGCAGGAGTGACAGCAGCGGAATGCGCCGGGCGAAACGAGCTACCCGATGGGGTCCCGGAGATGCTTTACCACCACGTTCGCGCCCAAAGATGGACGCCATGGCCTAACCTCTCGTGAGTCGATACTGGCACGATTGAAAAACTTCTGCAATAGCCAATCCCGGGTTTGGACATTCGAATGACAATTCCGGAAAGCATCGTTCCGTGCTGTAAGAAACTTCGATGCGAAATGGTGGGGAGAAGGCACACAGCGTTACACAAAAGTGCAGGTTTTGCAGCGGTGTGGGAACGCGGTGCTGGCGGCGACGTAATGCTGCACTCGCTGCAGCTGCTGACCGATACCTCTCTACGGCTTTTCTCCCGTCATACCTTTCGCCGCCGCCGAGGCCAACGGAGCCACGGGGGCTGCCACGCCCAGAAGCCGCGTCACGCTGTTGTTCTGCCGGTTCGCAACCCACACGCTCCCGCTCAGATCCACCGCGATCCCGTCCGGCGTTGCCATGCCTGCGGCTGTGAAGCCGCTTGCCGGTGATAGAGCCGTCCCGGCATTCGTAAACAGGCTCACACTGTTGTTGCCGGCGTTGGCGACCCAGATACGCCCGTTGCCATCGATCGCGACCGCCAAGGGTGCATTCAGTCCGCCGCCCGAGGTGATCGTTCTCTGCACCGTTCCCACCTGGCTGGTTTCCTTCAGCAGAGGACCTGCGCCGACGCTCCACACATTCCCCGCATTGTCGAGGGCCACGGCCGCGTTCGCCCCGGTGTCCGGACTCGAGGTTATGCCAAACCCGTTGCCCGCCAGTTCGCTGGTGCCGCCAGAACCATTCACAATCCACACGCTCTCCCGGCTCACCGTGAGCGAAGTGGACGCTGTGGCGTTGTTGTAATTCGTCGTGTCGCCGGGGGTGAAGTTTGCGGTGATGGTGTACGTGCCCGCCGCCAGCGTTGTGGTCGTGGCGATCGACGACGGCGAACCGCCATTCGGCGTTGCGGTGTAGTTAAACGTTCCGCCACCCCCCGAAGTGCTGGTCGCGTTGAGAACGTTGGCGCCTGCGCTGCCGTAGATGATCGTGTCCGCAGGAATCCAGGCAATGGTCGACGCGGCTTTGGCCACCGTGAGGGTGTGGGTGGCATCGGTGCTGGTCGCTTGTCCGGTGCCTGGATTGTAGATCGCCTGGATCGTGTAGTTCTTCGCGATGGTTGCACCCGGCAGGGTATAGGTGGCGCTGGCGTTGCCCCCAGAGACGGTGCCGCTGGTTGCGGGGTTTCCGATCTGGGTGGCTCCATCGAAGACGGTAAAGGTCACGGTGCCGCTGTTGACCATCCCGGAAGATTGCGTCACGGTGGCGGTCAGCGTGACGGGCTGGCTGCTCGAGCTGTAGGTGGCCACCTCATCCTCAGCAGTGGCAACGGGCTGAAGGCTATCGGACGAGCTGGGCGCGGCGAGGATCTCGATGGCGCCTCCGTCGTAGAAGCTGCCGCCGTTGGATACCCCGTTGGAGTTTGCCATTTGCCAGTTGAACGAGATTGGGCCGGTCGAGGTGGTGTAGATGTAGGCGAAGGGATCGCCGGTGTCCCAACAACTGGCATCGACCATGCCGGTGGCCCAGATGGAATTGAAGACGACGTTGGGTGTGAGCGATGCGGAGGGCGGGCCGGTTCCGAAGTAGCTGGTGGCGATGACGACGCTGCCGGCGGCATCGGGCGTGATGACGGGATCGCCGGTGATGCTCGCGTTGGGGCTCGATGGCTGGTTGCCTTTCTCGGTGTTGACGGTGGCGCCGAGGCAGCCGGTTGATCCGCCGGTGGTGGCGGCCCCCGCAATTTCGTAGATCAGCAAGTGGGTGTTTTCGCTGCTGGGGGTCCAGGTGATGGCGAGATTTTGGCCGCCGGAACCGGTGCCGAGGCACGTAAAGTACTGCTGCGGATCGACAGTGGCGTCGGAGTAATGGGTGCGGGTGTAGGTGTGGCCGGCGCTGTCGCTGAGGTTGCTTATGCCCCAGCCACCGCTGGACGGATTGGAGGTGGAGAGCACGATGGCGTTGCCGGTGGACGGGAACGGAACCGTGACTGTGCCGTTGAGCGCGTTCATGTAATGCAGGATGCGCGTGACATGAATGCCGGTGGGCTGGGTGCCGGCGCCGCTGGAGGCGAAGAAGGCGCCTGCGACGGAGTTCCATCTGCGGTGATTGGGATCGGAGTTGACGTTGAGCGCGGGGTTGTAGGGGCCCGCCGCTGCAATGACGCCCGCCTGGCTGGCGAACTTGTCCCAGGTGTTTTCCATCACGATCGCGGAGTAGTTATCGGGCGTGATGAAGCCGATGGGGCTGTCGTACTCGGGGTACTTATAGGATTCCTCGCCAAAGTTGTAGACGAAGTCGCCGGCGGCGGTCAGGTTGAGTGTTCCAGGCTGTACGGTTCCGCTGAGGCCGTTGGCGCCGGTGGCCGGGCCGTCGAGACAGGCAGACGTCGCGATGCCGCTGACTTCGGTATAGGAGTACTGGAGCGGCTCGTCGTGGACGGCGTTCTGGCTCAGGTGGATGGTGATGAGGTTGGTGCCGGGCGTGGCTCCGCAGAGGTAGTGCAACTCGGTCGTTTCGCCGTCGGTGGTGTTGGTGGTGCTGACGGCCGTTTGCCATGCACCGTTGTTGTTATCGGAGACGGTGACGCTCTTGTTGCTGACGTGGGTGACGGTGAGGAGGAGAAGATTGCCCGGCGAACTGGCCACCATGGGGAACTTGAAATCCTGGAGGGTTTCGTTGGACGCGGTGCCGGCGGCGACGGAGGCGATGTGGTGGACGACACAGGGGTGGGTGGTGTCGCAGTCGGGCCAGATGTAGGTGCGGGCCGTGGAGGACTGGAGCTCGACGCCGGCGGCGGCCCATGGTCCGGAGACAATGTTCGAGGAGCAGGCGAGGGCGCCGGCCGAGGCAGCGGTGTTGTCGATGACGGCACCAGCGATATGGCTGGAGGAGGTACCGGTTATTTTTGCGTCACGCATAGCGCCGGCTGCGGGCCAGGGGGTATTGGGGGCGCCGAGGCTGGAGGTGGCGCAGACGGTCCAGCTATCGGCATTGGGGGTGCTCAGGGAGAGGCCGGCGGTGGAGGAACTGCCGGTTTGCGTTCCGGTGATGCCGATCCGCTGGACGCCGGAGTACTCCTCGACGGAGGTGACGAAGGCGGTGCCAGAAGTCATGGTGGTGGTGATGGCGGATTGGGCGACGCACTGATGGCAGATGTAGGTGGCGACGCACTCACTCGATTCGTTGCAGGTGGAGGCGTAGAGAGCGAACCAGGAGGAGGGTGAACTGCCGGCCACGCTGGCGACGGTGGCTGAGGTATCTTTCCAGGCAACACCGACGACGATGTCATCGCCCGCCGTGGTGGGAGCGGTGAGGGTGCAGGACTGGGAGGTGGCCGAGGAGCTTTGCGCGCAGGAGGTGTGCGATTCGCCAACATACCTGATCGCTGCATGACTCGCCGATCCAGCCAGGAAGAGAAGCAGGCCCATGCCGAAACGCGTAAACATTCACGGCCTTAGATGTTACCGCAGTCCCCCAGGTTGCCATCGCGACGCACTGCGTGTGCGTTTAAGGTGCAGACCAAGCGCGCCATGAGCGGCCCGCCGCTACACGGGGGCTGGGGTAGGCAGAGCGAGGTGGTCACAAGTCGGAGTCGTCGTCAGGGCCGACGGTCGATCTGCGTTTGTTGTGGGAGACGAGGCCGGTGGTGAGAAAGGTGTGGTCTGTCGTCACTTCGAAATGGTAGAAGGTCCTTCGCCGGCTTGCGCGTGCTCAGGATGGGTGTGAGGGCAAGACAGACATGGGGGCGCGATAGAATCGGTGAGATAGAAAACCAATTATGGCTCGCATTTATCCGTTTCGCGCGTTGCGCTATAACCTTGCCCAGGTGGCTGCTGAGGACGTCGTCACCCAACCCTATGACAAGATCACGCCGGCGATGCAGCAGGCGTATTACCAGCGGAGTCCGTACAACCTGGTGCGGATCATTTTGCGGATGCCGGAGCTGTTCGATAAGGAGGGCGACCTCTATGCGAATGCGGCGCGGGATTTCAATGCGTGGCGGGAGGCGGGAATCCTGGCGCAGGAGGGGCAGCCGTGCGTGTTTGCGTACGTCCAGCGGTTCGCGGTGCCGGGGCAGGAGGGCGTGGTGCGGGAGCGGCGCGGGTTTATCGCGCTGGGCGAACTGTATGAGTACAGCCGCGAGGTGGTGTTCCGCCACGAGCAGACGCTGTCGAAGCCAAAGAGCGACCGGCTGAATCTGCTGCGGGCGACGCGGGCGCATTTTGGGCAAATCTTTATGTTGTATTCGGATCCGGCGCACAGCGCGGAGGAGGTGCTGTTCGGCAATGGCGCGGCGGGCGAGACGCTGCCGGACATCGAAGTGACGGACGAGTACGGGGTGGTGCACCGGGTGTGGAAGGTGACCGATGCGGGGAAGATCAATTTGCTGGCGACGGGGATGGAAGACAAGAAGCTGATCATCGCGGACGGGCACCATCGGTACGAGACCGCTCTGAATTACATGAAGGAGCACGGGCCGGGAAAGGCTGCGGAGGGTTGCGAGCCGTTCGCGGTGGGGATGGCGGGTCCTGCGTATCCGGAAGCGGCTGCGATGATGACGTTTGTGAATATGGATTCCGAGGGGCTGGTGATTCTGCCGACGCATCGGGTGGTGTTTGGGCTGGCAGGGTTTGAGGCGGCTCGATTGCTGGAGGCGGCGCGGAGTTATTTCGAGATTGAGGAGCTTGTGGAGCGGGATCCTGTGGCGGCGATGGGTCGGCTTTCCGCGGTCGGCGGGAAGACGGCGTTTGTGGCGGTGACGGCGAAGGGATGGTTTCTGCTGACGGCGAAGGCGGACGCGGTGGCTGAGGCGCTGAAGGGGATTTCGGCGCGGCAGCGGCAGCTGGATATTGTGCAGTTGCATGGGCTGGTGCTGGAGAAGCTGCTGGGGATTTCGCAGGAGGCGATGCGGGAGCAGACCAACCTGCGGTATTTGCGCGATGCGGGTGAGGCGGCGGACCAGGTAGCGCGCGGCGAGGCCGATGTGGCGTTCCTGATGAATCCTGTAACGATGGAGCAGCTGCGAGAGGTTGCGTTTGCGGGCGAGGTGATGCCGCAGAAGTCGACGGATTTTTATCCGAAGCTGCTGAGCGGCCTGGCGATCTATGCGCTGGATTGAGGCGGCTGCTGCGCTGGGGATTGCCGCAGGTGCGGCGGGATGGGCGCAGAGTCCGCCGGCACAGAATCCGCCGGCTCCACAGTTGCCACAGGCGCCGGGGGTGCCCTCGGTTCCTTCGCCGACTCCGCCGCAGGTGCAGCCGCCGCGGTTCGTGGTGGTGGTGGATGCGGCGCATGGGGGCGCGGACACCGGGGCGCAGATTGGGAACGGAGTTCTGGAGAAGGAGATCACGCTGGGGATGGCGGGGCGGCTGCGGTCGACACTGCGGGCGCGCGGGATTGAGGTGGTGACGACGCGGACGGGGGACGTGAATCTGGCGCCGGCGGACCGGGCGGAGACGGCGAATCATGCGCAGGGCGCGGCGTGCCTGACGATTCATGCGACGGCGACGGGGAGCGGGGTGCATCTGTTCACGTCGTCGCTGACGCCGACTGCGAATACGCGGTTCATGCCGTGGGGGACAGCGCAGTCGGCGTATGTGACGCAGAGCTTGAAGCTGGAGTCGGAGATCGATTCGGCGCTGGCGCACGCGGCGATTCCGGTGAGCCTGGGGAGGGCGTCGGTCGAGCCGATGGACAGCATGACGTGTCCTGAGGTGGCAGTGGAGATTGCGCCGCTGGTGGGCGGGCACGTGACGAGCGCGAAGCCGGTGACGGATGTGAGCTATCAGAAGCAGGTGGTGGATGCGGTGGCGGCTGCGCTGGAGCAGTGGCGGAGCGACTGGCGACAATGATTTCGCAATTCCAGAAATATTTGTTCTTCATCATGCTGGTGGCGTGCGTGACGATGGCGGCGTTTCTGATCCGGCTGCGGAATCGGGCGCAGGACCGGCTGCAGGCGCAGGCGATGAGCGCGCCGTCGGAGATGGCGGAGACAGCGAGGAGCGCTCCGCAGACAGTGACGCTGTATGTGCCCAACGATCTGGACGATTCACTGACGGCGGTGGAGAAGAGCATTTCGCTGCCGGCGGACCGGAATGCGCAGGCGCGGGTGATCCTGGAGAATCTGGTGGAGGCATATCGCGCACCGGAGTCGACGCACCCGATGAATGTGGCGTCGGGGATCGTGGATGTGTATTTTCTTGCGGTGCCGCAGGGCAAGGATGAGACGGGCGGCGGGGGGCAGATGGCGGTGATCGATTTGAGCGGGGCGCTGGCGCAGGCGCAGCCGTCGGGGATTGAGCCGGAGACGCTTACGCTGCTGTCGATGATGGCGACGCTGCATGCGAATCTGCCGGCGGTGACGCAGGTGCATTTTCTGGTGGATGGGCAGCCGCGGGAGACGCTTGCGGGGCATGCGGATTTGACTCGGACGTATTTGGCGGCAGAGCAGACGAGCGTTCAGCGTGGGGCGCCCGGAGCGGGCGGCCTGTGAGGATGGGACACGAGGATTTTTCGTTGGGGAAACTACCCCACCCTGCTCGCGCGGAAAGGCGCCGCGCGCCCAGGATGGGGCACCCGGAGTCTGGGCAATGAAGATTGGGGTTTTCGATTCGGGGTTTGGCGGGCTGACGGTGCTGCGGGCGCTGCTGGAGCGGGTTCCGGCGGAATATGTGTATCTGGGGGACACGGCGCGGTTGCCGTATGGGGCGAAGTCGCGGGAGACGGTGGCGCGGTATGCGGTATCGAGCGCGAAGTTTTTGGTGGAGGAGCAGGGCGCGGAGTTTCTGGTGATCGCGTGCAACACGGCGAGCGCGCTGGCGCTGGATGCGATTCGCGCGGCGGTGGCGGTTCCGGTGCTGGGGGTGGTGGAGACGGGGGCGAACGCGGCCGAAGCGAGTTCAACGACGCGCGATGTGCTGGTGATTGCGACGGCGGCGACGGTGGAGAGCCACGCTTACGCTTCGGCTTGCTCAGAGAGAAAGCTAAGGGCGATTGAGAAGGCTTGTCCGCTGCTGGTTCCTCTGGTGGAGGAGGGGTGGATCGAGAGCCCGGTGACGGCGGAGGTGCTGCGGATCTACATGGCGGAGTTGCTGGAGCAGGCGCGGGTGGCGGGGCTCAATGCGGACACGATGGTGTTGGGGTGCACGCACTATCCGTTGCTGCGGGCGCAGATTGAGAAGGCGGCGCCGTCGGGGCTGCGGGTGATCGATTCGGCGGAGGTGACGGCGGAGCAGGTGGCTGGGATGCTGCAGGTTTCGGGGCGTGGGTCGGAGGCTAAGTTTTTCGCTACGGATTCGGTGAAGAAATTTCGGGCTTTGGGGAGTCGGTTTTTGGGGCGGGAGATTGGGGTTGTCGAGTTGGTGGACCTGGAGACAGCCGGTAGCCGGTAGTGGGGAGTCGGGAAGCAAATGGCAGCGCTGGAGGCGGGCAGGGCATCCAAGGTAGTGCGGGTTCGGACGCGACCTGATCCCAGCACAGTTGAGAGGAAGAGCGCGCTTGTACGCGGAGGCGGAATCTTATCCTTTGTTGCGCGGGCGTGGGGTTCCCGGTACCATACACTCGGTTAACAGGGTTTATGCAGAAGGAGATAAAGTTATGTCGGAAGAGAAGCAGTCCAGCGGGTTCAGCTGGTTTTTGGCAGGATTGGGACTTGGAGCCCTGATCGGTGTGCTGTATGCGCCGAAGGCAGGGAAGGAAACGCGCGAAGAACTGCTGAGCAGCGCGCGCGAGGGCACGGAGTTTCTGAAGCAGAAGAGCCGCGATGCGGTGGATCAGGTGGGCGATCTGGTGGATCGCGGGAAGACCCAGGTGAACGAATATGTGGGACGCGGTAAGGAATATGTGGAGCGGGGCCGCGCGCAATGGGATGAGTTCGTGAACCAGGGAAAGCAATTCGTGGGCGATCAGAGCGGGCGCGTTTCCGCAGCAGTGGAAGCGGGGCGGCAGGCGTATCAGAGCAGCAGTTCGCCGTCGGCGAATAATCAGGAATCCGTGTAGGCGGAGAGTGCGATTGGCGGCTCGCATCGGCGGCGGGCGGGATTGCCGCGTCGCGGTACAGTGCTGAGAGCCGGGCCCTGGGGGCGCAAACATGCATCATGAAATTCCGACATGGGTTTACATCACCTTTACGGCGGTGACGGCGGCAGGTGTGTTGATGCAGGCGCTGGTGTTGTTGGGAATGCTGTTTGCGCTGAAGGGCGCGCTGGGGCGGCTGAATGAGCTTTCAAAGAAAGCAGAAGAGAATGTGCTGCCTCTGCTGGCGACAAGCCGGAGTTTGCTGGAGGAGGTTTCTCCGAAGCTGAAAGTGGCGGCGCAGAATGCGCTGGAAGTGAGCCAGACGGCAAAGGAAGTGAGCCTGACGGTGCGCGCCGAGTCGACGAAGATGGCGGGCGCGCTGGACGATCTGCTGCAGAAGGCGGCGGTGCAGGCGGATCGCGTGGACGAGATGGTGACGGGAACACTGGACAGCGTGGCGCACGCGACGGCGACGGTGCAGAAGGCGGTATCGGGGCCGGTGCGACAGGTGAACGCGGTGCTGAACGGGCTGCGGGCGGGATTCGAGGTGTTGCGGAGTAAAGAGCGCGAGGCGCATGCGGCCGCCGATGGCGATCACTTCGTGTAGAATCGCCTGTTTATCAAAATGGTCAATCGACGGCGTAGTTAATAAGCTGCCTGGTTCACGAGCAACGAATCCTCGCTGGGGTGCGGGGTTTTCTGTTTTGGCGGAGGCAGCGCGTGACCACGATTGAAACTCCGGCCGGGCTTCTCGGCGCCCAGGCAATCGCATCTAAAACGGAACCACGATTCACGATTCGAGAGATGAAGGACTGCATAGAGCAGACGCCTCGGATGGAGGCGCGCGCGCCGCTGTCGACGTACCGGATGCAACTGCATGCGGGGTTCACCTTCGCGGATGCGGAGGCGGTGCTGCCGTATCTGCAGTCGCTGGGCATTGGGGACTGCTACGCTTCGCCGGTGTTCGAGGCGCGGCCGGGGAGCATGCACGGCTACGACGTGACGCGGCACGACCGGTTGAATCCGGAACTGGGTGGCGAGGAGGGGTTTGCGCGGTTTGCAGGGCGGCTGCGGGAACGGGGCATGGGACTGCTGCTGGACATTGTGCCGAACCACATGGGGGTGGGAAACGATTCGCAGTGGTGGCAGGACGTGCTGGAGAACGGGCGGTCGTCGGAGTACGCGAGCTATTTCGATATCGACTGGAGTCCGCTAAACCCGGACATGAAGGACAAGCTGCTGCTTCCGATACTGGGGTCGCAGTACGGGGATGAGCTGGAGGCGAAGCACATCCAGGTGGTGGTGGTGGATGGGCAGCTGAAGGTGAAGTATTTCGATCACCTGATGCCGATTGCGCCGCGGACGATTCCGCTGATTTTTCCCGACGCGGAACTGGATGAGCTGGGAGTGCCGCAGAGTTTTCGGGATATTTTGCGGGAGACGGCGCACATTCCTCCCCACGATACGACGGACGCGACGCTGGTGACGCAGAGGCGGCAGCAGCTGGCGGAATTGCGGCCGCGATTGCGGGCGGCACTCGAGAGCGAGGAGATGTGGCCTGTGCTGGCGCGGGCGCTGGAGCGGATCAATGGAGTGGACGGGGATCCGCGGAGCTTCGATCGGCTGCATGAGTTGCTGGAGGCTCAGCCGTACCGGCTCGCGTTCTGGAAGGTGTCGAGCGAGGAAATCAATTACCGGCGGTTTTTCGACATCAACGATTTGGCTGGGCTGCGGATGGAGAATGCCGAAGTATTCGCGGCGACGCATGGGCTGATTCGAAGAATGCTGGCGCGCGGCGAGGTGACGGGACTCAGGATCGATCATGCGGACGGAATGTTCAATCCGCGGCAGTATTTGATACGGCTGCAGTTACTTTTTGTGGCGGCGCACTGCTGCGGGGAGACGGCGGTGGGGCCGACGGCACCGAATGGGATCGAAGTGGAAGTGCGGGACTCGATGCGCGGGTGCGACTGGGCTGCGGCGCAGGGGCCGCTGTATGTGGTGGTGGAGAAGATTCTGGAGCCGCGCGAGTCATTGCCGCGGGAATGGCCGGTGCGGGGAACGTCGGGGTACGACTTTGTCTATCAGGGGAACCAGATCTTCATTTGTACGGCGAACGAGCAGCGGTTCACGGATTTTTACGAAAAGCTGACGGGCCAGACGAAGGATCCGGAGACGATTATTTATGAGTCGAAGCTGAGCGTGATGCGGAATGCGCTGTCGAGCGAGACGTATGTGCTGACGAATTTGCTGAGCCGGCTGGCGTCGGCGAATCGGAGGGCACGGGATTTCACCGACGATCTGCTGGAGAGCGTGATTCGCGAGACGATTGCGTGTTTCCCGGTGTATCGGACCTACATCGACGATCGCGGGCAATACACGGAGCGGGATCGGGCGTTTATCCGGCAGGCGATTGGGCGGGCGAAGCAGAGGAATCGGGAGACGGATGAGTCGGTGTTCGATTTTCTGGAGAACACGCTGCTGCTGCAGGGGCGGAGCGGGGAGGAGATCGACCAGGGCGAGCTGTATTTCGCGCTGAAGTTCCAGCAGCTGACCGGGCCGGTGATGGCGAAGGGCGTAGAGGACACGGCGTTCTACGTCTACAACCGGTTCCTTGCGTCGAACGATGTGGGTGGTTCGATGGCGGCGTTCGGAATTGCGCCGGAGGAATTTCACGAGGCGAATCGGGGGCGGCTGCGGACGGCGCCGGATGCGATGCTGACGACCTCGACGCACGATACGAAACGCAGCGAGGATGTGCGGAACCGGATGGATGTGCTGTCGGAGATGACGTACATGTGGCCGTCGTATGTGCGGCGGTGGGTGCGGCTGAATGCGCGGCACAAGCGGACGCTGGCGGATGGGCGCGTGGCTCCGAGCGCGAATGAGGAGTACTTCATTTATCAGACGCTGGCGGGGGCGTGGCCGTGGCGGATCGCGAATGGAGGGGAGCGCGAAGATTTTCTGGCGCGGATGCAGCAGTACATGACCAAGGCGCTGAGCGAGGCGAAGGTGAATCTGAGCTGGACAAATCCGAACCCAGCGTATGTGGATGCGGTGCATGCTTTTCTGCGGGCGATTCTGATGCCGGATGCGCGGGGGCGCGAGCCGCGATTCGTGGAGACGATGGAGGAGATTCTGCCGGCGCTGCGGTTGTTTGGCGCGGTGAATTCGCTGGCGCAGGTGGTGCTGAAGGNNGATCCGGATAATCGGCGGCCGGTGGATTATGCGGTGCGGCGGCGGGCGCTGGAGGAGATGAAGGAACTGGCGACGAGCAAGGGCGAGCTGGCGGTGTGCCGCGAGGTGCTGGATCGGCTGGGGGACGGGCGGGTGAAGCTGTGGACGATCCATCGGGCGCTGGAGCTGCGGAACCGAATGGCGGAGACTTTCCGGCGCGGCGAATATGTACCGGTGGAGGTTACAAAAGACTACGCGGATAAGGTGGTGGGGTTTTCTCGTGGAGGCCGGGTGCTGGCGGTGGTTCCGCGGTTTGCGTATTCGCTGATGGACGGGAAGGCTCGGCTGCCGCTGAATGGGGCGTGGGGGCGNNGGGGGCGCGGGGAGCTGATGGTTCCGGAGATGGCGGGGGCTGCTTTGGAGAATGTGTTTACGGGAGAGTGGGTGCGGGTGGGGGAGGATGGGCGGCTGGGGTTGAAGGAGGCTTTGAGGGAGTTTCCTGTGGGTTTGTTTGCTCGGGAGTAGGGCACAGGGTGGAGAGCACAGGGCTTAGGTACAGAAATTTCTTCACCGCTTGGGATTTTGTTCGGCCGCTTCGCGACCGATT
>PMUI01000033.1 GCA_003166955.1 Acidobacterium sp.
ACTCAGAAAGCCTTCGTCCCTCACGCGGCGTTGCTGCGTCAGGCTTTCGCCGATTGCGCAAGATTCGCCACTGCTGCCTCCCGTAGGAGTCTGGACCGTGTTTCAGTTCCAGTGTGTCCGTGCGCCCTCTCAGGCCGGATACAGATCATCGTCTTGGTGGGCCATTACCCCGCCAACTAACTAATCTGCCGCGACCCCCTCCTCAAGCGGATTGCTCCTTTGACCCGTAGGTGTTATGCGGTATTAGCCCGGGTTTCCCCAGGTTATTCCCCACTCGAGGGTAGGTTAGTCACGTGTTACTCACCCGTGCGCCGCTTTACTCATGGATTGCTCCACTTTCTCGCTCGACTTGCATGTGTTAGGCACGCCGCCAGCGTTGATTCTGAGCCAGGATCAAACTCTCGTTTGAAACCTGATGATTCCATCCGTCGACGGAGGTCTCCGGAAGGAACCCAGCTTCGCATGCGCTCGAAAACGCATCGAAGCACTACATTGTGAGAATGATCAAACCAGATCTTTCCGTATTCTCACGACTGGCATGTTCTACCTGATTGTCAAAGATCCTTGACGGTTAACCGCCTGAGCGGACCGCTTTGGATCGAAGCCAGCAGCTGGTTTTGAGGCCTACTGCATGTCCTCGAACTTGTTGCGCCCTATTTTTGCGCGAACTTTTCGAGATTATCCAATCTCGATGGCTTCTGTCAAGGTGAAGCGATTAACCTGCTCGATACCTGACCATACCGTTCGCGTGTTACCGAGGCCCTTCAATGTCGAAGAGGAACCCGGAGAGCGCCAAACTTTGAAAGACCGTGCCGCGAGCAGAACTCGCGGGGGCGGCTAGCCGCCCAGAAGGAGTTTTGAGGGCAAGCAAAAACCCTCGACTCCGCTTGCAATGGATTGTTCTGTCTGGCTTACCGTGCGCCCGAAGCGCAACGACTGTCGAACAGACCCGCTTCGCTCATCATTGCTGGGGCAAAGACACCCTCAGCGAAGCCTTGCCACTGCTATCAATCTTTTCTACTGTAGCACGCCTTGCAGCCGGCCGCAAATCGGCGGAGCAGAAAGACGACTTGTTGATCGTACTGGAGCGGGGGGGAGGCTGCAAGGGCAAGAATATACTTGACACGTCAACTGGCTTAAGGTAAAGTAGTTTCATGATCGACCCGAAGACACTTCAGGAAGCCATTCTCACATTCGCAAACCCTGATAATTGTGTGGCTTACATGTTGGAGCGCCGTTGGCCTAACGGCGTGGTATGCCCCACCTGTGGCCGCACTGACGCGGCATGGGTGGCGAAGCGCCGGGTTTGGCAGTGCAAGAGCCGTCATGCGAAGCGATCTTTCTCCGCGAAGGTGGGCACGGTCATGGAAGACTCGCCGGTTGGTCTGGATAAATGGCTGCTGGCGATGTGGATGGTTGCGAACTGCAAGAATGGCGTCTCGTCCTGGGAGATGCACCGCGCCATCGGCGTAACCCAAAAAACGGCGTGGTTTTTGTTGCATCGAATTCGCCTTGCCCTAGGAAACATTCCGGCCAGCAAGATCGGAACCAATGAGGGTGGCCCCGTGGAAGTCGATGAGACGGCGGTTGGACCTGATCCCTACAAGATGCATTCTGATCGGCGCACAAAGCAACGTGCGGCGTATGGGCAAAAGCCAAAGGCGATTGTGATGGGTATGCTGGACCGCGATTCGCGCCAAGTGCGCGCGCAGATGATCCCGAACGTGAAACGTGAGACGTTGCAGAACGCCATCCTTGAGCAGATCGAAAAAGGCGCGACGGTCTACACGGACGGCTGGACAGGCTACGATCAATTGGCCGCACAGGAATACATCCATGCGACAGTGAATCACGCTAACGAATACGTGCGCGGCCAGATTCACACGCAGGGAATCGAAAACTTCTGGAGCTTGCTTAAGCGGACACTGCGCGGCACGTACGTCGCTGTAGAGCCGTTCCATTTGGACCGTTACCTAGGTGAGCAGTGCTTCAGGTTTAACAATCGCGCCACAAAAGAGAACCCGTTAAACGATGCGGATCGCTTCGCCATCGCTGTCACGCAGATTGTAGGAAAGCGCCTCACCTACGCAGAACTGACGGGTAAGGAGGCGAACTCAACCGCCGAAGCGTTCTAGGCAGGGCCGGGGGAAGCGGAAGGGGAAGCAGTCTTCCGCTTCGATCCGCGTTTAGGTCCGCGCCGGTTGGGATTCGCGTCCACCTGCTTACGGTACTCCGCTTCCCGGCGCAACATCTCTTCCCGGCTCACCGACAAGACGCGATCTACCAGCCGTGCGAATGAGTCTGGACCCTCTTTACCCTTCGTATTCATAGGCTTAACCGATACACTGTACAAACGTGTGTGATTAGAATACGCTACCGCATAGCAGCTGTGCGCCTTGACGGCGTTCCGTTCCCTTCGGAACAGAACACCGCCACGGCGACGGGATGGTTATCCACCCCGTTTACGACAGAGGACAATGATCGGATCATTGTGGCCTCACCTCTCGGCCTAACTGCTGACGGCGTTGATAGCACCGTCAGTCAGGGTTGCCGCGAGCTTCGTGAATAGCTAGGGGGGCGACTTCGGTCGCCCCGTCCTTTTTTAGCTCCCCCTTTGCAGATACCGGTAGGTGCTCATCCTCCCGCCACGCCCCGTCTCCACAACTGCGAAGTCCGGCGTTTTAGCTCGGCAGCGCCAGTAGAGAGAATCCCGCACCTCTTCCACTGGCGCTCGATGGAATTCGTATCCTGCAGCGGCGAGCGCGTCAACGGCATCCTTGATCGTGAACGCGGTCGATAGCCGCGGGCCGATGGCCTTGAGAGCGGCAGTGATACTGTCGGGCAATTTGTGCCCATTACTGTTACTGTTGGCACTCGCAATTGCGCCGGCTGCGCTAGGCGCGAACGATCCGTCTCCCTGTAGTTTCGCGACGAAGTCCGCGACTTCCGGGTCTTTCAGCAGGGATACCAGTTGCTCTATCTTCTTCGTCCGGCGCTGCTCGGACTGCCATAGTTGATCCAGGCGCTCGGTCATCGGACACCTCCAGGTCTCAGGGGCCTTCACTTGAGAATACCTCTGAGGGTCTGGTAGGTCAATCGCCTGTCTAGCAGCGATATACGGGTAAGTCCTTGGACTCAGAGTAGTAAACACCCAGGAATTCTGGCGTCTGGAGTAGAATCGGCGCTATGGCGATGCACCTCTACCTCGTAGCGAACTGCAATAATTGTCGCAACGTGTGTGTATTTAAGTACATGGGTCCCGACATCGGCCAAGTCGAGATCGCTGAGTTGTGCCCTACCGGCTTCCAGTATGAATGCGGGGCCTGTCATCAGTCACGTCGCTATGAGCGGGAGGACCTGCGGATGGAGCGATTTCCTTTTCCGCCGCCGCCGGGATGGGAAAACGGGTTCTGACCACCTGCTGATCTTTAGAAACTAGCTTGCCGAACATCTGCCCTGTCACGGTCCCTCCATTCTGCCACAGTTGACGCGTCTGCGATATTGATGCCGCTGCAAGTTGAGGAAAACGCTGCAAAACCGTGGAAAAAGCGGGCTGGCACGAAGACGATTCTAAAACGAGCAAAAGGCGAGCGGACAGCGAGCCGTGAAACGAGCCGGTGAGTAGGCAGAAGCGCTGGTGATCCGCCTCTCAATGGCGGTGGATGAGGCCGAGGTCGGTGAGGCCGTTGACGAAGAACTGCATGGCGAGGGCGACGAGGAGCAGGCCCATGATGCGGACGAGAATGCGGATGCCGGTTTCGCCGAGGAAGATGCGGATACGGTCGGCGCCGTTGAGGACCAAATAGCTGGCGAAGGCGGTGAGGGCGATGGAGCCGAGGATGGCGAGCATTTGCCAGTGGTTCGGGGCCTGGCCGACGAGGACCATGACGCTGGAGATCGCTCCCGGACCGGCGAGCATGGGAATGCCGAGGGGGACAATGCCGGCGTCTTCTTTCGCAGCGGCTTCCTGGGTTTCGCCTGTGGATTCCTGGGTGGGGGAGCGGCGGGCCTCCATCATATCGATGCCGATGAGGAGAAGGATGAGGCCGCCGGCGATCTCGAAGGCGGGGAGCTTGATGCCGAAGAGCGAGAAGATGAACTGGCCTGCGAGGGCGAACGAAATGAGGACGATGAAGCAGGTGAGGGCGGGCTTCCAGGCCATGCGGCGGCGGCGGGCGGGTTCGACGCCGGCGGTGATGGCGATGAAGGAGGGAATGGCGGCGAAGGGGTCGACGAGGAAGAAGATGGAGCTGAGGGCGAGCAGGGAGAATTTGACGTACGTGGAGTTAAAGGCCTCCTCGGCCGCGGTTGCGGGGGAGACGAGGGCTGCAAGGTGCTGAATCAATTGGAGCTGAACGTGCACCTTTTGAGGTTACCCCAGTATTCGATGCTGGGGGGGTCGGAGGGTCCGGGGGGCGCCTGAATCGGGCAATTTTGGCGAGTTTTGCGCGTAAGGAACTCCGATCAGAAATGGTTGCCTGGGACTCAATTTTCGACAATCCATGGCCCCTGAGGGGTTTAGCGGTTTGAGCGGCGTTTGGAGGCCGTCTTGCTTTTTTAGTCTCCGCACGGAACGCGGGACTCGATTCTGAGATCCGCGCCGTTTTCGGGATGCACTCGCAGCGACTCAGCACAGCAACCGGGTGTTTACGTCAAGAGCATGGGTCCGGCGAGGATCAGCATCCGCGAAGACAGACAACTGAAGTGGTCCATCACGAAGAGGAGAAAGTATGCCCGCTATGATGACCCAATCGAAGAAAGTTTCTGGTAAGCCATTCGCGGAGCCGACGATCCTGCTCGCGAGCGATTCGGAACGGCACGGAATTGCGATCCATCGGGCTCTGGAAGAACGTGGGTTTGCGGTAGAGTTTGCCGGAGATTATGAGCAGGTGGATTCCCTGCTCAAGGAACGCGGCTATGACGTTGTGCTGCTGGAAGTGACGGGAGAACATGCAGTCGAGTCGGCGGTGGCTGCGGCGCTGCGGGTGAAGCGCAGGGATGCCGGGCAGTTTGTCGGTTATCTGGCCGATGCGAGCCTCGAGACCAGCGGCCTGGCCGGCGACGCGGTCTTTCCGCGCAACGCGACGGGACTGCCGGATGCGCTACGGCAGATCATGGTCGACGGAAACGAATAATGTAGTGCGCGACAATTAATTTCTCTGCCGCCCTCCGCTGCGGCCATTTTTCTTCAGCCAAAATTCAGGAATCGAGAGTAGTCTGGCGGGGCTTCGTTCGTCAGAGGAGGCGAGCCCGTCATGAGAAAGTACCGCAGTGTTGCGTCGATCGCTATTGTGCTTTGCAGCGTTGTTCTGGCTGGTGGGTCCGCGTGGGGGCAAGCTTCGGCTGCCGGCCCGTTCCACGTCCAGAATGAATGGAAAATTGGCGGCGACGGTGGATGGGATTACATGGCTGTCGATCCGCAGTCGAAGCTGCTGTATGTGACGCGCGGCAATCACGTGATTGTGATCGATACAACTGCCGGCAAGCAGGTTGCAGACATCACCGGGCTGCATGGGACGCACGGGGTGGTGTTCTCGTCGGATGGAGTGCATGGGTATATCACCGACGGCGGCGCGAATCAGGTGGCGGAGTTCAACCGGCAGACGAACATGATCGAAAAGACGATTCCGGCGGGGACGGGTCCGGATGGCGCGGTGTTCGATCCGTTTACGAAGACGGTGTGGGCGTTCAACGGGCGCAGTCACGATGCAACTGTAATCGACACTGCTACAAATACGGTGCTGGCAACTGTGGCGCTGCCGGGCAAGCCGGAGTTTCCTGTTTCGGACGGGACCGGGTTTGTCTACGACAACATCGAGGACAAGAGCGTCATCGTGAAGCTCGATGCAAAGGCGCACACGGTGGTTGCGACCTGGCCGGTGGCTCCGTGCGAGAGCCCTTCCGGGCTGGCGATCGATGTTGCGCATCACCGGCTGTTCGCGGTGTGCGACGGCGGGAAGATGGCGGTGGTGGATACGGAGAGCGGCAAGGTGGTGGCGACGCCGACGATTGGCGATGGACCGGACGCAGCAGGATTTTCGCCGAGCGATCAGTTTGCGTTCAGCTCGAATGGCGCCGGCACGCTGACGGTGGTGCATGAGGACGATCCGGACCATTACACGGTGGCGCAGGATGTGGCGACGAAGCGGGGGGCGCGGACGATGGCGCTCGATCCGGACGGGAGCCATGTGTACCTTGTGACGGCGGAGTTTGGGCCGAGGCCGGCAGCGACGGCGGACAATCCGCGTCCGAGACCGACGATTGTGCCGGGTAGTTTTGAGGTGATTGTTGTGGGAAAGTAGGACAGGTCCGCGTAAAATAAATGGCCTGATAGTCCGGCTTAGAAAAGCCCGCGCGACGCGGGCTTTTTTCTTTGTTTCTGCGTCTCTGCGTCAGATAATGCGTCCCTAGAAGAAAACCGATGAGCGCAGCGATTGAATTCCGGAATGTGGGTTTTTGGATGGCCCAGCGGCGGCGGCGCCTGCTGGACGGGATTTCATTTGGGGTGGAAGCGGGCACGACGACGGTTGTGCTGGGGCGGAGCGGGTCGGGAAAGACGACGCTGTTAAAGACGGTTAACCGGGTAGTGGAGCCGACCAGTGGCGAGGTGTGGCTGCACGGCAAGAACGTGCGCGATGCGGAGCTGATCCGGCTGCGGCGGAGCGTCGGCTACGTGATCCAGGAGACAGGGCTGTTTCCCCACATGACGGCGGAGCGGGATGTGGGGCTGGTTCTGGAAGCGGAAGGGATGCCGCTGAAGGAGCGGGTGCTGCGGAGCCATGAACTGCTGAATGCGGTGGGGCTGGAGGCGCGGGTGTTTGCGTCGAGGTATCCGCATCAACTTTCCGGAGGGCAGAAGCAGCGGGTGGGGCTGGCGCGGGCGCTGGCAGCGGAGGCACGGGTTCTGCTGATGGATGAACCGTTTGGCGCGCTGGATCCGCTGACGCGGGGGGAAATGCAGGACATGCTGCGCGAATTGCTGGCGCGCCTGAGGATGACGGTGCTGCTGGTGACGCACGATCTGGATGAGGCGCTGTTTCTGGGGGATCGGATTGTGCTGCTGAGTGAAGGGAAGGTGGTGGCGAATTTGCTGCCGACGGAATTCGTGCACTCGCGGCAGCCCGAGGTAGAGGCGTACGTGCTGGCGTTTCATCGAGGGGAGCTGAGCGTGGCCGAGGAAAAGCGGGCGTGAGCGGGTTCCCGGTGTCTGGAGACGAGATTGCGCAGCTGACGCTGGAGCATCTTTGGCTGACGGGGGCGGCGATGCTGGCGGCGACGGTGATTGCAGTGCCGACGGGAGTGGCTCTGACACGGAGGCCGGGGTGGGCGAAACCGGTGATTGGGGCGGCCAATGTGCTGCAGACGATTCCGTCGCTGGCGATGTTTGGATTTCTGCTTCCCCTGCCGTGGCTGGGGGAGCGCGCGGCGCGCGTGGCGATCATTGCGCTGACAGCGTACGCGCTGCTGCCGATTCTGCGGAATACGTATGCGGGGATTCGGGGGATCGACCCGACGCTGATTGAAGTAGCGCGGGCGCTGGGGCTGACGGATACGCAGCGGTTTTTCAAGGTGGAGCTGCCGTTGGCGGGGTCGTTCATTCTGGCCGGACTGAGGACAGCGACGGTGACGTGCGTGGGAATCGCGACGATTGCCGCCGCGGTGGGCGCGGGCGGACTGGGAGAGCTGATCTTTCGGGGAGTGGCTTCAGTAGATAACGGGCTGGTGCTGGCGGGGGCGATCCCGGCGGCGCTGCTGGCGCTGGCGTGCGATGGAGCGCTGGGACTGGTAGAGCGGTGGGTGCGGGTGCCGGGGCCGGGTTCGGCGGCATGAGACGGCGATTTGCCGCGGCTGCTGCGATCTTCAGTGTGCTGCTTGCGGGATGTTCGCCGCCGCGGCCGGATTATCCGGTGATTGGGGCGAAGAACTTTACAGAGCAGGTGGTGCTGGGGGAACTGCTGGCGCAGGAGATCGAGGCGAAGAACCCAACTCTGGATGTGCAGCGGCGGTTTTATCTGGCCGGCAGTTACATTTGCCAGCAGGCGATGGTGGCAGGGCGGATCGATGCTTATGTGGAATACACAGGGACGGCGCTGACGGCGATCCTGAAGCAGCCGGTGGATCGTGATCCGCAGCGGGTGCTGGCGACCGTGCGGCAAATGTATCAGTCAAAGTATCAAATTACAGCCGGGCCGCCACTGGGGTTTGAGAATACATTTGCGATGGTGGTGCGCGGGGACGACGGGCGACGGCTGCAGTTGACTAAGTTGAGCCAGGCAGCGCAATACACTCCCCAATGGCGGCTTGGAGTGGGCTATGAATTTGAACAGCGGCCGGACGGGCTGCCGGGACTGAGCGCGGCGTACGGGCTGAAGTTTGCCGGGCCGCCGCGGACGATGGATCTGGGGCTGCTGTATCGGGCGCTGGAGGCGCATCAGGTGGACATGATCGCAGCGAATTCTACCGATGGGCCTATCGCGGCATTGCGACTGACGGCGCTCGAGGACGATAAGCATTACTTTCCGCCGTATCAGGCGGTGCCGCTGGTGCGCGATGAGGCCCTGGAGCGGTGGCCCGAGATTCGGACGGCGCTGAACGCGCTGGCAGGCAAGGTGAGTGCGGACGAGATGCGGACGATGAACGAGGCGGTGGATGGGCAACATCGCGATCCGGCGGACGTGGTACGGGGTTTTCGAAGAAGCAAAGGACTGTGACGCAACAGGGCTTCTTTGGGCGGTTAGTCAATGACGGAAGGGCTGCGAGAAGCATCGGCGCAGGTGCTGGCGAGAATGGCGGGGACGCTTTATTTGCTCAGTGTGGCGACAGCGGTACTTGCGGAGTTCATCCTTCACGGGAGGCTGGGTTTTTTCGTGGCGGTAGTGATCCCGATCGCCTGCTATATGGCGGTAACGGTTCTCATGTACACGATCTTTCAAGCGGTGAGCAAGCCGGTAGCGTGGGCCGCTGTGGTGTTCAACCTTGCGGGACTGGCGTGTGAGGCGCTGCAATTGCGGGCACGGGGAATCAACATCGGCATGGCATCGCATGGAGTTTATTGCGTGCTGATGGGGTTCCTGATGCTGCGGTCGACATTTCTGCCGCGGGCGATGGGGGCGCTGATGGCGTTCGCGGGTGTGGTCTGGCTGGTGTATCTGTCGCCGCCGCTGGCGAATCATCTTTCGCCGTACAACACGGTCTGCGGGCTGGTGGGGGAAGCTCTGCCGATGCTGTGGCTGATGCTGAGGGGGGTGCGGCAGCCGACTACTGGCCGGCGGTGGCGGTGATGAACTGAGTAGCGTGGTTGCCGTGAGGAACGGCGGCGACGCAGGTGGCGGTTCCGCTGACGGAATAGGGAGAGTTCTGAACGCCACTGAGCTCGCCGGTATTGGGATTGAGCTGGGCGGCGGCGACGGCGTTGAACTGAGAGAGCGACGAGTAGAGGTAGCGGCCGAGCGCCGGGTCAACGAGGATGCAGGTGGGACCGGGGTCGCCGGTACTGAAGGAGGACGACGCCAGGGCGGAGGGCTGGCCGTTGGCCTGCGAGATGGTGTAGGCGCTGATCGTCGATGCGTTGTAGTTGGAGATGTAGAGATAGAGGTCGCGAGGATCGATGACCAGATTCACAGGAAAGGTTCCTGTAGCGAAGGGGCCATTGGGGAGGGGATGGAGAGTTCCTCCACCGAGGATGGAGTAGACAATGAGCTGGTTCTGAACGCTGTCAGTGGTGTAGAGAAAGCGGTTGGTGAGGTCGACAGCGATGCCGGTGGGGGTGGTTCCGGCGGCAAACGGGCTGCCGGGGATCGTGGTGAGCACGCCGGCAGAGCCAACCGTGAAACCAGAGATGGTTCCCTGGCTGGGGCAGGAGGCAGGAGTTGCTGGCGGGAGCGTAGTGGTGGGCGGGGCGGTGGTCACGATCACGGAATTGGTATTCGAGACGTAGACAAGATTGCCGTTCGCCGATACGGCAACCCCAGTGGGGAAGCACTGCAGAGTCGAATAAGATAGGCCGCCGCTGGCGACAGCAGTACCGAGGGTGCCGTCGGCATTCACGGGATAGACGACGAGCACGCCGGGGCCGGGAGCGGCGTCGGAGAATCCTGGACCGTAGTAATCAAGGACGAAGAGCAGGGTTCCGGCGGTATTGATGGCGAGGGCAATGGGCTCCGAGCCTGGCGTGGTGTACTTGTGGCCGAAGGAGAGCTGGCCGTCGGTGCCGATGACGAATTGCGCAATGGTGTTGTTGCCGTGATTCGCGACGTAGAGATACTGGCCGTTGGGCGCGGCGACTTCGGCGACGGGGTTAGCGCCCTGCGAGTCGACAGGGGAGCCGGCAACCGGGCTGATCGCACCTGACTGCGAATCGACGTGATACGAACTGACCTGGCCATTCCCGCCGGCGGCCGCAGCGCTGTTGGAGGTGACAAAGAGGTAGTCGATGGTGTCGCTGGGGCTGCAGGACGTGATACTGAAACCCACCGCCAGAGAGGCTGCGACGGCCAGAAATCCCTGACCGATTCTTGTCAACTTCATGCTTTTCCTTCGTCCCTTACGGGAGGTACGTTCCATTCTAAGATCCGGCACGCGGGCCGGAGAAACACGATGGGCGGAGGACATCATGGGATCCGCCTAAAGCCCGTTCTTGTTGCCGCCGGTGTGGGTGATGGCAGCCACACAGGTGGGCTGCCCCGCAGTGGGATAGGGGGAATTCTGGTTGGTGGTCAGGGTCCCGTTGGACGGATTCAGCTCGGCGCCTCCGATGGTACCGCCGATGTAATCGGCAGTGTAGAGAAAGCGAAAGGCATCAGGCTCGCCGAGCACGCACAGGGGTCCGGACGAGCCGGAGTTGCTGGTGGTGAGGAGCGAGGGTGTGCCGGAGGCGAGGGAGTAGATCCCGAGGGATCCGTCTTTGTAGTTGGTGATGTAGAGAAACTTGCTGGAGGATGCGGGGGTGATGACGGTTCCCCCCATGGGCATATTGCCGGTGCCGGTGGTTGCCGCCAGGGAGAGTGCGCCGGAGCCGGACTGAATGGAAAACGTATAAAGCTGATTGAACCGGCTGTCCGTGACATAGATGGAGGCATTGCCCGGATCGGCGATGATGCCGGTGGGCTGAGAGCCCGCGCCCGTGGAGAAGGGGCTGCCGGAGACCTGAGTATCTGAGGAAGGACTGACGGCAAAGGCCGAGACGGTACCGGAGGCGGGACAGACGGCGGGGAGAGTCGGCACGGTTCCGGTGACGGGGGGCGAGGTGGTGACAACAACGGCATTGGTATTGGTGACATAGACGAAGCTGCCGTTGGGAGTGACGGTGAGATTGGTGGGGAAGCACTGGACGGGGAGGTAGTTGGCAGCCCCTATGGTTTGCGGCGATCCAATGGTTCCCAGTCCGCTCTTGGAGTCGAGAGCGATTGGATACACGACGAGGGCGCCGGGGCCGGGGTTGAGATCGGTGTAGGAAGGCTGGCCGGGAGCGGCGGGACCGTAGTAGTCGAGGACATACAGGGCATTGCCGGTGGGGCTGATGGCGGCGGCCACGGGCTCGGTGCCGGGAGTGTTGACGGTCTGGAGCGGATACAGCTTGCCGTCGGTGCCGATGGCGAACTCAACGATGGTGTTGTCGTCATGATTGATGACGTAGAGGTTCTTGCCGTTGGGAGATGCGACCTCATCGACGGGGTTGCGGCCGCCGGAAGGGTAGGGAGAGTCGGCGATCTGTTTCAGGGCGCCGGATTCAGAATCGACCTCAAAGACGTTGATCTGGCCCGGATTTTGGAGGTTGCTGGTGACGTAGAGAAAGTCGATGGTGTTGCTGGCGGCGCAGGAGGCGATGAGCAGGGACAGCGCCGCGGCAGACGCGCTGGCCAGCAGCCGCCTGCCGAGATGTTTCCTGTGATTTGGGCGAATGACTGCGCGCATCAGTCTGTAGTCGAGCTGTAGAGGCACCAGGTTGGAGTTCCCACGGTGGCGAAGCTCGATCCCTTGGAGAGGCTGACCAGGGTGCCGGTGGTGGGATCGATCTTGGATCCGGTGATGTTGCTGGAGCCGGCGTTGGCCGTATAGATGTACTGGTGGGACGGATCCTCGAAGATACAGACGGGAGTGGATCCGGTCGGGAAGGTGGCCGTGCTTTGGCCTGCATTGAGATTGAAGAGTGTCAGGTCACCACTATTGCCGGTGATAATGTATCCGACGATGACGCTGGCAGACGAACCGAGGCTGGGCGACTGGGTGTTTGTGACGTAGAGGTGTTGGGAATTGCTGTCGGTGGTGAGAGCCGTCATTCCGGCAGCATTGGGGGCGTTGGCGGCAGAGCCGCCGGCAATGGCAGAGAGCAAGCCGTTACCGCCCTGGGTAAAGGTGAAGATGGAATTGGTGCCGTTGTCGAGGATGTAGACATAGCTGCCCGATGCGCTGGTGTCGATGACACCGATATTGGTAGCGCCGGTGATGGGCTGGGCGCCACCGGGCACCTGGATCAGCTGGCCGTTGCTGCTCGCGTTGTAGGCATAAACGACCTGGCTATTGCCAGTGGCCGGATCGCTGGCCTCGGCGGTGTAGAGATAGCTGGAGGCCAGGTGGAAGTCGATGGCCCCGCAGCCGATGGGGAAATAGGTGAGCGGAGTCCCCAGAGGATTCTGCGCCTGCTGGTTCTGCACCAGAAAGAGGCGCCCGGTGGACGAGTCGATGCTGAATACAGTGATATCCCCGGCGGGGTGGAAGACGCCGTGGGCTGAGTCATAGCAGGGGGTCGCGGCGGTGACGGAAGTGGAAGCGGGGGTGATATTGGGGTCGGAGCCGCCGGGCTGATACTGATCGAGGACGTAAAGATAGTTGCCGCTGGTGGCAAGGGAGAGGCGGATAGAACCGCGGCCCGTGCTGAAAAAGGTCTGCTGATAGGTAAGGCCGCCGTCGCCGCCAATGCTGAAGAGAGAGATGTTGGCGCCGCTCCACTTGATGCTGCCGTCGGCTTGCACGGAGGGGGTGCCCTCATTCAGAACATAAACGTAGCGACCGCCGTTGAGCAGGACGGCGCGAATGGGATTTGTGCCCCCGGAACTGAGCGGATCGTGGGGCGCCGCGGTGAGAATGCCAGTCTGGTTCTGTTCCCTGTAGGAGGCCACCTGGTTGTACTGAGAACCGGTGACGATGATGTAGGCCTCGGTGTAATAGTAGCAGGACTGGGTTCCGAACCCGATGAAGAGGGATGCCGCCGTGGCCAGGGCAATCCGGCCGAGTTTACTAAACTTCATGCGCTTCCTTCACGCCCGGCCGCCGGGGGAGGCGGCCTGGACAAGCTGTAGGGATAATCCCGGACCATTGTAAATGGAACGGGGGTATTGCGCTGCGATTGCGAAGAGAACCGAGTGGCCCGGGGGAGGCGTGCCGGTTCTGGACATTAGACGAAGGACGGCGTGGGAGATCACCAGACGAATCACCTGGCGGATCACCAAACGCGGCAGGCGTCGTCCGGCATCATAGGCTGGCCGACGTGGCAGCCGAAGGCTTTGCCGAACTCCTCGAAGTTGCGGACCGTACCATTGGCGCGGAACTGGCCGGGAGAATGGGGATCGGTTTTGGCTGCGACGCGAGAGACCTGTTCGGTGCGATTCTCGCACCAGACCTGGGCGAAAGAGATGAAGTAGCGCTGGGCTTCGGTGTAGCCATCGATCTTATCGTCGATGCTCTTGCCCTGTTGCGCCAGGGTGCTGAGGAGGGCCTGCCAGGCGATGCGGATGCCGCCGTTGTCGGCGGTGTTTTCGCCCATCGTGAGTTTGCCGTCGAGGTGGACCCCTGGAACGGGCTCGAAGCTGCTGTACTCCTTGTCTTCGCAGCTGAGCTTCTCCTCGAAGGCTTTGCGATCGGCGTCGGTCCACCAGGGTTTCACATTGCCCTGACCGTCGTATTTGCTGCCTTCATCGTCGAAGCCGTGGGTCATCTCGTGGCCGATGACGACGCCGATGCCGCCGAAGTTGACGGCTGGATCTTTGCTGAAGTCATAGAAGGGCGGCTGCAGGATGCCGGCGGGGAAATTGATGTCGTTCTGCGGGGGGTTGTAGTAGGCGTTGACGGTGGGAGGCGTCATGCCCCATTCCTTCTCGTCGACGGGCTTGCCGACTTTATTCAGCTCGTAGTTGAACTGGAATTCTGAGGAATGGTCGAGGTCTTCGACGAAGTTGGTGCGGGTGACGGTGAACCTGGAGTAGTCGCGCCACTTGTCGGGATAGCCGATTTTCTGGCGGAAGGCGTCGAGCTTGGCTTCGGCTTGCTTTTTGGTATCGTCGCTCATCCAGGGCAGTGCCTGGATATCGGAGGCGAGAGCCTTTCTGAGAGCGGCGACGAGCTGTTCCATATTCTGCTTGGCCTGGGGCGGGAAGTTTTCCTTCACCCAATCCTGGCCGACGGCCTCGCCGAGCGCTCGGTCGGTGACGGCGGTGCAGCGCTTCCAGCGGGCGGTTTGTTCGGCCTGTCCGTTGAGGGTTTTCTGGAAGAAGTCGAAGCTGGCGTCCTGAAAGGGCTGAGAGAGCCAAGGGGCGACGCCGCTAAGGGCGTGGAATTTGAGATAGGCCTTGATGGCGTCGAGGGACTGATCGGCGAGGAGCTGGTTCTCCGCCTTGAAGAAGTCAGGCTGGCCGACGTTGATGTCGCTGACTTTGGGCGCGTCGATGCCGGTGAAGTAGACGGCCCAGTCGAAATTGGGCTCCAGCTGATCGAGCGCGGTGATGGTCGTGATGTGGTAGCGCTTGTCGGGATCGCGGAGTTCGCGGCGCGGCGTGGCACCTTTGGCGAGCGCGGTCTCGATGTCGATGATGGAGCCGGCGTCGGTCTTTGCCTGATCGTCGGTTTCGCCGGTGAGTTTGAGAACGGTGACGAGGTAGGCGCGATACTTGTCGCGAATGTCCTGCATGTGCGGATCGTTCTGCAGGTAGTAGTCGCGGTCGGGAAGGGTGAGGCCGCCCTGATGGATGCCTTCAATTTGTTTGGAGGAGTCCACCTGATCCTGCTCGACGCCGAAGCGGAAGAAAATGCCGGTGGGGGTTTTTGCGTCGAGGTATGCAGCGACGGCGGCGATGTCCTTCTTGTCTTTGATGGCATCGATGCGGGCGAAGAGCGGGAGGATTGGTTTGTCGCCAAGCTGGTCGGCGAGGTCGGTGTTCATGCAGGCGGCGAAGAAGTCACCATACTTGTGCTGGAGCGCGGTTTTGGGGGAATCGGCGGCCCTTTTGAGGTCGATGTAGAGGAGGTAGCGATTGCGCTCGGAGAGCTCGTTGAAGCGGCCCCAGCGGGACTGGTCGCTGGGGATGGGATTGGCCTTGCGCCAGTTGCCGCAGGCGTACTGATAGAAGTCGGTGCAGGGGTCGGCGGTCTTGTCGATAGCGCTGAGATCGAAGCTGTGGGGAGCCTTGGGCTCGACCGGGGTTTGGGAAGTCGTGTCGGGAGCGGCGGCGAATTGCTGGGCGAAAAGGGCGGCGGGGCTGACAAGCAGCAGAAGTGTCAGGGCGTGGCGCCGGGCGGAGCGAACGATGCGCATGGGACTCCTCAGGAAGAGCGGCGAGGGAAAACCGCAGTGAGATGTGTGCAAAAACGATAACACGGTGAACCAGGGAATAGGGAGTAGGCAGTAGGCAGGGCGTGGAAGACAGGAGACAAGGAGAGGGAACACAGGAAACAGCAAACAGGGCAGAGTTGTGTTCTCTAGAAGATTTTGACGTGGAAGGTCAGATACTGCTTTGGGTCTTTGCGGATCGCAACGACGAGGTCGCTGGTGTCGGTCATGACTTTGTCAGCGTGATCGTAAAGCTTGCGGTCTTTCAGCAAAGCACCGAGGCTGCCCTGTCCTTCGTCAATCTGGGTCAGCATGGAGTTGAGTTTGTCGATAGTGTCGGACAGCTTGTTGGCCATTTTGGGATCTTTGGTGAGCATGCCGAGGCTGCCCTGTCCGGAATTGATCGTCGCGGTGATCTGGTTCAGGTTGTGAGTGGTCTCCTTCAGCTCGTTGTAGAGCGTGTCGTCCTTGAGGAATTTGCCCGCAGAGCCTTTGCCCTCGTCGAGTTCGGTGGTGATGTTGTTGGCCTTAGCGATCATGCTGTTCAGGCTGTTGTACATGGATTCGTCTTTGAGCAGCTTGCCGATGGAGCCCTGTCCGTTGTTGACCTGGTCGACGATGGAGGACAACTCATTGAGGGTGGTGAGGGCTTTCTTGTAGAGGGTTGGGTCGTTGATGAGCAGGCCGATGGAACCGTTCTTTGAGTTGAGGGTGTTGGCGATCAGGTTGACCTGATCGAGGATGGTGTCCAGGCGCTGGATGGTGCCCTGACTGGCCTGGATGACGTCCTGGATGTTGGGGGTCTCGGTGGTCCTTAATTCCGCGTCGTTCTGGGCGGGGCCTCCGGTGGCGCGCTTGCTGTCGATGTCGACGAGGGTGTCGCCGAGGACGCCCTGGGTCTCGAGGCTGGATTTGGAGTCGTCACGAATGCCGACGGCATATTTGCGATTGATCTTCATGACGACCTCGACGGGGGTCAGGCGGCGGGCGGGGTCGGTGATGATATGGATGGCTGCGACGTTGCCGACGGTGACGCCGTCGAGCAGGACGGGAGCGCCGACCTTGAGCCCCGCGGAGTTTTCAAAATAGGAGCGCAGGGTGAGGCGGCCGGACCAGAAGCCTCCGGTGGAGTTGGACATGAGGAAAATGAGCGCGATAAGGGCGCACAGGGCAACGATGACGAGAACGCCCACTTTCAGTTGTGACCAGCGCACTTCCTGTTGACCTGGCACGTAGATCCTCGGGAAAGAAAGCGAGCGAGAAAAGCCGTTGGGCAGAGGATATCAGGAGCAGGGCTCAGAGCACAGAGCTCAGGGCACAGAGGAGCGCGCAGCCGAGCCCATGGACTCAGCGTGCAGGGTAGGGCGTTGTGGTCTGCGTGCGGGCGTTGTAGACGGAGAAGCTGCCGTTGCGCGAGGCAGTCAGTTCGAGCCCGTAACCGGTATCGGGGCCGTGAAGATTGGCGATGAACGGCTCGGGTTCGTTGTCGGGGCCGGCTTCCTCAGAGTAGTGGAGCTGCCAAAGCGCTTCGAGGCCGGGGATTTTACGGAGAGTCTCGACGGTGGGCTTCGATCCGCCTTTGGTGGCGCCGTTATCCATGATGGCGACGCGGGGGGTGATGGCGTCGACGAGCGCGGGGCTGGAGCTTTGATACCAGCCGTGGTGGGAGACGATGAGGATGTCGACGTGGCCGATGCGGTTGTTGGGGCAGAGGAAGTCCATCTCTTTATCCCAGGTGAGGTCGCCGAGGTCGAGGATGCGGAGCTTGCCCCAGGTGAGGAGGGTGCCGACGGAGCGGGCGTTCTCGGTTTGGTCGGCGGGGCGGGGGGCGGAGTCTTTGCAGAAGGGGTTGGGCTGGCCTGCTCCGGAGAGGGGCTGGTCGATGGAGTTGCCGTCGGCAGTGAGAACTTCTGCGGACAGGCCGGGGATGGGGAGCATGTCGCCGGGTTTGGCGAGGATGTGCTGGTATTTTCCGGTGGCAAGGACTTTCTGGTAGGCGTCGTAAACGGTGGCGGTGGTTTTGTCTCCGGGTTCGCGGAGGGGGCCGTGGTCGATGAAGGTGCCGACGGGGATGCGGTCGACGAGCTGCGGGACGCCGCCGGTGTGGTCGACGTGGTAGTGGGTGAGCAGGACGTCGTCGATGCGGTCGAGGCCGGCCTGTTTGGCGGCGGCTACGATGCGATCGGCGTCGCGGCCCTGATAGTCAGGCCAGCCGGTGTCGATGAGGAGCGAGTGATGGTCGGGGGTGACGAAGAGGGTGGACTGGCCGCCTTCTACGTCGATGAAGTAGATTTTCAGGTCGGCTGAGGGGTGCTGTGCGCGGAGGGCGGCGCAGGCGAGAAGGGTGACGCAGATGGCGATAGTCAGGAGGCGCACGGCAGACTTCATGAGGGCTCCGAAGGTCAAAATGTTTGACCGAGACATGATAGACCGCCGGTCAGAAGGCGGACAGCGGATAGCGGATAAAAGGGCGGCGGTGGTTGGGTTGAAAGAACAGCAGGTCCTTCGGCTCGCGTCTGAATTGATTGTTGCGCCCAAAAGCGGGCGCAACATATTCGGCGGCTCCGCTCAGGATGACAGAGTTTTCTCAGCGTCAGCCGAGGTGCAGGAAGCCGAGGTGGATGAAGCCGAGGGCGGCGGCGGCGAGGCCGGCGAGGCCGAAGAGCATTCCCAGGTACCAGTAGACGCGTTGTCGCGTGAGGAGAGTGATAGAACACACGACGAGGGCGATTTCGAGGAGGGCTTCGCCGAGGTCGAGGCGGTCGGCGCGGTGTTCGGCTTTGTGGACTACATCTTCATCCTGGTGGGCGGTTTTTTCGGCTTCGACCAGGTCCTGATTCCATTTCTGGACGTGGCTTTTGTAACCGTCGGTGATCTTACTGGCGGCGGCCTGATCGCGAATGGGCAAAGTGGCGAGCAGGGCGGTGATGAGCTGAGTGTCATACTGGCGGATTTTGTGGGCCTGGTAGAGATTCCAGTCGTCGGTGGCTCTGTTCTGGTAAAGCACGGCCTCGGTGTGGGAGCGATGGCCCATCACAGTGACGATGGCGACGAATACGGCGAGCACGCTGATGGTGAAACCGACCGGGCGGTGGGTGGGGTCGCTGGCGGCGTGTTCTTGCCGCTCCTCGAGTTCGTTGGCTTCGTTGGCGTCCATGTCTTTGACAGGGTACAGGGTACAGGGTACAGGGCACAGAGCACAGAGCAGAGACAATCAGCGGGGTCGGCTGGTTTCAGTGGGGGGTGGAGACACTGGCGGTGGAGTTCTGGGCCTGGAGCACGCTGACGATGCGGGTGCGGAAATCGTCGTAGGTGGGAGCGCCGTCGATGGCGCCGATGGTGGAGGAGGTGCCGGCAAAAAAGCTTTCGAGGGCGAAGCGGTGCAGAGTTGAGCCGACGACATCGGGATGCTGCTGATGGTAGGCGGCCTGATCCTGGTCGTCAGCGGCGAAGGCATAAGAGCCGAGGTTCATCCCCTTATCGTCGTATTCGGTGAAGCGGTACCAGACGTGGTCGGGACCCTGGGGGTCGAAGTATTCGATGGCTTCAACGGTTTTGTCGCCGGCGTGGAATCTTTCGATGACGATGCCGGAGGTTCTGGCGGCGGTGGGGTGATTGCCGTCGGCGTGGTATCCGCGGAGGATGGCGCGCTCGATGTCGCGGTCTTTGCGGTCGCCGGTTTCGGCATAGGCTTCGAGGAGGCCGGCGTGGACATCGGTGCTGCCTGACCAGGCGGCCTGGGAGTTGCGGAAGCAGACGAGAGCCTCGTCGGGCTTGCCGAAGTCGAGGAGCAGAGTGCCGATCATGAAGCTGGCTTCGGCGTTGCCGGGGTGGGCCTCGAGGATGGCCTCGGCCTCGGTGAGCGCCTGCTGGCGATTGCCGGAGAGCAGGTCGGCGCGGACTGTGGTGAAGGCGGAATTCTGCAGGGGCCCGGAGGTTCTGGGCGGCGGCGGCAGGCAGATGCGGCGCGGCTGCGGCTGCGCCAGGGCGATGCAGGGTGAAAGGGCAAACAGGAGGATTTTGGTAAAGACTTTCATCCGCTACCTCGAGGGACTGGGGGTACCCGTCGTGGCACTAGTATGCGGCTTTGTGAGTCAAAAGGAAGGGAAAAAGGATGTCCGGAAAGGGTGGGGAACAAAAGAGTTAAAAAGCAGGCTGCGTGGCGTCACTGGGGTACGGGGGTGGCGATAACGACAGTCATCGCCTAGTCAAATCAAAGGTGGAAAGCCGGATTCTAAAGGCGGAAATAGATGCCGATGATGGGCTCGGCGTTGTGCGTGAAGGCGTCGGTGGAGGAGTAGAGCTGGCTGAGATTGGGCGCCTTATAAAGGTTGCCGCGGTATTGGAGGCGGAGACCGATGTGGGGGATGAGGCCCCAGTCGAGGCCGGCTCCGTAGACGTAGACGGGAGTGGTGTTGGTGCTGGAGCCACTGCTGTTGGAGGGCACGTTGAGGAGGACGCCGACGCCGAGGACGCCGAAGGGGCGGACGTTGGCGATGTGGACGGAAGGAACCCAGTTGGCGGTGATTTCATGGGCATTGGCCGGAACATGGAGGGTCTGAATGAAGGGAGCACAAGGGGGAGCGGGGCAGACGGGAACGGCAACCATCCGCGAGTAGCTCTGATCGGCGCGATTGAAGGAGTAGGTGCCTTCGAAACCCAGGATCGGGTTGGAGGTGTGGCGGAGTTCAACGAGGCCGCCGGCTTGATTGGCGGGGCTCTGCTGGGTTCCATTGCCATTGGTGGAGCCGTTGAAAGCACCATAAATGCTGGCGGAGACGGTGGTCTGAGCCGTTACAAGGCTGGGAACGACGGCGATGGCAATGGCAAGGAGAAAGAAGACTGCGGGAATTCGTTGGGTCGTCATGGGGTCTCCCAAGGGGTGAGATGCGGAACTGTGATCGATGAGCTGGGGCGGAGTTCTGCTTGTCGAATTGGACGCGAATTCGGGGAAATTGTTGTGGCGTATGAGGCTATCGAGTGGCGCTGTGCTGCAGGGGAGTGCGCGCTTCGCGCAGGAGATACCACGAGCCCATGGTGATGCAGAGCGCCGCGAGGAGAACGCCGCTGACGGCGAAAGAAACGGCCGGGCCAGCGAGCAGCGAGGCGAAGTCGGAGTGGAAGGAGGGTTTCCAGGATTCATGCACCGGCGAAGAATGATGCGAGAGCGCCCAGATGAGGAGTGCGGGCACGTAGATGACGGTGAGGGTGCGCAGAGCACGGAACCAGAAGAGGGCGCGGTGACGCAGATGCAGGCGCGTGCGGCGGCGGGCTTCGAGCCAGGCCTGGGCGGCATCGGGAGGGCGGTTTTCAGTGTGGAGTCGCGCGGATTCCTGGAGGAGAGCCTGGGTGACGGCGGCGGCTTGAGAGCAGGTGGTGCAGGATTCGGCGTGCTGGCGGAGAGCGTCCGACCAAAAGCCGGTGCGCACGGCGCGGGAGGTATCGGCTTCGTGTTCACAGCGGACAGATTTCATGCGAACCTCTTTTGCGCATTCTGCGGGGAGAGGAGGCTGGCGGCCTTGCGGCGCGCGCGGAAGAGCAAGATTTTGATGCTGAGCGCGCGCAGGCCGGTGGCGGCTGCGATTTCCTCGTGATTCATGCCTTCGACATAGGCGAGCCAGAGCAGTTCGCGCTCGCGCGGTTTGAGCTGGCGCAGGGTGGAGCGAACGTCGATGCGCATTTCCAAGCTGGGCGTCTGGCCGCGCTCCGGGATCTCGGGGACGAAGGAGTCGACTCGGCTGCGGCCGCGATCATGGATCAGATTGGTCGCGACGCGGAAGAGCCAGGAGCGTGTTTGCGATTCATCCATATCGTTGCGTCCGTGCATGAGGTAGCGGCAATACGTTTCCTGGAGGAGATCGTCGGCGACGTCGGGGCGGCGGCAGACGTGGAGCAGATAAGCCCGGAGCGGCCGCGATGTGGCGTCGTAGAGGATGCGGAAGGACGACTCGTCGAGTGCGCCGGTTTGCGCATCCCCGAAGACGAGGCTGACGATTCCAGGAGATCGTTCCATGCTCTGTTCTACGCTGGCCCATCGCTTGCGGTTCCACTCTGGACAAGAGAATCAGGCGTGGTTGTCGGGCTGGGTTAGTCCGAGGGAGCGATAGAGATACCAGGAGACAAAGGCTGCGACTTCAAAGGCGATGCCGAGTGCGAGCGCAAGGACCCCGGGAACGATTGCGTCGGAATCGACCGCACCCATGGCGCGGAGGATGCACAGCGCAGCGCCGAGAAAGATGATGACGATACCCCAGCGCACGCAGGCGAGCATGGGTCCGAGAGGGGTTTCGTGTTCGAAGCGGATGCCATTGAGGAACTGCTTGCCCGCGTCGGACTGAATGTAGGTGGACATGTTCTGCGCGGAGTCGAAGCGGGAGAGGAGGATGGTTTGTACGTCGGCCTGAACGCGGGCCATGCGCAGCTTCCGCACGGAGGAGAAGATCGTCCAGGTGATGAAGCTGATGGTGCCGAAGACAGCGATGATCGCCACTATGTCGGATTGCATGGGGTTGCCTCTTTCTGAAGAATTTCTGTTTGCACCGAGTAATACGGAGATGGAGGGGATTTGGTTAACAGGAAATTTTGGGCGCGTTGCGGGAATGGCTTAGGAACGGACGCCTGGGTGGCGCTGACATCGGCAGATGGGAATGGGGCAGGTCCTGTCCTGCCCCTGAAGATAGGATTCGACTGCTCAGTTGACGGTGAGGGTCAACGTGATACCGGCGGTGATGGAGGAAGTGGTGGTATCGGTTCCGGTGAGGGTGAGGGTATAGGTCCCCTTGGCTACCTCAGTAGAGGATGAGGATGTGCTGCCGGAACCGGGGCCATTGCCATTGCTGCTGCCACACCCGGCGGCGAAGCCGAGAGTCGCAAGAAGCAGACAGCTCAAGGCGGCCCAGGCTTTTCTGGATTTCCGGAAACCGAGGAAGAGAATGCCTGCGAAAGCGGCGCCGCCGATGGGAATGGCGGGGCGCAGAGGGGGATTGTCGTGGGACGCGGCGACGCGGCTGCCGTTGCTGGAACGGGCGAAGGAGTGCGCGCCTGAGACGCCACTGCACGCGCTCTGCGATGTGTAGATGGTGAGGGTCGCAGGGGTGGATCCACCGGCAGTGACTGCGGCGTTGTTGATGGTGTAGCAGCCGTAGGTGTTCAGCGAAGTGCTGGTGGAGGTGACGAAGAAGCCGACGGTTCCGGCGTAGGAGTTCTGGGAAAGAACGGTGACGTTGGAGGCGGCGGAATTTCCCTGGGCGACGGTTACATTGGTGGCGGACACGGTGAAGGATCCGCTGCCGGGGCCGCTGCCACCCCCGCCACCGCCGCCGGTGGTCCAGGCAGTCATGAGGTTATTGAAGTCGACGGAGCCGAGGCCGGTAGCTTCGTCATAGCCGGTGGTGGCAGCGTATTCCGATGCGCCCGCAGAAGAGCAGTAGGTCGAGCCGGCGGTGCATTGATTGCCACCGCTGGTGATGTCGTGAAAGGCGGAGGCATAGGTGGATGCGTTCGCGGCGAGGGAGTAGAGGTTTTTGTTGGCGACGCCAAGGCCGCTGGAGTTTTCCTTCTGCGCGATGATCGCCAGCATGCCTGCAAAGATGGGTGTCGCAAAACTGGTGCCACCGGCGACGGTGAGGTCCTGCGTGGATGAGTCGCGAAAGCCGGAGTTACAACTGGCTTTTTGTCCGGTGCCCCAGGCAGAGGTATCGCTGGTGCAAAAGAGGTACGGCGCGTTCTCCGGAGAGGACGCGAGCGACACATCCGGCACGAGACGGAAGCTGCCGGAAGCGATGCCAGGCACCCCGGTCTGCCAGCTGGGACGCGCGGTGAGGGTGCTGACACCGCCGCCGGTGGAGGAGAGCGCGTAGAGTGCACCATACTGCGCGCCAACGGACGCGCTGTCGTCATTCCACGCCTGCTCGGGGATATAGGACAATGCGGAGCCGATCACGTCGCTGCCACTGGCGGATTTCCAGTAGGTGGTGTTGCTGGCGGCGACGTCGGCCGCGGGGAATTCGGTTCCGCCGACACCGACCGCATAGGCGCTGCTGGCGGGGTAGTTGACGGCGAGGGCTTCCTGCTGCGCGGTGGTGAGGCCGCTCTTTCCGCCGGGATCGTAGCAGGCGGTGGAGCCGGTATCGCCGGAGGCCGCGACGACGGTTTGGCCCTGGCTGGCGCCCTGTTGCATGATGCCTTCGAGGGTGGAGTAATCGGTTGAGCTGAGGCTGGTTTCGCAGATGCCGTAGCTCATGCTGACGATGGGCGCGATTTTGGAGTCGACGGCGTACTGAAGGGAATCGAAAGCGCTGTAGTTCTGGTTATTACCAACGTAGATGAAGTTGATGGTGGCGCCGGGAGCCATGGCACCGGAGTATTCAAGGTCGAGGTCCGACTCGGCCTCGTCGCCAGAGGAGATGGCAGCGGTTCCGGAACCCGGAACCAGGATGATGGTGGGCGCTTTGACGGTGAGGCCTGCTGCGGACTGAAAGGCAGCAATGTCTGAGGGCACAATTTCGGACTGACCGACGACGGCAATGGACTGGCCCGAACCGGTGTAGCCGGAGTTATACGCTGGGTCGATGTCGTAGATGGTGGCGACGTCTTTGGGTGAGAGGAAGTGGGCGCCGGACTGGGCCGAGGTAAAAGCGGGCTGCACGCTGGCGGGCGATGGACGGAACTGGGGCGCCGGTCGGAAGTCGTCAAGATTGCGGACGGAGCGAACCACGCCGAGCAGGGCGGAGGGGACGGCGAGATCCGTGGCGTTGGCGAAGTGAGTTTCAGAGCCGATGAGGTAGTGGTGCATCTCGGTTTGAAATGCGGCTTCGATCTGGGCGGCGGTTCCGGAGAAGGTGATGCTGGTGTGGCTGTTGGAGACGCGCTCGATGTTGAATCCCTGCGCCTGCAGCCAGCTCTCGACCGCGGCGAGGTCGCCGTCACTGAGACCGAAGCGGCTGGCGTATTCGGGTGGCGTGAGCCATGCGTGGTACTCGGGAGAGCCGGTATTCTGCTGTGCCTGGACGAGAGCGTCGAGCTGGGCCTGCTGGCCGGGCGTGGGCTGGAAGTAGATAGTGATGCCCTCGATGGGCGTGGCGGGCTCGAGTCTGCCGAGGTCGTAGCCCGCGGCAATGCGTGGATTGACGGAGCCGGGAAGGGCTGCGAGGGAGCGGGCGTCGATTTGCTGGAGAATTCGGTTGGTGGGCTGCTGGGCTGACGCCAGGTTCGCGGAGAGGAAAGCAGCGGCAAACAGGCCTGAAAGCTGGAGGATGGGGGAACGCATGGGGGACCTCTTCCAAAAAACAAAGATTACAAATGAGGCAGAGCAGAACTTCCAGGCACAGCAGGACGGTCGTGGCTATTTAGACGGCGATTAACAGCAATTGGTCGTGCAGCCAGCGAAGAATTCCTTAGATGCATGATTCCGGTACGGTGCGTCAGCGTCCGCTCCGCGCCCTGGCTGGGTCGTTCTGCTCGCGGAATCAGAAACTTAGTGTGGCGATGAGGTTATACTCGGTTTCACTCCGAAAACCGAGGGGGGAAGATGGCTTTCGTTTCGCAGAGAAGGCTGGAGATGTTTGCGCTATTGGTAGCAGCAACGAGCACAATTCTGATGGCGCAGGATAAACCTGGGGAGAAGGGCGGCGAGGCCCATGCGGCATCGGCTGCTGCGTCGACGGTTGCAGCGCCGGACTCGATCACCGAGGGGTCGGTGACGATTGGCGGGCAGGCGGTCGCCTATAAAGCAGTAGCAGGAACGATCACTGTGGGCGCGACGGATCAGCAGGACGCGACGCTGGCTTTCGATGGCAGCCTATTGCCGGATGCAGGCGTGAAGGCGGCGACCGATCCCGCGGAAGCGCCGCCGACAGCGCGCATCTTCTATGTTGCCTATTTCAGAAAGGACACAACGGACGAGACGCACCGTCCGGTGATGTTCATCTACAACGGCGGGCCTGGCTCGGCAACGATGTGGCTGCACATGGGGACATTCGGGCCGAAGCGGATTGTTCTGCCCGATGTGGATCATCAGGTGGGTGCGCCGTACACGGTCGTCAGCAATCAGTACTCGCTGCTGGACGCGAGCGATCTTGTCTTTATCGACGCGCCGGGGACCGGATTCAGCCGGACGTTTGGGAAGGAACGAGGCAAGGCGTTTTATGGAATCGACCCCGATGGGCAGGCGTTCAATCATTTCATTCGCAAATTCCTGACGAAGTATGAGCGCTGGAATTCGCCGAAGTATCTCTTTGGGGAGAGCTATGGGACGCCGCGCTCGGCGGTGCTGGCTGCGGATCTGCAGGGCGTGGATCTGAACGGAATCATTTTGCTTTCGCAGATTCTTGCCTTCGACAACTCGATCGACGAGCCAAATCGGAATCCTGGAGTTGACCAGGCGTACGCGCTGGGGCTGCCGACGTTTGCGGCGACGGCCTGGTATTTCCATAAGCTGCCAACGCAGCCGACGGCGCTTCGGCCGTTTCTGGATGAAGTGGAGAAGTACGCGCTGGGCGATTACATGACCGCGCTGCTGAAGGGCAGCGAGCTATCCGATGCGGATAAACAGGCGGTGGCGGAGAAGCTGCATGGATACACAGGGCTGCCGGTGGATTATCTGATGCGGGCGAATCTGCGCGTGAACGGCGGGGAGTTTTCGAAGGAACTGAAATTGCCCGAGGGCACGACGATTGGGCGGCTGGACACGCGGTACCAGGGACCGGATGTGAATCCGATGAGCGAGAGCACGGACTACGATCCGCAGAGCGACGCGATCACTTCGGGCTGGTTTACGGCTATCAATGAATATCTGCGCAGGGATCTGAAGTACGGAATGCAGAGCGTGTACTTTGCCAACGGGCGGCAGGGCGGCGATTTCAACTGGGACATGCACCACAGCGCGCCGGGATTTGGAAGGGGATTTGGCGGCGACTGGAGCGGGCCCAACGTGATGCCGGACCTGGCGTTCCGGATGAAGATGAATCCGAAGATGAAGGTGATGCTGGCGGGCGGGTATTTCGATCTGGCGACGCCGTATTTCGAGGGCGAGTTCGAAATGCACCATCTGCCGATGCCGAACTCGCTCGAGTCGAACATCAGCTATCACTACTACGAAGCCGGGCACATGATCTACGTGAAGGAAGATGTGCTGAAGCAATTCCATGCCGATGTGGAGAGCTTCATCCATGCGACCGAGAACGGCCAGTAGGCAGGCGCGCCCGAGTTCGCTCGATTAGCTGAAAAGTCGGTTAGCTGAAGAAGAAGTGGGTGGTGCGCCAGAGGTGGGTGCGCGGGGGGTCGCCGTTGGCGGGCTCGCCTTCGGTGACGGGGTCGGTGGAGAGAAGCTGGCGCCGGAACGCCTGGGCGGCTGGCGAGGGGTCGCCGGGCATCTCGGCGCGGGCGTGGGCGGAGTAGGGGAGGGTGGAGTGGCGGGCGGCGTCGAGGTGCTGGCGGAGGCCGGCGTTCTCGAGGGAGAGTTCTTCGTTTTCACGCTCGAGGGCGCGGTCCATTTCCATGAGTTTGTGCATCAGGGTGGGGGCATCCATGGGGCACTCTCCTGGGGGTGAGGATGGAGTCAGGATGCCCTGGGTGGGGGTGGGGTGGATGTGACAAAAATCACGGGGCCCCCGATCTTCCATTCCTGCAGGGGTACGACAGAGCAGGACTATGAAAATGCTGGATTTAGCGGATGTTGACAAACTCGACAACTTTTTGCCTCTCATTCCTGGACTGTCGGTTCTCGCAATGGGCGGAGGGGCGGTTTCGCGCAGGATTTTGAAAACGCGCGGGTTAGCAGATGTTGACAGACTCGACAACTTTTTCTCTCTTTTTCCGGATTGATCCGGCGCGGCTGTTTGCGATACGGAAACGGCCCGTTCGAGGCGGCCACTCGCGTGACCTTGCTCGGGGTGACCTTGCTCCAGTCCCAAAAAAGAAAGGGACCGTCGTGTAGACAGTCCCTTCCCCATGGTTTTATGGTCGCAAACGCGGAGCCCGGGGGACAAGGGAAATCGGAGGGTGGGGGAGTACGAAGGTAAGGGGACGATATACTTGGGGATATGGCGAAGTCGTCGAACGGCAACGGGAAGGCGCCTCGGCGCTACGTTTTGGCGCGGGAAGAGTTCGCTGCTATCACGGCTGTAGAGGGGTTGAAGCTGACTCCGGACGCTGAGAAGCGGCTGAAAGAAACCGAGTCCCTCAGCCCCGAGGAACGCATGGCGGTGATCATTCGTGCCCATACGGGTCGCCGAGCCCGCTGATGTCTGAAGGCTACGAGGCCTTCGACGATCCTTATCTTTATCCGGGAACCTCTGTCCTTCGAAATCGCCTCGACATTCGGGACGCGGAGGGCCTTGCGAAATTCGAGGTGGAGGCCGCGCATGCGCGCGCTGAGGAAGGTCTGCCAGAGGGCAATTTCGACCCCGCGCACTATTGCGCTTCCCATTATCAGCTGTTCCACGATGTCTACGACTGGGCGGGGAAGTACCGCACGGTGCGGATCGCGAAGGGCGAGACGATGTTTTGCTACCCGGAGAACATTCCGACGCAGATGGATGTGCTTTTTGACGGGATGGGGGGCGGCGCTCGGTTTCGCGACCTTTCGCCGGAGGAATTCGTCGCTCGATTGGCTGGATTTCTGGCTGAGCTGAATGCGATTCATCCCTTTCGCGAGGGGAATGGGCGCACGCAGCTGTCGTTTGCCGGACTGATTGGGGCTGCATTTGACCAGCCGCTGCAACTGAGTCGGGTGAACCCGCGGAGTTTTCTGCGGGCCATGGTGGCCAGCTTTGCGGGGGATTTGGAGCCATTGATTGGGGAGTTGAGGGTGTTGCGGGAGTGACGCGCTGCAAAGGTGACGTTAGAGTTCAAGGAAGATCGGGGGTGAGGTTGCGGAGCAAGGGAGAGCAATCACCAATGTGCGTTACGAGCTTGAGGCAGTGACGTCAGGCAAATTTGGTTGGGACTGATTTTCCAGAGTTAATGCATGTACGATTGTCTTTCCCGACGTCGATTCAATGACCCAGCAGCCTGCCTTTGATACTCCCGTCTTCGTTCTGGGACAGCGCTTGGGCCTGCAACTCCAAGCGACTGCGGCGGCTTGGGACAACGCCCTGCAGGCCAAACGAATACTGCGCGAGCAGATTGAAACGTCCGGGCTTCTCACCGGCGACGATGGCAGTGACAGGTCATTCGTGGTCTTTGGCTCGTTGGCCAGGAATGAATACACACGTCCAGGGAAGAGCGATGTTGACTGGACGCTTCTAGTTGACGGGTTGGCAGACAGCCAGGATATCGACCTGGTCCATGGATTGCGACGTTTAGTTGAGGTTGAGCACAAGACGCCAAACAAAACTGGCCCTTTTGGAAACCTTGTATTCAGTCACGGCCTGATCCACCAAATCGGTGGAGGCGACGACACGAACGCGAATACTACGCAGCGTCTGCTCTTGCTGCTGGAGTCAGAGGCTCTCTATGGACGAGCCGTGCGGAGCCGTGTTATCCGCAATATTCTCTCGCGTTACATCCTCGAAGACGAGAGTTTCCTGAGCGGCAAGCATTCAGAGCATGTCCCCCGGTTCCTGCTCAACGATGTGGCTCGGTTTTGGCGCACGATGGCCGTGGATTTCCAGACGAAGAAGCGTGAACGTGAAAACGTTGGATTCGCCCTCCGGAACGTCAAGTTAAGATTCTCGAGGAAGCTCCTTTATTTGGCTGGCTTAGTAACTTGTTTTTCTCTTTGCATTTGGCAGGACGATCCAGGCGCGGCAAACGCCTGGGATGCTAATTTGGCTCCGCAGGAACGAGGTTTGCGTCTCGTTTTGTTCCTCGAGAAGATTGCCAACATGCCTCCGCTCGACTTGATTTCAAAAAGCCTGCTCGATTTGGGCTTGGTCAACGATGCCAGCAGGGGTTTCTTAGAGGCTTACGACGAGTTTCTCCGCTTGCTGTCCGACGCAAGCAACCGCGAACGTTTGGAAAGCCTCCTGCCTGAACAGATGGCGAAGAACGACCTTTATCAAGAGGCAAGAGCGACGAGCCATAGGTTTCAAGACGCGATCGAGCAGCTATTCCTCGAGCCCGAGAGCGGTCCGCTCTCCGAGCTAACGATCAAGTACGGGGTGTTCTGATGGGTCAATTGGGATTTTCGACAGGAGCGGTAGCATTGTCCGATTTTCATCGGGCATTGAATATTCTTCAGACAACGGACACCACTGCGATCGAGCTTTCGGCACTGCGCTTTCCTGAACTGCGCCCCTTGCTTGACGAACTACCACATCTTGATCTGAGGAAGTATTCCTACGTTTCCATCCATGCGCCGAGCGTTTTTTCCCCGGCGGAAGAGCGCGGGATTGTCGATCAAATTGCGGGATTAACCTTCCGGCGCCTACCAGTTGTTGTTCATCCCGACAGCATTCATGATTTCGACTTATGGAGCGACCGGGGAGTGACTGTTTGCATTGAGAATATGGATTCACGTAAGAGAACCGGTCGAACCGCCGCCGAGCTTGCTCGCGTCTTTGAGCGCCTACCGGAGGCACGATTTTGTCTCGATGTAGCTCATGCGCGGCAATTCGACACGAGCATGGTGGAATCGTTCCTGATGCTGGAACGTTTTGCAGACCGTCTGGTGCAGGTGCATTTGAGTGAAATTAATATGGCGAGCAAGCATGTGCCAATGAGCGAGGCAGCTATTGCGGCCTATCAGATGATTAGTTCGCTCATCCCTAAGAATGTGGCGATGATCCTTGAATCGCGGTTGGACGACGATCCGTCGCCTGAGCGTATTGAGCGAGAAATTGCCAAGGGGCGCAGGGCATTCCCGTGGCTTGTGGAGAGCACTATCGCCGCATAGCTTGAGCCGGTGTAGTATTCGAGACGGAAACGTCTTGACAATACGTCCTCGCTACAAAACGAACAACAGGTTGCCGTCGGCGACGCTTTATCTTGACGATGTTGAACGCATCGTCGAGATATTGAAGAAATCTGTCCCCGAATGACGTGCCCCCGAAAAACTC
>PMUI01000131.1 GCA_003166955.1 Acidobacterium sp.
ATGAGAATTCGGGAGCACGTCAGCGTGACACTTCGTTACGAATCATTACCCAATGAGACCGCAGAAGCTTACAGCATGAGTTCTCCTGAAAGAGAAGCAAACACAGGAGTGCTCAGACAATGCGCTTCATTTTGAAGTCAATCCTTGCGAGCCTTTGCCTCTTCCTTCCTCTTGTCCACTCCATTGCTCAGGACGGTGGGCAGCAAACCACAGGTTCGATCCAGGGAACGGTGACCGATCCCTCCGGCGCTGTGATTGCATCGGCACGGGTTGCTGTCTCCGGCGGCGGCGCACTCTCGCGATCGACCACGACCGGAGCCGACGGTAGATTCACCATCGATCGCCTTGTTCCGGGCCGATACTCTCTTTCCATCACGGCATCCGGATTCGCTGCCGCCGCCATCGGGAATGTTCTCGTCAGCAGCGGACGAGTGTCATCGGAGAATGTCGGGCTCCAGTTGCCAGTCGAACAGCAGCAGGTGCGCGTCGACGATCGGGCTCTTCGTGTCGACACCAGCGCCGACAGCAATGCCAGCGCCATCGTCATTAAGGGAAAGGATCTGGATGCGCTATCCGACGATCCGGACGAGCTGCAGAATGAGCTGAGCGCCCTGGCGGGACCGTCGGCCGGCCCCAACGGGGGACAGATTTACATCGACGGTTTCACCGGCGGACAACTCCCGCCCAAGTCTTCGATTCGCGAGATACGTATCAACAGCAATCCCTTCTCTGCGCAGTACGACAAGCTGGGTTATGGCCGAATCGAAATCTTCACCAAGCCGGGTACCGACAAATTCCGTGGCATGGCTATGATCATGGGCAACAACTCGGCATTCAATTCGCTCAATCCATTTGTCACCGAGGAACCGTCCTACTACACCACTTTTCTGGTGGGCAATATGAGCGGCCCGCTCAATCGCAATGCCTCGTGGTTCACAAGCGTGTTCGACCGCAATAACCAGGCAAATTCCATCATCAATGCAGAGCTGATCGATTCCAGCGGCACCACCTACAATTACACGGCTGCGGTTGCGAACCCCCAGTCGCGTCTGGACATCAGTCCGCGCTTCGACTTCCAGCTGGGCGCCAGCAATACCCTGAGCATTCGCTACATGTTCGACCGGCAGAAGGAGACAAACGACGGCGTCTCGCAGTTCGCTCTGCAGAGCCAGGCGTATAACGTGCTCAATCATGAGAACACGGTGCAGCTCAGCGACACGCAGATTCTGGGCGCCAGGGTCGTGAACGAGACGCGTTTCCAGTACATGGGCGATCGCGACAGTCAGGTGGCCCAGAGCACCGACCCCACGATTACCGTGCAGGGCAGCTTCACCGGCGGCGGCAATAACCAGGGCACCGTCCGCGACAATCAGGATCACTACGAGCTGCAAAACTACACCATGGCTGCAGCCGGTGCTCACGGTCTGAACTTCGGTCTGCGTCTGCGGCTCACCAGAGACTCCAGTTACTCCACGTCGGGATTCAACGGAAACTATATCTACCCGACACTCCAGGCCTGGCTGGCAGGCAGTCCCGAAGAATACGATGTGGTCCGCGGGAACCCGAACGCCAGCGTCGACCTCTTCGACGCAGGCCTGTTCTTCCAGGACGATTACAAGGTTCGTCCGAATCTGACCTTCAGCTACGGCCTGCGGTTCGAATCGCAGAACCGCATCGGCGATCATGCGGACTGGACCCCGCGCCTCTCCTTCGCATGGGCGCCGGGGGCCGGTAAAGCTGCGGCCGCGAAGACCATCGTCCGGGGCGGCTATGGCTGGTTCTACGACCGGTTCAGTTCCAGTTATGTGCTCGATGCCATCCGTGAAAATGGAATCAATCAGCAGGAATATATCGCTCGGTATGAGAGTTCCTCGCAGGGTACAGAAACCCCAACGATTGAAAACCTGTCCCCGCACCTGAAGGCCGCACTGAACATGCAGGCCGCAGCCTCCATCGAACACCAGTTCGGAAAAGTTGCGCCCCTCTCGGCGACCTACGTTAACTCCCGCGGCGTACACCAATACCTCAGCGATAACATCAACGCCTACCTGCCTGAAACCTACGATCCTGTTACCGGCACCGGCACTCGCCCCAATGGCATCGACGAAAACATTGACCAGTTTCAGTCAGGCGGCGTCTATAACCAGAACCAGCTCGTCATGAATTACACCGTGCGCGCGCGGCGTGTCTCCCTGTTCGGCTTCTACATGCTGAACTTTGCCAAAGCCGACACCTCCGGAGCTACCTATTTCCCCTCAAACCAGTTCGATCCCGGAGCCGATTACGGCCGCGCAACCTTCGACCAGCACAATCGCTTTCTTCTGGGCGGCAACATCCAGGGCCCCTATGGAATCTCACTGAGTCCCATGCTGGTAGCTAACTCCGGCCAGCCCTTCAACATCACGCTGTCGAACGATCTGAACGGCGACAACCAGTACAACGACCGTCCGGCATTCGCCACCTCGTCCAGCACCGGCATGGTGCAGACCGCCTATGGGACGTTCGACCTCAATCCAGCATGGAACAAGGCCCGCATTCCCTACAACTATGGCAACGGCCCTTCGGAACTTAGCATGAATTTGCGGGTCAGCAAGTCTCTCGGCGTCGGTCCGCGCACGACGCGCAGTTCCGGTGGCTTCCAGCCCGGCCCTGGGGGACCCGGCGGCGGACCCCCTCCCGGGGGCGGCCCCGGCGGTGGTGGTCCCGGTGGCGGGCTGGGTCCGGGAGGTCTGAGCAGCAACGGAGGCCCCCCTAAACTCGATCAGGAACTTCCGCGCCGGTACTCGCTGACCTTTGCGGCGATGGGGAGAAACATCTTCAACAACGTTAATCTTGCGCAGCCAGTTGGCGTTGTCGGCTGCTCGGCAGGTTCGCCCGGCTGCTCATCGAGTCAGGTCAATCCTCTGTTCGGGAAATCGACGGCGCTGGCAGGCGGATTCTTCTCCTCAGCCTCAGCAAACCGCTCCATCGATCTGCAGATGAGCTTCAGCTTCTAACTGGTCAGGACGGGTTGAGGTTCTTCGGTTGCCGGCGCCGATCATGTTGACGCATTTCGATCGGCGCCGGATTATGATTCCTGTTTACAGATTCTGTGCCGGGAGTGGAGGTCCTCCTCCCCCATCCGGTGGCGGGCCCGGGTCGCCGGGGGGCTCGTGCATCATCCGCTCCTGGTCCTTCTGATATTTGGCGCGTTGGTTGTCATTCAGAATCGCAGAGATCTTCGACACCTCATCGTCGTGGATGCGACGCATGGCGGCGAACTGGTCTTCGGGAGCAAGCGAGGTGTTCTGGAAGAGCGCGTCCATCTGCTTCTTTGCATCTGCCAGGATGGGGCGGATCTGTGTCTTCTGGGCATCCGACAAAGCATAGTGCTTCGTCATACTCGACAATTGTTTGTCTACGTCCATTGCAGGGGGCGGGCCGCCCATGGGCGGCGGACCAGGTTCCTGTGCAAGGGCGCTGCAGCTGGCTGGCAGTAATGCGAACAGTGCCACCGCGGATATCAGAGGAAGCGCGCGAATCTTGTACTTCATGAGAATTTTGGCCTCACTTTCTTCCATGATTTAAGACCTTTGGGCGTATGCCGCCGGCTTATCACGATCCAGGCTTTGCAGCCCTGACCGTCAGTTGTTTCCTCATCCTAGTCAGTATCCCTGTAAACGAATGTAATGATTCGTAACAAATACCCTGGCTCATCACGAGATGGATGGCCGCATTCACCACCCACGAGGCTGTGCTCTCGTCCGTGAGACGAGCTGGTTCGCACCGCGCCCACTCCATCGTCCGGCCAGCGCCGTGTACGGACGCTGGAACGCAACAACAGGATCCACCTGAGCCCATTGTGCGGCCATCGGCCGAGTTATCCCACGACGCCGACGCAGCGACAGACGCAGTGACATGAGGAGTTCGCGGGCCTGGGAGCACATTCGTTACACTCCGTTGCAATTCTTTACAAGCAGTCATCAAAGGCATCGCGTCTGCACATCAGAAGTCCAGCAACGGTCCCGGCTATCTTCCAAAAAGGCCGCGGGATTCAAAGCTGCGCAACTTTGAGGTTTCATTCAAAATGAGCGATCTGTGGCCGCAGTATGCGGTGCTCGAATATTCCCGCCCTGGTGTGAACCCTGTTCGTTTCGCTGTGATTCTACGAAGGCACGGTGGGCCGGCCATCGTAATTCGTCCCGACTGGGGCGACGGCCTGCGAACAGAGGACAGCGAGTACCTGACGGGACTGTTCCGCCACTGGTTGGCATTTCCTTCCGTCTGTGCCGAGTTCCTGCTCCAGGAACTGCTGGAGCCGCGTGGGGATGCCCTGATCCTGCGGGAGCAGGGTGAAGTTACGCCGCAGGCGGTGGCCTCGTTGGTCTACGAATGCTGTTGAGCTTTCTCGCCATGACCGACGCCGGCAGGCGGAATGCGTCAATGGGTTTAGGAGTTTTCAGAATGAAGTTACCTCGCTATTTCTATGGGAGCGCTATCCTGCTGCTCTGTTGCCTGCGCTGCGCCTGGAGTGAATCGGCCCACGACCTCTACAGGAAAGGTCAGGCAGCGGAAACGCGCGACGACATGATCGCGGCATTGGAGGCGTATAAGAAAGCGTTCGACCTGAATCCGGCCGAGGTGAAATACCGAGTTAGCTACCAGCGGATTCGTGGACTTGCTGCAGAAGAATATCTGAAGCAGGGAGAAGACTACGTGAAAGCCGGCAGCCAGCCTGCTGCTCTCGCCTCGTTCCTCAGAGCCCTCGACATGGATCCCGGTAACGAGCTCGCCGAACAGGATACGCGGAGACTGCAGGCGAACCTCGAGAGCCTGGATCAGGCGCGATCGGAAGCCGCTAAGCCGCTGGAGACGGCGCCGGAGGCTGCCCCGCCACCACGCCTGGATCTTTCTTCCGGCGAGCCCCTTACTCTGCACATGGTCGAAGACAGCAGGATTGTGTATCAAGCCATTGGCAAAGCTGCTGGTATCAATGTTCTGTTCGATCCCGAATATAGCTCGAAACGCATTCAGGTCGATTTAAAGGAAGTTACACTCCCGGAAGCTTTCAGTATCGTGGGAGAGATCTCCGGCACATTCTTCAAGCCAGTCACGCATAACACGATCTTTATCGCCCAGAATACCCGCGCGCGGAGGCAGGCTCTGAGCGAACAGGCGGTTCAGATCTTCTATCTGCAGAACGTCGCCCAGCAGAATGACTTCACCGAGGTTCAGACTGCTCTCCGCAATGTTCTTCAGACGGCGAGAATTAACGGAATAGCCAGCGAGAACGCCATCATCATGCGCGCCACCCCGGACGAACTGGAGCTGGCAAAAATGCTCATCGCCGGTCTGGATCAGCCCAAACCGGAAGTGATGGTGGACATCACGGTCATGGAAGTGAGCCGCGACAAATTGCGCGAGATCGGCCTCTCCCCGCCAACGTCACTTACCGTCAACTCAGGCTCCTCTCAGACCCTGAATGAGATCGGCAGGAGCTCCTCTTACAGTATTTCGATAGGCGAGGCTGCGGCCGACTTTCTGCTGACGGATTCCGACACGCACATCCTTCAGAGTCCGCGGCTGCGGGCCCTCGACGGACAGAAGGCAACGCTGAAGCTCGGCGAGAAGCTCCCCGTGGCTACCGGCTCCTATACGTACGCCACTGGCTCAACGTCGGCGGCTGCGGAGACTCAGTTTCAGTATCTCGATGTCGGCGTCAACGTTGAGATGACGCCCGCCATTCACAGGGATCGAGACGTAACGCTGAAGCTGAGTGTGGAGGTTTCTTCTCAGTCGGGAACCGACACGATCGACGGAGTGGCCGAGCCGGTGATCAGCCAGCAGAAGACAGATCAGACGGTCAGACTAAAAAATGGCGAAGCTACGATTCTGGCTGGCCTTGTAAAGAAGCAGGTGAGCCACACGGTCAGCGGATGGCCCGGATTCGGAGAGATCCCTCTGGTCAAATACTTCTTCACCACACAATCCCATCAGGTCACCGATGACGAACTGGTCTTCATGATTGTCCCGCACGTGGTTCGGGCCTCGCCGTTCGATTCCGGAAGCAGCCGTGAAATCGACACCGGGACGGAGCAGGGTATCCAACTGCGGCCGATGGCTCCGACACCGGCTGCGACAGCCGGTCATCACCCGTGAGTGAGGCGCCGACGAATGATGAGGAAGGCACGGCTGGCAAATCGAAAGCGCGCGAGAGCAGCCTCGTGACACTTCGTTACAAATCATTACTTTCTATTACGAGCAAGAGGTCGCCGATCCCGTCTCATTGACATCCACAACAGCAGCAAAGGGGAGAAGGATGGGCTGAGACAGCAGATAGAAATGTCCGGCTTCCCAGCCAGGTTCCAGGGAAAGATTCCAGGAGATTGGGTTGCTCTACGCGCTGGCTGGGCGTGCTGGGCAGCCGCCCGCGGCACGGAGGGCCCATGGAAGATCGCAAATGAGGCCGGCTGGCGCGGGCGGTGTCTTCCAGGACAGCCGCTTGATCGGCGTCTTCGGTTGCCGGGTTTCCACAACGCATGAACCGGCCAGCGAAGCTGAAAGTACCTCAGCCGCAACCAGCAACGACCATGCAGTAAGGATTGAAATGAACGCAGAGAGTTTCGGTTTCGGGTCAGTCGTATCCAGCAGCAATGGGCTCGGCCGCGCAGGCAGCAGGCCCTTTTTCCATTGCTCGAAGAGTCATAACACACGAAACTCCATCGACATCCCCTCGGTCCGCCTGCGGCCGTATCGCGCCAACAAGGCAGATGTCGTAACCGCAACTCCCCTCGGCAGCGGAGCGTATCGGCGGCCATACGCATCGCTCGCGCTCGTCGCGGCGGCACTGGTTCTCGTGTCCTCCTGCTGTGCTTTCGCGCAGACCTCGACAATCCGTATCTCCGGCGAAATCGATTCGAGCGCCACGGCAGCCATACCAGGCTCGGCGAATCCACAAGGGCTCTCGAAATATGACGCTGGCCGTACCAATGCCGGCACTGCTCTGAGCGGAATAACAATGTATTTCCGTCCCTCCGCTGCACAGAAGGCCGAACTCGACGAGCTCGTACGTCAGCAGCAAACTGCGGGCTCGACCAGCTACCACAAATGGCTCACTCCGGCCGAGTATGCGGCCCGATTCGGCCTCGACGATGACGACCTGGAGAAGGTGCGCGGCTGGCTGGAATCGCAGGGATTCACCGTCGATCGCATTGCGAACAGTCATAACAGCATTACATTCTTGGGGACCGTCTCCCAGGTGGAGTCTGCATTTCAGACGGAGATACACAACTATCGTGTCGACGGGCAGTCGCACTATGCCAATGCAACCGAACTCACCATTCCCGCTGCCCTGTCCGGCGTTGTCAGCACCATTCGCAACCTGGATGACTTTAAACCAAAGCCGTTCGTACGCTTTCACGCCGAGACAACCGCGGCCAAACCCGCCTTTACCTCCAGCCAGAGCGGCAATCACTATCTACAGCCGGGAGACGTTGCCGTTATCTATGACATCAAAGCTGCTTACAGCGCGGGTTATACTGGAGCAGGTCAGTCCGTTGCCGTTGTAGGCCAGTCAGAGATATCGGTGTCGGACATCGAGAACTTCCAGAGCGCAGCAGGGCTAACCGTTAGGGATCCAACTCTGGTTCTGGTGCCGAATTCCGGCAATGCCGCCTACTCGTCCGGGGATGAAGCCGAATCCGATCTGGACCTGGAGTATTCCGGAGGTATCGCCAAAGAGGCGACCCTCTACCTGGTCTACGTAGGCAATAACTCGAACTACAGCGTGTGGGATTCACTCCAGTACGCCGTGGATACCGATATCGCACCTGTTATCAGCATGAGCTATGGAGGCTGCGAACCCGATCTTAGTTCCAGCGATTATTCGACGCTGGAATCCATCATGGAACAAGGCGCCAGCCAGGGCCAGAGCATCGTTGTGGCCTCCGGCGACACGGGATCGACGGGGTGCTATGCCGACCTGACGACTAACTCGACTCCCACCTCGCAGGAAGAGGAACTGGCCGTCAACTATCCGGCCAGCAGCGCCTTTGCTACTGCATTGGGGGGAACAGAGTTTCCCTCCTCCGATGTCTCCTCGTCGAACACGACCTACTGGGAATCGGCCAGCGGCAGCGATGTAATCGCCTCCGCCCTTTCCTATATTCCGGAACAGGTCTGGAATGACGACAGTTCGACCTATGGCTCGGAGTATGGCGCGGAATATGCGCTTTCGTCCGGAGGCGGAGGAGTCAGCACTCTGACCGCCAGGCCCGGCTGGCAGACCGGCGTCACCGGGATTTCCTCAGGCAGCTTTCGTTTGGTCCCGGATATTTCCATGGATTCCTCTCCCAACAATGCCGGCTACCTTTATTGCTCCAGCGATACCTCCGGATGGAGTTCCGGACAGGCGGCCAGTTGCAATAACGGATTTCGCGATTCGAGTTCGGGCTATCTCACGGTTGCCGGCGGAACGAGTTTTGCGGCTCCCATCTTTGCGGGAATGCTGGCCATCATCAACCAGAAGGAAAACTCGACCGGACAGGGCCTGGTGAACTCCACCCTCTATACGCTCGCCGCCGACTCAACAACCTATGCCTCGGCATTTCACGACATCACCAGCGGCGGCAACGAATGCACCGCCGGATCGAGCTACTGTTCCTCAGCCGGCGAGTCAAAGTACTATGCGACCACCGGATACGATGAGGCCAGCGGCCTCGGCTCCGTGGATTTCTACAACCTGATGACGTCGTGGACGGCCGGCTCCTCCGCGTCGCTCGAAGCCACCACCACGGCGCTTTCCGCAGCCACCACGGCGCCGTCCTCGGGCGCCAGCGATGTCATCACCATCACGGTCTCTCCACAATCCAGTTCCATCACCACGACGCCTGCCGGAACCCTGACCATCGCGGTCGATGGCACAACTGAGACTTCCTCCCTGTCCCTTTCCAACGGATCGGCCACGTACACCTTTTCCTCCACTACGTCCGGAGAGCATGTCATCACCGCCAAGTATTCGGGCAGCTCCACATTTGCCTCTTCCACCGGTACCCTCACGGTCGATGTCGGAGGATCGAGCACGTCCAACGGCGGCGGCTTCACATTATCCGCCACTAACGTGACCGTGTCGCAGGGCAGCTCCGGAACTTCGACGGTCACCCTCAAATCGGAGAATTCCTACGCGGGCACGGTGCACTTCACCTTGTCCACTTCCAGCAGCTCGCTCCAGGACTATGGCTGTTACAGCATTGGAGACAGCGGTGAGGATGTCAGCGTAACGGCGAATAGTACTGTAAGCACGGCTCTCACGATTTACACCTCGGAGTCCTCTTGCTCATCGGCCAGCTCCAGTCGTAAAAATGGCACAGTTCACTACTTCTCCCCCCGAAAGAACTTCTCCGCAACGGCCAGCCGCAGCCCATTTTCTGGTAATGCGATTCGGATCGGTGCTGCCACCATCGCCGGGCTCCTGCTGTTCGGATTCGGCCGGCGCCGCGCTGCGCTGCGCATCCTGCTCAGCTGTCTCGCGCTCCTGTTTGTGGTGGGCCTCCCTCTGGGCTGCGGGAGCAACTCCAGCTCGACTTCGACTTCAACTTCTACAGACGTGGCAAAGGGTACGTATACGTTGACGCTGGACGGTGCAGACACTTCCACGTCCAGCATTACCGCTTCAACAACCTTCACACTCACGGTCGATTAGACCGGAGACGGAATCCGGCGATGTATCGGATCGGGAGATGCTCTGAGAGGGAGCGTTCTCCCGAATACGGTGGCAAGATTGCCAGCGGAAATGGGGATTCCGCGCAACTTCCACTCGGCAGGAGACCGGGGCACTGGCCCATCCGGCCCCGGTCCTCTGCATCTTTTCCCCCGGATCGGGCACGCGGCGCACCCCAAACGCCCGTGCCCGGCGTTGTGAATGTGCACGGTCAAAGAGACTCGAAAGAGCAGCAACGCCTTCAGAGGGGTTGCTCTTTCCCCTGTGCCCTGGATCCCAAACCGGGACCGGATCATGCAGTTCAGCAAGCTGAGTGCACAGCGAGTGGCACGACCTTGTTGACTATTCCAACAGATCGTCAATCCATTGCTATGTTGCGAGGTGGTAGGAATCGGGACAGCAGCTTCGGTGCTAATCCCCCACGGCTCAGCCCAATTGGATCAGGGCGCCCCAAAATTCACTGCTCGAGACCTCTGTCCCGGATACGACGGGCCTTCGCGATCGGGGCCGGGCGCCACCGAAAACCGCCAACATTGCGCATTTCAAAGCAAACAGTTCGCTATGACGGATGCCGGTTGATGCCGCGATGAAAACCAACGTTCTCTCGCGTATCTTTAACCCTTCTAGAAGGGTCCTGATCTCTCCAGGAATCAGCACTACCGACGGCGATCGCTGCTTTGCGGCGACAGCGTGCAGGTACGAAGTTCCGTCGCCCATCCGGGATTTTAGGCCATTCGCTCATGCCTATCGATGAGTGCATTGGCGATGATGTACTCATAAGGACTGAATGGGTCGCCCTCAGGTTCCCAGGTTGTCTGGACTAAAATCCGCCAGCAACGCAATTTCTTCTTCATTGGACGAGATCCGATGCCAGTGGATCCAGGACTATGGCGCCTTCATAAATCCGATTGGTCAGTATTCCCCGTTTGCTGACGTTCAGGGCTACGGTCTTCTTTTCTTCGGTGGTGTTTACGTACAAAGTGCGTCCATCTACCGAGCGGGCGTAGACACCTTCGGGTGTGGAGGGTCCAGCTTGAATGCCCGCCAGGTGGAGGACGCGTTCGAGGACGGGACCGATGGTGGAAGGATTGGACTCGGTCGCCAGGTAGAGGGCATTGCCTTTACCAAATCTATTGATCGTGATTGCCGGGCTATGATCCGGGATATTTGTGAAGCGAGCGAGCACCGTGGCCGTTGAGGGCTCGAGCACCTCGTATCGACGTATATCGGTAGAGATTGACTTGCCATCCAGATCGAATTTCAACCCCGTCGAAGCATAGAAAGCGTTTATCTTCAGCCCAAACACATCGCTCAGCCTGCCCGGCAGCGGAGTGTCGAACCATTGCCCATGCTCATCCACTTTGGCTGACAATGCCGTCATTAGTACTGTCCCGCCATTGCTTACATATTCCCGTAGTGCTGTTCCGCTGGCGACATCCATCACATAATCAGCTGGTACGATGATTAGTTTGTAGGGTGAAAGGTTCTCATGCCCGATGTTGATGATGGCGGTATCAAGATTGGCACGGAAGAATGGCTCAAAGGCGCCTTGCACCTGCTCCGCGTAGGGAGGCTTGAAGTATTGCAGCGTTGTATTGGAAGGACCATTGGGATGAGAGTCGATGAAGGAGTCGAATGAATAGGCGATGGCTATTTCGGGATGCGTGAACCGAGGGAATCCATATTTGACGAGCTGTTTGAACTCCGTTGCTATACGTGCAAACTCATCCACTTTCCACGAAGGAGTTCCATTGTGATCCACCAGCCCGAAGAGCGCCTGTTCCTCTCCGCCCTGGTGACTGTTGAAGGTCCAGGCGAGAATCCCCTGAGCTCCCATCATGAGTCCGAGGTATGCATACATGCGGCTTCGGCCCGGTGTTCCGTAAAAACCACCGCCGCCGGCGGTGAACTCGTTGAACCATATCGGAGTCGGCAGTGCCCCTTTGGTTATCAGCGCGCCAAACGAACCGCTGATGGGGTCCCCTGGATAAAGGCCTTCAGCCCCGTATGAGACGTAGGCCTTGTACGTAGAAAGGTAGTCAAAGCCGCGCCGCGAAGCCGTATCCCAGAAGTTTGAAATCGACGGAACGTTCGGCATGTTCCGCTGACGAATCGCATCCAGTTCCTCCAGACGAGCCACGGTCACATCCGACCAGAAGCGATGTATGTCCAGATAGCGCTCCGACGGTCCCGGGCCATCCGCGAGCGGCAGGTCGACATCTTCAAAACTGTTCAGGCGGCGTGACCATCTCTGCGTGGCCCATGCTTTGTTCAGCTCTCGAATGCTGCCATACTTCTTCTTCAACCACGCAATGAACCGCTGCCGGTCGGCTTCCGAATAAGACATGAAGCCGTTTCCGATCTCGTTGTCATAGCCCACGGCAATTACCGCGGGATGGTTCGCATACCGCCTCATCAGCGCCTCGGCCATAATTCCAACCTCGCGGACGTAGTCGGGGTCGCTGATGTCATCCATGTAACGCTCGGCGGGTGGAAGCCGTGTGCGGTTCTGCGCGACGATATCGACGCCCGGGTACGCTCGATGCAGCCAGATGGGCGCGGGCAGACCCGGAATGTCAAGAATGACCCGGATGCCATTGGCCTGCATCTTGTCCATGATCCTGTCGAACCACTCAAAGGTGAACTTGCCCTGCGATGGCTCAAAAGAATCCCACGACAGGTCGCCCATGCGCACGACATTGAAACCCGCGCGCTTCATGATGGCAACGTCCTGATCGATCTGCTCAGGTGAGCGGTCGATAGGCTGATAACACGTGCCCACAAAAAAGCTGTCCTGGACCGGGCCAGGTTGGATGCGCGGAAGCCGCCTCCGCTGCCGGTGCGAGGCGTGACAGCCCAGCAGAGATGATAGCCAGCAGCAGGGCGAAGAAGTACACGTTCCAATTGACGTAGATATTTCGACGCTTCCTCTCGCTCATTTGTTTCCCTTCGGTAGTGAACGCCGCAGATCGATTACCTGGCTGCATGGTCACGTACCAGCTTGACGAGGACAATATCATTGCTGTTCATCGGGAAAGTGGTATCCAGAGTGCCGTTGGCGCCGCTGCACACGACCTTATCCGTCTCCGGAAGATCTCGGGTGAGATCGCTCAAATGCGCGATCTGCGCTTCAGTCAGTTCCCTGGGAGAACCAAGTTCGATGTATGCCGTGTAGGCACCGTTAGCATGAAACCCTGTTCGATGCACTTCCAGGTGATACGGGGTATCTGTGGCAAGTTGTGTCAGACGCAGATGCACAGGCGCAGCCGGATGCGACGGAATCGCCTTTGTATAAAAGGAGCGATTACTAACCTTCTGGTCTGGCTGTTCGAAGTCCCAGATCACAGCGGTAACGTTTCCATCCTTTGTGGACAACATCGCCTGCGGATCGTTCGTCACCAGGCTGTTTCCGTCAAGCGCATGCAGATACTTGTACGCGAAGTAGGCCGGCTTGCGAATTCCCTGAGGGTTCAGCAATCCGAATCCCCCTTGAAAGGGAGCGGTTGGCGGTCCCGGTTCTTCGAAAAGGTCGGTGTAGGTCCAGTAGCTCATTCCCTGCACCAACCCCTGGCTGGCTTTTAGCTTGTCGAGGATGTACGGCGCGCTGATGTAGGAGTCGTGCACGGAATCGCGCGGCGTATAGCTGGTGCTCCACTCGGTGAAATAGAGCGGAAGGCCAGGGAAAGCTGATGCCGAAATCTGCTCGCGCACGTGCCGCACGTCGCCAACGATTGCGTCTGGAGACGGATCGAGCTTGGTATCGCCCTTTCCGTTCTCATCCAGAAATCCGCCTTGGACGCCGTAAGTATGCGTCGTAACAAAATCGACTGGAGCGCCGCTGAGTTTGACGTGCGCCAGAAATTCAGGGATCCATGCTGCACCAGCCGTACCAGGACCGCCGACCCGCAACTTGGGATCGACAGTTTTGATTGTCCTGGCAGTCAGGTCATAGAGTTCGAAGTATGCATTCTGGTCGGCGCCCTCCGAGAAGCCGGACAGGTTCGGCTCGTTCCACACCTCGAAGTACCATGTACGAACTTCGTCCTTCCCGTAACGCGTTTCCTCGTGCCGCACAAAGGCGTCTACCAGGTCCCGCCAGCCATCCCGCTTCGGGTGCGATGTATTCCCGTGCCAATAGAAGATGCTGTTCTGCGACGTCGCCAGCGCTTTTGGAGTAAAGCCAAGCTCGACAAATGGCTTGATACGCCGCGCCAACAGATCGTCGTAGAGCTGATCGATCTTTGCCCAGTCATACGCGGTCTTTCCATTTTCAACGCGGACCGTTCCCAGAACATCATGGAAGATGGCGTGGAATCGTATGTAACGAAAGCCGAGTTCCCCTGTGACAAGTTTGAGCTGCGCCTGGCTGTCATCCCGAATCAACGTTCCGGGATAATCGGAGCCGATTGAAAGGTCAAAGAAGCGATCAACCGGACCGCGTGTGTCTTTAACGTTGGCGGCGACTTCACGCAACGAGTTTTGATTTGCCTGAGCGGAAGCGACTGAGGCGAACGAGACTGCAAGAAAACCAAGCACGACGATACACAGGTGCCGCATGCAGGAATGAAACATGGATTTGCACTTCTCCGAGCCTGAAGTTGTGATTTCGACAATCGCCGTGATGTTAGCACTTGTTCCCGCAGCGTTCCGATCAGACTCAGAGACATCGCCTAAGCGACCAACGAGCCACCGTGCTTCATTTCCGCTTAGGCCAATGTCGCTTTGAGCACAGCTGCATAATCGACCTCTGGTCTATAGAGCTTTGGAAGCTCCACCTTCAGAGCATCGGTCTGCTGCTTCCAACTCACTGTCTGGTCGGTCCCGAGGAGTTCGAGCTTCGCAACTTTCCCTGGTCTTGTTGCAGATGAAAGTCCCAGAGACTGCACGGTGAACGTTTCCGTCGGCCAGCCCAGCACCAGCGTATAAATCACAGTACTGGATTTATTGCGCGTGAACCGGATGTCTTTCTCTCCCAGTTTGCTCACGCTCTCTCCCTGGAAGGAGCCGGCCTTTACGCTATTGGGTCCTTCGCCGTAGATCTTCCATGGCCGAGTGTCATAGATCGCTTCACCATTTGTCTGGATCCACGCTGTGATGCGGTCGAGCACTGCGATCTCCTTGCTGTCAATGGTTCCGTCGGGCCTGCCGGGGACATTGAGAATGAATGTGCCGTTCTTGCTCACGGTGTCAATAAGCCAGTGGATGACGTCGCGTGGATGCAGATACCCGCCGTATTCACCCGTCTTCTCGTAGAGAAAGCGAAGATAGTGCCAGGCGCCAATGCAGGTCTCCGACTGCCAGGGATGCTTCATGATCTCGGCAGTAAGCCCTCGTTCATAATCAGCGACAACCGCTTTGGCAAGCCGGTCCGGAACATCCTTGACATTGAGAACGGCTTCGTTCTTGCCGCCGTGTTGCCGAATGCTGTGGTTGTAGAAGTACGCGCCGATATTCATCCCACCCCAGCCCAGCGGCAGCAGCGAATCGTCGAAGTAAAGCAGGTCGGGATTGTGCTGCTCGATGAGATCGCGGGTTCGGTCGTAAAAGTTCTTCACGTAGGACGTGTCGGGCAGTGCGGCCGGGGGGTGCTTCACGCCGTAGAGTCGCTGAGGATCGAACCCCTGCCACCACTGGTCCTTCCCATCGGCCTGCGTGAGACGGCCATCATAGGGAACGCCGACCCGTGGTCCGGACCTGTCGGCGCCATGCGAAGGCTGGAACCACCACCAGTTGCGCGCCTGATGCACTGTCACGCCAAATCGTAGCCCCTGCTTCCGCGCCGCTGCGGCCCAGGTGCCGATAACATCGCGATGGGGACCGATTGCGGCTGCATTCCACGGCTGATGTTTCGAGTCCCAGGCGTCGAAGCTGTCATGGTGATTGGCCAGAGCGACAAATATCCTCGCGCCCGCGTTTTTGTAGCGCGTGATCAACTCGTCCGGTTCCCAGTTCAGCAAAGTCCACTGAGCGCAAAGGTCCTTGTACCCGAACCGCGATGGCGGTCCAAAATGTTCGAGCTGATATTTGTATTGCCGCTGGTCCTCGATATACATATTCCGTGCGTACCAGTCGCCGGCTTCGGCAACGCACTGCGGACTCCAGTGAGCCCAGATGCCGAACTTGGCATCCTGGTACCAATCCGGCGCTTCGTACTCAAGCAACGAATCCCAGGTGGGTTTGAACGGACCATCGCCTGCAAGATCCAGGATTGGCGAACTCGATGGCACATCATCCCAAAGCCCGCCTGCAATCGACTGCGCCGCTGGATTATAGTTCCATGCCGGAGGTTGCCATGCGGCCTCATCGAGGCGTTCCTCGACAATCTTGCCGTCGCTCACCTTGTAGAAAACCCTCTTCTCCGGCGGCAGGGCGCAAAAGTGCGCGTAGTCCTGCGTGTACTGGTTGAACCCACTCGGCAATACAGGCTGGCTCTCCTGTGCAGTCTGCCCAGTGGATGGCACAGCTTTGGATGCTGCGGCGATCGCAAGCAGTTTGCAGAAATCCCGTCTGTGTATTTATCCCCTTTGCCCCCGGACGCGAAGCTGAGGTGTCGTTTTATTCCGGCAATGCGATTTGACCTTCTATCCGGAACTTTCCGGTGACTACCGGCGCTCCTGTGTCGGGCTGGCCACCGCCGACGCTGATGGTGTAGTCGCCTTGCGCGATGATTGGAGTTCCATCCTCGGTCACCATGCCCAGGTCGCGGTCCTTTAAGTCGAAATGAACCTTCTGGCTCGCACCCGCTTCGAGATGAACCCTTTGAAATCCGCGAAGAGCGATTAGCGGCGCACCCTTCGCAGCAGGGAACCTGAGATAGACCTGCACAACCTCATCTCCCGCGACTTTGCCGGTATTAGTCACGGTCACATCGGCACTCACTGGCTGACCCGCTGCCACCGCCTGCATCGGGACACTGAGGTCGCTGTACTTGAAGGTCGTATAGCTGAGTCCGTAGCCAAACGGATAGAGCGGCTTGTCGTTGAAATAGCGGTAGGTTCGGTTGGCCATGCCGTAGTCCTCGAAGTTGGGCAACTGGTTGACGCCGGTGTAGAACGTAACTGGCAGCCGGCCCGCGGGATTATTCTTTCCGCTCAGCGTTTCGGCCACTGCCGCTCCGCCTTCTTCTCCGGGATACCATGCGTCGAGCACGGCGTTGGCATGCTCGTTGATCCAGTTGACGGCCAGGGCACTGCCATTGATGAGAACCACGGCGAGCGGCTTGCCGGTGGCTGCCACGGCTTCGACCAGGTCCTCTTCCGGCTGGGGAAGATCGATGCTGGTTCGGTCTCCGCCGAGGAATCCCGGTTCACTCACCGGCATTTCTTCGCCTTCGAGCTGGCTCGTAATTCCCACCACGGCGATAACGGCATCCGCATTTTTCGCCGCTGCAATGGCTTCAGGCGAAGGCGCGTTGTTCGCCCTAGCCCAGATCAGTTCGGCCTGCCGTTTGCCGTTGGTGCTGCCGTAGGTGATGTTGAGTGCAACCTTGCGGCCCTTCTCCAGGTGGAGCCGACCGACGCTCGCCGAAGGTGCACCGCCGCCACCGAATGCCACTGCTATCTGTTTGCCGTCGACCGAAAGCCTGGCAAAGCCTTCGCAGCGAATACCGAGGATGAAGTCTCCCGACTCCGTGGACGTCAGAAATCCTGACCACTGCACGCCGAAGGCTTTTCTCCCGGCAATCTCAGGCGGCAAATTGCTGTCGCCAAGTTTGACGTTCGGCTCCGTGCGGCTGGCGAGAGGCGAGGTGCTCGCTCCAGGCGAGGGACGGCCTCGCGTCATGCCTTCGTTGTAGTCAGCCTTTAGGCCGGGCTTGCCATCGGGAGTAGTAAGAATGCTGTACGGTACAGGCGTGCCATCCGTGCGCAGGAACTGGGTCCCTGCGACAAACGTGATCGCTGCGTTGGGAAACTCGGCGCGGATGCCTTCGAGAATGGAGACGATATGCGTCGGCTGACCGGCATAGTTTCCGATCAGCGGCCTGGTCTGGTCGGCCAGCGGGCCTATGACAGCGATCTTTTTGATCCCCTGCTTGAGGGGAAGCAAACCGTCGTTCTTGAGCAGGACCATGGACTCATTCGCGAGTTTGCGTGCGTGCGCGCGATGTTCAGCGCTGTCAAGTTCCTTTTCATCGATCCTGGTATAAGGAACCATGTCCGGTGGGTCGAACAAGCCGAGCTTGATGCGCGCGGTGAACAAGCGGATGAGAGCTGTGTTCAGTGTGCTTTCAGGCAGGTATCCCTGCTGCACTGCATCGATATAGGCCTTTTCGACGGGCTCTCCAAACCTTGAAGTAAAGGTGACGCATTCATTGTCCATGCCTCGGATGACGGAAATTGCCGCGCCTTGTGCCTGCGATGCGCGGTAACGATGATTGGCGGCAACGTCGCGAACCGCGTCACAATCCGAAACCACATACCCCTGGAAGCCCCACTTGCCGCACAACTGATCCTGCAGCAAGTACTGGTTGGCGCAGGCCGGCTCGCCGTTGATGGCATTATATGCGCACATCACAGAGCCGGCTTTGCCCTCCACGATGGCGGCGCGGAATGCGGGCTCGTAGGTATCGACCTCGTCATGCCTGCTCACATCCACATCGGCGAAGTGGCGCGTCGGCTCCGGACCGCTGTGTACGGCATAGTGCTTCGGGGTCGCGATGGCCAGGTAGTATTTCGGATTGTCCCCCTGCAACCCAGTCACATAGGCAACCCCCATGCGGCCGGTGAGGAACGGGTCTTCGCCGTAGGTTTCCTGACCGCGGCCCCAGCGCGGATCGCGGAAGATGTTCAGATTGGGGGACCAGAAATCGAGGCCTCCCATGATGCCCGTGTGTCCTTCGCGTGCGTTTTGCACGTGCTTGATGCGTCCCTCAATGCCGATCTGGGCCGCCATCGTGTGAATTCCCGGAACATCAAAAGTCGCAGCCAGGCCAATGGGCTCGGGATACTCGGTTACGCCCTCGTTGATCACTCCGTGAAGAGCCTCGCTCCACCATTGGTATGCGGGAATGTTGAGCCGAGGAACTGCGGCGGAGCTGTTCTGCATCTGTGTAGCTTTCTCCGCAAGAGTCATGCGTTGAACCAGATCGGCAGCCCTTTGTTCTGGTGTCAATTTGGTGTCCAGATACCCTGGAGTCGCTTCACCTTGCGCGACTGCGGTTTGTGCGGACAAGGTAAAGAAAAGCGTCCCAGCTCCCAGGACGAACCTCTGCACCATTTGCGTTATGAATCTGCTCATGTGAACCTCAAATTGGAACCTGGACCTACTGCCCTCGACATCTGTCTTTTTCAAGCAATGACCCGGACCTGACCACCCCACGCAGGCCAGCGCCGCGTCTTACTTCATTGCTACCGCGCGGTAACGGCCGCTCGACTCCGCGGCTGGAATAGTCGCGGTGCGAAATCTTTCAGGTCGCGGCGCCATGTCTGCCATTCGTGATCGGTGCCTGGCGACTCGTAAAAAACGTGCTGGATTTTCCCTTCATCGAGAGACGCGTGCAGATTCTCCAGTCCGGACTTCATTCGCTCAGGTTCGTTGGTTCCCACGCCGATCCACAGCAGATGCACCCGGCCGGCAAACGCCGCCGGATCGGCCATCGCTCCATGGAATGCCGTCTTCGTGTCCAGTTTGTTATTGCCCATCGCGAACACATTGGCCGCTCCGCTGAATCCGCCGATGTATGAGAACAAGTCGAGATGATCGAATGACACCTGGAACGTCTGCATGCCGCCCATCGAAAGTCCCGCCATCGCCCGGTGCTCGCGATCGGCAATTGTCCGGAACGTCTTGTCGACGAACGGAATCAGCGCCTGCGTCATATCGTCTTCGAACGCGCCCATCCGCTCCTGCATTACCTTCATGAACTCAGGCGAGCCGAACGGCTTACCCGACAGATCGGGCACCTGATACTCGGCGCGGCTCGCATAGCCATTCGCCATTACGACGATCATCGGCTTCGTGTTTCCGCTCGCAATCAAATTATCGAGAATGAAATTCGCTTTGCCCTGCCTGATCCATCCGCTCTCGTCCTCACCCCCGCCGTGCTGCAGATACAGCACCGGATAGCGAGTCTTCGCCGTGTCATAGGCCGGCGGCAGGTAGACGAGCGCGTGCCGCCATGTCCCCGTTACGCTGGAGTGATACCAGATCTCACGCACCTATCCGTGCGGAACGTCCTGGGGCAAGTAGTAATCTGCTCCGGCCTCGGGCACTTCGACGGCGCTGGCCCACTTGCTTCCACCAAAGTACGCCGTGCTGCCCGGATCGCTCACCTCTGCGCCATCCACGATGATCGTGTAGTAGTGAAGCCCGGGAGCCATGGGCGGCGTTGTGACGGTCCAGAACCCGTCCGCCTGCTTTTCCATGTCCACCTTGGGCCCGCTCCAGAAATTGAGCTTCACCCTGGTCGCATCCGGCGCCTTGAACCGGATCTGAACCCGTGAGTTGCTGTCCACCCTCGGATACTGCGAATCCAAAACATTCGATGTGGCAGGTCTGAAATCCCCCAGTTCCTGCCCAAAACAGCAGCTCACTGCCAACAGAATCACGATTCCAGCCAGTTTCACAGCGCACCTCCGCGCCAGGCATATCCCACAGCCAGAACCTTGGAGCGGGATACCCCGTTCTCTTCCGGCCATACGCATGGTAATGCGGTGGCCCGCCGGAATAAAGAGTTTTATCTACCTTGTTTGCTGCAGCCGGACATGTGTATAGTCGAGGGTTTCGGAGCGGAATCTGGGGAAACAACAGCCGAAAATCCGAGTCAGTACGAGATCACATCTCGGCCTCGTGCTCGATTGCACGCTCTTCGGAGGCATGTGTGGCGCGTCTTGTTTTCGCAGTTTTAGCGTTGCTGGCTTTCTGTTCGGTTCGCCCTTCGATGGCTGCCGACAACATTGTTCATCTTTCCGCAGACGCGTCGAAGCCGGGCGCGAAGATCGATCGCAACATCTTCGGCCAGTTTGCTGAGAACCTCGGCCACGGCCTTTACGAAGGCATTTGGGTCGGCCCCGATTCTTCCATCCCCAACACCCGCGGCATCCGCAACGACATCGTTGCCGCTCTCCGCGAACTCAAAGTGCCCAACGTCCGCTGGCCCGGCGGCTGCTTCGCCGACCAGTATCACTGGCGCAAGGGAGTCGGCCCCCGCGAGATGCGCCCGGCCACGGTGAACTCAGCCTGGGGCGATGTCATCGATACCAACGCGTTTGGCACCGATGAGTTCATGGACTTCATCCAGCAGATCGGCAGCACACCCTACGTGTCCATCAATCTCGGCTCAGGTACGCCGCAGGAGGCGGCCGAGTGGCTGGAGTACATGACCGCCGCTGCGCCCACCGCTCTTGCCAAAGAACGCGCTGCCAACGGCCATCCGGAGCCGTATAAGGTCGGCTTTCTCGGCATCGGCAACGAAAGCTGGGACTGTGGCGGCGCCATGACGCTCGACTATTACGTAAGCCTGATGAAGGTGTATAGCCGCTTTGTCCTCAACATGAATCCCGCGCAGCGCAGCAAAGACCAGATGCTGAAGATCGCTGTGGGCCCCGGCACCCCGGACACCGAGTGGACTGAAGCCGTGATGAAAGCCTGGAAGAAGCACACCTGGGCCTGGGACATCAACGGCGTCTCCCTGCACTGGTATACGGTTCCCAACGGCTGGCCACCCTCGACCACCTCGGAAAAGTTCGGACAGGACGACTACGTCAAAGCCCTTAAATCCACGCTGTTCATGGATGAGTTCCTGCGTAAGCAGGAAGCCGTGATGGACAAATACGATCCAGAAAAGAAGGTGACATTAAGTGTGGATGAGTGGGGTGCCTGGCATGCGCCGCTGCCCGGCTCCAATCCGGCATTCCTCGTCCAGCAGAACAGCATCCGCGACGCCATTCTCGCTTCACTCAACCTGAACATCTTCGCGCGTCACGCCGATCGCGTCCGCATGGCCAACATCGCCCAGATGATCAACGTGCTTCAGGCGATGATCCTCACGGACAAGGAAAAGTTGGTCCTAACGCCCACCTATTACGTCTTCAAAATGTACGTTCCGTTTCAGGACGCCATATCTGTTCACGTTTCCTTCGACGCGGGGGCTTACACCCACGGCAGCGTAACCCTGCCGCGCGTCGACGCCATCGCCGCAAAAGCTGCTGACGGAAAGCTGCTGCTTGAGATCACAAACCTCGACGCGGGAAACCCCGCAATCATCGACGCTGCCCTCGCAGGCATCACCGCAAAGTCGGCCGGGGCGGAAACGTTAACGGGAGCCGCAGTGGACAGTATCAACACCTTTGACTCACCCACTTCAGTTGTGCCGAAGCCGACAGCGGCGGAGATTCAGAACGACAGGCTCTCGCTCACAGTAGAACCTCGATCAGTGACCGTTGTCTCGATTGAGCCGTAATCGCGAAGCACGCTCGATTGATAGGCGTGGACGATCCTGGCAGTCGAGGCGAAATTCAACGCCACCGGCGGGCCGCACGCACTCCGGCGTTTCGCTCCATTTAATATTGGGAGAAACCGAACCATGTACTCATTCCTGAAGACCGTAGTCGCGAAAACGTTTTCCAGAAATCCTTCATTGTTTCTCCTGTTTCTGCTTGCATTGCCCAGCGCTCTTTCGTCTCAGACCCGCACTGTCAATGCCACGATCGATACCTCGAAGACCGGAGCTCCCATCTCAAAGAACATTTACGGCCAGTTTCTCGAGCACGGCGGCGACCTCGTGAACGCCGGCGTCTGGTCCGAGATGCTGATCGATCGCAAATTCTTCTACCCCGTCGCCGCCAGCGCGCCTACGCCACCTCCGGTGATGGGCAACGCTGCGGGGAACCCGCGCTTCCGCCGCACCCCTACCCGGTGGTGGGCTCCCATAGGCGGCGACGATGCGGTCACCATGGACACCAGGGATCCCTACACTGGCGATCATTCGCCGCTGGTCAAACTCGGCGTCAAAGATCCGCATGGCGTCAGCCAGTCCGGAATCGCCGTTCGCAGAGGGAAGGTCTACACCGGACGCATCGTACTCGCGGGCTCGCCCGGCGCGGTAATCAAGGTCACGCTCATCTGGGGCAAGGAACCCGCTGACCGTCAGACCGTCACCGTCGCCACGCTCAGCGCCGCGTACCGCAAGTTCCCACTGCGCTACACCGCCAGGAGCGACTCTGACGAAGCCACTCTCGAAATCGCCGGAACCGGCACGGGTTCATTCCACGTCGGCGCAGTATCGCTCATGCCCGCCGACAACGTTGAAGGCTTCCGCCCCGAAGTAATCGCCGCGCTCAGGCAGTTGCGCTTTGGCGTCCTGCGATTCCCGGGCGGCAACTTTGTTTCCGCATACGAGTGGCGCAACGGCGTCGGCGACATCGACAAGCGCCCGCCCATCTTCGATCCCGTCTGGCACGCCGTGCAGCCCAATGATGTCGGCACCGATGAGTTCCTTACACTCTGTCGTCTCCTCGGCGTCGATCCTTACATCACCGTCAACGCCGGCTTCGGTGACGCATGGTCTGCGCGCGAGCTGGTCGAATACACTAACGGAGCCGCCACCACGCCCATGGGCAAATGGCGAGCCGCAAACGGCCACCCTGCGCCTTATCACGTTAAGTTCTGGGGCGTAGGCAACGAGCCCTGGGGCGACTACCAGATGGGCTCGATGTCGCTTCCGCAATTCGAGCTGAAGCACAATCTCTTTGCCTCGGAGATGCGCAAAGTTGACCCGTCGATCACCCTCATCGCTGCCGGCGCCATGCCCGACGTGATGGAAGGGGCTGACCAGGCCAGGCGCATCAACGGACAGTATGTTCCCGACTATCTTTCCGCAGCTGACTGGACCGGACAAATGCTGTTGAACTGCCTCGATAACATCGACATGGTCAGCGAGCATTACTACGCATCCGGCACGCAACACACTGACATGAAGCTTCAGAAGAAGGTGCCTATCGACCCTCCACTTTCGCTCATTGAGTGGGAACGCGCGCCGGCTGTCCAGGTCCGTGCGAAATATGAGCACTATCAGGAGTACCTGAAGCGCATCCCGGCACTTCGCGTCAAGCCAGTTCCGATTGCCATCGACGAATGGGCTTACTTCGGCGGTAACCGTGATTCCTACAAGGTCGTTCCCGCCTACGCATGGGCGTTCCAGGAAATGTTCCGCCACTCCGACGTCTTTCAGATGGGCGCATTCACCTTTGCGACCGCGATGATGAGTTCCAATCGCACTGAAGCCGTACTCAACCCCACCGGCATGTTGTTCAAGATGTACCGCGATCACTTCGGAACCATCCCCGTCGAGGTCACCGGCGACTCGCCGCAACCGAAGCCAACGTTTCCGGCCGGAGGCGACCAGCCCGCGGTCAACCCCGGCAGCGACACCTATCCGCTCGACCTCAGCGCCGCGCTCAGTGAAGACCGCAGGACTCTCTCCATCGCCGTGCTCAACCCATCCGACTCCGAACAGAACATCAAACTCGCACTTAATGGAGCGAAGCTTGCCAGTGCGGGAAAACTGTGGCGCATGGCTCCCGACTCCATCGACGCAACGGTGCAGGTCGACAAGAAGCCCGAGGTCCAGGTCGAAGAACAAGCGCTCGGCGCATTGCCCGAAACCATCACCGTACGCCCCTTTAGTGTGAACATCTATTCCTACCCGGTGCAGTAGCCGGTCTTACGAGAGAAGATCATGATGAAATCAACGAAGCTGTTTCTTGCCTGCGCCATCTTCTTCGCGATCGCACCCGCCGGCCAGTCCCTGGCCCAGGTGCAGACTATTGTCCCCGATGTCGTCCCCGGCGCAAAGCCGGCCACGGTCGAGCACATCAGGATCCACGGCACAGCCCTCGAAGGCAATCTCGAAGGCGACGCTGTCGATCGCGACGTCATCGTCTTCCTCCCGCCCAGCTACCAGAAAGACAAGAAGCATCGCTACCCCGTGGTTTACGCGCTGCACGGTTACTCGATTGGCGCCGAGCAGTGGACCCATGAGATCCACGTTCCACAGACCATTGAAGGCGCGTTTGCCACGGGGTCGCAGGAGATGATCGTCGTCCTGCGCGACTCCAAAACCATCTATAACGGCTCGATGTACTCAAGCTCTGTCACGACCGGCGGCTTCGAAAAGTTCATTTATCACGATGTCGTCGCCTACATGGATGCGCACTATCGCACCATTCCCGATCGGCAGAGTCGTGGCCTCGTCGGCCACTCCATGGGCGGCTATGGCGCGTCGCGCATCGGCATGAAGCATCCCGACGTCTTCGGCGCTCTCTACATCATGAGTCCCTGCTGCATGTCTTCGATGGTCGGGGGCGGCCCAGGCTCCGCCGATCAAATGAAGGAGCGGGCGATCGCCAGCGAGAAGAAGGTTGCGGCGGCGAAGAGTCCAGCGGACCTGGCGGCACGTCGCCCGGCTTCGCCTCCGCGCAATATGCAACAGCAGCGGCGTGGGCTCCCGATCCCGGGAATCCTCCGCTCTACTTCGATCTGCCCACCAGGGGACGGCATTCCGCAACCGGAGATCGTGGCGAAATACATGGCCAACTCACCGCTCGCGTTCGTCGATCAGTACATCGGAAATCTCAAGCAGTATCGCGCTATCTCTATGGATGTCGGCGATCAGGACGGGTTGCGCATCGACGCCGGCAAGCTGCGCGACATCTTCGACAGCTACGGAATTGCTAATACTTTTGAAATTTACCCTGGTACGCACACCAGCGCTGTTGCGGATCGGTTTCAGAATCACGTGATGCCGTTCTTCAGCAAAAATCTCTGCTTCAAAGCAGGTTGCCGGTAAGCACAAGTGCAGGAGAAACGCCATGATGAATCGATCGCGTCGCAACTTTCTCAGGACATCCACCGGGGCTGCTGGGCTTTGTATGGTTGCTCACTCGGCAGTCGCTCATGCCTTGTTGGCCGATGAGCCCGAGCATCCCGCGGGCAAGCTCCAGCCCTTCCCGCTTGCCTCGGTTCGTCTCAGCCCCGGCATTTTCAAGCAGCAGGAGGAGATCAATGCCCGCTATCTCGACTCCCTCGCGGTCGACCGGCTCCTGCACACATTCCGCATCACCGCGGGAATTTCTTCCAGCGCGACACCGTACAAGGGATGGGAAGATCCAACATGCGAACTACGCGGCCACTTTGCTGGAGGACACTTTCTGTCGGCCGTTGCGCTTTCAGCGGCCGGATCGGGAAACACCGTTCTCAGGGCGCGGGGCGAGGAACTTGTATCCGGGCTTGCTTCGTGCCAGAAAAAGATCGGAACCCGCTATCTCAGCGCTTATCCAGGCGATCTTTTCGAACGCCTGACACAGGGCAAGCCGGTGTGGGCGCCCTTTTACACCTACCACAAGATCATGGCCGGCCTGCTGGACATGTATCAGCTAACCGGCAATACCGATGCTCTACAAGTCGCCGAAGGCATGGGCCAGTGGGCGCATGAGTTCTTCTGGGGCATCAGCGCCGACCAGCGCCAGCGCATGCTGCGCACTGAATACGGTGGCATGAACGAGGTGCTCGTGAATCTCGCCTCAGTCACAAACAAGGATCGATACATCGATGCCGCGCACGCCTTCGAACAGCCGGTGTTCCTCGATGCCCTCGCCGGACGCCGCGATGAACTTCAGGGCCTGCATGCAAACACGCACGTGCCAAAGATCATTGGCGCTGCCCGCATGTACGAGGTCACGGGCGATCGCCGTTACCGCGAGATCGCCGAGTACTTCCTATCCGAGGTTCTCTCCGCACGCAACTACGTCATCGGCAACACCAGCCAGGATGAGCACTGGAAATCGCCCGCCGGGCATCTTGAGGAAACACTCGTCTGGACCAACGCGGAATGCTGCGTTGCCTACAACCTGATGAAGCTACAGCGCCACGTCTTTAGCTGGACCGCCGACGCCCGCTGGATGGATGCTTACGAGCGCGCACTGTTCAATTGCAGGCTCGGCACACAAAACGCGCAGGGCCTCAAGCAGTACTTCTTCCCGCTCGCTGCGGGGTATTGGCGCGCCTATGGGTCGCCGGAAGAATCGTTCTGGTGTTGCACTGGCACGGGCGCGGAAGAATTCGCCAAGTTTGCGGACACGGTTTATTTTCGTCGCGGCAGCGACATCTTTGTTAACCAGTTCATTGCTTCCACGCTCAATTGGAAGGACGAAGGGTTTGTTCTGGAGCAAGTCACGGAGTTCCCGCGTGAACAGGGCACAACGCTTAAGGTCAAGTCTTCACGGCCGGCACCGCGCGCGATACATGTCCGCATTCCCGGTTGGGTAACCGAAGATGCGCAGGTGACGATCAACGGCAGACCGGTCGAAGCGATCGCAGATCCTGGATCGTACCTGTCGATTCGAAGAAACTGGCAGGAGGGCGACGAGATCAGAATCGCCCTCCCGATGAGGCTTCACCATGAGCCGCTGCCAGGCGATGACTCCATCACCGCTGCTCTCTACGGACCGCTCGTACTCGCCGCCGACTTGGGCGAGGGTCCTTCCGATGGGCCCATGCGCGTGATTCACAGCGGTGAAACGGTTCCTAAGAACCTTCCTGCAGCAGATCCGTTGCCGAAGGGTGCCGCAGATCCGGGTACAAAAACAGACCAGTGGATCACAGTCGACTCAAAGAAGGACCTGCGTTTCACGGCCACCGGCGAAAGCACACGATGCGATGTAATTCCGATGTACCAGATTCGAGAGCAACGTTACTCGATCTATTGGCAAAACGGGAATTCCAAGCAACGCACCTAGTTTGTACACGCCTGCTTCGCACTCGCCGACGCGGATCGCGAGCAACTTGGAAGAGAAAGGGCACATCAATGAAATCCCGGATGACTGCAGCAGGGGCGCCGCGGTTCGTATTATCCGGATGGATCGGAGCTATCCCGATCCTGCTTATCCTCTCAAGAGCTGTCGGCGTTCCAGGACAGATGCCTGGCCAGAAGATGCCGGGGCTTTCTCCAGTAGAAGCAGAGAAAACCAGCGATGGAATGCTCGCAAAATCAGGAAATGAGACTCTCCATGTTACGGTTTGCAGCGAGTCGGTTATTCACATCGTTGCTACGCCGGAACCTTCCACTCCCGCCGCGCCGCGCCCGTGGATGCTCGAGCCACAGCAATCCTGCCCCGGAGCGCCGTTCACCTTCGCACAGGACGCGAAAGCGGCCAGCCTGAAGACTGCTCAGCTTGAGGTCATCTTTAACATCGAGCGCGGCAATCTCACTTTCCGGACCGCCGGCGGAGAATCGCTGCTGAACGAAGGCAACAGCATCCCGCGAACCTATGAACCGGTCGAGCTCAATGGTGATCACACCTACCGCGTCACGGACCGCTTCTCTCCGTCGATAACAGAAGCGCTCTACGGACTGGGTCAGCATCAGAGCGGCATGTTCAACTATCGCGGCGTCACGGTGGAACTGGGTCAAAACAACACCGATGTCGCGATACCCCTGCTGATTTCGAGCAAGGGCTACGGGCTGATGTGGAACACGGCAGCGCTCACCTGGTTCGATAATCGCTTTCCGCTCGATATGAAGCTGACTTCCATCGCCGGCAAGTCGATCGACTACTACTTCCTCTACGGTCCGGAAATCGACGCCGTTCTCCACGAGTACCGCACAATGACCGGACACACCCCCATGCTGCCGAAGTGGGCCTACGGCTTCTTTCAGTCGAAGGACCGCTATGTATCGCTGGACGAGATTCGCGGGATCGCGCAACGCTATCGCCAGGAGCACATTCCCCTCGACGCCATGGTGCAGGACTGGTTCTGGTGGAAGACGGAGGGCGACCCAGTCTTCAATTCCAATTATCACGACGTGGCGCAGGATCTCGATGCGCTGCACAAAGAGAACGTGCACGCCATGATCTCTGTCTGGGGCCTGCTCGATCCGGAGTCCGAAACCTATAAGATCCTCGATCGAAAGCACGAACTCGTGTCCGGCGCTCACGTTTACGACGCCACCAATCCAGAGGCGCGCGACATCTACTGGGAGAAGCTGCCCGGCAAGCTGCTCGCGCAGGGATGGGACGCATTCTGGCTCGACAGCGCCGAGCCCGAAGAATACTGGCCGCATATGGGCGACGCCATCCTCAGCAGCCGCCAACTCGCCATCGGCAACGGCGCCGAATTCACGAACGTCTTCCCGCTCGTACACACCCTTGGAGTACAGGATCACTGGAAGGTGCAGAACCCAACCAAGCGCGTCTTCCTGCTCACGCGCTCCGCATTCTTCGGCCAACAGCGCGTCGGCGCCACGGTCTGGTCAGGAGATGTCTACGGCACCTACTGGGGCTTGAGTCACCAGGTCCCCGCCGGTCTCAATTTCGCGCTGTCTGGGTATCCATATTGGACCACAGACATCGGTGGCTATTGGCCGCCTCACGACGACCCTCTCGCCGATCCCGCATTTCAGGAGCTCTACGTGCGCTGGTTCGAGTACGGCACGTTTTGTCCTGTCTTCCGCACCCATGGCCACCGGCCGCATAACGAGTTGTGGAGCTTCGACAGGGTTGAGCCCATCCTGGTGAGCTACGACAAGCTCCGCTACCGCCTCATGCCGTATATCTATTCGCTGGCCTGGAAGGTAACGAGCGAGGACTACACGATCCAGCGCCCGCTCGTCATGGACTGGCGTGCAGATCAGAAGACCTGGAACCTCGGCGACCAATTCATGTTCGGCCCGGCTATCCTCGTCAACCCGGTGCTCAAAGCCGACGCTGCCAGGCGTAGTGTCTACTTGCCGGCGGCCGCCGCATGGTACGACTTCTGGACCGGTAATTCGCTCACAGGCGGCCACGAAATCGAAGCCGATGCGCCACTCGATCGCATACCGCTCTTCGTGCGCGCCGGCTCCATTCTTCCCATGGGTCCGCAGATCGAGTACGCCACGCAGGATCCCGCGGGGCCCATCGAGCTTCGCATTTATCGCGGAGCCGATGGAAAATTCGACCTTTATGAAGACGCAGGCGACGGCTACGAGTACGAGAAGGGGCAGCATTCCGTCATCCCCCTCCACTGGAACGACGGCAGTTCATCACTCACCATTGGCTCACGGCAAGGCTCGTTTCCAGGAATGATCGAACACCGACAATTCCGTGTCGTCCTGGTCGCAGGCGGACACGGTATGGGCTCGGATGTGACCAGCGCAGTCAACGCGGAAATCAATTACGAAGGCAAAGAAGTTCAAACAACCATCAGGTAGTTCGCCGCTGTGCCGTGCCTTGCATTGCAACCTGGCCGCGCAGCTTCACTCGTTTCGTGACAAAGAAGGTTAGCTATGACGAATTCGAAACTCTTGCTTCTTTTGACAGCCGTTCTGGGCGCCTCGTTGACTGCCCACGCTCAAATGGCAGATCCTTGCGCCAATCTTGCAACTCTTAAGATCGACGGCACCGAAATCACCAGGGCCACGCTCGTTCCCGCCGGAACTACCGTCCCACCGCCGTATCCCGGCGCTCCGGGCATCGGCCCGTTGCCCGCGCACTGCCGAGTCGATGGTGTCATCAATCGCCGGAAGGGTGTGGACGGCCAGGAATTCGGCATCGGCTTTGCTCTTGCTCTGCCCGAGACTGCTGCCTGGAACGGCGACTTCATGATGCAGGGCGGCGGAGGCGGCAACGGCATCATCGCTTACCCTGCCGGAGCGAACTACGCCGGCGACAAGCCGGCACTCTCCCGCGGATTCGCCGTAGCCAGCACGGATACAGGACACACGGCGAAAACCGGTCCTTTTGACTTCTCGTTTATGCGCGATCAACAGGCCTATCTCGATTTCGCCTTCCTCGCCAATGCTGAAGTGGCCGGAGTCGCCAAACAGATCATCGCGCACTACTACGCAAAGCCGACAGCCTACTCCTGCTTCGTTGGCTGTTCCACCGGCGGGCGCGAAGGCATGATCCTTTCGCAGCGCTATCCCACCGTGTTCGACGGAATCGTTTCCGGCGATCCGGCTATGCGCACCGGTCTGTCGAACCTCGCCATTGCTCAGTGGATCCCGGTCGCCTATAACCAGGCCGCACCGAAAGACCCCTCCGGCAAGCCGCAGATCGATAAGTTCCTCACCGACAGCGATCGCAAGCTATTCATGGATGCCCTCATGAAACAGTGCGACGCAAAAGACGGCGTAGCCGACGGCATGATCTCCGATCCTCTCGGCTGCGATTTCGATCCTGCGGTTCTCGCGTGCAAGCCCGGCCAGTCCGACGCTTGCATCGCCCCTGAAAAAACCTTCGCCATCAGGAAAGCTTTCGGCGGTCCAAAGAACGCCTACGGCACACAGATCTATCCCGGCTTCCTCTATGACGCTGGAATCACGATGAAGGGCGTGGTGTCGGGACTACTCGCTCTGGGAAGCAACGGTCTTTTCGGCCCTTACACCGCCGCAACACAACTCGACGTGGACAACGCAGCGCTGCACGCCTCCGACCCGCTCGTCGAGCCCGCATCCACCAATCTTTCCACGTTCTCGCTCAGTGGCGGCAAGCTCATCTTCTTCCACGGTGACAGCGATCCGTGGTTCTCGCCCCTCGACACGCTCGGTTATTACCAATCACTGGCCGCAACCAACGGCGGCGCTGAGAAGGTTTCCGAATGGAGCCGCATGTTCCTCGTCCCCGGCATGGCCCACTGCGGTGGCGGCCCCGCCCTCGATCACTTCGACATGCTTACCGCTGTTGTCAACTGGGTAGAGAAAGGCACGCCGCCTGATTCCGTGATTGCCACCGGCACAGCGTTCCCAGGCCGCAGCCGCCCGCTCTGCGCTTATCCAAAACACGCGCAGTACACCGGAAGCGGTGACAGCCAGGACGCCCGCAACTTCCAATGCCAAAGCTCCGCAAATGAGTAGCGAGAGGTTTGCCGTCATGAGTTCCAGATGCATTCATTTTGCAGTTCTCGCCGGAGGGCTGTTGTTTGCTGCGTCAACTCACAACGCAATCGTGTCGTGTTGCCTGGAAGCTCCAGGATTCACGCACAGTCCACCATCCCCTGAGCGACTCCCGCAAACGCGATTTGCCGCTACAAATCTGGACTGACGAATTCAGGCCGAGGCCCTCATCGAGCCCCGGCCCGCCCGTGCGTGTCTCGGTTTCATACTGCGCCGCGGGCGGCAAGACGGTGGTCTCCTCCACTCGAATGTGCTGCGCATAGAGCCGGCTGAGCCGGCTTGTCGCAGTCACGAGGGCGCGGCGATCAGAGCCTGATGGGCTCACGAAAACAGGCTGAGCCCCCCACAGCTCAGCCGCCTGGACCCACATGGTTTTGGTAGCAATTTGGTAGCAAATAGCGCCGAGAGTGCCGATTTCTTGCCATTCCACCGACTATTAACTCCTTTATTTGCCTCAACCGGTCGTCTATTGGCTACCTTGACACGGTAGAGGTCAGGAGTTCGAGTCTCCTCGTGCCTACCATATTCTCAATAACTTACAGCGAAGATCGTGGCGTTGGCTGCTCAGAGCTGAATAGTTTTTGCTATCAAAACGCTACCAAGTCACGTTCGGATGCGACGCATCTCTTTGATTCCGCACCAGACACGGGGTGATTTGCCCCACCTGCGGACGCACGGACGCGGCGTACATTCCCGCGCGGCGCGTCTGGCAGTACAAGACTCGCCATCCCAAGGCCCAATTCTCGATAAAGGTGGGCACGATCTTTGAGGACTCGCCCATCGGACTTGATAAGTGGCTGCTTGCGATGTGGATGGTTGCGAACTGCAAGAACGGCGTCAGCAGTTGGGAGATGCATCGGACCATCGGCGTCACTCAGAAGACGTAGCTGGTCGCTCCCTTTCCCGCAATCACTCGGTCCGCCGAGGTCCGCACGCTTTCAAAGATCGCATCGCGGTCTTCGCCGGTCAGATGGTTCGGGTGTATCCATTCTCGCAATGGAACATTGCCAATGGTGGCGCTCGACCATAATGGGATTTCGCTGTCACCGTGCTCCCCGGCGATGTAGGCGTGAACGTTCTGTACGGCGACCCGACAATGCTGCGCCAGCAAAAACCGGAAATGCGAACTGTCCAGAACCGTTCCGCTTCCGATCACCCGGCCGCTGTCGAAACCGCTGACTTGCAGCGACACGTAGGTCAGTACATCCACCGGATTGGTCACGATCAGCAGAATGGCATCCGGCGCGACGCGTAGCAGATCAGGGATCAGCCTGCGGCAAATATTCGCGTTGGTCTCCGCCAGGTCAATGCGCGTCTGCCCCGGCTTTTGTTTGGCTCCGGCCGTAACCACGATCACATCGGAGCCATCCAGTCGCGCTTCGGGTACGAACATCAGTCCATGATTCAGGTCGAGTACCTCGGCTTCAAGCTTGGCCTTCGTATGTCGAAAAGGCTGATATGCTTCCCCACGCCTCGAATCATGCATGCATACGCGATGGTCGCTCCCACGCTGCCAGCACCCACAATTCCGATTTTCTGCCTGCGTTCGTTGGTCATATACGATTGGGCCTCGTCCCGCATCGGTTCCCGCGCCGCTACCGCAGCGCCTATCTGTTGTTCAGAGAACGTCGATTTCCAACACGCCTTTGTAGGGGGCGATGCTGGCCGTCGCGTTTCCGTTGGTTTAGCGTAGTGCCACGACGCTGAAATGAACTTCACCTAAACAGATTGGTTCGAGCCAGATCAATGATTTCGTCCCCGCGACCGTTCAGATGCTTCATCCGGGCACAACAACCGCTCCCTGATAGATGCCGAGTCAGTTCCTGAGATGCAGCTCGATTCTCCCTACCGCCCTGCACCCTGCACCTCTTTGATTTGCACCAGAAGCATGCGCAGCGGCGATGTAGCGCTGATCCCATGGGGCAGGTTGGGGGGCATATAGACGAATGAGCCGCCACGGACGGCGCGCTTGTCATTCCCCAGCTGCACCTCGCCTTCCCCCTCCAGAAAATAGAGGATCGCAGGTGTGGGTGCAGAGTGAGTTGACAGCTCCTGACCCGCAGAAAACCCAAACGCCGTGACATTCAACCGATCATCCTTGTGCAGCACGCGGCTCAGAATGCCCTGAGCAGGGAGATCGAACTCGCGAAAAAGATCACCGAAGTAGGTGTAGTCGATGAAAACCCTCCTAGCAAAACTGGATTGCCGCGAACCGGATTTTGCGCGAACCTGTTTTCCCTCAATAACAAGCTTGACTTCAGGCAGAGCGGCTGGACTCCCCTGGATCCTGACATTGGTATCCCGGCATCCTGCCAATGAGGACAGGTGCCGCAGACGGTAGAGTCCATTCGCAGGAACGTCGGATGGGGCACCCTACGCGCGGATCGGCGAGCGTGACTCCTTCGCCGACGGGCCTCACCGCCCTATGGATTGCCCTGCACGCTATCGGTTCCCGCCATGGTCAGGAGAAACGCAGACTCTTCCAGTGCCTCAACGTCATGCTCGAGATTCGACTGCAGGGCGAGGACGTCGCCCGCTCCGAGCTCACAAACGTCACAGCCGGAGACAAGAAGACGCACCTTTCCCAGTATCGTCTGAATGGAGATGGAGCCCCGGGCCCGGTGGTGGCTGATCCGGCCTCCCTGCTTCATGAGGGTGAGAACGACACGAAAATCTTCATGCTTGACGAGAGTGGCGGAACTGCGACCGCTGGCATCCTGCCATCCCGGCGCCGCCCTCAGTTTCTCGATCTCCTCCGCGAGGCTGAGGCGAATGGCAGCGTCGGCGAGTTGCGGCAAGCGGTTCAGGCTTTCCCGGTAATGTTTGTCGGAACGAGACGGTTCGACTTTGTTCATGGTCTGAGATTCCTTCCCTAACGCGGGGTGGCGCAGTCTACGTGTCTCACGCAGGCCCAGCACGATGTGTTCCGCTCATGGTTATTCTGACGCCGAGTTGTCACAGACGCCATGAATCAATCGTTCCCCCCCCGATAGTACAACCGCACCCGAATATCTGGAACACCCAGCGCGCCACGGTCAATGCTGCTGCTGCCGCCTCATTTACGATTTACGATCGCAATGTGTTTCCCTTCATGAAAGTGACGTCCCCGAACTCAAGGCAACCAGCCACTATGTGACCAGGACCCAGGGAGGTGGGGGAACCGCACGAGATGTGGTCGAGCTCATTTTGACGGACCAGGGAAGGTGGAAAGAGGCGATTCTGCTGGCGCTGGCCTGAACGTGATCGATACGGCCGAGAGCGCATTTCTCCCCACCTAGCCCGGCACAGATTAAGGTGTTGCTTCGCTGTCAGACCGGCGCTGCTAAATGGTCAGCAGGATAAGTGACCAGGGTTCCATTTACATGTCCCCAGGGGGTCAGCGTATGGATCTGTGAGCGCACCGCGCTTGTTATCTCTCTGACCTCAATGCCTCGTGCCAATAGCGCATCCGCGATCAGGGAGCGATGGCAGCGCCACGGAACAGCTTCGGCACACATCACTGCAATCCGTTCGTGCTTCGCAAGCTCGATCAGTTTATCCAAATTTCCCCGGAACTCAGGCGTCTGCATATAATCGGCGAAGCCACGGAAGCTGGAGTTATGCCATCCGGTGTTGAGGGAATCTCTCTGCGCATGCCGGAAGCCGCCCAGGCCGGGCATGTACCTGTAGTGAAGACGAGCGGAATGCAGGCTAACCGCCAATGGTTCCCGGTTGAACTGCGGGTTGTGGCGCGAACGCGGAACGGAGCGCACATCGACCAACCGTCGAACATCGTGCGCCTTGAGAAGATGGATGAACCCCACCACTGGGCGGGTAGAATGCCCTATCGTCATGACAACCAGCGGTGTTGGAGATGGGTGCTGCTTCATGCCACACATCCCGATGCAACAATTCAATCTGCGTTTACCATGGTAATTCACGGCAATCGCTCAGGTGTTGACGCTGAGAGACCAAACGGACGCATGCCGTCGGATTCGCCTAGCTACTCGAACACGGGAGGCCAGGAGTTGCCAACCGGGATTCGGGCTTGAGATCTTCGGAACCAAAGCCGGTTGATCGGGGCAAATCAGGTCAGCCATTCGTCATCGCCTGATGCATCCGGGGGGTGTGCGAAGGAGCGTGGGCGCTATTCAGATCCGCGCGCAGCAGCTTTGCTTTTGCTATGCAGGAGGCGGGGGACGAGAAGGATGGTGAACCGCGTAAAGGAAGATAGATGCCGCGGTGAATCCCAGTGACCGTGGCGGAGATCCTCAAACACAACACCTGTATGTGCGCGCGGTCACACGAGTGGGCGATCGGCTGGAGCAGGGGTTGGTAGCTTGACCCCGCGCTGGCCATCCCGACCCCGTCATCGGCGAGAAGCAGCGTGTTTTATCAGGCGGAATCCGTGGCCTCGTGGTTCACATCACTCGCCAGAAAAACGTTGGCTGAGACCCCACGGCTCAGCCTCCCTGGACCCACTTGGTTTTGGTAGCAAGTTGGTAGCAAATAGCGCCCGGAGTGCCGGTTTTTTGCCATCCCACCGGCTTTTAACTCCTGTATTGGCCTCAGCCGGTCACTCCAGCGCTACCTTGACACGGCAGAGGTCTTGGATTCGGGCGAATGCGAGGATGCTTGATTGCAGCTTGCCTTGGCGTTCATACCACTTTTGCACCACTGAGAAACTTCCTTTAAGCACTTTTCAGGGATTCCCAGTACGTGTTAGTTCATATAAGTCATTGATAGTACTATAGTTATCTCGCCTGCAAAACCAGTATTCGCGGGTTCAATTCCCGCCCGGTGGATCGTGTTCGGACACGCGGGCTGGGGAAATGGGGGATCGGTGATGTTGACCTTGGCAATTGGGCCAAAGTGTGACACATCAGACAACCTGACTCCCAGAGACCGGCCGCGCAATGAGAAAAACGTGACCAATTCGTGACTATCGGAACGTCACAGACCCTCACCGAACCTCACCAATCAAACCTCCCGATTTCTCGAACTGTATGTAAATTCAAGCAGTTGTGAGATTTAGGAAATTGGGAGGGGGGACTCAAAATCCGTGGTCTTAACGCCTCACAACGGAGGCTCGCAAGAGGGGCGGTCGAGTCCCCACCACTCGGGATTTCTCGACCTCGCTACATTTAGGATGCGAACATTCGAGGAGCACATCAGCGGAACTGACGAGGCGGCGAAGCGTCATTGAAGATTCAGGAACTGCTGCAGGCTATCGGCCGCGCTCGCGATTGAACGCGCGAGGCTGAGCTTTGCCACGTTGTGGGCGAATACGCTGTTGATCACGTCAAGTTCAGCAGAGGTTAAGGACTCCTGGGCCTGGACTACTTCCACGTTGTCGGTCACGCCGGCATCGAAGCGCTGTCGCGTGAGGTCCAACGTTTCTTTTGTCACCTGGAGGTTCTTCTGGGCCACTTTCACTTGACTCGTTGCAGCCCTAAGATCGAGGAAAGCGTCCCGGACGTCGCTTTCCACCTGGCTTCTGGTGTCTTCGAGCTCCGCTCGCCGCTGGGCCAAAGAAGCCTTTGCCTGCGTGATCTCACCTTCCGTTCGGCCTCCCCGCCAAATCGGAATGCTGAGGGTAGCGACGCCTAAATATGTCGTGTGAGCCTGCGACGGGTTTGTTCCGATTGCTCCATAGTTGCCACTTACTGAAAGCGAGGGCAGTCGCTCATCACGAGCACCGGCAAGTGTGTGTTCGGCGGCGCGAATTTGTGCCCGCGCCGCCATAATATCTGCACGATGCTCAAACGCCTGCTTGAGTACGTCATCAAAGCTAAGATCAGGCGCAGCCGAAAAGGGTACCTCGTCGGTAAGATCGTATTCGTCGCTGGGAGGTAATCCAGTGATGCGGGCCAAAATGATCTTCTGCTTGGCCACCTCGTTCTCGAGCGAGATGACTCGTTGCTGCTGCGTAAGCTGTTCGACTTCGCTCCGGTCGACGTCTATTTGAGGCACCAATCCCACACTTCGCTTTTGCTGAGTCTGCTGAAAAAGAGCAGTGGCAGTCTCGAGTTGTGCGTGCGCGGACTTCACCCTTTCTCTTGTTGCAATCACCTGTAGATAAGCACCGCACACCGCAAGAACAACTAACTCTCGCGCGTCCCGCGAGGCGAACTCACTGGCGCGAAAGAGGTCTCGGGAAGACCGATAGTTGTTCCACGCGGTCAGATCGACGATTGACTGAGAAAGGCTGCCGCGCAAATCGATGTTGTTAAAGGGTCCTATGGTCGGTGGGATGGTAAAGCCCGGAATTGTGAAGCGTAGCCCCTCCGCCCCGAGGCTGATTTGCTGTATGGTTTCGGCCAGATAGCCGCTCACATTGGGAAGCAGGGCGCTTCGTGCAACCTGACTCTGCCCTTGAGCTTGACGCACAGCATTGCTCTGGCCCACTGCGCCAAGGTTATAGTCGAGTCCCCTCGCGATGGCTTCGCGCAGAGAGAGCTTCCCCGAAAATGGCATCTTGGCCGTGCTCGAAGCGCTGCCGGTATATGGTCCCTG
>PMUI01000036.1 GCA_003166955.1 Acidobacterium sp.
TCCATGGGGATTTCGTCGACGATGACACGCTCAATGGGATCGGGCGAACGGAAGCGGTGTTCGAACATGCCGCCGGTGCGCAGGTTGCGGAGTTTGGCCTGGATGAAGGCGCGCAGGTTGCCGGGGGTGCGGTGCTCCACGGAAAAGACGGAGTGGAGGTCGTTGTTGTGCTTGATGATCATGCCGGGGCGCAACTGTGTGGCGGGAATCGCCATGGGGTAAAGCTCCTTGCAGAAATAAGTGCGGAATGTGGCGGCAAGATGGCCGCGGGTGGCGGGCCTGATGGTCCGCGCAGGTGCATACTCCGGCAATTTTGATTTTATCGCAGCGTGCAGGAACGAACCGGCCCGCTAGCCACTCCCGAAGAGCCTGTGGAGGAAACGAGCGAACCCCGAGGACTTCTTCTTTGGCTTGGCGGTCTGCTCGGCGGCCGGGACTGGCGGGCTCTCCATTTGGGGCGTGGCCGGCTTAACGTCGCTCTCCGAGTCGCAGACGACGCCGGGATACAAAGGATCGCTGCAGGCGGTGCCAGTCGTAGTGTCAGGTGCGCCGGATCCGTTGCTGTCTGGAGTCCCGGGTGAATTATTCGCACCCGAGAGCGACGAGGCGGGCATGCCGGCATTCTGTGAGGTTTCGCCGTTGAAGACCAGCGGAGCGGTCACTAGGGCGTGGGCCTCTCCGGCGGGCACGACAGGCGTGGAGGGCGGAGGCGAAGATGGATTGAGACCTTCGCTTTGGGCGAGCGGGAACGGGTTCTGGGCGGCGGTAGCATTTGATGTGGGTGGCGGCGGCGTGGGCTGCGATTCGGAGCGCAGCGTGCCGCCTGGTAAGCCGACGCCGACGATAGTTGTAGGCGTGGGAATGGGCTCCGGCGGCGGGCAGCCGCAGGGTTCCTTCTCGTTGTCAACCACGTGGTCAAGGCTGCCGCGCTCGAACAGAACGCTCTGATTGGGCTGGACCCGATACGCGCCGCCTTCGAAGAGGCTGCTGGCCAGGACGTAGGGAGCGTGATCGCCACGGTTGTCGATGCAGGTGTCGCCCTGGTTGTTGACCCGGAGGCTGAAGTCGGCCTGACCCGGACCGGAGATGAGAATCCGCAGGTCCGGTGTGAGCACGACATCGGAGAATTGGCTGGGCAGGTAGTGGCCCTCGAGCGCGCCGCGGTCGAGGGCGATCATGAGGCCGCCGCCGGAGATCGTGTTGTCAGTGGAGAGATGAATCTTCGTCGAGGCGCAGACGTTGAGGCTACCACCCCGAGTGAGGCTCACACGGACAGTCTTCTCGCCGGCAGTGATTGCGCCGTTGTTGCCGATGAAGGCGAGACCATTTTCGATGGAGAGAGAGCCCGATAGGGAGACGCCTTCGAGCGAGACCGTGGCGAGAGAAGATTGTGAACCCTGCGGGTTCAGCGGTTGCGATGATTCGGTCAGCACAGTCGAGAGAGAGCCGGCTTGTGGTGAAGACGTGGGCTGAGGCTGGGCCGCTTGTGGCGCGGGTTGATACTGAGTTGGGGACGGCGGAGGAGCTGGCGTGTTTGGTTGCTGAGCGCTGGCGACGAGGCAGGCCGCCGCGAGCGGCAGAATGGCGGCGAAGGACTTCATGCGAGGTCCAGGAAGTTACGGATAAGCCGCTTGCCGTCGATTGTGAGGACGGACTCGGGGTGGAACTGCACGCCCTCGACGGGAAAACTGCGATGTCGCAGGCCCATGATGGTGCCGTCGGCGGTGCGGGCGGACACTTCGAGTTCGCCGGGCAAACTTTTCTCTTCGACGATGAGGGAGTGATAGCGGGTGCAGGTCATGGGTGAGTCAAGGCCCTTGAAGATCGTCCTGCCGTCATGGTCGACCTGGCTGGTCTTTCCGTGCATGAGCTTCGGGGCACGGACGACGTTGCCGCCGAAGGCTGCGCCGATGGCCTGATGCCCGAGGCAGACTCCAAGAATCGGAACCTTGTCGGCCATGTAGCGGATGAGATCGATGGAGATGCCGGCCTCCTGCGGCGTGCAGGGGCCTGGCGAGAGGACAATGCGGTCGGGATGGAGGCCTTCGACTTCTTCGGGGGTGAGCTCGTCGTTGCGGCGAACGACGACCTCGGCGCCGAGCTCGCCCATGTACTGGACGAGGTTGAAGGTGAAGGAGTCGTAGTTGTCGAGGACGAAGACCATGTTGCCTTTCATCAGTGTATCGCCGCATGAGCGGCGTGTTTGCGGCAGACTACCAGCGGTTGGCGGTGGTATGCTGTGGGGCGTCGGAGGTGCTGGTATGAGGCTCTTCGTCTCGGCTTTTCTTTTAGTTGCTGCTTCGGCGGCATTTGGACAAAACCAGTCCGGCGCGGGCGTCGCTGGTATGGAGGGTCTCGGGATCCATCCTGGCGCTATGGCTTCGCCGCAGCAGATGGAAGAGCAGTGGATACCGCCCCAGGCGGGGTGTCCGGTGGTGCTGACGAGTGCGCGTCTGAACTGGCCTGCGAGCTACTTGCCGGTGACAAGCGCGGGAAAGGTGACGGAGCCGAATCTGGCGCTTGGGTTCCAGAACTCGAGTGGCAGGGCGATTCGGTCGGTGAGCATCGTGGCCCGGTTCCTGGGCAAACAGAGCATCTATCAGCTTGACGCGAACAGTTTCGATTTGCGCCTTGCTTTCTCCGGCGTCGATGCGGCTGACAAAGCGGCCGAGCAACTGCGCGAAATCCGGCTACCGCGGAAGATGTACGCGTACGGCGTGACGCGTGTTTCGCTGGAACAGGTCACGTTTGCGGACGGCAGTTTCTGGACGGCGATGGGCAGGAGCAACTGCAGTCTGAACGTGAAGGGAAACACGGAGCGCGTCGCGAAATAGGGACTGATGACGGTTTTTCGAAGGATATTGATCGCTGTCGCGATTTTCATCTTCGTTGTGCTGTAGTTCCTGTAACCATGCACCTCTTCCACTTCCACTATTTCGAATAGGCTTCGCGGCTAGTTCCCTCGGGCCCTCTCGACGGCGCGGACTACGGCCTTCGCCTTGTTGAGGCTTTCCTGGTATTCGTTTTCGGGGATGGAGTCGGCGACGATGCCGGCGCCGGCCTGGATGTATCCTTTACGGCCTTCGACCAGCAGCGTGCGGATGGCAATGCAGGAGGTCAGGTTGCCGGAGTAATCGGCGTAAAGGACGGTGCCTCCGTAGATGCCGCGGCGGGTGGGCTCGAGCTCCTCGATGATTTCCATCGCCCGGATTTTCGGCGCTCCACTGAGCGTTCCGGCGGGGAAACAGGAGCGGAGTGCGTCTACGGCGGAGAGTTCGGGGCGGAGCTGGCCTTCGATGGCGCTGACCAGATGCATGACGTGGGAGTAGCGCTCGACGTGCATTAGATTTGTAACCCTGACGGTGCCATATTCGCTGACTCGGCCAACGTCATTGCGGCCGAGGTCGACGAGCATGACGTGCTCGGCGCATTCCTTCTCATCGCTGAGCATTTCGTGCTCCGCGGCGAGGTCCAGAGCTTCGTTTGCGCCTCGCGGACGGGTTCCGGCAATGGGGCGGTACTCGATGCGACGGCCTTCGACGCGGACGAGGAGTTCGGGTGAGGAGCCGACGATGTGAGCGACGCTCTCTTTTTCAGCATTTCTCGTCGACTTCTGAAGCTTTGCCTTTCTGCTGAAATTCTTATGCCCGAAGCGGAGGAAATACATATAAGGTGACGGGTTGACGATGCGGAGAGCGCGGTAGACGGAGAACGGATCGACGCCGGGATCGAGATCGAGGCGCTGGGAGAGAACGACCTGAAAGATATCGCCAGCGGCGATGTAGTCCTTGGCTTTCTCGACAGCTTTCAGGAACGCGGCCTTTTTTGTGCGCGGCGCGAGGCGGAGTTTGCCGCTGGGCTTCTTCGCGTTCATCTTCGGAAGTGGTTGGCCCAGGTGTTTTTCGAGGCGATCGAGACGACGCAGCGCGTCGGCGTAAGCGGCCGCGGGCTTGTGGCGGCGGAGATCGGCGGTGACGATGAGCAGGATCTCCTTTTTCACGTGGTCGAAGGCGAGGACCTCGTCGAAAAACATGAGACACGCATCGGGAAGGCCGAGGTCGTCTTCGGTGTCGCCGGGCAGGCGCTCGATCTGACGAACGACGTCGTAGCTGAAGAAGCCGACAGCTCCGGCCGTGAAGGGCGGAAGGCCGGAAATGCGGGCGGGTGTATGTCCGTTGAGTGCGTCGCGCAGGAGCGCGAAGACATCGCCGGTGATTTTGCGGGTTTTACCGTGCTCGGTGAGCTCGATTTCGGCGCCGTGCGAGACGATGCGCCGGCCCGGGCGAATTCCAATGTAGGTGTACCGCCCGAGGCGTTCGCCTCCTTCGACCGATTCGAGGAGGAAGCACTCGGGCTCGGCGGCGGCGAGGCGCAAAAAGGCCGAAACTGGCGTTTCGAGGTCGGCGGTAAGCGTTCGATAAAGCGGGACGAGCGAGTGCGAGCGTGCCAGGCGAAGGAACTCGGCGCGAGCGGGTTGTGAAGGCAGCATCGTCATTAGCGTATCGCTTGCGGTGAAGGAGCGTGAAGACCGTTCAGGGCCTCGGTCCCCCTGGGGTGCTTTTCGCAGTCCTGCGTTTTGTTCGATTTCGATCGCCAGATGTTTAGCAGTTGGCGGACGGCGCTCAGCGGACGGCGCTCAGCGGACAGCGTTCAGCGGTCAGCCCGCACCCACAGCCCGAACCCCCGAAGCATGCGACGGCCAGGTTCACCCCACAGCAAGAAGAGGACTCCNNCGTTTAGTCCCATTTTGGGCTTGACGGGGGCCCATTTCGCCTCCAATCACTGCCCTTCCTGCTCGCTACTCCGTCCTCGCTGCGGATCGCACTCAGCCCGAACCCGGCCCCAACCCAGTCCGAAGCCAGCCCCAACCCCCAAAGCATGCGAACGCCAGGGTCACCC
>PMUI01000130.1 GCA_003166955.1 Acidobacterium sp.
CTGTGGGGTGAACCTGGCCGCTTCTGCACTGGGGGTTTCGGGGCTTGAAGATTCCCATCGGGGTCGGGCCGCAGCGACGCACGCGTCCAGGTTGGGCTTCCCTGAGATTGTGCCCTGAAACAAACGCGGCTAGAGATTGAAGAGTTCCCGGAGGCGGCGGGTCTGGGCGCGGCTGACTGGAATTTCGGTTTGCTTTTTGTCGGCCATGCGGAGCTGGTAGCTGGATTTGAACCAGGGGACCACTTCGCGAATGTGATTGATGTTGACCAGGAAGGAACGGTGGGCACGCCAGAAGACGGAGGGGTCGAGCAGGTCGAAGAGTTCTTCGAGGGTGCGGCACTTCGACTGGCCTTCGATCGACGGCGTGACGACGGAGATGACGCCGTCGTCGATGGAGGCGAAGCAGATGTCCTTCTGATCGATGAGGAGAAGGCGACTGCCGGCCTGGAGGACGATTTTGCCGCTGTGGGGTTTGGCGCTCTGATGCTGCTCGATAAGCTTGAGCAGGGTTTCGACGCGAAGGTCGGCAGGGACGGGTTTGGCTTCGGCGCCTGGACCGGCGTCCTGCAGGCGCAGGCGGGCGCGCTCGACGGCCTGGAGGACGCGGTCGCGGTCGAAGGGCTTGAGGAGGTAGTCGATGGCGTTTACGTCGAAGGCGCGGACCGCGTACTGGTCGTAGGCGGTGGCGAAGATGATCTGCGGGAGCGGCTCACCTTTGCCCAGTTCGAGGAGTTTTTTGAGGACGGCGAAACCGTCGAGGCCGGGCATCTGGACGTCGAGGAAGACGACGTCGGGATGGTGGGTGCGGATTAAGTCGACGGCTTCGACGCCGTTCTTGCCTTCGGCGAGGACATCGACGCTGCCGGTGGTGTCGAGGAGATACTTCAGCTCCTCGCGGGCCAGCTCTTCATCGTCGACAATGAGGGCGGTGATGGACATGCCAGGTTGAGTATAGAGGGGCGGCGGAAAAGCGGCCAGCAGTCAGCAATACGGCGGTCAGCGAAACACCGTCAGCGGCGAAGCTTTTGGCAAAGGACTGTCAGCAAATGGCAGTGCCGGATAGCGCGGCTCCGGCTATTCGGCGAAGGCGTGTAGGCGGGCGGGGGGATTGTCGGCGGCGAGGTGATGGCCGCAATAGACGCAGTAGAGATCAGTGATGCGTGCGGCGCGATGGCAGTTTCCGCAGCAGGGCGCGACCTGGTAAGCGCACTGCGGGCAGAAGTGGTAATCGGCCTCGATGCGCGCATTGCAGGCGGGGCAGACCGAGAGCACGGGCAACCTGAGCAGGAAGTAGAGGACGGCGCCGATGCCGCTGGGGATGACGACGCAAATCAGCATCCAGAGGGGCGTGCTCATGCCGCGGCGGGGTGAGTCGCGGCTGACATAGCCCATCATGAGCACGTAGAGTCCGGCGAGCGCGCTGATGCTGATGTTGACGTAGAAGCGGAACCAGAAGGGCAGGTTGGGAGGATGATGGCGGTGCGCGGGCACGATGACCCACAGCACGTACAGCATGCCGGCGGAAGCGAGGACGGCGCCGATAATCGACCAGAATGGAATGAGGCGCATCTCCCCGGAGAATCCTTCCGAATACAGCTCGGTTCGCTGCCGCAGTTCGTTGTTCATTGGTTTCGCCATGGCAGGGATTCCTGGCAGCTATCGCTGGTCGTCGCGCGCGGCCCGATCTCTCAGGGTCAACAACAGAATTGCGAAGATGGCGGAGAGAAACACGAGGAAGAGCGTCAGCACGATCACGGGGAGATCGAAGAAATGCTCTCCGGTGGTGAGGTCGTTGACGGTGCTCCAGAGGGGTGGCGCGAGAAGGACGATGAGCGAAGCCATCGCCAGCAAGGCGATGCCCGCATGCCGGCGCTTGCGCGTCCGCTGCTCGTGCAGGTTATAGGCGGCTTCCATCACGGAACGACGTGTACGGAGCACAACTTCGGGGATTGGGTGTCCGGATCTTGCCCGCGGACGGAATGCTTCGCTGCTCATAGAACCTCGATCCGTTCTGAGTTGGCGGCAACGGAACGGGTTGCCGATCGGACGTGGGGTTTGAGCGCGGCAAGACCGCGATAAAGACGGGATTTGACCGTCGAAAGCGGAGCGCGCGTCATGCGCGCGATCTCTTCGAGCGACATTTCTTCGTGGAAGCGCAGCACCAGGACTTCGCGGTGCAGCGGATCGAGGGTGAGGAGAGCGTCAGCGACGAGCTGACCGGATTCGAGGGTGGCCAGGTGGTCGAAGGGAGTCTTGTCCTGGCTGGCAATCTCGAAGGGCCGCTCCTCGTCGCCGGTGTCGCACATTTCTTCGAGGCTGGCCATGGAGCGGCGGCGGCGCAGGTCGATGACGAGATTGCGGGCGATGGTGAAGAGCCAGGTATCGAAGCGCGCATTGCCGTTGAACTGGGCTCCGCGCATGAGCACGCGCATCCAGGTTTCCTGGAAGAGGTCTTCGGCAAGTTCGCGATTGCCGGTGAGGTAGAGAAGGTAGCGCAGCAGGCGGTGCTGGTACTGGAGGATCAGCTCATCGAGGAGTTGCGGGTCGTGGCGCTTGAGGCCTTCGGCGACGCGAGCATTTTCGCATTGAACCTGGCCGGCGAGTTGGAGCGCTGCCGCACTCATGTCAACATCACAGACGGACGAATCCCTGCGGAAGACTCTTTTGGTTACGAGTTTTTCGACCCTTCGGGTGAGATCCATCGGGACTCGCCTCGCTTCCGAGCCGTGTTCGGCGCGGGTGCAAATTCGGGCTGTGTGTAACTCCTCCATTATCAGGCGAATTTCGGCGGCTCGCAACGTTAAACTCGATGTGATGGAAACGATTTATGGGCTGCATTCGGTGGAGGAGGCCCTGCGCGCGGGGAAGCGGCGGTTCGACCATGTGTGCATCGCGCTGGAACGGCGCGACCAGAGGCTGGCGGAGATCGTGGCGCTGAGCCGGGCGGCGGGCGTGCCGGTGCGCACTGAGCCGCGGGAGGCGCTGACTCGGCTGGCGGGGACGACGGCGCATCAGGGCGTGGTGGCGGTGGTGCAGGAGCGGGAGTTTTTGGGGGTGGAGGATTTGCTGGAGGGGCCGGAGCCGCGGCTGGTGCTGGCTGTGGATGGGGTGGAGGACCCGCAGAACCTCGGAGCGCTGCTGCGGACGGCGGAGGGGGCTGGGGTGGATGGGGTGCTGCTGACGGAGCGGCGGTCGGCGCCGCTGAGCACGGTGGCGATGAAAGCTTCGGCGGGGGCGGCGGAGCATTTGCGGCTGGCGCGGGTGGTGAATCTGGTGCGCGCGCTCGAAATGTTGAAGGAACGGAACCTGTGGTGCGTGGGGCTGGACGAGCGGGGGACGATGGATTACGACAAGTACGATTTCCGGTCCAACACGGTGGTGGTGCTGGGGCGCGAGGGGGCGGGGCTGCACGAGCTGGTGCGGCGGACCTGCGATCATCTGCTGCGGATTCCGATGGCGGGA
>PMUI01000134.1 GCA_003166955.1 Acidobacterium sp.
TCACACCTATTCCCTGCCTTATGGCATGTATTCCTCAAACCACCCCAGCGCCCGCTCCAGCACATCTTTCCGATGCTCCGGATTGACAAATCCGTGCCCCTCGTTGGGATACACCACCAGCTCCGTCGTCTTTCCCAAATCGCGCAGCGCGTGCCAGAACTCGAATGACTGCGGTGCCGGGCACTCCCCATCCCGATCCCCCACCACCGCCAGCGTCGGCGTCTTCACGTTCTTGATGAAGTTGATCGCCGACATCTTCGCGTATACAGCCGGATCGTCATACACCGACGCCCCGAAGAACGGAATCATCCACTGGTCGATCGAGTTTTCCCCGTAGTAGCTCTGCCAGTTCGAAATCCCCGCTCCCGCCACGGCCGCCTTGAACCGATGCGTCTGCGTCACCGCAAACATCGTCATGAATCCGCCGTAGCTCCAGCCCGTCAGCCCCACGCGCCCATCGTCGATCGGATACTTCTTCTCGACCGTATCTACGCCCGCCAGAATGTCCCGCAGGTCTCCGTACCCGAAATCCTTCCGATTCGCCTGCGTAAACTTCTCTCCCTCGCCATAACTACCCCGCGGATTCGGCATCAGCACAAAATAATCCAGCGCCGAAAAGGGAACCGGCCCGTAGTTCAATCCCGGCCAGCGCGGCACCACCGCCGACGACGGCCCACCGTGCACCTCTACGATCAGCGGATACTTCTTTGCCGGATCGTAATGCGCAGGCAGCAGCAGCCACCCCTGCACATGGAATCCTTCGTTCTCCCACTCTACCGATTCGGCCTTCCCCCACACCGGCTTGGCCGCGTCGTTGACGTGCGTAATCTGCTTCAGACTCATCAGCTCGCCCGCCCAAACCTCCGGTGGGCTGTCGAACGACGACCGGATCAGCGCAATGTTGTTCGTGTTCGACGTTGCCACACTCATCATCAGGCCGCCCGCGCCCACCGACCCCGGCAACGTCAGGTTGTACTCCGTTGACTCCTGGTGCGTCTCGATGTTGTAAGCGAACAGATGCGAAGCCCCGCCCTTGATCTCCGCAATCCCAATTTGATGATCGTCCAGCCACACAAACCACGCCGGGCTCCCCGCCCGATCCGGCGTCACATCCTTCGGCTCCCCGCCCGTCGCCGGCATGACGTAAATGTCCCCGCCCGTCGATCCCTGATCCGACATCAGCCCACCAATAAACGCGATCTGCCTTCCATCCTGCGACCACCGCGGCACTGCAATCTGCAAACCATGCAGCGGCCCGGAAACCGTGGTTGGGTCGAGGATCGCATGCACCGAATCCCCGAAAAGCTCCTTCTTGTTGCTGGTCGAGATCTGCTCCAACAGCGTCTGCATTTCCTCGGTGTACAGCTTCGCCACCCACCAGTTGTTCTCGCCCGGAGGCGGCGCGGCGATGAAGGCCAGCTGCTTCGAATCCGGCGACCAGTCAAACTCAAAAACGTGCAGCTTCTCCGGCGTGATCTGCGTTAGCTGTCCACTCGCAGCATCCACCGCCGCCACGCGCTGCACCTCCAGCCCCTCCACGCCAATCACGCCCGAAGGCAGCTTCTCCGCAGCCAGAGCCCCCGAAGGCCGCGTTGCTCCTTCGACATAAAGGAAGCTCAGCCACTTCCCGTCCGGCGACCACTGCAGCTCCTTGGCATAGGCGTTCAGCGCCGCGAGCTGATGCGGTGCAGACCCGCCCGAAGCATCGGTCAGGAAAATCGCCATCTTGTGGTCGCTCGTGCAGTCGGAGAAGAATGCCAGCTGCTTCGAGTCCGGCGAGAACACCGCGTTGCTCTCCTGCCCAGCCGCCCCGCCCGCGCACACCGTCACCCGCTTCGCCGCGGATGGATTGTCCAGCGGCGCGAGCTCAATGTCCGATCCGCCCCGACCGCCTGGTTCGCGCAGAGTCAGGCTCCAAACGATGAACTTGCCATCGGGCGAGAGCGCCGTTTCGCGAACCGTCTTCGCCTGATTCAGCGCATCGATGATCTGCCCGATGCGCGGATCATGCGCGGGACTGGCCGGTGCCGTCTGCGTGAACGCCGGCGCGGCCCACACCAGTCCGGCGCAAAGCACAAACCCCAAAACATCCGAGCGAACCTTCTTCATGGGCGCTGTTATATCAGGTCCTGCCCTGTCGACGCGAAGCCCGCACCCCGCCGCCCGCCAGTATCATTCCCGTATGGCAACCATCCGGCGGGCGAAATTCAGCGGCGAGAACAACGACGCCGAAACCTGCCGGACCCTGATGCGCGAATACGCCCGCTTCCTCAACGACTCGGTCGGTGGCGAACACATCTGCGTCGAAAGCCTCGAAGAAGAACTCGCCGGACTCCCCGGCAGCTACGCCGAACCCGCGGGCGCCGTGCTCCTCGCCTTCGACAACGAAACGCCCATCGGTTGCGTCGCCCTCAAGCCGCTCAAACTCGATCATCCCGCCAACCCCGAGGAGCGCGCCTGCGAGATGAAGCGCCTCTGGGTTCGCCCCACCCAGCAGAGGACTGGCCTCGGCCGCAAACTCGCCGAGGCCATCATCGATCTCGCGCGCGACTGCGGCTACACCGCCATGTACCTCGACACCATGCCCCAATCCATGCAGGCCGCGTATCGCCTCTACTGCTCCATGGGCTTCACCCCAGTGGATCGCTACAACCAGAATCCCGTCCTCCGCCAGTCCGACGCCCTCGAAATTGCCTTCCTGCGCAGGCCGCTCTGATGGGACTTCAACTGCCCGTCCTCAATCAAACCCATCACGCACACGAAGCCTTCCAGGCCTCGCGCGAACTCGAATCCAAACTGCGCTCGGCGATCCACGGTGAGGTCCGCTTCGATCAGGCCTCGCGCGCCCTCTACGCTGTCGACGCCTCCAACTATCGCGCAACCCCCATCGGCGTCGTGATCCCTCGTGATGACGCCGACGTCGAAGCCACCATCGCCGCCGCCCGCGAGCTCGGCGCAGCCATCCTGCCCCGCGGCGCCGGAACCAGCCTTTCCGGCCAGTGCTGCAATGTCGCCGTCGTCCTCGACTTCTCGAAATACATGCGGCGTCTCCTCTCCCTCGATCCCGCAAACAAGACCGCCATCGTCGAGCCTGGCATCGTCCTCGACCGCGTCCGCGAAGCCGCCGAAGTTCACCACCTCACCTTCGCCCCCGATCCCGCAACACACAGCCGCTGCACCATCGGCGGCATGATCGGCAACAACTCCTGCGGCACCCACTCCGTCATGGGCGGCCTCACCGCCAACAACATCCGCTCCCTCGACGTCCTGCTCTACGACGGCACGCACATGACCGTCGCCTCCACCACAGAAGACGAAATCTCCACGATCATCGCCCGCGGTGGCCGCCCGGCCCAGATCTACGCAGGCATGCGTCGCCTCCGCGACCAATATGCCGACGAGATCCGCCGCCGCTTCCCGAATATTCCCCGCCGCGTCTCCGGCTACAACCTCGACGAACTCCTCCCCGAACGCGGCTTCAACGTCGCCCGTGCCCTCGTCGGCGCGGAAGGCACACTCGTCACCGTGCTCCGCGCCACCCTCGACCTGATGCACTCGCCCCCATGCCGCCGTCTCGCCATCCTCGGCTTCCCCGATCCATTCCTCGCCGCCGACGCTGTCCCCGACATCATCCGCCTCGGCCCCATTGGCCTCGAAGGCATCGACTCCATGCTTCTTGACTTCATGCGCCGCAAGAATCTCGCCGTCGACGACAGAAAGCTTCTCCCCGAAGCCGGCGCCTTTCTCCTCGCCGAGTTCGGCGCTGAAACCGATCAGGAAGCCGAATCGAAAGCGCGCAATCTCCTCGCCGCCGCCGCTCGATTTCCCGGTTCACCCACCGGCCGCGTTTGCACGCTCGACGAAGCCCCGCGCATCTGGCACATCCGCGAATCCGCCCTCGGCTCGACCGTCTTCGTTCCCGGCGAGCCGCACGGCTGGGAGGGCTGGGAAGACGCCGCCGTTTCGCCCGAGCAACTCGGCTCCTATCTGCGCCAGCTCTGGGCGCTGATGAAGGACTACGGCTACCGCAGCCCGATGTACGGCCACTTCGGCCAGGGTTGCGTTCACACCCGCATCAACTTCGACCTCGAGAGCGAGCCCGGCATCCGCAAATTCCGCGCGTTCCTCGACCAGGCCACCGACATCGTCATCGCCCACGGCGGCTCCGTCTCCGGCGAACACGGCGACGGCCGCGCACGCGCCGCTCTGCTCCCCAAAATGTTCGGCCCGGACCTGATGCAGGCCTTCCGCGAATTCAAATCTCTGTGGGATCCCGATAACCGCATGAATCCTGCGATCCTGATGGACCCCATCGGAGCCGCGCCCAACAGCAGCCACACCGCGATCTATCAACCCGAAGACGATCTCCGCCTGGGTGCAGGCTATCAATCCAAAAATCCGGAAACCTTCTTCCAGTTCCCCGACGACCACGGTTCCTTCGGCGAAGCCACGCTCCGTTGCGTCGGAGTAGGCGCTTGCCGCAAAGAGCACGCTGGCACCATGTGCCCCAGCTACATGGCCACCCGCGAAGAACAGCACTCCACTCGCGGCCGAGCCCATCTACTCTGGGAATTACTCGAAGGCAAAGTCATCGATACGGGTTGGCGAAATGAAAGCGTCCGCGAAGCCCTTGACCTCTGCCTCTCCTGCAAAGCCTGCAAGAGCGAGTGCCCCGTCAACGTCGACATCGCCACATACAAAGCCGAATTCCTCGCCCACTACTACGGCGACCGTCTCCGCAAGCCGCAGCACTACGCCTTCGGCTTCATGGATCGCCTCGCCCACGCCGCCTCACTGATCCCCGGCCTCACCCCGCGCCTCGCGAACATCCCTCTCGCCACGCCCGGCCTCTCCCACGCGATCAAAGCCGCGCTCGGCGTCGCGCAGCAGCGCAGACTGCCACGGTTCGCCCCCCGCAGTTTCCAGTCGCATTGGTCCAGGCGTTCTCGTGAGCGGCGCGAAGCGCGTCCGGCCGCACCGCAGGTGCTCCTGTGGCCGGATACGTGGAACAACTACTACCACCCGCAATCCCTCCGCGCCGCAGCGCAGGTTCTCCAAAACGCGGGCTTCGACCTCGAAGTCCCCCGCCAACACGTCTGCTGCGGCCGCCCGCTCTACGACTTCGGATTCCTGAAGCAAGCCCGAGCCTACCTCGAGCGCATCCTCCGCAACTTCGCCCCGCAAATCGACACCGGTCTCCCCTTCGTCTTCCTTGAGCCCAGCTGCGCCACCGTCTTCCGCGACGAGCTCATCAATTTCTTCCCCCCGGGGTCGGAGCTCGCCGCGCGCGCACAGCGGCTCTCTGACCAAACCCTCCTCCTCAGCGAATTCCTCGCGCGCCACGCGCCGGACTTCCAGCCCGCGCGACTCCCCGGCCGCAACCTCGTCCTCCACGGCCACTGCCATCACAAATCCATGATGAAGATGACCGACGAAGTCGCGATCCTCCTCCGCACCGGCGCAGCCGTCACGCTTCTGGACTCCGGCTGCTGCGGCATGGCAGGCCCCTTCGGCTTCGAACGCGAAAAATTCGCTGTCTCTCAGGCCATCGGCGAGCGCGTTTTGCTCCCCGCTGTCCGCGCTGCCACCCCCGAAACCATCCTCGTCGCCGACGGTTTCAGCTGCCGCGAGCAAATCGCGCAAAACACCACCCGCCGTGCCGTCCACTTCGCTGAAGTTATAGCGCCTTGAGAACGGCGCTGGTTTCCCCAGTTTTTCGCTCGAATTCCGCTCGCCGTTAGCTCGCCTCTCTCTCGTTTTTCGCTCCACCAAGTTGACACGCCGCCCGCCTGCATCCTATGGTGGTGACTGAGATGCCAGTTCGCGTCCACCATCGCCATCACCATCATCACGCGACGAGTGTGCCGGCGAACTTTCGCATTCCAGGGTAGTCAAAGCACCAAACCAGGATTCGAAAAGCCCGCCGGCGCGCCAAGCGCTGACGGGCTTTTGAGTTTTTGCGGAAAAAAGGAACAGAGAATGACCGAAATAGCCATCGATTTCGCCAAAATGGACGGCCTCGCCCCTGGCATCGTGCAGGATGCGCGCTCGGGCCAGGTCCTGATGCTCGGATTTCTCAACGAAGAGAGCTGGCGCAAAACAAAGGACACCGGCTTTGTTACATTTTGGAGTCGCACCCGCCAGAAGCTCTGGATGAAAGGCGAAACCAGCGGCAATCGCCTGCGCATCGTCGACGTCTTCACCGATTGCGATCAGGACGCAATCCTCTTCCGCGTCGAAGTTGAAGGCGACGGCCTCGTCTGTCACGAAGGAACGGTCAGCTGCTTCACGCGCCCTCTTACCGCCGGCGCGGGAGTGGCGGCATGACCAACAAACTCCGCCTTGGCATCCCGAAAGGCAGCCTGCAGGACGCCACCATCGCCCTCTTCAAGCGCGCCGGCTGGAACATCTACGCCGACGGCCGCTCCTACTTCCCCAACATCGACGACGCCGACATCGAGTGCATGCTCATCCGCGCCCAGGAAATGGCCCGCTACGTCGACCACGGCGTTCTCGACGCTGGCCTCACCGGCATCGACTGGGTTGTCGAGAGCGGCCTCGACGTCGAATCCATCACCAGCCTCGTCTACGCCAAGCAGAGCCGCCGTCGCGTCCGCTGGGTCCTCGCCGTCCCCGAAAGCTCCCCCTGGCAGAGCGCCGAAGACCTCTCCGGCAAAATCATCGCCACCGAACTCGTCGAAGTCACAAAGAAATACTTCGCCGGCAAAAACATTCCGGTGAAAGTTGAATTCAGCTGGGGCGCCACCGAAGTCAAACCCCCAACCCTCGCCGACGCCATCGTCGAAGTCACCGAAACTGGCAGCTCCCTCCGCGCCAATCGTCTCCGCATCATCGACACCGTCATGGAAAGCGAGACCCGCCTCATCGCCAACCGCACCGCCTGCGCCGACTCCTGGAAAAAAGAAAAAATCGACAATCTCGCCCTCATGCTCCGCGGCGCCATCGACGCGCAAGGCCAGGTGGGCCTCATGCTCAACGTCGAAAAGGCCAATCTGGCCGCGGTCCTCAGCGTCCTCCCCGCCCTTAACTCGCCCACTATCTCCGAGCTCAGCGACGCAAAATGGGTCGCCGTCAACACCATTCTCGAAGAGAGCACCGTCCGCGAAGTCATCCCCAAACTCAAAGCCGCCAAAGCCACCGGCATCGTCGAATATCCGCTGAACAAGGTGGTCTTGTGAAGCTGATTCGCACAACCGGGCGTGGATTGGATGCGATTACCGCGATTACGGATCGCCGCGCCGCGCCCTGGGAGCGCGTCCTCCCTCAGGCGCACCGTATTGTCGAGTCCGTCCGCCGGGGTGGGGATCCCGCGCTCCTGCGCCTCCGCAACAAATTCGACAAGATTACGCCACAGTCACCGTTACGAATTCCGGAAGTCGAGCTGCAACTCGCCTGGGAATCCACGTCCGAACCCCTCCGCCAGGCCCTCAAGATCGCCGCCCGCAACATTCGCTACTTCGCCGCTCGTCAGCGTCCCAAAGACTTCGCCCTGAAACCTGCACCCGGAGTCAGGACCGGCCAGCGAGTAATTCCTCTCGCCTCAGTCGGCTGCTACGTCCCCAGCGGCCGCTACCCGCTGCCCTCCACGCTTCTCATGACCGCGATTCCCGCGCAAGTTGCCGGCGTCGAACGCATCGTCGCCGTCTCGCCCCATCCCGCCAAAGAAACCCTCGCCGCCGCATTTTTGCTGGGCATCACCGAGTTCTACCGCGTCGGCGGAGCCCACGCCGTCGCCGCCCTCGCCTACGGAACCGCAAGCATTTCATCCGTCGACAAGATCGTCGGCCCTGGCAACGCCTGGGTCACAGCGGCCAAGAAACTTGTCGCCTTCGATTGCTCCATCGACATGCTCGCCGGGCCCACAGAGGCCGTCATCACCAGCGAAACCGGCGACCCCGCCTCCATCGCCGCCGATCTCGTGGCCCAGGCCGAACACGATCCCGACACCCTCGCCATTTTCATCACCAGCCAGGCCGCCTTGGCTAAATCTGTAACCGCAGAAGTGATAAAGCGTGCTCGCGGCAACAAGATTGCCACAGCGGCGATTACAAATCGCGGCTTTGCCATTGTGGCCCGGTCGCCAGAAGAAGCCCACGACCTCACCAACCGCATCGCTCCCGAGCACCTCACTGTCGATACCGCCGCCGATCTCGCCTGGGTCCGCAATGCAGGCTCCGTTTTCATTGGTCGCTGGTCCGCGCAGCCCTTCGGCGACTACGTCTCCGGCCCCAACCACACCCTCCCCACCAGCGGCCTCGCCCGCACCCGCGGCGGCCTCAGTGTTCTCGACTTCGTCAAGCTCGTCACCATCCAGGAATATTCCGAAGACGGCGTGCAGCAACTCGGCCCCGCCGCCCTGCGCCTCGCCAACGCCGAAGGCCTCACCGCCCACGCGGAAGCCATCCGCGCCCGCGGTGTCGAGGACGGAGGCGTCCGTGGCTGACCTCAAAGTCCGCGGCCCGCAACCCTCTGCCGGCGTCCGCCGCATGAAGGAGTACCACCCACCCCTCGGCGACCGCAGCGGCCTCCGCCTCGACTTCAACGAGAACACTTTCGCCTGCTCACCCCGCGTCCTCGAGGCCTTCGGGAAAATATCTCGCGGCGATCTCACTCGCTACCCCGAGCGCGAGCCGGTCGAAGCCCGCGTCGCCGCGCACCTCGGCCTCAAGCCACAGCAACTGTTACTCACCAACGGAGTCGACGAAGCCATCCACGTCCTCTGCCAGACCTACCTCGATGCCGGTACCGAAATCCTCCTCCCCGTCCCCACCTACACCATGTACGAGGTCTATGCGTCCGGAACGCCCGCGCGCGTTATCGCCGTCCCCACCGAAGACCGCTTCCGCTTCCCGCTCCGTGCCCTGCTCAACGCCATCACCCCTGCCACGCGCCTCATTGCGATCGCCAACCCTAACAGCCCCACTGGCCACGCCGCATCACGCGACGATCTCCTCCGCCTCATTGACGCCGCGCCGCACGCCGCCGTCCTCATTGACGAAGCCTACTTCCATTTCTACGGAGAAACCGTCCTCGACTTGATCGGTGGCGCGCCAAATGTAATCGTCGCGCGCACATTTTCGAAGGCGTACGGTCTCGCCGGCCTCCGGCTCGGTGTCCTGGCTGCATCCGAAGACCAGATGCGGTGGCTCCGCCGAGCCATCTCGCCCTACAGCGTTAATTCCGTCGCCCTCGCCTGTCTCACCGCCGCCCTCGACGATGAAGATTATCTCCGTTGGTACGTTGGCGAAGTCCTGGCCTCGCGTCCGCTCTTCGAGACCGCGCTGCGGACCCTCGGCGTCCCGTACTGGCCGTCCCGAGCCAACTTCGTCCTCGTCGACATCGGCCCCAAACATCGCGAATTCGTCCAGGCTATGCGCGCTCGCGACGTCCTCGTCCGCGACCGCTCCGCCGATCCTGGCTGCGACGGCTGCGTTCGCATCACCCTCGGCACACGCGAGCAGACCCAGCAGGGAATCGCCGCCCTCGAAGAATCCCTCGCCGAAATCGGATGGTCCCGATGACAAAAAAGCGAACGGCCACGATCGACCGCAAGACCGCCGAAACAGAAATCCAGCTCCGCCTCACCATCGAAGGCCAGGGCCGCTACAAGATCTCCACCGGCATCCGCTTCTTCGATCACATGCTCGAGCTCTTCACTCGTCACGGAGCCTTCGACCTCGACATCCGCTGTAAAGGCGATCTCGACGTCGACCAGCACCACACTGTCGAAGACATCGGCATCGCGCTCGGCGAAGCCTTCGACAAGGCCCTCGGCGATAAGCGCGGCATCCTCCGAGCTGGCTACTTCCTCATGACCATGGACGAAACCCTCGGACTCGCCGCCGTCGACCTCAGCGGCCGCACAGCCCACCACGTCGAAACCAAAGTCCGCACCCGCCTCGTCGGCGATCTGCAATCCGAACTCGTCGAGGACTTTTTTGAAGGCTTTGCACGCGGCGCGCGCGCCAACGTCCACGTCAAAACCATGTACGGCCGCTCCAACCACCACAAAATCGAAGCCCTCTTCAAAGCCTTCGCCCGAGCCCTGCGCTTTGCCTGCTCCCGCGATCCGCAACTCAAACAAATGCTGCCCAGCACCAAGGGGCTCCTGTGATCGCCGTCGTCGATTACAAAGCCGGCAATCTCACCTCGGTGATGAAGTCTTTGCGCGCGGCCGGTGCCGATCCCCAACTCACCGACGATCCCGCCGCCGTTTTGCGCGCGGACAGAATCATCCTCCCCGGAGTCGGCCACTTCGCCGCCACAAAATTCCTCGAAGAACAAGGCCTCAAGACCGCGATCCGGGAACGAATTGCCGCCGGTGTGCCCTTCCTCGGCATCTGCGTCGGCCTGCAATGGCTTTTCGCGGGCAGCACAGAAGCACCGGGGACTCCCGGCCTCGCCGCCTTTCCCGAAACCTGCGATCGCTTCGCACCAGGCAAGAAAGTCCCGCACGTTGGCTGGAATTCTCTCTCCATTCGCCCAGAATCCCGCCTTTTCGCCGGAATAAGTAACAACAGCTACGTCTATTTCACCCACTCCTGGCGCGCCCCCGTCACAAATGCCACAGTAGCGATTACAGAATATGGCGAGCCCTTCACCGCCGCAGTCGAGCGGGCCAACATCATGGGCGTTCAGTTCCACCCGGAAAAATCGGCCGACACAGGCCTCCGCGTCCTGAAAAACTTTCTGGAGTGGCGACCATGCTGACCAAACGCATCATCGCCTGCCTCGACGTGAAGAACGGCCGTGTCGTCAAAGGCGTGCAGTTCGTCGGCCTCGTTGACGCCGGCGATCCCGCCGAGCTTGCTGCTCGCCACGCTGCCGCCGGAGCCGACGAAATCGTCTTTCTCGACATCACCGCCACCCACGAGAGCCGTGGCACCCTCGTCGACGCCGTCAAGCGCGCGGCCCAGCAGCTCTTCGTTCCATTCACCGTTGGCGGAGGAATCCGCACTGCCGATGAAGCCGCCGCTATCTTCGATGCCGGCGCTGACAAGATCAGCATCAACTCCGCCGCCCTCGCGCGCCCAGACCTAATAGGTGAAATCGGCGCGAAATTCGGAGCCCAGGCCGTAGTCGTCGCCATCGACGCCCGCCGATCGGCCCTCGACGCCCCTATCCAGACCGCCGAAGTTTTCGTCAACGGCGGCCGCAGGTCCACAGGCCGCCACGCTGTGGAGTGGGCCCGCGAGGCAGAATCCCGCGGCGCAGGCGAAATCCTCCTCACCTCGATGGACGCCGACGGCACCCGCGCCGGCTTCGACTGTGAACTCACCGCCGCAGTCAGCGAAACAGTCCAAATCCCCGTTATCGCCTCCGGCGGCGCCGGCAACGCGCAGCACTTCACGCAAGTCTTCCGCGAAGGCAAAGCCGACGCCGCCCTCGCCGCCAGCATCTTCCACTTCGGCATCGCCGATGTGCGCGCCCTCAAAGAAGAGCTGCGCCGCGACGGCATCGCCGTGAGGCTGCCATGCTGATCCCTTCCATCGATCTCATGGGTGGCCGCATCGTCCAGCTGGAGCGCGGCGAAGAGCTGCGTCTCGCCTTCGACGACTTCGAATACTGGATCGAGCGCTTCAACAAATACCCGCTAGTCCAGCTCATTGACCTCGACGCCGCAAAAGGAATCGGCCACAACCGCGCCCAGATTGAACAAATCGCGAAGCGCCTGCCTGTCCAGGTGGGCGGCGGCATTCGCACTGCGGATCAGGCGCAAAACCTCCTCGATGCCGGCGCCCGCCGTGTCATCTTCGGATCCGCGCTGTTTGGCAAAGATGGAATTAACCCGGAATTTGCGGCCGCAGTCTCAGCTCAGATCGGCCCCGAACAATTCGTAGCAGCGATCGATACAAAAGCCGGCAGGATCGCCGTCCGCGGCTGGCGCGAGAACGTCAACGTCACTCCCGCCGAGGCCATCGCTGCCCTCAATCCATATTGCGGCGCCTTCCTCTATACCCACGTAGATACCGAAGGCACGATGCAGGGTTTCCCTATGGATGTCGCGCGCGCCCTGCGCCCGCTCACCCTTCATCAACTCATCGTGGCCGGTGGCATTCGCGCGCAGTCCGAAATCGACGCACTCGACGCTCTCAGTATCGACGCCGTCGCCGGAATGGCGGTTTATTCGGGGCTACTTGTAACCTAAGCAGCGAAAATCGTCTCATTTCCGCGCTCCGCTCCCAAAAATGCTCTAACCTAAAACGTCCGGATCGGCGGGTTGACCCAAAATGACCACTAGAACCAAAGAAATCCATCTCGCAAAGCGCCTCGACGAAGTCGGCTTCTCCGACATCGTGCAAATCCGCAACAAGGTTCTCGAGTTGCGCGCGGCCGGCAAGCCCGTCCATGCCTTCCATGGCGGTGAGCCGTTTTTCGAGACGCCCGACTCCGTCAAATACGCGTCGCTGCGCGCGCTGGTTGAGAACCGGACCCGATACGCACCCTCCTCCGGCATCGATCCGCTGCGCGCCGCCATTGCCAAAAAGCTACAGACGAAAAACCACATCGACGCCGGCGTGGAAGACGTCATCGTCACCGTCGGCGGAGCCCATGCGCTCTTCGTCGCTTTCCAGTGCGCCCTCGATCCCGGCGACGATGTCCTCCTGTTTGCTCCTTACTGGACTCCGATCCGCGACATGGTCACTCTGGCCCAGGCACGGCCTGTCATGGTGCCTACCTCCACAGCGCGCCGCAACGGACTCACCACTGCCCTCGAGCACTTCTCGACCCCGGCCACCCGCGCCATCTACTACAACACCCCCCAGAATCCATCGGGGGTGGTTTTCTCGCGCCAAGAGGCCGAAGAAGTCGCCGCCTTCGCCAAAAAACACAGCCTCGTCGTCATCGCCGACGAAGCCTACGAGGACCTGGTCTACGAGGGCGAGCACGTCTCGATCGCCTCTCTTCCCGGCATGGCCGAACGAACCATCACCGCCTACACCTTCTCCAAGACCTATGCCATGACCGGCTGGCGCGCGGGCTACGCAGTCGCCAAAGAGCCGTTCATGACCGGGCTGCGCAAGCTCGTGCTCTACTCCACCAATGGCGTTTCCACACCGACACAATGGGCCGCCCTCGAAGCCATGGCCATACCGCAGGAGGCAATCACCGCCCGCTGCGAAGAGTACCGCCAGCGTCGCGATCTGCTGGTCAAAGGCCTCAACGAACTCGGTCTCGAGTGCGATCTGCCCGCCGGCGCCTTTTATGCATTTCCCAGCGTCCGCAAGATTCACAAGGACAGCCGCCGCGTTTCCACCATGCTCCTGGAAAAAGCGCACGTCGCAACCATTCCCGGCGTTGTCTTCGGCGCGCAGGGCGAAGGGCACGTCCGGTTCAGCTACGCGATCTCGCTGGAAACCATCGCCGCGGGACTGGATGCCCTGCGCAAGATCCTGGTGTAAGGCCATCGCGCGCAACGTGACCACAGGGCCCATCCCGAAAAAATGTGCAATTTCTGTATCCTTGGGCTCCTTTGGAGCGTCCATTAAATGCGCCGGTGCAGTTACACGGCGCATCTTAGTTGTCAGTCTATGCATGAACTTTCACTCTCCCGCGCTGGTCGCTGGTTCGCCCTTTTCGTCGTCATCGGACTTCCGTTGGTGTCCGCGATGGCCCAATCGGACAGCAGCCCCCTTCCCGACGATCCGGGTTCTACGCTCCTGAGCCAAAGCGCGAGTCCACCCACCACAGCGGCGCAGTCGCAGCCGTCTTCATCGCAAAGCGATCCGCGGAATGGCAGCCTCCAGGGAAAGCAAACCAAGCGCATCCTGGGCATCGTGCCCAACTTCCGATCCGTCTCTGTCGATGTAAAGCTGTCGCCGCAATCCCCAAAGGACAAGTTCCTCGAGGGCACTCAGGACGCCTTTGACTACTCGGACTTCATCTTTGTGGCCATACTCGCGGGAGTGGGCCAAGCCGAGAACTCGTATCCTGAATTTCACCAGGGCGCTGCCGGCTATGGCCGTTATTATTGGCACGCACTCGCCGACCAGGTAGACGAAGACTACGAGACGGAGTTCATCTTTCCCACGCTCCTTCGTCAGGATCCACGCTTTTACACACTCGGCCATGGCGGATTCGGCAAGAGAGCAATTTACGCATTCAGTCGCCTGGCTATCACGCGTACCGATCACGGAAATGAAACCTTCAACGCATCTGAAGTCGTTGGAGCGGGCGCTGCCGCCGGAATCTCCGATCTCTACTATCCTTCTCAGGAACGCACCTGGACCAAGACAGGGCAGCGTTGGGTCCTGAATGTTGGCCTCGACGGAGCTACCTACGTCTTCCAGGAATTCTGGCCCGACATCAACAGCAGGTTCTTCCATCAGAAGAACTGAGACCTCCCGCGCAACGCTCCGCCTAACACAGTCTCCTTTCCATTACCTCGGCCTGCGTCAAGACACCCGCATCGCGTTAGCATCGAAGTATTCCCGCTGCAATGGAGCTGCGTTCCATGCTTAAAGTTGGGGTGCCCGATGCCGTCGATCGCGATCTGCACCGTTTGCTGCCCGATGGAATCTCGCTGGAACTCATTCCTCTTCACCCCACCTCCGACGTCGAGGTGGAGTTCTGGATTGCTCCGCCCTGGACGCGACAGGCCGAACAGCAATTGCCCTTCCTGCATGGACTGCGCGTCATCCAGGCCACCGTCGCCGGCGTCGACGGACTTCTGAAACTCAAGCCTCCTGGCGCTGTGTTGTGCGATGCGCGCGGCGTCCATGACATCTCCACGGCCGAGTGGACCGTCGCCGCCATTCTTGCCTCGCTCAAATACTTCCCGCTCTTCGGCGACCTACAGAACACCGCCGTCTGGTCGCGCCGCAAGGAAGCCGAAGCGCACTACTACGCTCTGCATCCTCCCGTGAAGCGGCCCTACCCCAACGTCCTTTGCGAGGAGCTCCACAGCCAGCAGGTCCTCATCGTCGGCTATGGCGCCATCGGCCGCGCCATCGAACAGCGCCTCGAGCCTTTCGGTGTCAGTTTCGTCCGCGTGGCCCGCACCCCGCGCGACGGCGTCTACGGCATCGACCAGCTGCCGACCCTCCTGCCCTCCGCCGACATCGTCATCCTCATCGTTCCTTTCACCAGCGAGACCACCGGCATGATCGGCGTCGGAGAACTTTCTCTCATGAAGCAGGGTGCGCTGCTCGTCAACGCCGCTCGCGGTCCTGTCGTCAACACCGACGCACTCCTAGCAGCCCTGCACGAGGGCCGCATCAGTGCCGCCATCGATGTCACCGACCCCGAGCCGCTCCCGGACGGCCACCCTTTATGGAGCGCACCGAACCTCCTCATCACTCCCCATATTGCCAGCTCCACGCCCATGTTCATGGTGCGGGCCATGCAGTTCGCCGCATCGCAAATCGCCCGCTACCTCCGCGGCGAACCACTCGAAAACGTCGTCACCGGCGAGTACTAGCCCCAGCCCGCTTCTCCGGCCCCGCACCCGCCCCGAACACCGTAATAACCTCAGGCGCAACAGCGATTTCCACTTCCTTGACCCACATTTTTCTGAAACCTACAATCTAGACAGGGGGAATTTACCCTTTTCCACCTGTTTCAGGTGCATCTGCATGGGCTCTGAGCCGCGGTTAAGTCCTCGCGAACGCGCAGTCTTGACGGCCATCGTCGAGACGTACATCGCCACCGGTGAGCCGGTTGCGTCGCAGGCCCTCGCCCGCCACTTCGGCAACAAGGACGGCATGAGCTCCGCCACCATCCGCAATGTCATGGCTTCGCTCGCCGAAACCGGTCTGCTCGATCAGCCCCACACCTCTGCCGGACGCATCCCCACCGCGCGCGCCTTCCGTCTTTATGTCGAGCTCCTGGGTGGACCGCAGATCGCCATCCTCGCTCCCGAGCGCCTCGAGCAGATCGAAGAGAGCTTTGCCGGCATCGGAACCAGCCAGCAATATCTCGAACGCACCTCCCACGTCCTCGCCCTCATCTCCAGCGGTCTCGGCGTTGCCCTGGCTTCCACGCAGGAACTCCATACTCTGGAGCACATTCATTTCTCGCGCCTTGCCGCGGGTCGCGTCCTGGCCGTCGTCATCACCAAAGCCGGCAGCGTGCTCGATCGCGTGCTCCTCCTCGATCACGACCTCACCACCACCGAGCTCGACACCGCCGCCCGTTTCCTCAATGAAAACTTCCACGGCTGGTCCATGGAGCGGATCCACACCGAGCTGGCGCGCCGTCTGGCCGCCGAGCGCAGCGAGTATGATCGCCTGATGCACTCGATCGAGGAGCTCTGCCGCAAGGGCGCTCTCACTGCCGATAACGCCGCGGCTCCGGTCATCTTCGTCGAGGGGGTCGCCAATCTGCTGGCCGGTGAAACCGACCGCGAGCACCTGCGCACTATGCTGCACGCCCTCGAAACGAAGGAGCGTCTCATCGAGCTGCTCAACGCCTACGTCGATGCCCGGCAGCGTACGGTTCGCGTCGTCGTCGGCCTCGAGGACGCCATCCCCGAGCTCCGCGATTTCGTCCTCATCGGCACTACGGCGCGCCTGGGCGCGGAGAATATCGGAACCGTCGCCGTCATCGGCCCAACCCGCATTCAGTATCAGGAGACCATCAACGCGGTCTCCTATATCGCACAGCTTTCCGGCAGGATCTTCCAGCCGCCCCAGTGAGGCACGCGTTGCGTGCCATGAATCGCAAATGAGGCAGGCCCCGCATTCGCCGCCTGCGTTTCGGAAACGAGTTTGAAGTATGCGAAGAATTATGGTGGAAAAGAAACACGCCGAAGACAGAATCGAGGCGGCTCAGGCCAATGACCGCGGCGCGCGCGCGGATACGGCAGCAGCGGGCGTGGCCGATGCCGACGACCCAAAGGAGCCCCTCGTTCCCGTCGAAACCGCAACCGTTCCGCAGGAGGAGTACGATCGCCTGAAGGCTGAGCGCGATCTGCTCTTCGATCGCCTTGCGCGCCTCCAGGCCGAGTTCGACAACTCCCGCAAGCGCGAGGCAAAAGATCGTGCGGAATTTCGCGACTTCGCCGTCTCCAATGCCGTCGAGCAGTTTCTCCCCGTGCTGGATAACTTCCAGCTCGCCCTCAAGTCGACCGGCTCCGCCGAGCAGCTCCGGACCGGCGTCGAGCTTATCGTGAAGCAAATGGAGGAAGCGCTGCGCTCCCTGAACGTCCAGCCCGTCGAGACCGTCGGTGCCACGTTCGACCCGCGCGTCCACGAAGCCCTCGACATGGTGGAGCGAAACGATCTGCCCGATCATCAGGTATTCGAGGAGGTGCGCCGCGGCTATCGCATTCGCGACCGTCTCCTGCGCCCGGCCCTCGTCCGCGTCGCCAGTAATCCGCAGCAGAAGGAAGCATGAGCAGAACACAAAACGTGATAAAAGCCGATTATTACGAAGTCCTCGGGGTTTCTCGCACGGCCAGTGATCAGGAGCTGAAAGCCGCTTATCGCAAGCAGGCTCTCCAGCATCATCCCGACCGCAATCCCGGCAACGCTGAAGCCGAGGAGCGCTTTAAGGCCTGCAGCGAAGCCTACCAGATCCTCAGCGATCCGCAGAAGCGCGCCGCCTATGATCGCTACGGCCATGCCGGCCTCGGTGCCTCGGGCTTCGACGGCAATCCCTTCGGCTCCCAGGATATCGGCGACATCTTCGGCGATCTCTTCGGCGAGATGTTCAACGTGGGCGGTGGTCGGCGCAGCACATCGCGCGTGCAAAAGGGACGCGACATCCGCTACGACCTCACCATCGAATTTGAAGAGGCGGTCTTCGGCAAGGAAACCAAAGCCACCATCCAGCGTATGGAAGCCTGCAAGGACTGCCGCGGGACCGGCACCACCAGCGGACGCGGACCCACCACCTGCCCGCATTGCCAGGGCCGCGGCCAGGTCCGCTATCAGCAGGGATTCTTCTCCATTGCCCGCACCTGCAGCGCCTGCAGCGGCGCTGGCAACGTCATCAGCGATCCCTGCGCCACCTGCCGCGGTGAAGGGCGCGTCGAGCGACGGCACGAAATCAACGTCAGCATTCCCGCCGGCGTTGAGGACGGCACCCGCATCCGCTACCAGGGCGAGGGCGACGTCGGCCGCTCCGCGGGACCTGCCGGCGACCTCTACATCGTGCTGCGCGTACGCCCTCACAAATTCTTCGAGCGCGATGGCAACGACCTCCACTGTCTCATTCCCATCTCCTTCCCGCAGGCCGCGCTCGGCGCGGAGATCACCCTCACCACGCTCGACGGCGAAACCAAGCTCAAAATTCCCGAGGGCGCGCAGAGCGGCCAGGAATTCCGCATTCGCGGCAAGGGAGTCCCTCACCTTAACGAATACGGCCGCGGCGATCTCATCGCGCAAATCATCGTGCGTACGCCCACCAAGCTCAACAAAGCGCAGAAAGAAATACTCCGCCAGCTCGGCGAAACCATCACCGTCGAAAACACACCTACCGCCCGCGGCATTCTCGAAAAGGTGAAGGAGATGTTCTCCTGAGGAGAGGGAACAGGGATTAGGATTGGGCTGGCGCTATCGGCGCCAGTTCGCCTTTGCAGGCCGTCTCACTTCGAAATCCTCGAGAGCGAGGCATTTGGTTTTCTAAACCCTAAACCCTAATCCCTAACCCCTGGCTTTACTCCAGCAGCGCCGCCGCCACAGCCATCGCCGTAATCGCCGCCGTCTCCGCGCGCAGGATGCGCGGCCCCAGGCTCACCGGCTTCCAGCTCTCCGCATCGAACATCGCCTCTTCTTCCGCGGTCCATCCGCCTTCCGGTCCCACCGCCATCCAGATCGCCGGAACCTCGTCCCCCGCGGCATCCAGCGCTTCACTCAGCGCATGATGCAGCGTCGTCGACCGCTCCTGCTCCGCGAGCACCAGCCGCACCGCCTGCTCCGCCTCTTTCACAGCCACCTTCAGCACCAGCGGATCCTCGATGCGCAGAACATCCGACCGCCGCGCCTGCTTCGACGCCTCCAGCGCCACGCGACGCCAGCGCTCCACGCGCCCCGCAGCCGCCTGCGCCAGATGCTTCTCGCTCCGTCGCGCGATCACCGGCACAATGCATTCCGCCCCCAGCTCCGTCGCCTTCTCGATCGCCCACTCCATGCGATCAAATTTGTAGACCGAAAGCAGCAGCGTCACCGGCAGCGCAGGATCCGCCTCCACCTCGGCGATCAGGTTAAAGCGAACCGTACCGTCCGCAATCCCCGCAATCACCGCGTGCCATACGTGCCCGCCCGCGACAATGTCGAACTCCATCCCCGCCTGCGCGCGCAGCACGCGGATCAAGTGCTCTGCCTGATTCCCGGCGATTGAAGCAGTCGCCTCATCCCACGTATCTGCGATCCATCGGCGTCGCGTCACACATCCAGCCTACAGCCAGCGGCGCTCGACGCTCGACGCGATCGCCGCCGTTTCCATCGCGAGAAAACTCCGCCCCAAAAAACCTTGGGGGGACGCTTATCGCGTCCCCCCAAAGTGTTGCCGAAAACCTCGTTACTTTTTCTTCGAGGTCTTCTTGGCTGCCTTTTTCGCGCTCTTCTTAGCTGCCTTTTTTGCTGCCATGTTGTCTATTCTCCCTTTTCGATGTCTACATCGAAGTCTGCAACATGAAATGCTGCAGTTAACGAATGTATAGAGTTCCGCGCATACAGTGTCAAGAAAAAAATGCGAATTTTCTCTACAACTTTTTTCTCTCTCGCTCGCTCACCTCACCGCATCGCGCAAAACAAATCTCACAGCGGATGAAAATGTCGCAGCAGCGCGAGCGCCACTCCGCTGAAAATGTCGTGCCATGCATGCGCAATCATTCCAGGACGAAGACTCCTCGTCACAAGCACCAACATGCAGAACATCGCGCCGTACGCGGTGATCGCGATCATTCCCGCTGCGCCTTCGTATCCGTGACTCGCCCCGAACAGCAGAGACGAGCACGCCACGCCAAGCCACACCCCCGCGCCCACCGATGCAAATTGCTGCAGAAGATACCCGCGAAACACAAACTCCTCGCAAAATCCTGCCGACATGCTCAGCACCATCCAAAGCAACACCTCCAGCGGTGTGCTCGGCGCAATCGCCATCAGCGTCTTCTGTGGAGCAGACAATCCCGCGGCCTTCAGCGACAAGCCAATCACACCCAGGACGATCACCGCGGCGATCCAGAATACCGCTGCCGCTCCCACATCTTCCGCCAAAGCCCGCAACCCGCGCCGGAATCCCAGCAGCTCCGCAAAGGCAACGCCCTTCATGCGCAATCCCCACCACGCGATCAGCAGCAGCACCCACTCCGCGCAGATTCCGAAAACATACCGGTAAACGTGGTGCGTGCCCACCACTCCGCGATGCGCCGCCCGCGCGCTCAACAGCGACGTCCCCAACAGCAGCAGCACGATCAGCACTGTGTGCCACCAGGGAGCCACCGCCGCGCCCACGCGCCTCTG
>PMUI01000037.1 GCA_003166955.1 Acidobacterium sp.
CACACCTATTCCCTATTCCCTGTTCGCTGCGGTTCAGGGCTCTCTGCTCAACTCCACCGGCGAGAACCCAATCGTCTTCGCCTTGTTATCCACCCGCAGGAACAGCGGTTTCTTCACGCCGTTGATGTAGAGCCCGATCACCACGCCATTGCCAACCCGATGCGCGATGAAAAGCGCGTGGCTCTTGATTTGCCCGTAGTCCTCGTTCGCCGGGCCCCAGTCCTTCTGAAACGCGACGAAATCGTAAGGCTGGTACTGCTGCGGATGCTGCTGCCAGTTCGGATCGTGGTTCCACAATCCGTATGCCTGGTTCAGGTCGCCGCCCTCCACCGCTGCCATGAACTGGTTCACTCTGTGATCGGAAGGCAAGTGCCAGACCTGCCACGGCCATTCCAGCGCCCACAGAATCGTTCCAAAGAACGCGACGACGAACAGCACTATGCCCGAGATGGCGAGCGTACGCGTCCTGCGAGCACGGCCCGCATCATAGGAAGGAGCATCCAGCAAAGTCATTCAGTGCAACTCCTCTCGACCTGAGCCCGCACCTGGATGCGAAAGCTCCCCTCTATTCTGACACCTCAGAAGCAGCGAGAGTTCCTCACGGCGCCGCCGACACGCTTACAGCTTCCAGCTTCCGGCCTTTGCTACCGGCTACAGGCTACTGGCTGGTCACAGGCTGTACCTGTTCCGATCCTTATCCGCCCGCCGCTCCATCGCCAACGCAATCAGCCGATCGATCAGCTTCGGATACGGCAAACCTGTTGCGGCCCAAAGCCGGGGATACATACTGATCGAAGTAAACCCCGGCAGCGTGTTGATCTCGTTCACGTAGATCTTCCCCGACTTGCCAGGCTCCATCAGAAAATCCACCCGCGCCAGTCCCGCGCAGTCGCACGCCTGAAACGCCGCCACCGCCATCGCACGCACCTGCTTCGTCTGCTCCTTCGTCAGCTTCGCCGGAACAATCAGGTCCGACCCCTCGCTCAGATACTTCGCCTCGTAGTCGTAGAACTCCTTGACCGGAATCACCTCGCCCAACACGGAAGCCTCCGGCGCATCGTTCCCCAGCACCGCAACCTCCAGCTCGCGCGCCTTGCCCTTGCCGCCCACGCCCTGTTCCACCACAATCTTGCGATCGAACTGCGCCGCCATCTCAATCGCCGGCCCGAGTTCCTTCGCGTTGTGCGCCTTCGTGATCCCCACCGACGACCCCAGGTTCGCCGGCTTCACGAACACCGGATACTTTAGCGCCGCCTCAATCCTCGCGCGCACTTTCTTCGGACTCTTCTCCCACTCGCCGCGCAGAAACGTCACCCACTTCACGATGGGCAGCTTCGCCGACGCGAACAGCCGCCTCATCGTGTCCTTGTCCATCCCCGCTGCCGACCCCAGAACGCCCGATCCGACATACGCGATGCCCGCCAACTCAAAGAGTCCCTGGATCGTCCCGTCCTCGCCGAACGTCCCATGCAGCACCGGAAAAATCACGTCGACGCTGAGCACCTGCTCCCGCCCCGGCTGCGCCACCGCGCCCGCCTCGCGCTCAAACGGAACCAGTGCCTCGCTCGGCATCGGCGGCACCAGCACCGACTCGCCCTTGCGCAGTACCGCAGCCGGCCCCGTTGCATCCGGATCGCCCGCGCGCAAATGCTTCCCGGATTCACGGCCGCCCAGCAGCCGCTCTGCATGCCCCGCCGCCACCCAGCGGCCCGCTTTCGTGATGCCGATCGGCACCACATCATATTTCTTGCGGTCAATCGCCTGAAGAACCGAAGCCGCCGACAGCAGCGAAACCTCGTGCTCGCCGCTCCGCCCGCCAAAAAGAATGCCCACTCGAATCTTTTTCATCGCGCCGTCTGCCATTCTAAAGGTGGCATGGTGGGCGAGTATTGCCCTCTTTCACATTTTTGACGTACCTTGAAAACCATGGAAGTGCATTTCACGCCCGAGCAGGAGGCGAGGCTGGCGCAATCCGCCGCTCAGCAGGGCCGCAAACCCCATGAGCTGGTGCAACAAGTCGTGGAGCGCTACTTCGATGAGGAAAGCCGCTTCATTGACGCCGTCAAACGTGGTGAGGAAGCGTTACAGCGCGGCGAGTACCTCACGCATGAGCAGGTTGGCCAGCGCCTGGAACGGTTCCTGCAGCCCTGACGCAAGTTCGCTGGTCCATTCCCGCCGCCGAAGATCTGGAGCACATCTGCGATGTGGATTGAACGGGACAATCCTGAGGCCGCCCGCCGGATTGCCCGAACAATCTATGGTGAGTGCGCACGTCTCGGCGATTTTCCCAGCCTTGGACGAATCAGTCGCCGGATGGCCGGATAGCGTGAGCTCACGTTTGCGCCCTTGCCTTACATCGTCGTCTATCGGGTGACGCCGAACGTCATCGAGATTTCCCGCGTCTTCCATGGTGCCCAGGACTGGCCTTAAAGGAGGGCGCGGCCTGCGCAAACAGGAGCCCAACCGCAACCATCAGCGTGAGTTTCCTGGTCACGTTACCAGAGTGCGGAGAACGTAGCATAAGCCTCCCCGACCCGTTACCCTGCGTTCCTCCGACCCATGTCATTCATTTATAGACACTTACTCGCATTACTTTTGGAAACCCGCAACCTGCCACACCCCGCAGCCTCCCTTGCAGGGTTCATCTCACGTCAAAGTCCGGATTAGCTGTTGCATCGCGGGGCAAACCTCTTTAATATGCGTCAATTACGGGTATGAAATCAGCCACAGCCGTGCTGCGCGCCGTACCCCCACGCGACGGCGGCCCAAAACTCGACGTCAAGGGCTCGACGCCCCGCCCCGGCACCCCGGGGCCACGGCCGATTTCCACGCCAACAAACGGCAATTCCGTCCGTGAGGGGCCGGCGATCGTCTCCACCCATTTCATCCGCTCGCGCATCGGAAAAATCTGTGTCGCCATCACCGGCTCCACTCCCGCCGACATGATGCAGAACGCGGAAGAGATCGTCCGCGAAGATCACTTCGTTGAGTTTCGCCTCGACTACCTTCCCAATCCCGTAGCGATCCTCCCCAGGCTCAAACAGTTTCTCTACGAGCGCGGCGAGATCACCGCCATCGCCACCTGTCGCCGCGCGTCCACCGGCGGAAAATTCAAAGGCACCATCCCCGCCGAGCTCGAGATTCTCGAAAAAGCCGCCCAGGCCGGCTGTCATCTCATCGACATCGAGCTGCAGACTGCCGAGCACACCAAGCCCGCGCAGATGAAGAAGCTGCGCTCCCACGGCGCCGCCCTCATCATCAGCTATCACGACTTCGAGAGCACGAAAAACCTCGACGCCATCTTCGACCGCATCCTGCCCTTCCAGCCCGAGTTCATCAAAATCGTTGCGACCGCGAAAACCCTCGCCGACAACGTCACCATGATGCGCTTCCTCGACCGCCGTCGCGACGAGGCCAACCTCGTTGGCATCTCCATGGGCGAGCAGGGAACCATCAGCCGCGTCCTCGGCCTGCGCGCCGGCAGCGTCTTCACCTTTGCCGCCGCCCATGCCGGAGAAGAAACCGGTCCCGGACAAATCGAAGCCCGCACCCTGCGCGAAACCTGGCGCATCGACCACATCGATGCGTCCACCAAGGTCTACGGAGTCGCCGGCAACCCCGTCCGCCACTCGCTTTCGCCGCTCATGCACAACATAGCCTTCCGCCGCGAGACGGTGAACGGCGTCTTCCTGCCGCTGCAAACCACGCGCCTCAACGATCTGCTCACCCTCACGCGCGAAGTTCCGCTGCACGGCCTGGCCATCACCATGCCCTTCAAAACCGACATCATCAAGCACCTCGCAAAAACCGACGCTCTCTCGCAAAAAATCGGCGCCTGCAACACCGTCGTCCGCTCGCAGGATGGCAAGCTCTACGGCTTCAACACCGACGTCGCCGCCGTCGTCCGTCCGCTCGAACGCCGTCTGCCTCTGAAGGGCGCGAAGATCCTCGTCCTCGGCGCAGGCGGAGCCGGACGCGCAGCCGTCTTCGGCCTCGTCGAAAAGGGCGCGGAGGTTTTCATCTGGAACCGCACCGCAGAGACCGCGAAAAAACTCGCCCGCCAGGCGAAAGCCAAAACCATCCGCCGCGAACAAATCGCGAAATCGAACTTCGACGTCATCATTAATACAACGCCCGTCGGCATGCGCGGCGTCAAGCCCGCCTCGCTCCTCGAACCGAAGGAACTGAACACGCGCCTCGTCTTCGACCTGGTCTACAACCCCATCGACACGCCGCTCATCCGCATGGCTCGCGAAAAAGGCCTGCCCGTCATCACCGGCGTCGAAATGTTCGTCCACCAGGGCGCGCGCCAGTTCGAAATCTGGACCGGCAAACCCGCCCCCGAAGAAGAAATGCTCCGCGTCGTCATCCACGCCCTCCGCCAGGAAGCGCAAAAGTCCGAGCCTGCCCGCTAATCCCGCAGGCCTGCCCTGATCACCACCTTAACCGCGCACTCACCTGCATCCGCCGCGGCGCAGCGGCAGACACAATTTGTCCAAAGTCCGCGCTCCCAATATTCCCTTCCACCGACCCCGGCCCAAAAAGCTGCGCGTGATTGAAAGCGTTGAACGCCTCCGCCCGCACCTCGAGCTCCTTCCCATCCAGCACCGTCGTCGACTTCGCCAGCGCAAAGTCCGTATCGTCCGATCCCGGACCGTGGAAGAACCGCCCAAGCCAAGGCCCGAGCTCTTCCTGAACGCTGAACACCGAACCCTGAACCCTAGTTCACCAGCGCCCCATACACAGCAGCATGCGTCTTGTACTGCAGCGTGTGATTATCGTGCCCCATCATCCGCTGGATCATCGCCACGAACACCACATCGTTCGTCGGATCCACCCAGAAAAACGTCCCCTTCCCATCCGGCAGCCCCGCCGCCGGCGGGTCGAACACCACAGCGCAGTTGAACCCATATCCAAACCCCGGCCGCATCACGTGCTGCCCAATACCCCACTCCCCCGTCAGCAAACTCACCGGCAGATGATTCGACGTCATCAGCTTCACCGTCGCCGGAGCCAGCACCCGCTTCCCATCGAGCTCCCCGCCATTCGCAAGCATCTGCGCAAACCGGTAGTAGTCCTCCGCCGTCGACACCATCCCTCCGCCCCCCGAAGGCATCGTCGGCTCGACCGCATAATCCGTCGGCGCGCCCCCAATCCCGCTCATGGCCGCCGTCGGCACCAGCTGCCCCTTCTCATCCACCCGATAATTCGTTGCAAACCGCGCCCGCTTCTCCGCCGGAACAAAGAACCCCGCATCCTTCATCCCCAGCGGCTCAAAAATATGCGCCCGCATAAACTCCGGCAGCGTCTGCCCCGACAGCCGCTCCACGATGTACCCCTCCACATCCATCGACGCCGAGTACATCCACGCCTTCCCCGGCTGATAATTCAGCGGCAGCTTCCCCAGCTTGTCGACCATCTCCTCCAGGTTCGCCGACTGCATCAGCTTCTGCTCCTGGTACTGCGCATCCACCACCGTCTTCCCGTTGCCATACGAGAACCCCGCCGAGTGCGACATCAGCTCCGCCATCGTCGGCTGGTGCGCCGGATCCACCAGCACCGGCTTGCCCGACGTATCCACTCCCTGAAACACCTTCAGGTGCTCGAGCGCGGGCGCGTACTCCGCAATCGCATCCTGCGGCAGCCACTTCCCCTGTTCGTACAGGATCATCATCGCCACACCCGTCACCGGCTTCGTCATCGAGTAGTCGCGAAAAATCGTATCCTTCGTCAACGGCGCGCCCGTGCCCATGTCCTTCTGCCCGAACACCTGGTAATCGACCACCTTCCCATGCCGCGCCAAAATTGTCACCGCCCCGGCCAGCTCCTTCTGGTCGATCTCCTGCTGAAACAGCTTGTGCACATTCTCCAGCCGCTCCGTCGAGAACCCCTCGCTCTCCGGCTTCACGACCACAATCTCCGTCCCCGTCGCAGCCCTGGCCTCAGCCTTAGCCTTCGCAGCCTTCTGCGCCCCACCCTGCGCCGCACCTGCAACCATGCCGATTCCCACCGCCACCGCCACCATCCAACCTGCCAATCCACGCACAACGATTCCGCTCTTCACACGTCGCTCCACGATTAAGAATTTCCGCACCTTTAATACCAAACGAAGCACAATAAAAATCGAACGCGCCACTCGCTCCAACCCCGCCGATCCGATGCTCACGGAAGGCCCGCGTGCGGTACTGCAACTCGGGTCATCAGAATGGCGGCGCGGTGGTGCGCAGCGGCTTCGGTTTCGTCAAAGGTGGGCGCAACGCACGCAAAGAGCGTGCGGCCGTCGTCGCCGCCCAGCATACACGCGAAGGCGCACAAGCCCTCGGTCTTCAACTCGTCGAGAATCGCGCCGCCCTCCGCGACACGGATGAGGCGCTGCTTGACGACGTCAGCGACCCAGACGGCTCCTTCGGCGTCGAGGCAGATGCCGTCCGCCAGGACGGCAGCCTCCTTCAGGATCAGGCCCACATCTGTCGTTGTGGGAGGATCGCCGAAGGCAGCCCACGTGCGGCGCCCGGCCAATTTTTCATCGGAAACAGTGAAGGCGCTCAGGCGGTTCGCCAGCGTTTCGGCGACGATGAGCGTACGACGGTCGGGCGTCAGGACGGTGCCATTGGGGAAGTCGAGGTCCTGCGCGGCAATGCCAGCGGTGCCGTCGGGGGCGACGCGGATGAGCACGGTGGAACAGGCCGGCGCGCCGCCGAAGAGGTCGAAGCCGAAGTTGCCCACCCAGGCGCGGCCCTCGTGATCGACAAGCATGTCGTTGAGATAACCGGGTGCGAGCGCGCTGAGATCGGCGTGCTCGACGATGGAACCGTCGTGCTCGCGACGCAGGATCCTGCGATCGAGCATGGAGGTAATGAGAAGACGGCCGTCGGGAAGAAAGCCCAGGCCGCAGGGAAGGCCGGTGGTGCGGGCATAGGTTTCAACCGCGCCGTCGATGGCGATGGCGAGCACGCGACGGGTGTAGCGGTCGGAGACATAGAGGCGGCCGTCGCGCCAGCGAGGGCACTCAGTGAAGGACAAGCCGCCTGCGAGAGTGGTAAACGCGGACATAATGAGCGCGGTGAATCTGCGCTGCTGCCGGACTGCAGGAGAAGGTTACCACGCAGGAGAATCGACTTCGCTCAGGTAAACGAGTCAAACGTCGCCGACTGCATCGGCGTCTGCTCCCGGTACAGCGCATCCACCACCGTCTCCCCGTTGCCATACGAGAACCCCGAGCCTAGCCGCCCAGCAGACCCTGAAATGTCTGCGCGATCGCGGCGATATCCGCCGCATGATCCAGCCCGTTGATGATGCGACGCGCATTCACATAGTCGGGCGCTGCGCCGGTGGTGATGAATTGGGAAAGACGCCTGCCCGTGAACCAGCCATTCTTCATCCCGTTGGCTGCAATCTGATAGGCAATCGGCGGCTGCAGCGCCAGGTCGGGATTGCTCACCAGATCGACGCCGACCAGCGAACCGATATGCGTGTAGTTCTCCCTCCCGGTAATCTGCACATAGCCGCGCCCGCGGAAGAGGAAGCCGTCTCCGGGGTTGGTATTTCCCAGTTGTTGACCAAACGGCGTACCCGCATCGTATTTGTCAAAGTAAGATACTGGGCCGAGTTCGTGAATGGGAGTAAAAGTGTAGGCAGTTTCCCACTTCATCGTGGCAAGCGCATACGCAATCTGGTTCACGTTGTCCCAGGTGGCTGTGTCGTTCTGAATCATGCCGAGGACAGCGCTCAAACCAGACATATCGGCGGTCTTCGACGGACTATAGAAGGTGGGAAATGCATTGGACGATGGGACATTGACGGTAGCTGAAAAGACATAAGTCGCTCCTTGGCATGTTACAGATCGAAGGAAACGAAACACGCGACTGGCGGAAGTGAAGTGCTCCCCTTCTATGTATTAGTCTTGCCCGACTTGTTATTGAGGAAGTCCGTGATCGAAGTCACGATGGCATGAATACCATCTGCGCCGCCCGCCAGCAGAGCTGCCGAAAGCACCACGTCGACAGTAAGGAAGAACAGCCGCTGAGCTGCCCCGTTGACTCTCAGGGCGTCAAATTTAGTGGAATCGAGGAACGGACCGATGGCGCGGATACCGGCCATCGCCACCATAAACGAAAGAAGGACCGACACAAGAAAGGCGAGTTTCTGCGTTTCGCCCCGATAGGCATTCAGTGCATCGGTTGCGTTCTTCAAATCCAGCGCATTCTGCGCGGCCGTTGCAGGGTCGGCGGTGCGTGCCTGAATCGCCGTGATCGTATTTTGCAGCTGGGTTGCGCCGGTATCTCTCCACGGGCTAATGATGATCTCGATCGCGCGCTCGATGACCGCAGCGCAAAACGCAAGCGGAGCCAGCAGGCTCGCCACATCCGTGACCTTTACACCCATGACCAGTGGGTCCCAGTTCAGGCGGGCGCGGAAGATCGCCACGCAGACCAGGCAGAGAACCACGGTCGCCAGCAGCGCCCAGTTCTTCGCAACCTTGTCAGTCCATGCCATAGACCTCTCCGTGCTCCTCGATCGCAGCTTTCGGTGACCGTGAACTCTTTCCTGGGGAGATGCTTAGGGAATTTTCGGCTCGCTGCTGGTGGATCAGCGAATCTTAGTCCGGGAGCAAAGGATACGCAAGAGAAAAGACAAGAGCGGCAACCCTGCTAAATAAGTCCTAAGTCAGAACCTAACGCGAGAGACATCATCCGCGCAGCATGCGTAAGACGCCGCGCGCGACTACCAACCCATCTGCCCCATCCGCTCCACGATCAGCCCACTATAGCGATTCATGCGCTCCGGCCTCCGTTTCAGGGGAGCCGGTAAAATCGCCGCCAGCCGTGCCGCCTCTTCCCGGTCAACCTTCCGCGCCGAGGTTCCGTCCCAGGCACGACACGCCGACTCCGCCCCATAAATACCAGGGCCCCATTCCACCACGTTGAGATAAAGCTCCAGAATGCGCTGCTTGCCGAGCACCAGTTCGGCCACCGGCACCAGCGTGAACTCAGCCCCCTTGCGCAGAAAAGATCTCCCCGTCCCAAAAAACAGGTTCTTTACCAGTTGCTGGGTCAGCGTCGAACCTCCGCGCATGCGGCGGCCCCCTTCCATATCGTCTTCGGCCGCAATCTGGATCGCGTGCCAGTCGAACCCATGGTGCTGGTAGAAGCGAGCGTCCTCCGCCGCGATGACAGCATGCTGCAGATTAGTCGAGATCTGGCTCAGCGGAACAAACTTGTAGCGCTCGTGGTACGGCCGGTTGTGAATCCAGGCCTGCAGCCGGCGCTCGATATGCACCGCGGTGGTCGGTGGATCGATCCACCGCGCGCCCACAAGACTCAGCGCGGCCAGCAACCAAAGCGCCACCACCAGGACGCCAATCCACTGCACCACAGCTCGAAACCCAAAAGGCCAAAACCCAAAACGCCGCAGAAAACCCCTCCGAACCGAAGTCTCGACAATCTCCGGAGCCACCGGAGTCGCCGCAGCCTTGGAAATTTCAAGCGGTATGTCTTGCCCTTCCGTCACACTTCAGAATAACGGCCCGGCCGGGGTCGTCGCTGACGGCTGGCCCCGATGCCAGTCCCGAGCCCTGCTCCAACCATGTTGAAAGCCCACCCGTGCTATCCTTGGTCGCCTTTGATAGCCATCATCCGATGGCCCCACAACCAATTCACACCAACTTATAAGGACGGGTATCCACGATGCCACCAGTTACAACCGAACCCCTCGGAGCTATCGAGCACGTCGTTGTACTCATGCTCGAAAACCGCTCCTTCGATAACGTGCTCGGCTGGCTCTACGACCCGAACAACAAGCCACCCTTCCAAACGGTCCCGCGCAACCAGACCTTCAACGGTGTCTCCGGCAAGGCTCTGTCGAATCCCGCACTCAGCGGAGAGATGATTCCCGTCGGCTCAACCCCGGACACGACCAATCCTTATCCCGACCCCGGCGAGGTTTACGAGGATATCTACGGACAGTTGTACAACGTGTATCCGCTGCCTGCAGAAATTCCTTCTGACCCGCCGCAGCCGCCGCTGATGCAGGGCTTCGTCATCAATTACACGTACCAGAAGGACGTGACCGACGCGACTCATATCATGAATGGATTTCGCCCGCCCGCTCTGCCGACCGTATCGCAGCTCGCGAACAGCTTTGTGGTGTGCGATAACTGGTTCGCCTCTGTCCCCTCTCAGACCCTCACCAACCGCTCCTTCATGCACGCGGGCACGGCCTCCGGATACGTCAACAACGACCTGCATGACCTGCCTCTGTTTATCAACGACACCCCAACCATCTTCAACCTGATGGAGGCGCAGAAAGTAAGTTGGCGCATTTACTATGGCAGCTACTGGTTTCTGTCCATGGCCTTTCTCAACCAGAAGCAACTCGAGCGTTATGTCTTTGATTTCGGACCGAAGCGCTTTTTTCCCTTCCAGCAATTTCTCGACGACGCGAAAAATGGAACCCTGCCCACCTATACCTTCATCGAGCCCAACTTCATGGACAGCGTCGTGTTCGGCCGCGAAAACGATATGCACCCTGACGCAGCGGTTCTCGACTGGGACCACAAACCTTCTGACGCCATCTTCGGCGATGAGCTGGTCCGCAAAATCTACCAGGCGCTCAAGGCCAGCCCTCTGTGGACCAAGACCCTGCTCGTCATCACCTTCGACGAGCACGGCGGCACCTACGACCACGTGCCGCCAGGACAGGCCACGCCGCCCGACGACCGCATCATTAAGAAAGGTCAGCCAGGCGACAGCGGCTTCAAATTCAACCGCTACGGCGTGCGCGTCCCCGCGATCATGATCTCCCCGCTCCTCGTCGGCGGCACCGTCGACCACACTCTCTACGACCACACCTCGGTCCTTCACACCGTGATGCAGCAGTTCGGCGTCACAGGCGACCTCGGTCAGCGCGTGGCCAACGCCAACCTCATCCAGCCCCAGTTTGCTGGTGCCCCGCGCACCGATGTCCCGGACTTTCCAACACCGGTCGCGCCGGATGACACGCCCGCCGTCAATGCGCCGCCCACCGCAATCCAGTCGACCCTCATCCAGGCCGCGGCTTTGCGCCTCAGCGAACTAGGCCGGGGAGCGACCGCAGACCCAGCCAAACTCGCAATGCGCCTGACCGCCGAAGCGGAACTCCAGCGCCTCGCCAGGTCAGTCGACCTCGAAGACCCGCAGCCCAGCTAATCCCGGGCACCACCAGCGCGAGAAAAGGAAAAGGCAGCCTGAAACGGCTGCCTTTTCCTCCTAAAGCCCTTGACACTATCCAACATCTGTGTATACTCAGTATATCCAGATGGACACCTCCATCGTCATCTCCCAATCCGACGGCCGCCCCATGTACCTCCAGATCATGGAGCAGATCAAGCAAAAGGTCGCCGTCGGCGAATGGCCCCCAGGCGAGGAAATCCCCTCCATCCGCGCCCTCGCCGTCGCCCTCCGCGTCAGCGTCATCACGGTCAAGCGCGCCTACCTCGAGCTCGAGCGCGAGGGCGTCATCATCACCCAGCACGGCAAAGGTTCCCTAGTCGCCCCCGACCCCGGCCTCGCCCCACGCCTCTACGACCGCGAGCTCGAAGACCACCTCGAGCACGCCGCCCGCATCGGCAACCTCCTCGGCCTCACCCCCGACGACCTCGCCGACCGCCTCCGCGACACATCCGCACGCCTCACCGCCGAAACCCTCGCCAAGGAGCCCGTATGACCCACCTCTCCGTGCACTTCACGGGAGTCAGCAAGCGCTACCCCCACTTCTCCCTCGACGACATCGACCTCGCCCTCCCCACCGGCAGCATCATGGGCTTCGTCGGAGCTAACGGCGCCGGCAAATCCACTACCATCCGCATCCTCATGGGCCTCGTCCATCAGGACAGCGGCTCCGTCGAGGTCCTCGGCCACGCCATGCCCGCCGACCAGGCCGCCGCCAAGCGCGACATCGGCTTCGTCTCCGAAGACATGCGTCTCTACGAAGCGGCCACCCTCGCCTGGCACATGAAGTTCATCCAGTCCATCTTTCCGCGATGGGATCAGCGCTACGCCGACAACCTGCTCCGCCGCTTCGACCTCAAGCCGCAGCAGAAGATCAAGGGCCTCTCCCACGGCCAGCGCGTCAAGGCCGCCCTGCTCCTCGCGCTCGCCCGCCGCCCCCGCCTCCTCGTCCTCGACGAGCCCACCACCGGCCTCGACCCCGTCGCCCGCCGCGAAGTCCTCGCCGAGCTCATGGCCGTCCTCATCGATGAGCAGCGCACCATCTTCTTCTCATCGCAAAACACCCTCGACGTCGAACAGATCTCCGACCAGATCGCCTTCATCGACCGCGGCCGCATCATCGACTCCGCCAACAAAGAAATCTTCCTCGACCGCTGGCGTCGCATCCGCCTCATGCTCCCGCCCGACACCACTCTCCCCCGTCTTCCCGGCGTCGTCGAAGTCGGAGGCAGCAGCCGTCTCCCCGTCCTCACCATCAACCAGTTCGATCCCGCCATGGTCGCCGCCTGTCAGGACGCAGGCGCCGCCGTCCAGTCCGTCGACGCCATGACCCTCGAAGAAATTTTTGTCGCCAACGTGCAGAGCCGCAGAGACCACCCCGTCGCCGTCAGCGAAACCACAGAAAGCGTGACCGCATGAACACCTTCCTCGTCCGCCGCCTTATCTATAAGGACTGGTATCTCAGCCAGGGCCTTTTCCTCGCCGCCCTTGTCCTCGGAACGCTCACCCTGGTCGGCATCGCAGCCGCTAAAGGAACGCAGCTCGCGGTCATCCTCGGCGTCATCATCCTCGCCACCATCCTCATCGGCATGGGTGCGGTCCTCATGTCCTCCGTGGTCGTTGAGAGAAGACAGCAGACCCTGCCCTTTGTGATGTCCCTGCCCATCTCTTACCTCGAATACACCACCTCGAAGCTCATCGGCTGTCTGCTCATCTTCCTCGTCCTCTGGGCCGCCTTGCTCCTCGGCATGATCGCCACCATCCTCGCCACGCCCTGGTTCCCGCACGGCCTCATTCCCTTCACCGTCATCATGATGGTCGAAATGCTCGTCACCACCTGCTTCCTCGCCGCCGTCTCCGTCACCACCGAATCCCAGGGCTGGACCATCGCCATATCCCAGCTCGGCGGACTCGGCCTCAACGCCGTCGGCTTCTCCATCGTCCGCCTCCACGGCATCAAGGACACCATCGTCTCCCCCCACCCCCACTGGACCCCCACTGCCCTGGCCATCCTCGCCATCGAACTCGCCACCATCGCAATCTCCATAGCGGTGGCCTTCTACATCCAAAGCCGCAAACGCGACTTCGTCTGATCTCAACCGGGCGTCAGATTTAGAATCCGGAACGGACCGCGTACCTGCGACACAGATGCGCCGCAGGTACGATGAGGCCACAACCCCACGCCGCCAGATTGGCCGCCGCTCCGCCCTGGGACTATTTCGTGTCTCGCACAACGCCATGGATCGCCTGCGTCCCGAAATGCGAAGTCGCAGGCCCCGCGAACACCAGCGAGACATTTGATAAGGGGACCGAATACGGCACCGCATCCCCTCCCGTGACGCAGACCTGCAGCGTCGACGATGGCGGATCCGTCTCGAAGGGTGCGATGCTTCCATTGCCCGTCAGCAGGCTCACCGTACCTTTGATCTGAAAACCCCACTTCGTCGCTGGACTGTACCCGGGGCACCCGGTCATATCCCAGGTCACCGTCGCGTTCTTTAGTCCAATGTTGTGGGTGTGAGCATTCTGACCCGCCTGGGTCGGATCGACAGCACCCGCCGCTGTGGTCCCATAGCCGGACATCGTCATCACCGCTGAGAAGTCGGCCGTGCCCCGTTCCGGGCGCAGATCCAGGGACCACTGGCCGTGCATTTCCCACGGACCGCCTTTGACGGTTCCCGGTGAGTAGTCGTTGATCAGCCCGCTGAAATGCACAGGCCCTCTTTCCTGGGCCACAACAACACTGGCCGAAGCCAGCGTGACCACCACGAGCGCGCGTACCGCCCAATGCAGATTCTTGCTTTTCATGAAAATTCTCCAGTTCGGGATTGGCGCGAGACGCCGCAACCTTACAGACCGCCCAGCTTCCTGAGGATGGATCGAAGTGGCCTCGGCTGCGGCTTCGCGCCTGAACTGGCGACACCGTCGTGTACTCCCCATGTCCTGGTCAAACAGCAACTCGCGGAACAGTAACGTGCTGTCAAATACCGTCTTTTGCCGCTCCCATCGCCGGGGGTACAATCGGCTCACTTTCGGCGCCACAATCCGCATCGGCCCGGAGAGTCGCTATGGCTGAGCCGTCGTTTGAAATCGCGTCCGTGGAAAAGCCGGCGAGGCGGCTCGATTCCTGGAAAGAAATCGCCGTCTATCTCAACCGCGATGTCACCACGGTCCAGCGTTGGGAGAAGCGCGAGGGAATGCCGGTTCATCGGCATGTCCACGAGAAGCGCGGCTCGGTCTACGCTCTCCCGGAAGAGCTGGATGCCTGGGTTGAAAGCCGGCGCCTGCGTGGCGATGAATCGGAAGAAAAGCCTGAGCCGGAAATGACGCCGTCTGCCCGGAGCGGTCAGTTCGCTCCGCCCGCCCGCAGCCCTCGCCTCTGGTTCGCTCTGGCCGCCGTCGTTTGCCTCTGCCTGACGGCAGCCGCCTGGCTCGCGTTTCGGCATCGCGCAGCGGATGCGTCTCAGCCTAAAATCCGGTCACTCGCCGTCCTGCCCCTGCGCAACCTGTCCGGAAATCCCTCGCAGGAATACCTGGCCGACGGCATCACCGAGGCTCTCATCGGGCGCCTCGCCAACATCCACAACCTGCGCGTCGTCTCGCACACGTCGGTCATGCGTTTTAACAATACGCAGCTCTCCATACCGGAGATCGCCAGAACCCTCGGCGTGGACGCCGTTGTTGAAGGCTCGGTCATCAAAGAAGGCGATCGCATCCGCGTCACCGCCCAGCTCATTCGCGGCGCAACCGACGAGCATTTCTGGTCCGAAACCTATGACCGCGAAATGCGCGATGTGCTCACCCTGCAAAGCGAGCTCGCGCAGTCCATCGCCGAAAAAGTGGAAGTTTCTGTCGACGGGGAAGAACACCAGCGCCTCGCCGCCGCCCGTCCCGTTGCCCCTGAAGTCTACGAAAGCTATCTGAAAGGCAGGTTTGCCCTCGGCCAGGGAAACGGCAGAGCCGGGATTGAGGAAAGCATCGGCGATTTTCAGGAGGCCATCCGCAAGGACTCCACTTTGCGCCCGCTTACGTCGGCTTAGCCGACGCCTATGGCTGGCTTGGCACGGTCTTCGGCGGAGTGCCTCCGTCCCAGACGCGCCCTCTCGTTACCAGCTCCGCCCGAAAAGCGCTCGCCCTGGATCCTGGGATTGTCGAAGCACACGTCGCCCTCGCCAGTGTCCTCCAGAAGCAATGGCAATGGGCCGAAGCGCAGACCGAATACAGGCGCGCCCTCGAATTGGACCCCAACGCCGCCAACGCTCACGCCGGTTTTGCGTTTTGGCTCCTGTGTCAGGGACGCACCAGCGAAGCCCTCACCTGGATCCAGGGTGCCCGCGCTCTGGATCCCACTGCCGTCTCCGGCGACGATGTGGCGATGTTCCTCTTCCATGCGCGCCGCTATGACGACGCCATCCGCGAACTCCGCAGCGAACTGGCGCTGCAGCCCGACGACGCGAAAACTCTCCTCAGCCTGGGCTTCGCCCTGATCGCCAACAACCAGGCCGCGGATGCCGTTCCCGTCCTCGAACGTGCATCTTCCATCTCCCATGGCAGCCCTGCCGTCATTGGCGTGCTCGTCCGGGCCTACGCTCACGCCGGCAGGCGTGCCGATGCGCTGCGGCTCCTCGCCCAACTCAAACAGCGCAGAAATGCGGGTTACGTACCGGCTGCGGCATTCGTGAATGCCTATTTAGGACTGGGCGACTACGAAGATGCCTTCACTTCCCTCGAACAGGCCTTCCGCGAGCAATCCAATATCCTCCAGTTCCTCAAAACCCATCCCTATTTCGACCCCATCCGCGGCGACCCCCGGTTCGCCGATTTGATTCGTCGGGTCGGCCTCGCTTAGCAGGCGATCCGCAGCAAAAGGACAGCCGCCACTTTGCCGCCGTTCTCTCCAGGAATGAAAATGGAGCACCGATGCGAACGGAATTGCGATTCAACGGCGCTCAGGGCAAAAAAAAGCAAACCAAACCCCACTGCAGGCACGGCCAGGTTCACCCCACAGCAAGTAGCTAAAGCCCTTCTTGCCTGAAAATCAACGCGATTCCTTGGCGCGCTTATCCCCAAAGTACTATCTCGTGCCATTCTGGGAAAAGGGCTGCCTCGATTTCGGTCCGTCACTTTTCCGCAACTTCTTGGCTCGTGCCGCAAGATCGGGTCCGCGCGAGCCGCCACTTTGCTCCCCCTCCTCCACGGAGGGAGAATGGGGCAACGATGAAAACGGAATTGCTGCGATTCAACGGCACTGTCCAACGCGATCCCGCCATCGATGCATGGATGAAAGACCATGCAGGTGAATTGGGAGCCATCGCGCAGGCGTGGTTTGAGGTGATGCGAAAATGCGGGGACGAGGTCCGGGAGATCCTGCATGACGGCTGTCCGGTCGCATGTCTGGGCGATGCGCCCTTCGGCTACGTCAATGTATTCACTTTGCACGTAAACGTGGGGTTCTTTCACGGCGCAGCGCTGCCGGATCCGGGCCGCTTGTTGCAAGGCGCCGGCAAGTTCATGCGCCATGTGAAGCTGAGACCGGGAACGCCCACAGACGCCGCATCGCTAAGCAGGCTCATCGAAACGGCATACTCGGACATAAAGGCGCGCGTAGAAAACGGCTAGCTAAGAGAAATGCCCTGAGAGGCCGACGGCGGATGTGAACCCCCCGAATGAGTAACGAGACGAGTAGAAAAATGTCACCTCCTCGCACCCTGGGTGCGCCGGCAAAATCAGTGTCCAACCGAGAGACTCCATCGAAAACCACCAAATGTGGAGAATTTGTCAAGAGCCAAGCCCAAAATCCAAAGTAACGACCCCTGACTTAGAACGACTTATACGCCAACCAGCCCAAAGATATTTGGCAGGTTTATTCTCCCAACCTGATATTCTGAACTTATAGTGGAAAAAGAGAAAAAGCCTCGCTCCGGCGAGGCTTTTTCCGTTGTGCAACGACTCGGAGCCTGCCCTGAGCAAGTCCACGCGGAGGAGCTATGTCTGTCGTCTACTGGCTACAGGCTAACTGGCTACAGGCTACCGGTTACAGGCTACAGGGCTACTGGCTACAAACTACTGACTGTTTCTCCGGGGGTTCGTCGCAATTGATGTCTAATCCATCACATAGGGCAAAAGGGCCCAGATCCAAAAGCCGCAAACCATGCTGAACCAATCAAGTAGTCAAAAGGTTGATCCCCCAGGGGCAGAGAGGGAGGGAAGGATGCTGTTGCCGATCGCCGAAAACTCCACCCGAGCTCGCTATTGGCTACAGGCTATAGGCTACCAACTACGGCTAACAACTGTGGAATCAAATTCCAAAGACAGTTTCTATCTTCGATTCATATACATAGGCGTCAGCTATCTTCAGGATCCTGCTTATGTATTTGGATCCACAATAGAAACCCCGCAAGATATTAAAAAATCAGATTCATGGCTATCACGCAAGAATTGGCCGGCTCAATGAAATCAAATTCTTGCGGCGCTGGACCCTTTTTCCGTCGCCTTGGGGAGACCCCACTTTTGAGGCGCCCCGATCAAAAACCGGATCGCGACTCGCCCGCCGCGCTCGTCGCCGATCTGCCACTCGTAGTCCGGCGCCGACAACCCCTCGGTCAGCTCCCGCAGGTCATCGAGTGAGTAGCTGCGCAGGCACGACAGCAGCCCGTCGATCCACAGCACCGCTGGCACCACCGGGATCACGCAGTTCCAAACGATCCGGTCCCAGCGAAACGGCCGCGCAGTCACAGCCGCCCGCAGAGCGAGAAACGGAACCGCGGTCAGCGCGATCAAGGTCCACGCGCTCAGCGTCGCGCCCTCGAAAACGGCGATTCCCGCGCGCCGCTCGAAGGCGTCAACGAGCATCGCTCGCGCCGCCTCCGGATCGAAGTGGTGGAACGAAGAAAAAATGGTCCGAAAGCCGCGCAACTCGGCCGGAACATGCCGCGCGTCGACGGACGCGGGCCAAACCGTCACTGAGCCTGCCCTGAGCGGAGGGCGCGCAGCGCCCGGAGTCGAATGGGCCAGCCGAGCGTTCGGATAGAAGTCGGTGAAGCAGACGGTCAACCCGCCGCCGTCGGCCACCTCGGCCAGCAGCCCGGCCCACGGGCCGCCGCCGCCTGAGCACAAATCGACGATGCGCTCGGCCCCCGATCGCCGCACCGCGTCACGCAGCCGCGCCGCAATCGGATGGTAAGTCCGGTTCTGGTTCCAGATCGCCTCCAGCGCCTCGGTCACCAGGTCGCGCAGAAACGCCGGGAACCAGGCCTGGTCGTGAATTTCGAACCAGTGCTGTCTTCGCATGTTTACTTAGCAGTTACTACAAACGAATCCCTTGCCTGCCACTCCGGCGTCGCCGCGACAGGAAAGCCGAGCCGGAACATCGTCGCCTGCAGTTGCTTGCCATCGAGGTGAAACAAAACGTAGTGGAAATTGGGAAAATCTGTCGCCTGATATTTATCCTGTGCCGTCCGCTCCACCGGGTAAGGATGCGCCCCGCCGCCACCGCACACCAGATAGGTCACGCCATCCACCTCGGCACGCTCGTAGTTATGAATATGCGCCGACGCCACGATGAACTGCGCATGCGACCGCGGCGCCACCTGCGACAGGTAGTCGCGCAGCGCGATTTCGTTGGGACGCGGATTGTGGCTCACTTCGATCACCGTCTGAATATCCGCAACCGGCGGATGGTGCAGCGCGATAAACACGTATTCCACCTTCTTCGGCAAATGCGCAACCTGGTCCTCGAGCCACGTTCGCTGCGGTGTACCGGACGTCAAATCGGCGTCGCTGTCGAGGCACAGGACATAGACGCGGCTGCCCAGCGCCACTGAGTACCACCGGCGATCTTTCAGCTCCGGAAACGCCGACCACCAGTTCTTCAGCGGGTCGTCGGGGCCTTTGCCTCCGAATTCGTGGTTGCCCAGCGTCGGGTAGACGCGCAGTTGCTCGTCGCGCCACGCCGCCGTCTCGAGCTTGTATTCCCCATAGTCGGCGGCGAACGTACCCCGAAAGGGTACGTCACCGGTCAGGATCAGGGCGTCCGGATGGACCTGGGCAATTTTCGCCACCAGCGCGCGCCGAGCGTCAGGACTGGCCGCCGTAGTGTTCGTCGGATCGGTGAACCGCATGTCGCCGTAGACGACGATGGAGAAATTCTTCGGGAGATCAGAGTCCTTGACGACGAAAGTCGGGCCGGACTGGCTGATGGGCCCGGACGCTGTTGGATTCTGGGCGGCCGCAACCAACGGCGCGCCAGCCCAAACGATCAAAAGGAGGAGGAAACGAAGCAGAGTAGCAGGATTCGAGCGCATGACGCCCAGTGTATTGAAAATCGCGTTACGGCAGGGTCAACCCCGCCTGGCCGATCCGATACCTGGCACCCAATCCCGGCCAGCCCCGATCCGTCTCATCGATGAGCGAAAACGAGGTATCCTCCGTCTTTAGGGCAGACGTAAGGATCTTCCTCGAGCCGGATCGAACCGGCGCGAGGATGCCAGGATGAGTCAGGATGAGTTGCTTTCAAGGCCAGCTCGCCTCCTGGGTGGCGCCTGCTCCTGTACACGCTGTGGACAAGACCCAGACGATCGCTGCCTTGGTGGCCGAATATTCGACGGCGCTCTACCGCGTGGCCTTTTCTGTCACGCGCAACGCCGCCGAAGCGGAGGACGCTGTCCAGGAGACGTTCCTGCGCGTACTGCGCCACGAATCGCGGCTCGGCGAGATCCGCGACTACCGCGTCTGGCTGGTCCGCATCGTCTGGAATATCGTCCTCGACAAGAAGCGCCGCACGAAAACCCGGCCCGAAGGCGAAGACATCGCCGACCACGCACGCGCTCTGCCGTCAGGCGACCGCGCCGCCGATCAGACAGTCATTTCTTCGCAGGAACGCGGGCGGATCCTGGCGCTGATCGACCGGCTTCCGGCTCGCGAGCGCGAGGCGATTTTGCTCTCCGCCGTCGATGAGCTGACGACCGCTGAAATTGCCGCCGCACTGGGCACGACGGAGTCTTCCATTCGCTCGCGCATCTTTCGCGCCCGCAGAGAGCTCGCCATTCTGCTTGAGAAAGAGGGGATTCCGCGATGACTGGCGAAAACAAGAACGGTGTCATGGATCCAGCAGCCGATCCTCGGATTGATGCGGCGCTTCACGTCATCGGCTCGGCCACGCCTGAGTCTGGACTGGAAGGTCGGATTCTCACTCGTTTGGCAGAGGAACGACTGAGGATGGAAGCCGCACCCGCTCCGTCAGTGCGAGCCGCCTGGCTGGGACATTTTCCGGTGCGAGCACTTGGTCTGGTGACTGCGTGCCTGATGGGATTTGTTATCGTGACTGGCTCGGTCGTGCATTCGCGCAGAATTAAGCCGGACCAAATGGTCTCACCACCGCCCCTGGTCCTGCCCGCACAGGGCATTGGCGCCGCATCCGCTGTTCACCCAGCCGCGCCGGCGTCTGCGCCGATTCTCGCTGGTCAGCCAGGCCGGGCCGCACGCCGTTCGAGCCCCGGTCGCGCCCGCATTGCGCCGCATGCCCGCAAGGCTCCCGGAGTAGCTGTACCCGCTCCGTCGTCGAACAAATCGTCTTCTTCCGATTCTCAGAACTAAGACCTCGCGGTACTCTGGTCTGTGCGAACGGTCCTGACCGCGAATCGTCTTTTCACCCCTGATCATGCCGTAGAGCGGCCCATCGTGGTCATTGAGGATGGCGTCATTGCCGACGTCACCTCGCGCCTGCATGCAGAGCTGCCCGAGGGCCGGCACGTCGAACTTCCCGAATCCACTCTGATCCCGGCCATGTTCGACGTGCACATCCACGGCTCAGGCGGCCATGACGTGATGGAAGCGACGGAGCCGGCGCTCAGCCATGTCGGTGCATTTCTTGGACGGCGCGGCGTCGGCGCCTATTGCGCAACCACAGTAACCGCTCCATTGGACACGCTGCTGCGCTCCCTGAACGGACTGGCGAAGCTGATTCGGGTGCCCATGGAGGGCGCGCGGCCCGTCGGAATCCATCTCGAGGGTCCGTTCCTCTCGCCGCACAAACGCGGCGCTCATGTGGAGAGCCAGCTCCAGACGCCCTCCATTGCGCTCTTCGACCGCATGTGGGAAGCGGCAGAGGGCAACATTCGGGTGATGACCATCGCCCCGGAGCTGCTCAACGCGGAAGAGACCATCGCGCACGCGAGCAGGCTCGGCGTTCGCGTCAGTATGGGCCACAGCAACGCCAATGGCGATGCCGCTCGTGCGGGCGTCATGGCCGGTGCAGTGACGGCGACCCACACCTTCAATGCGATGCGTCGCTTCGATCATCGCGATGGTGGTTTGCTGGGCGAGGTTCTCGGCAACGACCGCCTCTTTGCCGAGATCATCTGCGACGGCCTGCATGTCGACCCTGCCATCGTTCGCGTCTTCTGGAAGACCAAGGGCGCGGACCGCGCCATGCTGGTGACCGACGCCATGGCCGGCACTGGGATGCCGGACGGAGCTTACCGGCTCGGGGAAATGGAGGTCCGCGTGAAGAACGGTCGCTGCGTGATCGGCGAAGACACGCTGGCCGGCAGCACGCTCACGCTCGATCGCGCCCTCCGTAATTTCGTCGATTTCACCGGAGCCAGCCTGGCCGATGCCGTGCTGCTCGCGACGCGCAACCCAGCGCGCATGACGGGGCTTGATTCTGAAATCGGCAGCGTTGTTCCGGGCCGGTCCGCCGACATCGCGGTGCTCTCAACGAAGAACATCCTGATCGGAACCATCCTGCGCGGCGTGCCGCAGTTGTCGCCGTCCAGCGGCGATTATCTCAACGGCTGATTGACTCTCGGGCGTCGTTCGAATGCGCGAATGTCACTGCTGCGCCTGGGATGTGAGCACGCCCGAAAGCACGCCAAGGCTGCCATCGACCGGGGGCGCGTCGAGACCGAGGATTTTCACCACCAACGGATACACATTCACGTTTTCAAAGGATTTCAGTTTGACGCCCGCGCGAATGTCCGGCCCCTCGGCATAGAACACGGCCTTCATGTTGGGCATCATGTAAGGATCGAACCCGTGATTTCCCGCCATCGGCGCCTTGTCCTCGTGGTCCGGCGGCGGCGCATGGGCGCGAATCGCATAGGGTCCGCGCGCAACGATAATCGGATCGCCCTCGCGCGGATTGCTTTTGAAGTGCAGCTCCGCGGGCACATTCGCGCGCCGATAAACCATAAACGCAGCGTCGGCGGCCTTCAGTTTTTGATACGTTGCGTTTGCCGCTTCTTCTGTGGGCGCGTACAGAAACTCACTGGTGGCGATCAGCCCATCCAGCGGCGCATATTTGTCCAGATCGATCCAGCCCCCCTGGATCTTCTCCATGCCGTGATCGGAGACGATGATCAGATCGACCGGGAGCTGCACAGCCTTCAGATCGTCTTCCAGCGTTCCCATCAGCTCGTCGACGTGCTTCACCGCTTCGGCGGTCTGCGGGCTGTCCGGTCCGTATTCGTGTCCGGCGTGGTCGACATTCGAGTAGTAGAGCGTGATGAAATGCGGGCGCTGCTCCGCCGGGAGCTTCAGCCAGGCGACGACCTGATCGATGCGCTTATCATCCGGAAACTTGTTGTCGAAGTGCAGGTAGTAGGTCGGGCGCTCGCCCGCAATCTCCGCCTCCGATCCCGGCCAGAAGAAACAGGCGCTGCGCATGCCCTGTTTCTCAGCCAGCGACCACAGTGGCGTGCCACCATACCAGGAGCCGTCGCTGTTCGTCTTTGGATCGGTGTACGAATAGCGCTCCTTGCGCTCGGGGTCGTAGAACTGATTGCCGACGATGCCGTGATGCTCAGGATAGAGGCCGGTCACCAGCGTGTAGTGGTTCGGGAAGGTCAGCGAAGGATATGAAGGGATCATCCCATCGGGCACGCTTGCGCCATGGGCCGCGATGGCCAGCAGATGCTTTGCGCCGTACTTCTTCGCGTAGTCGTAGCGAAAGCCGTCGAGTGAAACCAGAATCACGTAGTGCTTGCTTTGCTGCGCCTCGGCGTTCGGCCCATGATCGACGGTAATGACTGCCTGCTGGGCCGACGCCCCACCGGACATACAGAACAACAGCAAAACAAGCAGCCACTTCGAACGCGCCATCCGCAGACCTCAGGTTGTTTCGCGATTCAGCTTACATGATCGGTTTGCGCGCGGCCCGTGGAGCCCCGCAATTATGCGTAGGCCGCGCTCATTTGCTGGAACTCCTCGCCAATCCACTGCGTGAAGGCGTCGCTGGACTGGCTTCGTCCCAGGAACTTCTGGACAATTTCCTTGCCAGGCATGGATCCGCCCGGCTCGAGCACGGTTTTGCGGTAGCGCATCGCCGCTGGTGAGTCGAGCAAAGCATGTCGCGGAAATTGCGCGAAGAAATCGAGCGCGATGACCTTGTCGTAGAGATAGGTGTAGTAGTTCGACGAGTAGCCCACCAGATGCGTGAAGCTCGCGTACATGTGGTTGCCATCGATCCACGCATAAGGCAGGAATCGCTCGTAGAGGCCGCGGAACAACGTGTCCGGATCGAGTGTCGCGGGATCGAGCCGATGCGTCTCCAGCGAATACGTCGTATAGAAAAGCTGGCTCCGCACCCAGTCCGCGCGCCCAAATGCTCCGGCGCGATTCATGCGCATCACCAGCTCCGCGGGAATACGCTCGCCGGTTTCAAAGTGATGCGCGAAGCTCGCCAGCAGCCGTGGATCGCGGAAGAACTCTTCGAGCATCTGCGAGGGAACCTCGACAAAATCACCCTCGGTAGCAATGCCGCTGATGCCGGCCCACGCCTGCCGCCCGCCCAGCAATGCGTGCATCAGGTGCCCGAATTCGTGAAAGAACGTCACCACGTCGGAATACTGCAGCAGTCCCGGATTGCCTTCCTTCGGCTCAGGGAAATTGCAGATGAGCGCGGCCTCCGGCAGCTGCCGGTCGCGGATGCCTGGAATCAGCGGGTGCGCCGAGAACCATTTGTCCTTGCCCTCGCGCGGATGCATGTCGAGATAGAACCGCCCCGCCAGCTCCGTCCCATCCCAAACCTCCCACGCGCTGACTGCGGGATGCCACACATCAGGGTTTTCGATACGGCGGAAGCGGACCTGAAAGAGCTTCTCCGCCGTGGCCAGCACGCCCGGCTCGACACGCGCGTAGGGGAAGTAGGGCCGGACGGATTGTGAATCGAAGTCGAACGCCGACCGCCGGTACTGTTCGACCCAATAGGCGCGGCTCGCGGCATCGATCTGGTTGAGTCCTGGCTCATGGGTGCGCACAAATTCGAGGATCATCGAGTATTCCTTCTCCGCCCCGGCCTTGCTCGCATGGTCGAGATCGTCGAGGAACGCCTGCATATTGGCCGCCGACTCTATCATCTGATCGACGGTCGCCAGATCGGCCCAGTGCGCGAAACCGAGGATGGTCGCGACTTCCTGGCGGATATTGAGAAGGTCCAGCAAGAGCTGCCGATTCGCGGGCCAGGCACGCGTGTTGTAGGCGAGGAACATCTTGCGGCGCAGGTCCCCCGAGCGCGCAAACGTCATCACCGGCAGATAATCTGGGAAATCTGTGGTCAACGTGATCTTTCCGTCCTCGCCCGGCTGATGCATCTCCAGATAGTCCGGTGGAAGGCCATCGAGTTCCGCGGCGCTGTCGATCGCTACAGTGTTGCCGCCCTCCTGCACGTTTTGCGCGAACTGCAGACTCGTCAGTGTGGCCCGATCCTGCAGCTCCTTAATCCTCGCCCGCGTCGCGTCGTCCTTGTCCACGCCAGCCAGTCGATACTGCAGCAGGGTTCGATCCAGGTAGTGCCTGGTCGCGGCGTCCGCCTCGCTCCTCGCATCGATTCTGTCCAGCGCCTGATACACTTCGCGATTCAGCGAGAGCTCGACGCCGGCCTGCGAAATTTTCTGTAACAGTGCCTGTGCCGTATCCCGAACCGGCTTGTCCGGATAGACGCTGTGCATGAGGCCGGTGAGGGAACCCACGGCGGAGAGCTCCGCCACGGCGTCGTCATAGGTGCGCAACGTGTTTTCGAGACTACGCGGACCGTCAACAGCCAGCAGGCGCTCGATGCCTCTGCGATGGCGGAGCAGGCGTTCCTCCACCCAGCTTTCGAGCGCCTTTGCATCCACCGAGCCGGTGCCGGCAGGGTTCCACGGATGAACGTCAAGGGATGAAGCGGTATCGGAGACCGGCGCAGCCATGACTGAATCCTCTACTGGCAGACTAACGCACCGCGACGCCGGATCACAGCGGCGCGGTAGTCGAGAGATGAGCAGACTTTAGTTGCCGACGGCTTCCTCGCCTCGCCGCGGAGAGGAGCGGGCGAGTTTGCGTCCGCGTGGGTGGGAGCGCGGCCTTTATCCCGCATACAGCCGACAGGCGAGGCAGCGACAAACTATAATCCGGGAGTGGACATGCGGTCGACTTTCCTGAGGATTCGCCCGTCTATAAAGGAATAGGATTCCCTGGAACATCCCCCGCGTTTCACGGAACCAGACTCCTCCCGGCAACACTGGGTTACAAAGGCTGATGGATGAGAGTTCGGGAGATGCGGGCCGTCGACTACTGGATCGGCATACCGCTTTGCTTTCTGTTTACACAGGTGATGCGCCTGTTGGGCAAGCCCAGCGGGCCGAAGGAGCCGCGCCGGGTTCTTTTCATCGAGCTTTCGGAAATGGGCAGCGCGGTGATTGCCAATCCGGCTCTGGAAAAGGCCCGAGACTCGCTCGACGCCGAGATTTTCTTTCTGATTTTCGAACGGAATGCCGACAGCGTGCGCCTGGTTCCGACGGTTCCCGAGGCAAACGTTGTCACGATTCGTGACACCAGCCTGATAGCTCTGGCGGTCGATTCGCTCCGTTTCCTGCGCTGGGCGCGTAAGGCGAAGATTGATACCGTCGTTGACCTGGAGCTCTTTTCGCGCTACTCCGCTCTGCTGACCGGGCTTTCCGGAGCGCGACGGCGGGTTGGATTTCACCGGTTTCGTGCTGAGGGGCTGTATCGCGGCGAAATGCTGACCCACCGTGTGAGCTACAACGGCCACATTCACATGGCGAAGAACTTTATTTGCATGGTGAATGCGCTCCTCGCCTCCCAGCCGGAGGTGCCATATTCCAAAACATTTGTCTCCGACGAGGAGATTCGGCTCCCGATCCAGCCAGTTTCAGAAGAGGCCAAAGAGGAGATGCGCGACCTGGTAGCGCGGGCGTATCCGAACTACCAACCGGATTACCACCGCATCGTGCTGGTCAATCCCAACAGCTCCGAACTGCTGCCGCAGCGACGCTGGGACCCGGAAAACTTCAGCGCCCTGGCCAGTATGGTGGTGGAGGAGTGGGAAGATGTGATCGTGCTCATCACCGGTTCTGCCAGAGAGCGGGATGAGGCCCAGGACATGGCGCAGAAGATCCGGCATCCGCGTTTCCTCAGCTTTGCGGGAATGCATGAGCTGACGGCCATCACCGCTCTTTACAACATCTCGGATGTGCTGGTGACCAACGACAGCGGCCCGGCGCACTTCTCGGCGGTCACGCCGATTCGGTCGATCGTGCTGTTCGGCCCGGAAACGCCGCGGCTTTATGGAAGCCTGGGTAACACTGAATCGATCACCGCCGAACTTTCCTGCTCGCCCTGCGTCACGGCTGCCAATCAGAAGAATTCGGCGTGCAACGACGCTGTGTGCATGCGCATGATTACACCGGAGAGGGTGCTGGAGTCGGTGCGAGCAGTGCTGGATAGGCAGACCGTGCAGCTCGGTCTGGTGCAGATCGCAGGCGCTCGTGGGGTGTCACGCAGGATTGCGCGGCACTAAGGCGTGGGCGTTTCCGTAGCGATCTCCTCATTGTCGTCGCGCTTTTCGTCGTCGACTACAATCTCTTCATAAGCAAGGCCGCAGATCGAGCGCGGCTCCTTGCGGCTTCGCTGAGAGCGGGAATGATGAACTCTGGTGCAGGCGGGTCCGTAATTGTGTCGCACAAATTCGCCTTTTCTCCTCTTTCCGCCGGAAACGGAGGACTCAGCTTGCGAGAATCCATTCTGTCCCGGAGTGGCTCAAAAAGACATTGAGAATCTGCGGCCAGTACAAAAATCTCATCCTGTTGGCAATGCTGAGCGCCGGTGCGCTGCTCGTGGAGGGTTACCACCCAGGCATCGAGGACGACGCGGTCTATCTTTCGGCGATCCAGCGGCGGCTCCATCCCGAGCTCTATCCGCACGACTATCGGCTCTTCACTGTCCAGATGCAGGCCAGTATTTTCGATCGGCTCGTGGCCGTGTGGGTTCGGGTCACTCACATCCCGGTCTCAGTATCCGAAATCATGGGGCAGTGTCTGGCGGCGTTTCTTCTGCTCTGGGCATGCTGGGCGCTCGCCCGGCGATGTTTCGCCTCAGCGGCCGGTCAATGGGCCGGTGTCGCGCTGGTTGGCGTGCTCTTCACCCTCCCGGTCGCGGGTACCGCGCTCTACATTTTTGATCAGCACCTGCACCCGCGCGCCATTGCAACGGTGCTCATCCTCTGGGCGATTCTTTCTGTTCTCGATCGCCGCATCGTGCTTGCGTGCGTCCTGCTGACCGCCGGAGTCGTAGTTCATCCCATCATGGGCGTCTTTGGGGTCTCGTATTGCACTGTGCTTTGGATCGCCGGCGCCCGAGCCCGCAGACCGGTCGGTGAACCCATACCAGCTACTGTCGCTATGGGTATCGCGCCCTTGTGGATTTTCGAAGGGCCATCGGCGCCGTGGAGGCAGGCGCTGAACACCCGCGACTACTATTTCATCGGGCGCTGGACGTGGTACGAGTGGCTGGGCGCTGTCGCGCCAATCTTCATCCTGTGGGCGATGGCATGGTACGCGCGCCGCGAGAATCGGCCAATTCTGGCGCGACTTGCAGGGTGCGGGGCAGTGTTTGCGGCGTTTCAACTCGCTGTGGCGTGCGTTGTGCTGCTAACGCCGGCCCTGATTCGCCTGACGCCGATGCAGCCGATGCGCTACCTGCACCTGGTTTACATTTTCATGGCCTTGCTCGGCGGGGGACTGATCGGAGAGAAGCTGCTGCGGGGCTACGTTTGGCGCTGGGTCGCGCTGTTCCTGCCGCTGGCACTGGGACTGTTCATCGCGCAGCGATCGCTCTTCGCCGGCACGGAGCATATCGAGTTGCCCGGCGTCGAGTCGCACAACCCCTGGCTGCGTGCCTTCGCGTGGGTGCGGGGCAACACCCCTGTTGATGCATACTTCGCCCTCGATCCTTATTACATGCAGCTTCCCGGCGAGGATTATCACAGCTTTCGCGCGCTGGCCCAGCGGAGCGAACTTGCGGACGCGGTCAAGGACGCGGCCGTTGCCACCCAGGTACCGGACCTGGCTCCGCTGTGGCAACAGCAGAGCCAGGCTGCAGCCGGATGGCGGCATTTTCAGAAGCAGGATTTCCTGCGCCTGCGGCAGCAGTTCGGTGTGAACTGGATCATTGTGCAGAGCGCAGGCGTGGAGGGCCTGGACTGCCCGTACAAAAATGAGGCTGTGGCCGTTTGCCGTCTGCAATAAGTAACGGCGCCTGCTACAGAATTTTCTTTCCGAACGCGGACGAGATCAGTTCCACCGCCAGATCTGCCGTGCGGTTGTGTTCGTCGATCACCGGATTCACTTCGACTACATCGAGCGACAACATACGCCCATGATCGGCGATGATTTCCATGGCCAGATGCGCCTCACGATAGGTCGCGCCTCCGCGTACAGGCGTACCCACGCCAGGCGCGTCCTCCGGGTCGATCCAGTCCATGTCGAGCGAAACGTGGTAGCCCGCGGTGCCGCGTCCCGCCGCGCACAGAGCTTCTTCCATCACCGCACGCATGCCGCGCTCATCGATGTCCCGCATCGTATAGACCTCGCTGATCCCGGCGCGCCGAATGTTCTCTTTCTCCGCCGGATCGATGTCGCGGACGCCAATCAGGACTGCATTCTCGGGCTGGATTTTCGGCGAGAATCCAAGGATATTGGCCAGCGGCTCCGGACCGAGTCCCACGAGCGCGGCGAATGGCATGCCATGGACATTGCCGCTGGGCGAACTCGCCGGCGTGTTCATGTCGGCGTGCGCGTCGATCCAGATGAGGCCGATCTTCTGGTTCTGCTTGCGGTAGAACTCCGCCACGCCGGAGACGCTGCCCGCCGCCACGGAGTGATCGCCACCCAGGATGACCGGCGTCATACCTTCGGTGAGCGACTTCAGCACCATCTCGGCAGCGCGCGTGCAAGTTTCAGTGATTTCCTTCAGATAACGCGCGCTCTGATCGCCCGATGACTTGGTTTCCGCGATCGCAACACTGATGTTGCCGCTGTCGCGGACTTCGTGGCCGAGGGCTTCCAGACGCGCTTCGAGCCCGGCGACGCGAACCGCCGAGGGGCCCATGTCGACACCGCGACGGGAGGCACCGAGGTCAAGGGGAACACCGATGACTTTAATCTTGCGCGGAGGCAGGGTTTGCACGCCGCCGTAGACGGGCGCAGCGGACAGTACCGCGGCCTGCGATCCAGGCTGTACAGATGTTTCACTCGGTCTTGGCATAAGAATTACGGGTAGATGCGATTAAGCGTCCGGGCAAAAGGAATCGTCTCGCGCACGTGATCGAGCTTGCAGATCCACGCAACCGCGCGCTCGATGCCCATGCCAAAGCCCGAATGCGGAACCGAACCATACCGCCGCAGATCGAGATACCACCTGAACGCATCGATTGGCAACTGGTGCTCCTCGATGCGCTTTTTCAGCAGTTCATAGGAGTGAATACGCTGCGATCCGCCGATCACTTCGCCATAGCCTTCCGGCGCCAGCACGTCGACGCACAGGGCGTACTTCGGATCGTCCGGGTCCGGCTCCATGTAGAACGCCTTCACCGCCGCAGGATAGCGATGCACCATGACAGGCCGGTCAAACTGCAATGAGAGATACGTCTCATCCGGCGCGCCGAAGTCGTTGCCGTACTCGAAAGGCTGTTCCAGTTCGCCCTTCGCGTGCGCGGCGTTCAGCATGGCAACAGCCTCGTCATAGCGCAGGCGCGGGAACGGCGGCTTCACCGCCTCGAGCTTCGTCGTGTCGCGGTTGATGGTCTTCAGCTCGACAGCGCGCTTCGCGAGGACCCGGCCGACGATCGCGCTGATGAAGTCTTCCGCAAGCCCCATCAGATCGTCGAGGTTCGCGAAGGCCCACTCCGGCTCGACCATCCAGAATTCGGTCAGGTGGCGGCGCGTTTTGGATTTCTCGGCGCGGAACGTGGGGCCAAAGGAATAAACCTTGCCCAGCGCGAGTGCTGTGCTCTCGATGTAGAGCTGGCCGCTCTGCGTCAGGTAGGCCTCCTCGCCAAAATACTCCACGGGGAAGAGCGTGCTGGTGCCCTCGCAGGCCGCGGGCGTCAGAATCGGCGGGTCAGTCAGCACAAATCCGTTGTCGTCGAGAAAATCTCGAGCGGCCTTGATGATCTCCGCGCGAATGCGCAGAATCGCCGCCTGGCGCGGGGTGCGCACCCACAGGTGCCGATGTTCCATCAGAAAATCGGTGCCGTGTTCCTTGAGTGAAATAGGGAATGGGTCATCCTCGGGTACCCGCTGCAATACCTCGACATTCTCAACATCCAATTCGTAACCGCCGGGCGCACGTTTATCGGCGCGGACCTTGCCGGTGACGATGACGGAGGATTCCTGGGTCAAACCCTTAATCGTTTCGAAGACTTCGGACGTCACGGCTGCTTTGGGGACAATCCCCTGGATCGTCCCGCTGCCATCGCGAAAAATCGGAAACAGCAGTTTCCCGCTCTCGCGCAGGTTGTACAGCCAGCCATGCAGCGTTACCGTCTGGCCTTCGTGCTCGCCAATGTGGGCGATGGTCGAAAGAGGAGCTTTTGTCGCCGTCTCCGTTACAATTTCCGCAGTTTTGTCTGACATAACAGCCTCTACTTCGCTTTCGGTGCTGCATCCATCCTGTCGAACGCCCGCTTTGCCTTTTCGCCAACCACTTCGACGGATTCTCCGAGCGCGTAGTGAATCTCCAGAACACCAGCCGGTGTTTGCGGGGCAGATTGAAGCCCGCCCAGCGTCTCCTCCCAGCCGATGGTCCCGTCCCCGGGCCAAAGGTGCGCGTCCTTGTCGCCCTTGTTGTCGTGGAGGTGGGACGAGCGGACGTACGCATGCAGATCGGTCAACGCCGCCGGTACGCCGTCACCGAGATGCGCATGACCGACGTCGAGGCACACACCGATATCCCGGAAATGGCCCGCGGTGAGAATCTCGACCAGGTGCGCGGGCCGCGCCACGTCGCCCTGCAGATTCTCCACCAGCACCTTCACGCCCAGCGGGCTGGCAAAGGCGCGCAGATGTTCCAGCGCGCTGATCGAGTTTTCGAGTGCGCGCGGGCCCCACGGGTCTTCGCGCTCGCCGAGATGGAGAATGAGAAACCGGAAAGGAAGCAGCTCGGCGACCTCGAGCGCCCGCTTTGTCTCGTCCATTGCGTCGATGCGATGGCTCTTTTCCGGATGAATGACGTTGACCGCAGGCGCACCACTGCGGCCCATCTCAAGATCGGAATAGAGCGGCGCGTGCATCGAGAAAGCTTCGGTGGAATTCGCACTGAACCACTCGGCGAGCTCACGGATATGCGAGCGGCTGGTGTAATCGAAGTGCTGGCGCGCGGCGAACAGCTCCACGCCCTGCGCTCCCGCGCGGGCAAAGACATCCAGCAGCCCAGGATGCAGCCGATGGTTCAGGAAAACGTGCGAAGAAATGGCCTTCAGCATGGATGAGAACCGGGAATCGGTGATGCCTCTATCTTCTCACCCCACGAAGCCTCCGCGAACGCGGGCCCCGGAGTGGCTTTCGAGGCCCGCACACGGCTTATTCGGCCGCTGCTTCCTCGCCTTTCACGGTCACGCTGATGTGCGCCGTCACTTCGCGATGCAGTTTCACCGGGACATGGAACTCGCCCGTCGACTTGAGCGGCTCGTCGAGCTGCACCTTGCGCCGGTCGATGTTGAAGCCCTTGTCAGCCAACCCCTGCGCGATGTCCGACGAAGTGACCGACCCGAAGAGGTGGTCTCCCTCGCCGACCTTGCGCGTAAAGACGAGCGCGACCGTGTTGAGCTGCGTCACCAGTTGCTCGGCCTCCGCCTTTTCCTTCGCGGAACGGCGAACCGCGGCGGCCTTCATCTGCTCGATCACCGCTTTGTTAGCCGCCGTCGCCTCCATGGCGAGATTCTTTGGCAGCAGGTAGTTGCGGCCATAGCCGTCGGCGACCTTCACCACATCGCCGCGGTGGCCGAGATTCGAGACGTCTTCTCTGAGAATCACTTCCATTTGCGTAATCTCCTGAAACAGAGCTCAGAGCACGGAGCTCAGTAATCGGCGCCCGAAGCGAAGACGATGCGAGTGAACCGCGGTCTTCAGCGAACCGGCGCCTGAGGAACTAGAACCTTGCGGCGAACGGCAGCAGAGCGATGTTGCGCGCCTGCTTGATCGCCCTGGTCAGCCGCCGCTGGTGCGTGGTGCACACGCCGGTGAGGCGCCGCGGCACAATTTTGCCGCGTTCGGCCACGAATCCCTGCAGCAGCCGCACATCGCGATACGAGATGGCGTCAATCTTCTCGGTGCAGAACTTGCAGACCTTTTTGCGGCGGAAAAACTTCCGTCCGCCGGGTCCGCCGGGACCGCGGCCGCCGGGTCCGGACGGGCGTCCAGCCGGTGCATCCGGTCGCAAGGATGGTGTTGTCGTTGCTTCGTCAGCCATTTCTATTCCTCCGGCGGGCAGCCACTCATGGGCGCCAGCCAAAATCTAAAATCCCAAATCGAACCAGGCGCAGTTACGCGCTGGCCGGAGTCGCCGTTTCCGCCGTTGCAACCGCAGGCGCGGGTTCTGCAGGCACGGGTTCCGCGGGCACGGGAGCAGCAGGCGCTTCCACTACCGCAACCGGAGCAGGAGCAGGAGCAGGCGGAATGGCGCTCAGCTTCTTCTTCGTTGCGCGAATGGCCCGGACCTTGGCGAGGCGCTTCTCCTCTTCATCCATGCGCACCGTGATGAACTTAATCACCGGTTCAGAGACGCGCAGGCGCCGCTCCAGTTCCGCAATCAGCACGCCATTGGCGTCAATCGTCAACAACACGTAGTTGCCGTCGTTGAATTTCCGCACTGTGTACGCCAGCTTCCGCTTCCCCAGCTTCTCGGTCGAGCGAATCGCGCCGCCGCCGCTGGTCACCGTCAGCTCCAGGCCGGCAATCAACTTATCCACGTCTTCGTCAGCCACATCGGGCCGCACGATAAACATCACTTCATAGAAACGTTGCATCATCTGCTTCTCTTCCTTCCGGACCAGTCGGCCCGGCAAAAAATTCGCTTCCTTCGGTCTTTACTTCTCCGCCGGCCCGTTTCCGGATTCTTCCGGATCCCGGCGGTTGAACTCATTCATGGCGGCCGTGATTCCCTTCGCCACCACCATCTCTACCGCGCGTGCCACGCGATCCAGCACCGGATCGATCGCCGTCAAATCCCTTTTGCTCATCGGCGTCAGCAGATAGTCCCTGCCGCGACGAAAAGCTTCCTGCTGCACCCCCGGTTCCGGCCCAACTCCGATCCGGATCCGCCACCACTCGTCCGTCCCCAATCCTCCGGAGACCGAACGCGCTCCGTTATGTCCCGCCGGGCTGCCATGCTCCCGAATACGTAACTTTCCCAGTGGCAAATCCAGTTCGTCGTACACCACCAGCAGGTTCCCGGGAAGCTCGATGTCCAGTTCGTCCACCAGATCCCCAACTGAGAGCCCGCTCAGATTCATCCAGGTCTCCGGCTTGGCCAGGATCACTTCCCGTCCAGCCATCTGAACCTTTGCTGTAAGCGCTCGGCAGCGGCGGTTAACCACCTCCACCTTGTGCTCACCGGCGATGCGGTCGATCGCCAAAAACCCCGCATTGTGCGGCGTGAACTGATACTCGATGCCCGGATTCCCGAGGCCGACCACCAGAAACGCGCCGCCCTGCACTTACTTCTTGCCGCCCTTGTCGCTCTTTTCGGCGGCGGGAGCGGCAGCAGCCGCCGCACCTTCCGCGGTCTCCTGCTTGCCCTTCTTGAGCACCTCCGGCTCCGCAGGAACCGCTGCTGCTGCTGCAGCCTCGGCCTCCGGCGTCGGAGCCACAACCTCTTCCTTGATGGAAACTACGTGTGCCACCGGCTTGTCCTCGGCAGTGAGGAAGCGCAGCTTGTCTGAGTGCGGAAGATCGGAGACGCGCAGCACCACCCCGAAGTTGAGGTTCGAAACATCCACCGGGATGCTGCTCGGGATATCGCCGGGGAGGCACTCGATCTCGACCTCTCGCAGCATCTGATCGAGGATGCCGCCGGACGTTTTCACACCCACTGCAACTCCGGTCAGCTGGATCGGCACCTCGACGCGGATCAGCTTGTCCAGCGCGATGCGCTTGAAGTCGATGTGGATCAGCTTGCCCTTGATTGGCTCATACTGCCAGTCGACGATCATCACCTTCGCCGTCGAGCCGGAAACTTCGAGATCGAAGATTGTGTTGTGGCCGGTTTCGGAATGCAGAATCTTCTGGATCTGCTTGGGATCGACTTCGACGGCAACGGCCGGCTCGGCCGCTCCATAGACCACGGCGGGTACTTTGCCCTTTGCGCGCACGCGGCGGGCTGCGTTCTTGTTGAACTTGCCCTCGCGGGGCACTGCACTAACGGTTTCCTGAGTGATCATGACCTTTTCCTTCGGGCACGGAACAGCGGCTCTGAGCCATTAGCTCCTGGCTTGTGCGGCTTGTTCCACTCCCTTCTGTACGGCCCGCTCTGCGGCGCGCCGCCATTTGTGGTTCGGCAACCACCCGGCTCAACAGCCGGGAACTGCCGCTTAACTGAACAGCGAACTAACGCTGGTTTCCATATGAATGCTCAGGATGGCCGCACCCAGCAGGCCCGCCACCGAAAGCACCTTGATCTTTCCCGACTCCTTCAGCCACTTCGCCTCATCACGCAGCGGGATCGAATCCGTAACGACAAGCTGTTCCAGCCTTGATTTGCCGATGCGCTCCACCGCTTCACCGGAAAGCACCGGATGCGAAGCGCCGGCATACACCCGCGTCGCTCCTTTTTCCAGCAGCGTGTCCACGGTCTTCACCAGCGTCCCCCCCGTATCGATGATGTCGTCGACAATCAGGCACGTTCGGCCCCTGACGTCGCCGATCACGTTCATCACTTCCGTGACGTTGATGTCGGTACGGCGTTTGTCGACGATGGCCATGGGCACAGCCAGCTTGGTGGCGATGAAGCGCGCGCGCTCCACGCCGCCCGCGTCCGGCGAAACCACCGTTAGATCCGGCAGATTCAGCTCCCGGAAATACCCGATCATCACCGGGCTCGCAAATAAATGATCGACCGGGATGTTGAAAAAGCCCTGAATCTGCGCGGCGTGCAAGTCCATAAACAGCGCCCTGTGCGCTCCGGCTGTGGTCATCAGATCGGCGACGAGCTTCGACGAGATCGCCACGCGAGGGCGATCTTTGCGATCCTGCCGCGCATATCCGTAATACGGCACCACCACGGTGATCCTTCCCGCCGACGCGCGCTTCAGCGCGTCGATCATGATGAGCAACTCCATCAGGTGCTGATCCACCGGCCAGCAGGTCGGCTGCACCACAAAAACATCCGCGCCACGCACGTTCTCGAGCAACTGAAAATAAACTTCGCCATCGGCGAAACGCTGCATCCGGGTCTCTCCCAGCGTGACCCCGATGTGTTTGCAGATCGCCTCTGCCAAATCCCGGTTGGCGGTGCCGGAAAATACTTTGAACCGCCGGTCTTCATTCGATACGCGCGAACGCCGCGCCTGCGGTTTTGCCTTCCCATCGGTCTGAGCCGCCGCCGGATTCGGCGTGGCCACTCCCACTGCTTCAATCGTGTCCGTCTTCACAAGATCCTCCAGGCTGGTTTGCATGGCATCCTGCTTTGCTTGCGGCGATGTTGCTGCCGGGCCCCTTTCAACACTCTGGCTGGGCGACCAGGATTCGAACCTGGACAAAGTGCTCCAAAGGCACTTGACCTACCATTAGTCGATCGCCCAGTAACTCAAACTTCGATCGATCCCGCCGCCTGCTACTCCACCATCGTTCGCCAGTATTCGTCCCGCGGCAAAGTCATCGTCCGCTGCGATCGAACACCCGTTTCCCTGAGCCGTGCCTCCGCCGCTTTCGCTGCGACCGCCGTTCCGTAGAGCCCGAACAGGGCCGATCCGGAGCCGGAGAGCGCCGCGTAGATGGCCGACTCCTCAGGGTCACCGGAGCCCGCAAGTATGCGCTTGATATTTCCGAGAGAGGGATACTGCCGGAAGACGACCTCTTCAAAGTCGTTTTCGATCCCGGTTCGGACAAGCGCAAGAAGCGGATTCTGCTCCGTCTTCCCGGCCAGGCCCCCGCCAATCGCGGAGACACCGGAGGAGTGCGCGCCAACCCCGGCGGACATTCCCTCCGGAGGCCTCGGACCCAACGCCGAGGCGAGAGCTCGACTCAACGTAGTTAGTTTATCGGACGCATAAGGGACAGTCAATTCTGTCCCGAGCGAAAGGCCCGGAGCCGGACCCGGCGGCTGGGGGTGTAGGGCGTCCCAGTCCCGATACGCCTGGGGCGTCGAAACGCCGACATCCGGGAGCGCCAGGACACATTCTGTTGGGGAAATATCCGCCAGAGGCGACACTTCCTCACCGCGGCCCATGCCCAGCACCGTTCCGCCAATCAGAAACAGCGGCACATCGGACCCGACTTCCGCGCCAATCCGCAGCTTCTCCGTCGCCGGCAGCGGCGCAACCACGGCCCGCTCCAGCTCCAGTTCCAGCCCAATCAGCGCCGCCAGGGCGTTCGCCGATCCAGCCCCAATGCCGCCCTGCACCGGCAGACGCTTCTCAATATGGATATGCACCTCGGCCTGTGTCCGCAGCGCTGCGAGCCCCCGCTCGACCATCTTCCAGGCGGTGTTGCGCGCATCCGTGGGAACGCGCTCGTCGTTGCTGGTAAGGCGCAGACTGTTCGCGGTAGCTGGACGGGCTTCGATTGTCACCAGATCATACGCGGCGAGGGTCTGGTAGCACGTCGTCAGCGCGTGGAATCCGTCGGCGCGCGGCGGCCCGATGGCCAGCCCGAGGTTGATCTTTGAAAAGGAACGAACCGTAGTGGACATCGTTCCGATTGTAGGGGAGCGCGCAATCCGCTTCTCGGCTGCCTTCCGACTGCTGACGGCTAAGCGCTTTTTTAGCTGACCGGCTTTCAGCTGACCGCTTCTTCGCTGTTTTACAAAATGTACCGCGACAGATCCTGGTTCTTCACGATGTCCGCCACCATCTGGCGCACGTACTCCGGATCGATGACCATCACCTTCTCGATCCCGTTCCCCGTCTCGCGCTCGATCATGGGCAGCGGCGCCGCCGTCCCCTCGCCGACGGCGGCCAACTCCACTACCGTACCTTGGTCCTTCGGATCGCCTTTCGGCTGGACGCGCGTCAGGTCCGGCGCGGAAAAGCTGATCTCGTCCAGCACCTTCTCCATAATCGTGTGTAGCCGCCTCGCCCCGATGTTCTCTGTCCCCTCATTCACCTTGAAAGCGAACTGCGCCATCTCCGCGATCGCTTCCGGCGTGAACTCCAGCTTCAACCCCTCGGTCTCCAGCAGCGCCGTGTACTGCCGCACCAGCGATGACTTCGGCTCCGTCAGAATCCGCACAAAATCTTCCACCGTGAGCGACTGCAACTCGACGCGGATCGGAAAACGCCCCTGCAGTTCGGGGATCAGGTCGCTGGGCTTCGAAACATGAAACGCCCCGGCCGCAATGAACAGGATGAAATCCGTGCGTACCATGCCGTAGCGCGTGTTCACCGTCGTCCCTTCCACGATGGGCAGAATGTCGCGCTGCACGCCTTCGCGCGAAACGTCGGGCCCGTGTCCGCCCTCCCGTCCGGCAATCTTGTCGATCTCGTCCAGAAAGACAATGCCCGAACTCTCCACGCGCTCGACAGCCAGCCGCGTCACCTGATCCATATCGATCAGCCGGCCCTCTTCCTCCTGCACAAGGTACTCAAAGGCATCGGACACCTTCATCTTCCGCTTGCGCGTGCGCTGGCCGAAGATGTTCGGCAGCATGTCCTTCAGGTTGACGTCCATCTCCTCGACGCCCTGGTTGGAGATAATCTCGAACGACGGCGAATTCCGCTCGCGGACGTCAATCTCCACCATGCGGTCGTCGAGTTTGCCCTCGCGGAACTGCTGCCGCAGCTTCTCGCGCGTGCGCGTGTGCGAACTCGCGCCCGAATCGCCACCCGCAGCTGCAGGCGGCGCCAGCGTGATCGTATTCCCCTCAATCATGGGAGGATTGCCGCTCGGTACAGCACCCGCCGGCGCCTGCGCAGGAGGCGGCAGCAACACATCGAGCAGCCGCTCCTCTGCGTTCATTTCTGCGCGGTCCTCGACTTCTTCCAGCTTCTCCTCGCGCACCATGTCGATGGCGATGTCCACCAGATCGCGCACGATGGAGTCGACATCGCGCCCCACGTAGCCCACTTCGGTGAACTTCGAAGCCTCAATTTTCAGGAACGGCGAATTCGTCAGCTTCGCCAGCCGCCGCGCAATCTCCGTCTTCCCCACGCCCGTTGGCCCAATCATGATGATGTTCTTGGGCATGATCTCGTCGGCGAGATCGGGCGTCAGCTTTTGCCGCCGCATACGGTTGCGCAGAGCGATGGCCACCGCGCGCTTCGCCGCCTTCTGGCCAACAACATACTTGTCCAGCTCAGCGACGATCTCCCGCGGCGTCAGCTCTTCAAGTGAGAGCTCCTGGTCCTCCGCGGTTCCCGGTAGATAAATTGCCATGGCTAATCCCCTGCCCTATGCATGCAGCTCTTCGATCGTGATCTTGTCGTTGGTATAAATGCAGATTTGCCCGGCGATCTTCAGCGCCTTCTCGGCGATTTCGCGTGCCCCAAGCTCAGTGTTCTCCATCAACGCCCGCGCGGCCGCCAGCGCGTACGATCCACCACTGCCGATGGCCGCAATGCCCTCGTCCGGTTCGATTACGTCGCCCGATCCGCTGATCAGAAATGTCTGGCTCAGATCAGCCACCACCAGCAGCGCCTCAAGCGAACGCAGCATCTTGTCCGTGCGCCAGTCCTTGGCCAACTCCACCGCCGAACGCCCCAGGTTCCCGGCATACTGCTCCAGCTTGTTCTCGAAGCGGCTGAAAAGGGAAAACGCATCGGCCGTCGAACCCGCAAAGCCGGCGAGAATCTTGTCCTGATAGAGCCTCCGGATTTTGCGCGCCGTGTGCTTGAAGACGGCCTCTCCCATCGTGACCTGACCGTCGGCGCCCATCACCACATCGGTGCCGCGGCGCACGCAGATCACGGTCGTCGACCGGACCCGAACTTTGCCTGTTTGGGACCCTCGCCGGTCCCGCCCGGAACCTTTCGCACTGAAGGAAAAACGACCGCCAGAAGCGGCCGTTTCTGAAAACCTGCGTCTCGACATGTCTTCAGCGAGTATAGCGCAGCCATCGTTACCACTTTGGGGTAGCAGATGCGTTTTCCGGGCCGCAATCCGCCTCGACCTGAGCTATCCTGCAGGTGTCGGCGCTGTCACTCCCCGCCCTCCTGGAGCAATCGGATGTTCGGCCTCTCACTGCATGATCCCCGCGTAATCGGGACGATTGCAGGCGTGGTTGTCTGCATCGGTGGCGTCGCCACCTGGCTGGTCCTGCGCCGCCGTCCCACTGCCGAGGAGATCGAACGCGAACGCCGCGCCCAGCTCGTGCGATCCGGACGGATTATCGACGGCACCATCCTCGACATCACTGAGCTGGAGACCCCCGATGAGCCCGACCATCCTCGCGAGATTCGCTTCGTCCTCTACAAATACGAGATTGGTGGCGTGGTGTATGAGTGCTCGCAGGAGGTCACCGCTCTGCGCGATTTCGTGAACCCCGCGGAGCTCCGCCTGAGTTTCCCCTGCTCGGTGCGCTACGACACGCATCGCCCGGAAAACAGCATCGTGGTTGCCGAGAACTGGAGCGGCCTGCGCACGACGGCCGAGTCCGTCCCAACGCGCCCCTTGCCACAGCGGAACAACCCGCACGCCTCCGCTCCAGTGCAGTGAACTTCTCCTCCGCCCCGGGATAAACTGATCTCGTATGCATGTACATGGCGCCAGCACCGCGGCCATGCAGCGGGTGCTGCGTCTCTCCCTCATCGCCACCATCGCCTACGTTGTGCTCACGCTGGTCGCTGGGTTGCGAGCCCACTCGCTCGCCCTGGTTTCTGAAGCCGGACACAACGCCTCCGACGCGCTGGCCATCGTGCTTTCCTTTGTCGCTGTCTGGTTTCAGACGCGACCGGCCACCGACCAGAAGACCTTCGGCTACCAGCGCGCCGGCGTTCTGGCCGCGTTTCTCAACGCGCTCACCCTGATCCTGATTGCAGGCTGGATAGCCCTCGAAGCCATGCATCGCTTCAGCCTGCCTTCGATCGTGCAGCCGCGCATCATGATGTTCGTCGCCGCGGCCGGCGTGTTGATGAATGGCATCATTGCCGCAATGCTGTGGCGCGTCAGCCACGACGTCAACATCCGCAGCGTCTTTATCCACATGCTTGGCGACACGCTGTCGACGGCCGCAGTCATCGCCGGCGGTCTCGCCATTCTGCTCACCGGCCGCACATGGATCGACCCTGCGCTCTCCCTCGGCATCGCAGCGCTCATTCTCTGGTCATCGGTGTCCATCGTGCGCGAGACCCTCAACATCCTGCTCGAAGGCACACCGCGCGGCATTTCCCTGGTCGACATACGCAGCACGCTCGCAGCCATTGACGGCGTTGAAGACGTCCACGATCTGCATGTATGGAGTCTCGGCTCCAATTTGCACGCACTGTCGAGCCACATCACCATCGCCGACATCCCGCCGTCGGAGAGCAACCTCATCCTCGATCGCATCAACGTTGTGCTGCGCGAGCGCTTCCGCATCCACCACACCACCCTGCAGTTCGAGCACGTGGTCTGCGAGGTGGCGCACGGCTGCCTGGTTTCCGTCGAGGAGCAGGCGGCGCACCATCATCACGGTCACGCGCACTGATCCGCTGGCGGCGGGCGCGCTGCGGCGGCGGAAACTTATCTCTTACCGCCGTGGACAGATTCAGATTCCTGACAGGGCCAAACTCAGGAACGCCGCGTGCGAGTGCTGCGATACCGTCAGGAGCCTCTTTCACAATGACTGCGCAAGACCCCGTCAGGCGGCGGGCTGACCCACCTGCTGCGCCAGCGTGCGTGCCGGCAGGAATACGCGAAGGCAGGCACCCGGTAGTTCGGCTTGCCTGCTTTCGACCAGGGTGATCGACCCTCCGTGTTTCTGCACGATCCCCATGCTCACCCACAGGCCCAGACCGGTGCCGTCCGCGCCCTTCGTCGTGAAAAACGGCTGAAACAGCTTCTTCGCCGCCTCGGGCGATATACCCGGGCCGCTGTCGGCGACTTCGATGATCGCGCCGGCTCCGTGAAGCTCGCCGGACTCCGCATGCTCCATCCCAATCCTCACCCGACCCCTGGGTCCCGCGGCTTCGATGGCGTTGACGATCAGATTCGTGAACACCTGCCTCAACTCGGCGGGAAATCCCCCCACGGCCAGATCCCCCGCGATGTGTGTCTCCATGCTAATTCCCTGGTGCTGCACTCGCCGATCGAGCAACAGCAGCACGCCTTCGATCAGTTCTCGCAGATCGATCTGGATCGGCGACTTGGGCTCCCGATACAGGCTCAGCATGGTGCGGCTGATCTGCATCCCGCGGCTCAGCTCCTGCTGCGCCAGCCGCAAATACTCCGCTCGCTTGGCCGGATCGTCCTCCTGCTGCAGCAGGAAAAGCAGATTGGCCACCGAATCCAGCGGGTTGTGAATCTCGTGCGCGATGCTGGCCGCCAGCCGTCCCGCAACCGCCAGCTTTTCTGAAGCTACCAGCGCAGTCTGAACCCGCCGCTCTTCGGTCACGTCGCGGAAGACCAGGACGACCCCAATCATTTTGCCGGCTCCGCTCATGATGGGTGCGGCACTGTCGTCAATGACATATTCACGCCCGTCCCGCGCGATCAGCAGGGTGTGGTTGGCCAGCCCCACCACTCGCTTGAGCCGCCGTACTCTCTCGACCGGATTCTCGACCTTATCCCGGGTTTGCTCGTTGATGATGTGAAATACCTTTTCCAGCGGCTTCCCCTTCGCTTCGGCCAGCGGCCAGCCTGTCAGCTTTTCCGAGACGGCGTTCATGAATGTCACCGCCCCGCGATTACTGCAGGCAATCACCGCGTCTCCGATCGACTCCAGCGTGGTCTGGAACCATTGCTGGCTTTCCGAGAGCGCGTCGGAACGTTCCGTGATCTCGGCAATCCGCCGCAAATAGCTCGCCGAAATGGCATGCACGTGATGGCGCGTAAACAAAGCCATCAAGAGGCCAACCACCACTGCGGAAAGCAGGAGCGAAACCAGTTCACGCCTCTGCAGCCACCGCGCGTGACGCGACCGCTCCGCGCGCAGACTCTCCTCGTGCTGCAACATGGCCGCCGCCGATGCGCGAAGACCGTCCATCATGGCCTTGCCGCGCTGATTCATCCCCGCCGCTTTCAGCGCCGCGGGATCCTGGTTCAGAACCGCATTCGCAAAACCGAGCCACTGGTTATAGCGAACCTCCAGATCGTCGAGCGACTTCAGCAGAGCGTTGTCGCCGGCCAGCATTCCATGCAGGTTTGCGAAATCGATCTGAATGGGTCCCGCCGCGTTCTTCCACGGATCGAGCATCACTGGGTCGCTCGTCAGCTGGAATCCGCGCAGACCTGTCTCTTGATCGATGAAAAGATTCAGCAGTTCCTGCAGCTGTGCGGTGACCTGATCGCTGTGATCGAGCGCCCTCTGCGCCTGCGTGGCGGCGGCAATCTGCCAAACCAGAAATCCCGCCATCAGGACCAGCAGAACGATGGGCAGGGCCACAAGCTGCCGAAGAGTCCGGTTGAACTGGGGCAGTTTCACGCACTGCCCTCCGCAACCGTTGTCGTGGACGAATTCGCCGGCCGCAGCATCAGCCGCAGCTTATCCAGCAATTCCAGCGGACCTTCGCCCTTCAGCAGCGTCACATCCACCATGGTAACGACTTCAGTCGGCAAATTGATATAGGCGGAAAGCAACATGATAGGAACATCCGGACGCTCGCGGCGCATGGTTTCCGCAACCACGCCCCCGTCCATTTCCGGCATGAAGTAGTCCAGCACAACGCCGTCGACCGCGTTTCCGCGAAACAGCGTCAACCCCGTCGGCCCATCCACCGCCGTCAGCACTTGGTAGCCGGCTCGCTCCAGTACCGCCTTGCGGATCTGGAGTCCAAGCACTTCGTCGTCAATGCACAGAATGGTAGGAGTGGACACGGATCCTGTTTACCTGCCGGACCCGGGGCAGATGTCGGCGCGCTCGGTCGTTCCGGGCCTGGGGAAATCTGGGGACAACGTACGGAAGTATAACACCCGGAAATCGCCGCAACCCGCACGATCCGCAGGGCAAACCTGCCAAAATCCGCCACAAAAGCTGTGCGGCTGCGCTGTCCTTGCAACCGCGCATTCCACCGGATTGCTGCCCGCCCGAATTAACACAACTTTTGCAATCTCTTTGCCCAGCCAAGTTTAGGCTGAGGGCGGAACGCGCCACCCACTGCGGATGCCGCGGGAAAGGAACCCTCCGCTTGAGCCAGACCGTCTTCGTGCTTGAGGATGACGCCGATATCGCCCGCCTGATCCAGCATCACCTTGAAGCCGCCAGCTTCCCCGCCCGCATTTATGCGACCCCCGCGAATCTGATTCCCGACGCCGAACGTCAGGCCCCCGCGCTGTTTCTGCTCGACATCATGGTTCCCGGCGGCGACGGCCTCGACGTTTGCCGTCGCCTGCGCAATCACCCCGCGCTCAGCGCCATCCCCATCATCTTCGTCACCGCTCGCGCCGGCGAAAACGACCGCGTCCTCGGCCTTGAGCTCGGCGCCGACGATTACATCACCAAGCCCTTCGCCCCCCGCGAGCTCCTGGCGCGCGTCAAAGCCGTTCTGCGCCGTTTCGAGCGCCCCTCCATCCCCTCCGCTATCGCCTTCGAGGATGTCGAAATCGATGCCAGCGCCATGCAACTGCGCGTGCGCGGCAACCTCACCACGACTACTGCGACGGAATTCCGACTGCTCGACTATCTCGCCCGCCATCCCGGCCGCGTCTTCAGCCGCGATCACCTTCTCGACGCCGTCTGGGGCGACGCACGCTTCGTCACGCCGCGGTCCGTCGACGTCTACGTCCGCCGCATCCGCGAAAAGATCGAATCCGATCCCGAGAATCCGCGCTATCTTAAGACCGTGCGCGGGGCAGGCTACCGCTTCGAGATTCCCCGAGCCAATGAGCGCGCAGTCGGCTAAGGCCAACGCTCCGGGCACAGAAAGAATCGCATGACCATCCCGGAGCTGTTTCTCGCCGAGTTCGACGAGGAGATGCCGAGCACGCGCAAAATCCTTGAGCGCGTGCCCGAAGCCAGTTTTTCCTGGAAGCCTCACGAAAAATCCATGACCCTCGGACGTCTCTCCTCGCACATCGCTGAATTACCGGCGCGCTGCGCGACCATCATCACCACCGAGCAGTTCGTGCGCCAGCCTGGAACGGCTCCATGGGCCGCCTCTTCGACGGCAGAACTGCTGGAGAAATTTGACACAGTCGGCGCTGAAGCTCGAACAGCACTCACCACCCTCCGTGACGATCAGCTTCAGGTCATCTGGTCGATCAAAATGGGCGACCGCACTATTGCCGCCATGCCGCGCGTGATGGCTCTGCGCCGCGTCTTCCTGGACCATCTCATCCACCATCGCGCCCAGCTCGGCGTATTCCTGCGGCTGCTGGATGTGCCGATCCCCGGCATGTTCGGCCCATCCGCCGACGATCAGCGGTGATCCCGCGCCGGCTATCGTGACCCCGCGCCATGATCACGCGATAATGAAGACGTTCAGGATAGCCGCGTGACCGGCCGAGTCTTCTCCAAACTGCTCTTCTCGTTTGTCTTCGTGCTGTGCATTGCCACGGCCATCCTGGATTTTTCCTTCCGCAACATCGTCGCGCATTCGCTGCATGAGGAAGCCCGCATCGCCTTGCTCGGTCCCATGCAGCAGGCCGCCGCGCTCCACATCCTGCGCCGCGACCTCCTCACCGCGTCCCTGATTTCGCTCATCCTCGCCACGCTCGCATCCGCATGGCTCGCCCATCGCATCGCCGGACGCCTGCGCAACATCGTCGACTTTTCCGGTCGCATTGCCAGCGGCGACTTCACCGCCCGCATCGAGGAAAACGACAGCGACGAAATCGGCGAAGTCGCCCGCGCGCTCGACGCCACCGCCAGCCGTTTGGAGCAGTCTTTCCGTGCCGTTGAAGCCAAGCAGCGCGAACTCACCGCGCTCCTCGACTCCATGCAGGAAGCCGTAGTCGCCGTCAACGCCGCCGGTCAGGTGAGCTGGTCGAACGCCGTCATGCACCGCATCGCGCCTGGCGCCGCGCGCGCCGGCAAGTCCCTGGTCGTCAGCATTCGCGATCCGGAAATCCTCAACTGCATCGACGTCGCTCTGCGCGAGCGCCGTATTGCCATGGGCCGCGCCATTTCTGTCGTGCCCGGCCGCGCCTTCGAGGTCAGCGCCGCGCCCACTCCCGATGGCGGCGCCGTCGCCGTCCTTCACGACGTCACCGAAATCGAGCGCGCCGAAAAAACCCGCCGCGACTTTGTCGCCAACGTCTCCCACGAACTCCGCACGCCGCTCACCTCCATCTCCGGCTACGTCGAAACCCTCCTCGAAGAGGAGATGAGGCTTCCCGATCACGCGCGCGAGTTCATGAACATCATCCTCAAGAACGCTCGCCGCGTGAATCGCCTCACCGAGGACCTGCTCGCGCTTGCCCAGGTCGAGTCCGGCGAGCACAAGCCCCGCGTCCAGCCAGTGCGCGCCTCGGTACTCGTCGAAGACGCCATCGAGTCGCTCGCGGGTATGGTCGTCGAGTCGGGCGTGTCTCTCGAACCCGGTGAGACTACCGGCGCCATGGTTCTTGCCGACGTCGATGCCATGACCCAGGTCTTCGGCAATCTCATCGAAAACGCTATGAAATATGGCGCATCGGGCCGTCGCGTCGTCGTCGGCGCACGTCCCCTCGATCGCGCCGTCGAGTTTTACGTGCAGGACTTCGGCCACGGCATGGCTGAGGAACATCTCAGCCGCATCTTCGAGCGCTTCTATCGCGTGGACAAAGCGCGTTCCCGCGAATCCGGCGGTACCGGCCTCGGCCTCGCCATCGTCAAACACATCGTCCTCGCCCACGGCGGGACCATTCGCGTTGAGAGCGAACTCGGCAACGGAGCAACCTTCCTCTTCACCTTGCCGCTGGCGACCGTCGCGACATCTGCGCCCGCTCAGGAAGACATTCCCGCCAAAGCCGCGCGCTGATCCCTGTACCCTGCCCCTGTACGCTGTACCCTGTTGCTATGCCCTCCAGGACCGTCCATGCCGTCTGCTCCCATGACTGCCCCGACTCCTGCGGCGTCCTCGTCACCATCGACGAAGCTGGACGCGCCACGAAGCTCCGCGGCGACCCGTCTCATCCCGTCACGCGCGGCTTTCTCTGCGGCAAAGTAGCGAAGTATCTCGACCGCGTCTACTCGCCGGATCGCTTGCTCTATCCCATGCGTCGCCGTGCCGGCGTGCCCAAAGCCTCGCTCCCGCACGGGCGTGAATCCGAGTCCTTCGAGCGCATCTCCTGGGACGAAGCCCTCGACACCATCGCCACGCGGCTCAGCGCCATCGCCCAGGAACACGGTCCCGAATCGATCCTGCCCTATTCCTACGCCGGCACCATCGGCGTTCTGAATTACGGCTCGATGGATCGCCGCTTCTTCCATCGCCTCGGCGCATCGCAGCTCGACCGCACCATCTGCTCGGAGACCGGTGGCCAGGCCCTGATCTCCGTCTACGGCCGCAAACTCGGCACCGACACCGAAGCCTTCCCGCAAGCGAAGCTCATCATCGCCTGGGCCGCGAACATCCACGGGAACAACATCCATCTCTGGCCTTTTGTCGAAGAGGCGCGCCGCAACGGCGCGAAGCTGGTCGTCATTGATCCCTACGCCACGCGCACCGCGCGCGCCGCAGACTGGCACATCCCCATTAACCCTGGCACAGATTCGGCCCTCGCGCTCGGCATGATGCACATCATCGTGCGCGATGGCCTCTTCGATCAGGACTACGTCGCCCGCTGGACCTGCGGCTTCGATCAGCTCCGCGAGCGAATTGCCGAATACCCGCCGGAGTACGTCTCGGCGCTGACTGGTATTTCCGCCGCCGACATCGAACGCCTGGCCCACGACTACGCGACCACGACTCCCGCCGTCATCCGCCTGAATTACGGGGTACAGCGCAGCGACAACGGCGGCGCAGCGACACGGGCCATCGCGATGCTGCCCGCGCTCACAGGAGCGTGGAAGCATTACGGCGGCGGATTGCAGCTTTCCACCAGCGGCGCGTTCAAATGGGACAAAACCGCGCTCGAACGTCCCGACCTGGCCCAGGCCAGCCCGCTCGGCCGCCTGGCGCGCATCGTCAACATGTCAGTGCTGGGGCACGCGCTCACCGAACTTGGCAATGAGGCCCTCGGCGGCAAACCCGAAGACGGCCCCCCAGTCCGCGCGCTCTTCGTCTACAACTCCAACCCAGCCGCCGTCGCCCCCGACCAGGGCTCTGTCCTGCGCGGCCTCGCGCGCCCCGATCTGTTCACCGTCGTCCACGAGCAGTTCTTCACCGACACCTCCGACTACGCCGACATTCTCCTGCCCGCAACGACGTTCTTCGAACATAAGGATATTCAGGGCGCCTACGGCCATTACTACGTGCAGCTTTCCGAACAGGCGATCGAGCCCCTGGGCGAGGCTCGCTCCAACGTCTGGCTCTTCTCGCAGCTCGCCCAACGCATGGGATTCACTGAACCCTGTTTCCGTGACACCGTCGACGACCTCATCGCGCAGGCGCTGCGTTCCGGCGACCCTGACCAGCAGCATCCGTGGCTCGCGGGTGTCACCGCCGACACGTTGCATGCCGCGGGTGGCGCCCAGCGTCTTCGCTTCGAGGACGAGCCGAATCAGCAGCCATTCCTGCCCTTCGCCCAAGGCCCGTTCCAGACGCCCAGCGGCCGCATCGAGTTCTACTCCGCGACGCTCGCCGCCGAGGGCATTGATCCACTGCCCGCTTTTCGACCCGCCCCTGAATCGCGCCACGCCGCGGCGAGTGAGCGCTATCCGCTCGAGTTCCTGCCGCGCAAGGCGGACAACTACATGAACTCGACCTTCCCCAATCTGCCCGGCCATCGGCAGATGGAATCGGCCTACAACGGCGTGCTCGAAATGCACGCTGACGATGCGACGGCCCGCGGCATTGCCGATGGCGACACGGTCGACGTTTTCAACGACCGCGGCAGCCTTGCTTTGCACGCCCACGTCAATGGCGGCGTTCGTCCCGGCGTCGTCGCCGCGCGCCTCGACTGGAACAAACTCTCCGAGGGTGGCCACAACGTGAATCTGCTCACGTCCCAGCGCCTGAACGACCTCGCCGGCGGGCCTGTTTTTTACTCGGTGCTCGTTGACGTTCGCAAGTCCTCTGCGTCGCACCAAAATCAAACCGATCTTCGATAAACTGATCGCGATTCTCCCCGGATTACTTCCCGAGCAGGCGCAGTCCTGCGAGATGGGAGACGGGATGATGCCACTATCCATGACACCGCCGGAATTCACCACCCGCCCCGCCGCCCGTCTAAGATCTCAGCCCTCAACCGACCCCGCCGTGCGCGCGAATCGCGCTGTTATAATCGCCTTTTCCCAAAGAACGGCCCGATTTTGAGCAGTGAGGGTGTGCTTATCTTTTCCGTGAACTTCTGGAGCGCTGGCTCCCCGCACGCATCTTGCAGGAATCTGCGCCGGCTCCTGAGGCGCTCCCTGGTTTTGATTCTCTTCCTGGCCCCTCTATTGCCGGTTACGCCGCTGAGCGCCCAGGAGCCCTTACCAGGCGCTTCCAGCGACGTCGGGCAGAAGATCGTCGAGATTCGCGTCATCGGCAGCCGCCGCATCCCCAAAGAAACGGTCATCGCCCGCCTCTACAGCCGTGTCAACGAACCGTATGACCCGCTCACGGTCGAGCGCGACTTCAATTCCCTCTGGAACACCGGCTACTTCGAAGACGTCCGCATCGAAAAGGAGGACACGCCGCAGGGCGTCATCCTCGACGTCTATGTGCGCGAGAAACCCACCATCCGCGACATCACCTACAAAGGCAACAACTCCATCACCACCTCCGATATCCTCGACCGCTTCAAGAAGGATAAGGTCGGTCTTTCCCCGGAAGGTCAGTATGACCCCGCCCGCATCGCGAAAGCCGTGACCACGCTCCGGGAAATGCTGGCCGAACATGGCCATCAGTTTGCGATGGTGCGTCCTGAGGTTAGGACCATCCCGCCGGCTGCGGTCCAGCTCAACTTCATCATTAAGGAAGGGCCGACTGTGAAGGTCGGCAAAATCACCTTCAGCGGCAATCGCTCCGTCAGCTCACGCGTGCTGCGCGCGTCCATGCGCAACCTTCGGCCCGTCGGCGTTCCGCACTCCATCTTTCTGGAGAACCTCTTCGCGCGCACCTACGACGCCAGCAAGCTTGAAGAAGACACGGAACGCGTCCGCCAGGCCTATCGCGACCGCGGCTACCTGCGCGGCGGCCCCACCGGCCCACCGGAAACCAAAATCCGCAACGAATCCGGTCTCTCCCTCCTCACCTTCCGCCCCCGCAAAGGCAAGCGCATCGACATCCATATGAGTATCGAGGAAGGCGAGCGCTATCGCCTGGCCGGTATCAACTTCACCGGACTCAAGCCTGGCGTCAATCCCAAAGCGCTGCGCTCCATCTTCACTCAGAAGGACGGCTCGATCTTCAATCTGACCCTCTTCCAGAAAGACCTCGATAACCTGCGGAAGGCTTACAGTCAGAACGGCTACATCAATTTCAGCCCCGTCCCCAATCCGACCTTCGATGACGCGAAACACACCGTTACGTGGAACATCGACATCGATGAGGGCAAGCAGTTCAGCGTCTCGCACATCGAGTTTCAGGGCAACACCGTCACGCGCGACTTCGTCATCCGCCGCGAGCTTCTCCTCCAGGAAGGGCAGGTCTACAACAGCCACCTCTGGGAGCTCAGTCTGCTGCGCCTCAATCAGCTCGACTACTTCAATGCTCTGCGCGTCGAGCAGGATTCCGAAACCCACCAGAACACCGAAGCCGGAACCGTCGATCTTCTCCTCAAGGTCCAGGAAAAAGGCAAGAATTCCATCGGACTCAACGGCGGCGTCAGCGGTCTTTCCGGTGCGTTTCTCGGCCTCAATTACCAGACCAATAACTTCCTCGGCCTCGGTGAGACCCTCAGCGTCCAGGTCAACGCCGGCAGTCTGGCGCGCAACCTCCTGTTCGCCTTCAACGAGCCTTACTTCCGCAACAAACCCCTGAACATCGGCTTCCAGGTCTTCAACAGAAAGACGGACTATAACGCATCGAAGAGCTATTCGCTGAGTGGCAACAACAACGAAACCCAGGCGGTCTCGTCGCTGCTCCAGAACTACAACCAGTCCTCGGACGGCTTCAACCTTTCCGCCAGCTATCCGCTGCGGCACTTCAGCCTTTTCGGCTTCTCGCGGGTTGGTGCTACCTACTCCTGGGATCAGTCCTCGGTACGTGCGTTCAGTCAGGCATCCAGCAATCTGTTCCAGACCCTGGCCTTCCGCAGCGGCATTCAGGGCACAAACGCGCTCGAGGGCATCGTCACCAGCTCGGCGATGTTCAGCTACAACTCCAGCAATGTCTCCAGCAACTATCTCCCCCACACCGGCCAGTCGCTGGCAGCCACCGTGCAGTTCGCCGGGATCTGGGGCAGCGTGCGTTACGTGCGTCCGGTGGTCGAATACAAGCGCTTTGCCCCCGTGAAAGGCCTGTGGTTCAACCCCAACGGCCGCAATACGCTGGGTATGCGCCTGCAGGCCATCTACATCACCGGCTTCAGCGGCGACGTGGCTCCCCCCTTCGATCGTCCCTCGTCAGGCGGCGAGGCCGACATTCGCGGCTTCGACGTGCGCACCATCACGCCGTATGGATTCGTGCCCACGCGCGTCCAGTTTGCTCTCACTAATCCTGACGGCTCTCCCGTCCCGCGCGATCCCACCAATCCCAGCCTCGGCCCTATCCTGGTACCGCTGCCCGTCTACGGCGTGGCCACCATCGGCGGCGATGCCAGCTTCACCGGCAACCTCCAGTACATGATTCCGATCTACGGGCGCACCGTCGGCTTCAATTTCTTTAACGATTTCGGCATGGACATGGCCCTGCGCAACAGCCAGTTGCGCCAGAGCCCCGAAGGCATCGACGCCCTCAATTCGCCGTTGTACGGCTGCCCCAACTACGTCAATGGAACCTGTCAGGGCGGCCAGCAGATCAGCTTCAGCAAAACCATCGACCCAATTCCCGGCACGAACTACGTGCCGCGCGATTCAGCCGGTGCCGAGCTCGACATCATGATGCCGATCATTAACGCCCCGTTCCGCATCTACTATGCCGTCAATCCGCTCAAGCTGTTCACCACGTTCTCGCGGACCAACCTCATCACCCGGAGCATGTTCCCGGCCGGCGGCGCGGGCGATTTTACCTATGCCGAGGCGGAACAGTTCTACAACGGCCTCTATGTCTTGCGCGAGCCCAGCAAGACCTTCCGCCTGACCGTGGCCACCACCTTCTGACGCGTCCCAGCCGGCGCCTCGGGGAACGCCCCGATAAACCCTTGTTTCGCGGAGGATTCGTTTGACGGCTCCTCCCCCCGGTCCTATAATTTGCCCAGGTTCCTGAGAATTTCTCTCTGTCCGCATCTTTGCATTTCCGGGCGAGATTCAACGCCCGAACCCGCTCCGGTAAGTAAGAGGAAAAGGAATCTCGAGAGCGATGACGCGGGCCAAGCCACCCAGGAAACCGAAGGAGTTTTTGAATTCCATGAAGCGTTCGTTGTCACTCGTTTGCGTGCTCGCGTCCGGAATGGGCGTCGCAGCCGTTGCCCAGGCCGCCGCTCCGGCAAAACCGGCGCCGGATCCAGCCCCTTCCGCCTCAGTCCCTGTTACCGGCGCCGCCAAAATTGCCATCATCCAGTTCTCCGGCGCTGTTACCCAAACCAATGAATTTCAGAGGGACATCGCCGATCTGCGGAAGAAATACGAGCCGCAGGAGGCGAAACTCCAAACCGAGAACCAGGAAATCGAGACGCTGAAGAAACAGCTCCAGGACGGCAGCGCCACCATCAGCGACGTCGATCGCCAGCAGAAGATGCGCACCATCGATGACAAGACTAAGCAGCTGCAACGCTCCGCTCAGGACCTGCAGAGCAGCGAGCAAACGGATGGTCAGGAGACCTTCAATCAGGTGGCCAACAAGGTTGGCGAGGTCATGATCTCCTGGGCGCAGACCCAGGGCTTCAGCCTGGTCCTCGATGCCAGCCAGCAGAACAGCACCGTTCTCTGGGCCACGCCGTCCACCGACATCACCAAGGCCGTGATTGACGCCTACAACACGAAGTCCGGCATCCCGGCGCCTCCTCCGTCTGTCCCCTCGGCTCCCGCTCCGCGCTCCGCGCCGAGCACGACGCCCCGCACACCGCCGCCGGCTCCTCACCGGTAGTTCGTGCCGTGCTTGATCGCGGCCTTTTCTCTTCCGGGAAAGGCCGCCGATCGGGCCCGCGAGCGAATCGGCGCCCGTGGTGTGTCTACTGTGGAAATCTCTGTGGAAGATTTCTTGCCGTCAGAGTGTTATCCCTTTCAATGACCGGATTTCATATCCGCGAAGCGCCAATGCGGCGTCTATCGCCCTTCCCTTTCAGGGGTTTAGAGCACCGGCCACAGGTCACACGCGTCCGTAACCCCTTTTAATACAACCTTTGTGGTTTTCCACAATTCGAGATGAATTCCCCACAACCCCGGGCTGCCCTGCGGCTACTGGATGATCCCGCGCTTCGATCCTTCGACGAACTCCAGAAGGTACTTCACATCCTCTGACTCGCCTCCCTCGGCGCGCACCTTCTCCACCGCCTGGGCCGTATTCATTTTCGACGAAAGCAACAGCCGAAACGCGCGATGCAGTGCCCGCAGCTGTTCGCGGGTGAACCCGCGCCGCTCCAGCCCAATCTTATTTATGCCGAACGCACGCGCTTCCCGCGTTGCCGACGTCAGCGAGTACGGCAGCACGTCCTGCGTCACCACCGTCCCGCCGCCGATATAGGCATGTTTTCCCACCCGGCAAAACTGGTGGATCGGTGAAAACGCACCTACGGTTACGCAGTCTTCAATCGTCACGTGTCCGGCCAGCGTCGCATTGTTCGCCAGAATGCAGTGGTCTCCGATCACGCTGTCGTGTCCGATATGCACGTACGCCATGAGCAGGCAGTGACTGCCCACGCGCGTCATGCCGCCGCCGCCCGTGGTACCCCGCGAAATCGTTACGCACTCGCGGATCGTGTTGTCGTCGCCCAGTGTGACCCCGGTCGCTTCGCCCCGGTACTTCAGGTCCTGCGGCGCGACCCCCACACACGCAAAGGGCGAGAATCGATTTCTGGCGCCGGCGGTCAGATGCCCCTCGAGGACGACGTGCGAGATCAGCTTGCACTCCTCGCCCAGCACCACGTCCGGCCCTACGGTCGACCACGGCCCGATCGTGCATGATTCCGGAATCACCGCAGTCGGGGAGACGATCGCGGTTGGGTGAACGCTCACTCCTGATTTACCGTTCCGCCCACCAGCGCTGGTTCGAATTCCGCCCCGGCACCCTGGGCCTCCCGGACTCGCGGAACCAGCTGGCACATCACCGTCGCTTCGCAGGCCAGCTTTCCGTCCACCGTTGCGCGCCCCTCCATTTTGGCCACACGGGGCTTCCAGTTGAGCACGTTGACCTCGATCCGCAGCTGATCGCCCGGAACCACGGGCCGCCGAAACTTCGCTCGCTCGATGCCGGTGAAAACCATCAGCTTTTTGTCCCGGTCCGGGACCTCCGGCATCAGGAGCACGCCACCGGCCTGCGCGATCGCTTCCACGACGAGCGCCCCCGGCATGATCGGAAAGCCCGGGAAATGTCCCTGGAAAAAAGGCTCATTGATCGTGACGTTTTTCAGCGCGACGATGCGCGTCTTGCGCTCGATCTCGATGATCCGGTCGATCAGCAGGAACGGATAGCGATGCGGCAGGATGCTCATGATCTCGCCGATCTCGAGCACCTGCCGTCCTTCCAGAATGCAGTCGGAGTTTTCCATTGTCGGGCAGCGCCGATTATAAACGGCCAGCGTTGCACAATGCGCGGCAGGTGCTCGCTGACCGGTTCTTAGCTGACCGTCTTTCCGCTGACCGCTTTTCGCTGCCTCATCTCAGCGCCAGCAGTGCCAGCCCCAGCGCCACTGGCATCGCGACCACTCCGATCTTCAGAAACTCCCAACCCGTAATCTCCGCACCCTCCCGGCGCAACGCGATCAGCCACAGAATCGTCGCCAGCGAGCCGGTCACCGATAGATTCGGCCCCAAATCCACGCCGATCAGCACAGCATGCGCCAGTAATCCATGCTGTCCCATCTGCCGCAGCGCTGTTCCCGCCGCCAGCCCCGCCGGCAGATTGTTCATGACGTTCGAAAGCAGCCCAATGCCGAACCCTCCCGCAAACTTTGCGATGCCATCCGGTGCCGCAGCCAGCCATGTGAGCCCCGTCTTCATCAACCCCATCAAGCCCGCACGATTCAGCGCCTCTACAATCATGAACAGTCCCGCTACCAGTGGCAGCACGCTCCACGCTACGTTGCGCACCGCCATCTTCGGCGAGTTCCGGTCCCGGGTCGCCACCAGGAGCAGCGCCAGTACACCCGCTCCGAAAGTCGGCGCTCCCAGCGGGATGTCCAGAGCAGACGAAACCAGCAACGCCGCGGCCGCAATCCCAATCCCAGCCAGAGCCAGCCACCCCGCCGCCTCCAGCCGATACGGCTCCGTCACCGGCGCAGCTTCGCCCGCGAGTGCTTTCCGCGAGAGCAGCCGCAAACACACGAACGTTGCCACGATCGACGCCACCGAAGGCAGCAGAAACATCCTCATCCACTGACCAAGCGGGGGCATGTTCGCTCCATAAACCACCAGGTTGGCCGGATTCGCAATCGGCAACACAAAGCTCGCCGCGTTCGCGATCAGCGCGCAGGCCAGCAGATGCGGCCTGGGCTCGACCTTCGCCCTGCGCACCGCCGCCAGAACCGCCGGAGTCAGCACCACCGCGGTTGCGTCATTCGACAGCAGAACCGTCACTACGGTCCCGGCCAGATAGACCCACAGAAACAGCCGGCTCGCTGAGCCCCGCGCGTGACGCACCGCAACGTCCGCGACCCAGTTGAAGACGCCCTCCTCGCGCGCCAGTTCCGCGAGGATCATCATTCCCGTCAGGAACAGGCAGACGTCCACGCCTTCGTGAATCGCATGCAGCGCGGCCCCGGGCGGCAGCAGATGCGTCGCCACCAGCAGCACGGCGCCCCCCACGATCCACACCCACTCCGCGATCCCGCGGGGACGCACCAGCATCAGGGCAATGCTGGCGAGCGAAATGATCCAGATAAGAGCAAGTGACATGGGTCGGGGGACGGGCGCGAATAGTTCGAGACAGTAAGATGCTCTCGCATTACACTAAATCGGGCTTACCCCAAAAGCTGCCCTTTTTCCGATCTGGCGGGCGACCGTATGCCAGACGTGGAGTCATTTAATGCCCGTATCCGAGCGGCTCTATCACGCCGATTCCTTCCTGCAATCGTTCCCCGCCGCTGTCGCCGATGTCCGCGAGCTCTCCCGCACCGAGGGCGAATCCGCTTGGCAGATTGCCCTCGACCGCACCTCATTCTACCCAACCAGCGGTGGCCAGCCCTATGACACCGGCGTCCTGCGAGCTGTCTCGTCCGGTGGCGCGTCCATCGAGATTCCCGTCGAATCCGTCGAAGAAGACGAGCACGGACAGGTCTGGCACTTCGTGCGCAAGCCTCTCGCTGTCGGAGCCAGAGTCGAAGGCCACATTGACTGGCCCAGGCGCTTCGACCACATGCAGCAGCACACCGGGCAACATCTGCTCTCGGCCGTCTTCCTGCGCGAACTCAACGCCCCAACCGTCTCCTTCCATCTCGGCGACATTCTCTCCACCATCGATCTGGCCGGCGGTCCCTTCGCCCATCACAGCATCGAACGCGTCGAGCGTTTGTGCAACGAAATCATCGCGGAAGATCGCGGCGTCTGCATGCGCAAGGTCCCGCGCGCCGAGGCAGAGTCCATGCTTGCCGCCGGCGAGCTGCGCAAGCTTCCCGAACGATCCGGCGACATCCGTCTCATCGAAATCGATGGTATCGACCATAATGCCTGCGGCGGAACTCACCTCCATTCCACTGGCCAGATCGGAGTGCTGCTCCTCCGTGGCACGGAAAAAGTCAGCCGAGGCGTTCGCGTCGAATTTGTCTGCGGCCTGCGTGCCGTCCGCACCGCCCGCTCCGATGCCACCATCCTCAGCCAGATCACGGCCGCCCTCTCTGCCCCGGCCGCGGATATTCCTGCCGTCGTCGAGCGCCTCAGGGCCGAGTCTAAAACCGCAGCGAAAGAGCGGAAGCGGCTACATGAAGAACTCGCGGACTACCACGCCGCGCGTCTCGCCGTGGAAGTCCCCATCGAACGCAATTTGCGCATTGTCGACCGCGCATGGAAAGATCGCGACCCCGAATACATCCGGGTTCTTGCTTCCCGCCTCACCAAAGCGGCGCCCTCGACCATTCTTCTCTTCAGCTCTGAATCCGGTGATACCGCGTTCGTCATTCTGGCGCGCAGCCTCGACTTCAATTTCGATTGTGGCCAGATCATGAAAGATACGCTTGCCCAGATCGGCCTCCGCGGCGGTGGCTCGGCCGACTTCGCCCAGGGCGAGGTTCCCGTGCCGCAGCTCAGCCCTCTGCGCACCTCGGTTCTTGCAGCTCTCCGCAGCGCCATCGCGATAAACCGGTGACCACCGGATCGGCTGACACAGGCGAGCCCTCCGCGCGCTCACACCTGTGGGCCATTGGCGACCCCCGCCTGATGCCGTAGAATCAAGAGAGTCTTTCCCACCACGTGGGGCTATAGCTCAGCCTGGGAGAGCGCCTCGTTCGCAACGAGGAGGTCGTCGGTTCGAGCCCGACTAGCTCCACCAAAACTCCCTCCTTTACAGGGAGTCCCGCAATGCCGCTCTCCCTGCATTTTCCCATCCCTTAGAAATTGATCCGCCCGGAAAACTGAAAGTCGCGGCTGCCTGTATTCCCCGTAGCACTGCCAACAGTCCCGAAAGCGGCGTTATTTATGTTCGCCCGAATGCCATTGTCCGCCTGCGTCTCGAATGGAGAGACGGTGCCGGTGACACACATGAGAGCGCTCAAGTATGGTTTTGGCTGCCGGTGTTGGCCAACGAATCCGGGCAATCCGAAATCCTTATCCGCTGATGACGCGACCTGTGGTCCGCAGTAACCAGTCCGAAGACTCGGTAGATCCGCGATCAGATGTTGCGGTCGCACTGCTGGTCCTGGCGTTTTTGTTTTCGGCGGCATCGCTCCCGGCGCAAGCGCCGCCACACGACCAGGCGGCAGCCTCATCCGGCATCCCCGCACAGGATCAGGCAGGCATCGATCGCGACGTCGCCCGGCACTTCGGCGATGCTCCGCCCGATCCTGGACCCCGAGCCAGGCTCTCGGGATCGATGAAGCCTGCCGACGTGCAGGCGGCGATGCGCAAAGTGGCGGATTGGGAGCTGAACTGGTCGCAGCCGCACTTCGACCGTATCTGGACGTGGAGCGTGCTGTACTCCGGGTTCATGGCAACTTCGGAGACTCTGCACGTTCCGAAATATCGCGATGCCATGCAGGGGATGGCGGAAAAGTTCAATTGGTCGCTGCGCTCGGAGATTCCCAATGCCGATGACCAGAGCGTAGGCCAGACTTATCTCGAGCTCGCACTCCCGCAGCCTGCCCCGGAAAAAACTGATCCAACGCGGAAGGCGCTCGACGGCCTCCTCGCCGGAAACGCCGCGCCGATTCCGAAAGGCCAGGCGGACATTCCGTGGTGGTGGTGCGACGCGCTCTTTATGGCACCTCCAGTCTGGTCGCGAATGTATGCAGCAATGCACGAAACCAAATATCTCGCGTACGTCGATCAGCACTGGTCCGAAACTTCCGCGCTCCTGTACGATCCTCAGCGCCATCTCTACTACCGCGACGTCACCTTCCTGCACAAGACCGACGAGCGCGGCAACCCCATCTTCTGGTCGCGCGGAAACGGATGGGTGATGGCCGGAATCGCGCGCACTCTCGAAGACATGCCTGGTGACTATTCCACACGCGGCAAATATGAGCAGCAGTTGCGAGAAATGGCAGCGGCCGTTCTGCCATTGCAGGATCCGGCGAGCGGACTATGGCATTCCGATCTGCTCGATCCGGCCGACTATCCGCAGCCCGAGGTTTCCGGGTCGGCATTGATCACGATGGCCCTCGCCTGGGGCGTGAATCATGGCGTGCTCCCTCGCCCCCAATACACGCGGGCCATCGCGAAGGCATGGAGAGGACTGGTTGGAGAGATTTATGCCGACGGCCGCCTCGGGAACATTCAGCAGACCGGATCGGCGCCGGCGCACTATCTGCCGTCCTCAAGCTACACCTATGGCGTCGGCGGTTTTCTCCTGGCCGGAGCTGAGGTCGAGGAACTCGCCGAACGGGCTCGCGAGTGAGGCGAAGAACGCGATGCCCGGTGGCGGGATCGACCCAGGACGTGGGCGGCGGTCCTCCGCGCGCTAAACATCAGCGCAAAGAAAGAACACAAAAGCCTGGTCATCGAGGATCCAGACGGTGACGCGATGGTCTTCGTCGAGGATCGAATGCAGAGCAGCAAAATCGAGTGACCTTAGCGCGAATTCGGCCCATGCTCTGTTGTGCCTACCTCAGTTCACGCTGATATCTCCATCCACATCCACGACGATCGACTCTCCCTCGATCGTCATGGAGTGAATCTTCAGCCGATCCAGCGTCACCTTATAGCCGGTTGTCAACGTCGAACCCTCCACAGCTTTGCGCAGCATCTCCGCCGCATTCACCTTCATGCTCGACGGAATCTGATGGCTCAGAAAAGGCATCAGCAGAACATTCAGCTCTCTTGACTCGCTGACGCGCTCGATCCGCGCATCCCGGAAGCCGATCGTTTCGCCTTCCGCTTCGGGCACCACCGAAACCTCCGCCGTCGGCGCCAGGCTCAGCCCCAGGCACCGCCCGCTCACCGCCGTTCCCAGCTTCGCGTGGATCTTCAGCTTGACCTGCACGCGATCCCCGGTGAAGCTCACCTCGGGCTCTTCCGCATACACTGAGCAGCTCGACTTCGCGTTGCCCTTCAGGTAATAGCGGCCCTGCGGACCTCCAAACAGTTGCTGCGCGAGCGTACGCTCCAGTGCGGCCCGGCTCACCTTCAGTTCGACAGCATGCGCCGGAACGGCTGCACCGATCATCGCCACCGCCGCGAAAACCCACCCGCATCTGCGGAAACAGAAGTCAGTGAAACTCATTGTGTCCATAGCTACGCACATAGACTACGAAACCGTTCCCGCGGACTAAAATCGAACTTCGGGCCTTTGCATGACCGCATCCGCCGCCATCGCCGCTCCACCCATCCGGCCCCCAGCCGCGCTGCGCCGCTTCGCCTGGGCCGTGCTCGCGTATAACGTCGCCGTCATCGTCTGGGGATCTGCGGTGCGCGCCACAGGCTCTGGAGCGGGCTGCGGCGATCATTGGCCCCTCTGCAACGGAACCGTCCTCCAGCACCACCCAGCTCTTGCAACCCTCATCGAACTGACCCACCGCGCCACCAGCGGCATCGATCTCCTCTGCGTCCTCGCGCTGCTCTTCTGGACCCTGGCCGCCGCCCCTCGCCGCCATCTCGCCCGTGCCTGCACTATCGCGGTCCTGGTGCTCACCCTCAACGAAGCCCTTCTCGGCGCGCTGTTGGTCCTGCTCGGCCATACCGCTACTGACCGCTCCCCATCCCGCGCCGTTTACCTCGCCCTCCACCTCACCAACACGCTGCTCCTGCTGGCTGCGCTCGCCCTCACCGCGCATTTTCTCTCTCGTCGCGACGGCGTGATGCGCGGAACCCTCGCTCTCCGCGCTCCTCGACTTGCCCTCACCGGCATCATCGCAACGCTCATCGTCGGCGTCACCGGCTCGCTCGCCGCACTCGGCGATACCCTCTACCCCGCGCACAGCCTCCTCACCGCGATGGCTCAGGACCTCTCCTCCAATAGCTCCTGGCTGCTGCAAATTCGCTGGCTCCACCCCGCCATCAGCCTCGTCGCCGGCATCTTCATCGTCTGGCTCATCGCCCGGAGCCTCCGCACGCCCGACAGTCGCTCGCTCGCAGTCGGCGTCCTCATTCTCCTCGCCCTCCAGTACCTGCTCGGCATCGCCGACGTGGCCTTCCTCGCGCCCACCTGGATGCAGATGACGCACCTTCTCGGCGCAGACCTTCTCTGGATCACCCTCGTCCTTCTCTCCGCGCGCATCTGCCTCATCCCCACGCTGCCTCCCTCCGCGCCCTGATGTCCCCCAGCCCGGAACCTTGCCTTGCTTCTCGCCCCGCCCCCGATTAGATTGCTCCATGGCGCGCTTTCGGCCCGCTTCCTGCCGACTTGCCCAATCCATCAATCTGCCGACCGGGGGGATTTCACCATGCGTCTTTTCTGCCGTCGCGCCGTAAACGCTTTCATCGCTCTTCTTCTCATCCTCGTGGTCAGCCCGCGCATTCACTCCCAGGCCACCAACTACCCCGACAAACCACCCCTCCTCCTCGGCGCTGCCTGGTATCCGGAACAGTGGCCCGAGTCCCGCTGGGATCAGGACCTCACTCTCATGGAGGCAGCCCACATTAACCTCGTGCGCGTCGCCGAGTTTGCCTGGAGCACGATGGAGCCCTCCGAGGGCCACTACGAATTCGACTGGCTTGATCGCGCCATCGCCCTTGCCGCCAAACATCACATCTGCGTCGTCCTCGGCACCCCCACCGCCGCGCCGCCCGCATGGCTCACCACCAAATATCCCGAGACCCTGCGCTGGGATGAGAACGGCCGTCGCGACGAGCACGGCAACCGCCAGCAGTTCTCCTTCACCGATCCCAAATACCGCCAGTTTGCGCACAACATCGCCGAGCAGATGGCGATCCACTTCGGCCCCAACCCAAACGTCGTCGGCTGGCAACTCGACAACGAATACGCCAATCCCTCTTTCGACCCCACCGCCAAAGAACAGTTTCACCGCTGGCTCGAAAAGAAATACGGTACCGTCGCTGAGCTGAATCGCCGCTGGGCCACCGCCTACTGGTCGCAGACCTATGACCAGTTCGACGAAATCCCCACCCGCGAAGACGGCGAGAACCCCGCGCTCCTCCTTGATTGGAAGCGCTTCGTCAGCGACACCTGGAAGAATTACTCCGAAAACCAAGTCTCCGCCATCCGTCCTCACGCTGACCCGCGCCAGTTCATCACCACCAACACCATGGGCTGGTTCGACGGCTTCAATGAGTACACCGTCCACAGCGTCCTCGACATCGCCGCCTGGGATAACTACATCACCGGCAACTACGACTACGTCGCGAACGGCGCGACTCACGACCTCGCTCGCGGCTTCAAAAACAAAAATTACTGGGTCATGGAAACCGAGCCGGCCTTCGTCAACTGGCACAAGGTCAACTCGCCTCTGCTGCGCGGCCAGGTTCGCGATATGGCATGGCAGGCCGTCGGCCACGGTGCCGAAGCCGTCGAGTACTGGCAGTGGCGCAGCGCGCCCAACGGTCAGGAGGAATACCACGGCACCCTTGTTGGCGCCGACGGCACGCCCGTACCGGTTTACGACGAAATCCGCCAGGTCGGAGAGGAGTTCACCAAAGCCGGATCCGCCATCGCCGGCACCTCCCCGCATTCCGAGGTCGCGCTCGTCAACGACTACGACTCCCGCTGGGCCATCAGCTTCCAGCGCCACTCCGCCAACTTCGATCCCGTCGGCGAAATGGTCGCCTTCTATCGGCCCCTGCGCGAACAATCGCAGTCTGTCGACATAATCTCCATCAACGCGCCCTTCGACGGCTACAAAGTTATCGAACTCCCCGGCCTCAACGTCATCTCGCAAAAAACCGCCGACCGCCTCATGGAGTTCGTCCGCAACGGCGGCCACCTCCTCCTCGGCCCCCGCTCCGCCATGAAGGATGAATTCAACGCCCTGCAGCCTGAGCGCCAACCAGGGCCCCTGGCCGCATTCCTCGGCGGCCGCGTGGATCAGTTCTACGCCCTGGACGCCGACGTTCCTCTCAGTGGCGACCTCGGCTCAGGCACCGCCAGCATCTGGGCCGAACAGCTCAGCACCCAGTCTCCCGACACAACCGTCGTCGAACGCTATGGCAAGAGCAATGGGTGGCTCGACGGTCAGCCCGCCGTCCTCACCCGGAAGGTCGGCAAAGGGCGCATCACCTACGTCGGCGCCTGGCTCGACACCGCACTCCTCAACGACATCACCGGAGGTCTCCTCGAAGAAGCGGGCGTCCAGCCCATCCTTCCTGGTGTCCCCAAAGGCGTCGAAGTGTGCCGCCGCTCCGGGCAGGGGAAATCCGTTCTCATCCTCATCAACCACAACACGGACTCCGCGCATGTCTCGCTCCCGGAGCCCATGCGCGATCTCATCGGCGCCCAGAGTACCGCGGTCAACGCCGTCGATTTGCCACCCTTTGGCGTCGCCGTCCTCACGAGAGAATAATCTCGGTTGCCTGCGTCTTCCCGTCCGGCTCATTCGTCACCAAAGGATTAACTTGTTGTCCTCCCGGACGCCGGGGATTCTCCATGATCTCCGGCCCTTTTTATCGGTCCGATCCAGTTGCCTGCTTTTGATAGATCCGCGAAATCGCCCGCAGCACCGCCTTCGCCGGAACCTTCCCATCCTCCCCGGCAAACACAATCTCCCCCAGCCGTTTCGCCTGCGGCCGGTAATACCAGCGGCTGAAAAGGCACAGATAATCCGCAGTCTCACCGCTCCGATTTTTCTCCCGGCCGCGCCGCCGTTCCGTCGCCGGACGTAATTCCGCCAGCGCAGTCTCCAGCCGCTGCTCCAACTCATCCCGCGTGGCCATTAGCACCACCGGCCCCTGCAGCGGTACCGCCTCCATCAACCCCACCGGCTGCGCATACAGCGACGTCGATCCCGCAGCCTCGTTCGCATGCCGCATCCCGGCAACAGAAAACAGCGCCGGCCCATACAGCGCGCCTCTCGCCAGCAGAAACAGCGCCACTTGCTCTCCCTCAGCCGCCGCCTGCACCATCACTCCATCCAGATGGGCCAGCGCCCGCACCACCTCCGGCGCCCCCGCCGCCACAGCCTCAGCCTTGGTCAACCTCACATGCAGTTCCGCGGCCCTCTCAAACTCCGTCAACCCCGAAGCCTCGTCCCGCTCCTTCTTCAGCGCCTCCACCAAACTCCCGCCGCGCGTCCGCAAAAACGCCCGCACCGTCGCTGCTTCTTCCGCATAGCGCTCGTCCGTGCATCCCTTGAAGCACGGCGCCAGGCACTTCTTCATCTCCGAGTACACGCACCCCGGAAACGCCGGATCCGGCACCAGGTCATCAACGCAACGCCGCAATTTGAACAGGTCCAGCATGTCCTCCGAGAACCGCTCCGCCGCCACCCGCGACGGAAACGGCCCGTACAGGTCCTGCATCCCCGCTTTTGTAACTCGATTCGTTACATATACACGGGGATAGGCGTTCTCCACCGTCATTCGTAACAGTGACGGCGACTTGAGATGCAGACGTTTCCTGGTTCTCTCGCCAAAAACCGGCCAGGAAGCCTCATACAGCCGCATCAGAGCTTCAAAATCCGACCCCGTCAGCGCATATTCGATCCGCGCCACGCGTCCCGCCAGCTGCAGCCGCTTCGTCTGATCCGGCCGCGCGTCCAGTAACCTTTTGATCCTCCGCCGCAGGTTCGGCGTCCGGCTGACATAGGGCTCCGCGCGCACATCTTCGCCAAACAGAGCAAACACGCCCGGCGCCGCAGGAATTTCTCCCCACGCCGGCTGCGCCGCATCAAACGGGATTTGTACCGGAAACATTTGCGCCGATTCCCAGGACTATACAGGCATGATCGCGCATCGCGCGCGCCGGACCGTGTTTCTGTAACCTGCACCCTGCAGCCTATTGCCTGCTCTTACGCCCCAGCGATCGTCATGCCATCGACCCGCAGCGTCGGCGCGGCCGTCGCCCCGCGAAACACCAGGTCGCTCCCAATCGCGGTGATGTTCCTCAGCATTTCCTTCAAATTTCCGGCAATCGTGATCTCATGCACTGGATAGGCCAGCTCGCCATTCTCGATCCACAACCCGGCCGCTCCCCGCGAATAATCACCCGTCACCAGATTCACCCCGTGCCCCAGCATCCGCGTCACGTAGAGCCCGCGCTCCACACCGCGAATCATCTCCTCCGGCGTCTGCGTCCCCGCCTCCAGAAACAAATTCCCCGCATCGAGATACGGATTTCCCGCCAGCCCGCGCCCCGCATTCCCTGTGCTCTTCATCCCCAGCTTGCGCCCTGCATACGTATTCAGGATGTAGCTCTTCAGCACGCCCTTCTCCACAACTACAGTGCACCGGCTCGGCAGTCCCTCCGCATCGAACGGCGACGTCCCAAACCCGCCGGGAATCGTTCCGTCATCCACCACCGTCACCGCCGCCGCCGCGACTTCCTCCCCCAGCTTGCCCGCAAAAATCGATGCTCCCCGATAAATGGCATCGCCCGTCGCCGCATCGAACACCGCGCCCGCCAGCCCCCGCGCCACCTCCGGTGCAAAAATCACAGGCGCCTGCTGCGTCGGCACCCTCCGCGCATCCAGCATCCGCAGAGTCCGCCGCGCCGCCTCGCACCCCACCTCCTCCGGCTGCTCCAGATCTCGAAACGACCGCGCCTGCGACCACCAGTAGTCACGCTGCATCTCGCCATTCGCGCCCTGGGCAATCGGGCTCGCCGCAATCGAGCAATACGATGACTGGTACTCGCCCACAAACCCGCGCGAGTTGGCGAACACTCTCCGCCCCGTCGACGCGTCGAAGCTCGCGCCATCGCTGTTCACCAGCCGCGTATCCGCCGCCATCGCCGCAGCCTCTGCCCGCCGCGCCCACGCAATGCGCTCCTCAATCGGCAGCGAGTACACGTCCTCGTGATACAGCCCCAGATCCCCACTCAGCCGCCCAAATTCGCCCGCCTCCGCAAGGCCGGCAAACGGATCGACCGATGTCACCTGCGCCAGCCCCACCGCGCCCTGCACCAGATACTCAATCCCCTCCTGCGTAAAGTCGCTCGACGAAGTGCTCGCCACGCGATACCCGTTCTCGGCTTCGACCAGCACCCGTAGCCCCACGCCGCGCGATCCCGACTCCTTCAGCGTCTCAACCTCGCCCATCCGCACCGTCGTCGAAAACTCGTCGCCCTGCCGGATCGTTACCTCCGCATCCGACGCTCCGCTCAGCAGAGCCCGCGCCACAACAAACTCCGCCAGTTCCTGCAGATTGGTCTGCGTCTCGACTACCGGGCTCACCGCCCCCCCGTCCCGTGCTCTGCTTCCATCAGATTCATCAGAATGTCGTTGATCCGCGTCAGATGACCCTCCCCCTTCGACTTCAACCACTCCAGCACCTTCGGATCCAGACGAACACTCACTGGAACCTTCCGTCTGAAATCCCGCAGCCTGACCATCCCCGCCAGTTGCTCATCGGTCAGCGGCGGAATATCGCTAAAGTCGATGCCCGAATCGTCCCCCGCCGCCTGTCGCTCGGCGATACGCAGCAGTGCCTCCCTCTCTTTCTCAGTTCGCTTCCTGTTCCTGATATCTTCGGAGCTCATGCTTACGAGTTTCACGGGCTGAGATGATGCGGACGATTTCTTCGCCATAGTTGTCCCCCTGTACGCATGAACGACAAGCAGCACGGCTTTGCCCTCACTCCCTATTCGGACTGTTCCAATCGCGTGCCAGCGTTGCTCGCCACTCTCGTCGGCTCGGTCCGGATAAACCAAACATCGCTCGTCGTCGAAAACCAGAGCTGCATCTTCGAATGAGATCCGGTGCTTGCGCCAATTCTCGCGATCCTTCCGCCCATCCCATTCGTAGCGCAACCTGTATACACAAAGTGTAGCACCAGGCTATTGGAACGACAGCCCCAACCTACGCGCGAACACTCTCCTCGTCCGGTTCTATCGGATTGGTAGCCAGTCGCTGCACACCGTTGAAGCAGTCCCCCAGCGAACACCCCGGATTTCGCTTCTTGTGCTCCCCGCGATTCGGCATCGCATCGTCTTCCGAGCGCCGGAATAATCCAATAGCACCCTTGCACTCCGGGCAGCGCAGGCGCGGCTCCGCCAGCTTCAGTGCCTCATCCGCTGAAATGGTGTTCCACGCGTATCGGCGCGAGCCGTCGGGATTCGATACGAATTGCTTGACGTCCACGATTCTCATCTTGCTGCCACTACCGCCCCGTGCCTCCCACAGTCATCCGGTCCAGCTTCACCGTCGGCATCCCCACACCCACCGGCACGCTCTGTCCATCCTTGCCGCAGGTCCCGATCCCCTCATCGAGCGCCAGATCGTTCCCCACCATCGACACATGTTTCAGCGCCTCCGGCCCGTTGCCGATCAGCGTCGCGTCCCGCACCGGAGCCGTCACCTTCCCGTCTTCGATCAGATAAGCCTCCGAAGCCGAGAACACAAACTTCCCGCTCGTGATGTCCACTTGCCCGCCGCCGAAATTCACCGCATACAGCCCGCGCTTCACGCTGCGGATAATATCCTCCGGCGCATCGTCGCCCGCCAACATATAGGTATTCGTCATCCGCGGCATCGGAATCTGCTGATAGCTCTCCCGCCGCCCGTTGCCGGTGCTCGGANNGAATCCCCATCAGCCGCGCGCTGAGCTTGTCGCTCAGATAGCCTTTCAAAATTCCGCCCTCAATCAGCACCGTCTCCTGTGTCGCCGATCCCTCATCGTCCACGTTTAGCGATCCGCGCCGCGACGGCATCCGCCCGTTGTCGACCACCGTCACCTTGCTGCTCGCCACTTGCCGTCCAATCAGCCCCGCAAACGCCGACGTCTTCTTCCGGTTAAAGTCCGCTTCCAGCCCATGCCCCACCGCCTCGTGCAGCAGAACCCCCGGCCATCCCGGCCCCAGCACCACTTCCATCTCGCCCGCCGGAGCCGCAACGGCGCTCAGCTGCAAAATCGCCGTCCGCGCCGCCTCCTCCGCAAAATGCTCCGGCCCCTTTGCGCCCGTGAAATACCCAATCTCCACGCGCCCGCCGCCCCCCGAGCTGCCCTTCGAAGTCCGCTCCGCATCCTTCGCAATCACGAACACGCTCATCCGCGCCAGCGGCTGCGTGTCGCTCGCGTACGTCCCATCTGACGCCGCAATCAAAATCCGCCGCAGCTCATCGGCATAGCTCGCCCGCACTTGCGTGATTCGCGGATCGTAACTCCGCGCCGCGCGATCCGCCCGCCGCACAAGCTCCAGTTTCGTCGCCAGATCCGTATCCAGCTCCGCGCCCGCCGCAGGATACAAACTCGGCGTCACCGTTTCCGTAAATCCATGCACCGACTGCTTCGCCGGCCCGTTCGCGATCAGCGCCGCCGTCCGCGCCGCCCGCAGCAACCGCTCGGTGGATAATTCATCCGTGTACGCGTATCCGGTCCGCTCGCCGCTCACCACGCGCACGCCGCAACCCGCGCTCACACCCTGGCTCGCCGACTTCACAATCTGTTCATCGAGCCCCAGCGACGTCGCCGCCACTGACTCGAAATAAAGATCCGCGTAATCGCCGCCCGCCGAAAGTGCCTCGCCCAGACACCGCTCCAGCAGCCGCTCCGTGATCCCGAACTTCTCAAAGAAATACCGCTTGTGCTCCACTCTTCACCCTCATCCGAGCGCCACAAGCGCCCTTATCACTACAGTAACCCGTATCGTGCGTAGCTTCCTTGATTCTTAATTGGATTTCCACGGACAGTCGACACCCGTTCGTGCCATTCTGATAACTATGAAGAAGCTCCTCCTCCTCGTCTGCATGCTCGCGTATACTACGTCGGCGTTCGCCGCATCGCACCACCATCATCACCACCACAAACCCCACAACGGCACGCCGAACCACCGCCCCGCCTAGCGCCTGTTGGGGGGCATGACCCACCCGCGCCCTCGGCACGTAGTGCGTCTGCCAAACCACACCGTTCGCGCCCGATGACCGCGCGACTTGTCCCCCTCATGATCCCGGTGTACCTTGCGGAGTATGAGCACCGCCGCCGCGCCCGCCGCCCCCTCGTCCGCTGTCATTGACCCCCGCTACCCCGTGGGAAGATTCCGCCGTGCCGAAGCCGACATCACCGACCACGACGCCTCCCTCGCTGTTCTCGCCGCGCTTCCGGAGAATCTCCGCGCCGCCATCGAAGGCCTCAGTACCGCCCAGCTCGACACGCCTTACCGCGACGGCGGCTGGACCGTCCGCCAGCTCGTGCATCACCTCGCCGACAGCCACATGAACGCCTACATCCGCATCCGCCTCGCGCTCACCGAGGACTGGCCCATCATCAAGCCCTACGACGAGAAGCTCTGGGCCGAGCTGCCCGACGCCCTCACGGCTCCCCCCGATCTCTCTCTCCGTCTCCTTGACGCACTGCATTACCGCTGGGTGCTCCTGCTTCGCTCCCTCTCCGAAGATCAGTGGCAGCGCGGCTACAACCACCCCGAAAACGGCCGCCAGTCCATCGCCGAAGCCGTCGCCCTCTACGCCTGGCATTGCCGCCACCACACCGCCCACATCACCGAATTACGAAAGCGTATGGGCTGGTAGCTTTTCCCTTGCCCCGCACAGCGGCGGCGCGGACCATCGAACCAGATGCAAGTCCAGCGGCCTTCCCCCGCCGCTCCATCCTCCGCCCCGGCCCCTGTCGCCCTCGCCGAATCCATCGAGTCCTTCCTCGCCGACCATCCCCACGCCGCCATCTTTGAAGATGGCCGCCTGCTCTTCGATCTTCGCCTCGCTCACTGCTCCGTCTCCGCCGACCACGGCCGCTGCCTGCTCGACCTCTGGTCCGACGACAAGAATCTCGTCCGCACCATCTCCGCCATCCAGCCGCGCCGCGACACCCTGCGCCTCGAAACCCGCCGCTTCGGCCAAAGCAAGCCGCAAGCCCTTACGCTCGTCCCGAACCCCGACTTCCGCACTCCCACTGCGCGCGACACCAGCCGCCGCCGCTACCTCCGCACCCTCGAACAAGCCCTCTCTGCACACTTTCCCGGCTGGACCCCCGACGCCTTCCGCTCCGCCATGGATCTCGAGCACAGCTTCGGCCCCGCCTACGCCCGCGGCGTCCTCACCAAAGGCCAATCGGCCTGGGCCATCATCGGCGTCGGCCCTGAAGAACCCCCCGCCGTCATCGATGGCGTCCTCACCCTCGGCATTCTCTGGCTCGACTACTGTCGCGGCGCGGGGTCCCCGGCGAGCATGGGTTTGGCTCGCAGGGGTGCTGAGCACGCAGGCGGTCGCCGCCTCTTCCACGGACTTCGTGTCATCGTCCCCACCGGCGTCGCGGCCACCACCCGCACCCGCATGGCCTGGCTCAATCCCGCCCTCGCCCGGTGGGAACTCTGCGAACTCAACTCCTCGACCGCCGAGTTGACATCCACTCCTATCGGCGACGACGGCAATCTCGCCATCCAGCTCCCGCACGCTTTCGATCCGCAGGCAGCGCTGGACCGCTCCGCTGTCGCCATCAATCACCTCCGCGAACTTCTCCCGCCCGGCCTTCTCGCCGCCACCGAAATCCGTCCGCGCTCCGCCACCGAAGTCGCCTTCTCCCTCCACGGACTTGAGTACGCCCGCATCCGTCACAGCCTCGTCCCCGGCTCCTTCACCCATCGCGACGAAATCCTCTTCGGCACCGGTTCCAACGAGACCCTCCTCGACGAAACTACCGAGGACCTGTTCCGCGACCTCATGGATCGCCTCTTCCACGGCCGCACCTCCAGCAACTCCGCCAGCGACCCGCTCTTCCGCCTCCAGCCCGAGCGCTGGCTCGAATCCGTCCTCCGCCGCGACCTCTCTCTGCTCGATCCCTCCCTCGGCGCTCAAAATGGACTCTGCCCCGTCTACTCGCAGCTCTTTGCAGCAGCATCGAGCAGCCGCACGCTCCTCGATCTCCTCACCGTCACCCGCCAGGGCCGCCTCGCCATCCTCGAGCTCAAGGCCGACGACGACCTCCGCCTGCCCCTCCAGGCTCTTGACTACTGGGTTCGCATTCGCATGCTCCATCGCTCCGGGGAAATCGCCCGCCAGGGCTACTTCCCCGGCGTTGAGCTCTCGCCTGAAGATCCGCTCCTCTACTGTGTCGCCCCCGCCCTACACATCCACCCCGCCAACGAAACCGTCTTCCGCGCCCTTGCTCCATCGGTCCCGTGGGAGTTCATCGCCGTCGACGAACACTGGCGCAAAGACTGTCGAGTCCTCCTCCGCAAACATCCGTCGTCATCCTGAAAAACTGGGTAGGCAAGAACCGCTTTTCGCTAGCCGCTTCTCAGCTGACCGCTTTTCCGCTGACTGCTTTTCAGCTAACCGCTTTTTAGCTCCCGCAGAATTTAACCCCGCCCCACGCCTGAAAGCCCTACAATTTCCGCCATGCCCAACTTCGACAAGCATTCCCCCGGCAACTTCGTGTGGTTCGAGCTCTCCACCACCGACCCCGCCGGCGCGAAGCGGTTCTACTCCCCCCTCTTTGGCTGGGATCCTCAGGATGCCCCCATGAGCCCTGACATGGTCTACACCACGTTCCGCCTCAAGGGTCGTAACGTCTCCGGGGCCTACACCATGAAAGCCGAAGACCGCGAGATGGGCATCCCCTCCAACTGGATGATCTACATCGCCGTCGAGAATGCCGATGCAACCGTAGCTCACATCCTCGAACACGGCGGCAATCCCGTGTCGCCGGCCTTCGACATTCCCAACGTCGGGCGCATGGCCGTTATTCAGGACCCCGGCGCCGCCGTCTTCGCCATCTACCAGCCCGGCAAGGTACCCGGCGTCGGCATCTTCGCCGAGCCCGGTGCGTTCTGCTGGGCCGATCTCGCCACCCCGGACCGTGATCGCGCCGCCAAATTCTATGGCACCGTCTTTGGCTGGGAATTTACCCTCGGCAAAGACAAGGACCCCGACGGCTATCTCCATATCAAAAACCACGGCGAATTCATCGGCGGAATGCCGCCCACCCACGCCCTGCATCCCAGCATTGCGCCGCATTGGATGCCCTATATCCAGACCGCCGATTGCCAGGCGCAAACCGCCAGAGCCACGGAGCTCGGTGGCAGAGTCATTCTCCCGCCTGTGACCGTCGAAAACCAGCTCACCTACTCCGTTGTCGCCGATCCTCAGGGAGCCGTCTTCGCCCTCTTCGCCCCTCCGCAATAAAGTCGCCCATCAACGACAACGGCATCCACCCCCGGGTGGATGCCGTCGCATTTCCGGACCCGCTACTATATCTCGTGGATGCTTCCCCTCCGCGCCTTCACTCTCATCACACTCCTCGCCGCACTCGCCCCCTTCGCCCTCACGGCCTCCGCCGGATCGCCGGCTCCCGCAACCCAGCACATCCACTTCGCCGACATCGCCGAAAAAGCCGGCATCCATTTCACCCACAACAACGGAGCCTTCGGCAAAAAGTTCCTCCCCGAAACCCTCGGCCCCGGCGTCGCCTTCATCGACTACGACAACGACGGCTGGCAGGACATCTTCATCGTCAACGGCACCGCGTGGCCCGGCCATCCCGGCCACGCCACTACGCCCGCTCTCTACCACAACAACCACGACGGCACCTTCACCGACGTCACGCAGAAAGCCGGCCTCGCTATCCCCATGTACGGCATGGGCGTCGCCGTCGGCGACTACGACAACGACGGCTACGACGACTTATTTGTAACAGCGTATGGACAAAATCACCTATTTCGTAACAATGGCAATGGCACATTCACCGACGTTACGAAAAAAGCCGGCCTCACCACCCCGCCCGAGCTCAGCGCCAGCGCTGCCTGGGTCGACTACGACCGCGACGGCCATCTCGATCTCCTCGTCACTAACTACGTCCAGTGGTCGCCCGAAAAAGATCTCTACTGCTCCATGGACGGCAAAACCAAGTCCTACTGCACCCCCGAAACCTACCCCGGCCAATCTGCCCGCCTCTGGCACAATCGCGGCAACGGCACTTTCGAAGATGTGACAAAGAAAGCCGGCCTCTACGACACTGGCTCCAAAAGCCTCGGCGTCGCCATCCTCGACGCCAATCAGGACGGCTGGCCCGACATCGCCATCAGCAACGACACCCAGCCCAACAAGCTCTACATCAACAACGGCAAAGGCGCCTTCACCGAAGAGGGCGTCGCCGCCGGCATCGCCTACAGCGACGACGGTGTCGCCCGCGCCGGCATGGGCATCGACGCCGCCGACTACGACCGCTCCGGCTACCCCAGCCTCCTCGTCACCAATTTTTCCAACCAGATGCTCGCCCTCTACCACAACGAGCGCAACGGCCTCTTCGTCGACACCGCGCCCTCGTCGGAAGTCGGCCGCTCCAGCCTCCTCACCCTCGGCTTCGGCTGCTTTTTTTTCGACTACGACCTCGACGGTTGGCCCGACTTCTACGTCGCTGACGGCCATCTCGACGACTCGATCGAGCGCATCCAGCAGCGCATCCACTTCGCCGAGCCACCGCACCTCTACCACAACCTCAACGGCAAGAATTTCGAAGACGTAGCCGCATCCATGGGCCAGTCCTTCGACGCCCCCCGCGTTGCGCGCGGCGCAGCTTACGGCGACATCAACAACGACGGAGCCCCCGACATCGTCATCACCACCAACGCCGGCGCCGCCTCGCTCTTCCTCAATCAGGGATCGACGAATCACGCGCTGCGCATCAAGCTCATCGGCACAAAATCGAATCGCGACGGCATCGGCGCAGAAGTCCAGGTCAAATCCGCCACCACAACGCAAAAACAAATGCTCCGCAGCGGATCCAGCTACCTGTCCTCGAGCGAATTGATCCTGACCTTCGGCCTCGGCGCATCCACCAAAGCCGACACCATCGAAGTCCGCTGGCCCAGCGGCGCCGTCGATCGTCTGACCAGCATCAACGCCGACCAGATCATCACCATCCGCGAAGGCTCCGGCCTGCTCCGCACCCATCCCCTCGAAAAACGCCGGTAATCAACAACCCTGAGCAAATAGCTGCAAAACAAATGCGCGGGCCTAAGCCCGCGCACCCTATTCCCTATTGCCTATTGCCTACTCCCTGCCTTACCGTCTCCCCCGCAATTTAGCCATCAGCCGCAGCATCTCCAGATACAGCCAGATCAGCGTAACCATCAGCCCAAACGCGCCGTACCACTCCATATACTTCGGTGCGCCGGCCTCGACACCGCGCTCGATGAAATCGAAATCCAGCACCAGATTCAGCGAGGCAACGCACACAATCACCAGGCTGATCCCAATCCCCAGCATCCCCGACCCATTCACCGCGACAAAGTGAATGCCGAAGAACCCCAGCACCATCTCCATCATGTAGAACAGGAAAATCGCACCCGTCGCCGCCACCACGCCCAGCCGAAATTTCTGCGTCACCTTGATCATTCCCGACCGGTACGCCAAAAGCAGCACGAACATCGTCCCAAACGTCAGCGACACCGACTCAATCGCGATCCCAGGATACCGCTGCTCAAGCGTCGCTGAGATCCCGCCCAGCACCAGCCCTTCCAGCAGCGCGTAGATCGGCGCCGTCACCGGTGCCCAGCTCTTCTTGAACGTCGTTACCAACGCAAAAATCAGTCCGCCAATCAATCCCACCAGCAGCAGCAGGTAATCGAGTGGCAGCGTCGCCGGGTTCATCGCCAGATGCCACGTCCACGCCGCCGTCGCCACCGCGCACACCAGCAGGATCCCGGTCTTGTTGACCGTTCCCTCCAGCGTCATCGTCTCGCCCTGCGCGCCCGACAGGCTCGTGAATACCTTGTCGTTCAGCGTCGGGTTGGAGGTCCTCATCAGATCAGCCACTCGCCTTCACCTCTGCTCCGCATTTGTCTCAATCATAAACGTCGGTTCTGCGCGAAAGTCGCGACCGATACGCCCGACGCCCTCACAGCTTGCAAAGACTCGACAGCTTTGAAGGGGCGCAGCTTCAGCTGTGCCGTAAGAACTGCAGAATGAGTCCGGCTTTAGCCGCTGAGGGATGCTCTTTCTTTCTTGAAGGACTTTCTCCGCAAGCTGTTCAGCCAGCCATCTGGACCGCGCCTCCTCCCGCCAGGGCCATCCGCGCGCTCGCCGGCGCGAATCCCAGCACTGCTTCCCGCAACGCCGCGCACTTCTTCCGATAGGTTCCATAAGTATCGGTGACCGGTATCTGTCCCGCTTGCGTCACCAGCAACAGCCGGCAACCCGACCACGCAGACTTCGATTTAGCGTCCACCAGCACTGCGGTGATCGAGTTCAGCGGCAACGAATACAATGTCGTCTTACCCAGCTGCATCTTTTTCCACTCCACCGTCCCTCGAGCGCGGTCAAAAACCACCGTGGTCTTGCGGTAAAAGCGGACGAACATCGCTCCGAAGAGAACCGCTCTCCATATCTGCAGGTGTTCGCCTGGCAAGAGGGCCATTCCGATAAAGATAACGGTCACGATCCCGAGCACAATGGCGCTCCCCACAGTGCTCTCCCGCAGTACAAGCTGCGCTTCGTTCTGGCTTGCGATTTTCATCCTTCACCCCTTCTTCACTCAGGCTGCCCGTTCCCATGCACCTTCGTCGTCAGCGTCCAGTTGCCTTTCAGCACGCCGTTCGGATTCGAATTCGGATCGTTGGTCTGATACCACTGCGACCCATTCGACCACGTCTGCGAATACGCGCTCGAGACCTTCGCCGTGCCGTTCGGCCCCGCCACCGTCTGCTGATCCAGCGAGTAGTCCACCCAGTCCGAAGCCGCTGTGCTCTGCGCATTCATCGATGCATTCGCATTGTTCATCGCACTCTGGAATTGCGATTCCTGCTGCTGCATGAATTGCTGATGCTCCGCCTGCGATCGCGCCATGATCTGCTGGAACTGCTGATACAGCATCTGGCTCTCCGCCTTCTCCTGTGCCGTCAGCGCAGCTATCGCCTGGGCATTCTGCCGTTGCTGCCGCTGCTGCGCCGCCTGCATCCACTGCGGCGTGTTCACCCCATGCGGCAGATTGTTGCTGTCCACCAGCTGCACCAGCGCGTCCAGCCGGCCCTGCGGAGCCGTCAGCACATCCACCCGCGCCCAGCACGTCCCACCGTACAGGGCGTTGCTCATCGCTGTGCTCCGATCGTTGTGCATCGAGCACTCCACCACCGTACGCAACCGCTCTTCCACCACGAACGACCCGTTCACCACTTCGATCCGCAGCGCCGCCGTGTCCGCTGTGTTCTGCACCTGCATCGCGGGCGCCGCGCCATTATTCGCCTGGTTCTTCTGCGCCGCCAACCCCTGCGCCCACTGCGAATACGCCGACGGCACCGCCATCGTCCCCACCACGTGCACGCCGCCCTGCATCGTCCCCAGGTAATACTGCAGGAAATTCGCCGCTGACATCTGGCCGGAGATATTCGCGCACCCGCTGTTAAACGTGCCTTTCGCGTTCGGGTGCCACTGCCAGCCGATCACCGGCTCGATCCGGTACTGCATCAGCGCGTCCGGCGAGTAAGCCCGAATCACCGGCCACGGCTGAAACGTGCACGCGCTGATCATCTCGATCCCCTGCAGCTTCCATCCCGCCGGAATCGTCAGCGTCGCCGCCGTTATGTTGCCCAGCGACGGATCCGTGATCGTCGCCGTCGTCAGCTGATTCCCCAGCGGCGTCCCGCTGACGTACGTCGCCGTCCCGGCCGAAGCCGCGCCGCCCCCCACGCCATCCGCCGTAGCTGCGGCGGCGCTTCCGCTTTTCGATCCCGACGAACAACCCGCAATCAGAATCGCCACTGCGGGAATAATGCTGAATGAGCGATGCAGCTTTTTCATGGTGAGCCCTCGTGTCTCTCGAAAATGTCTACTTCGGTTGCCCGTTGCCGTGAACCTGTGTGGCCTGCGTCCAGTTGCCGGAAAGCACCCCGTTAGGGTTCGAATTCGGATCGTTGGTCTGATACCACTGCGTTCCGTTCGTCCACGTTTGTGAGTACGCACTCGAAACCTTCGCCGTCCCCCCAGCACCCGCGACCGTCTGTTGATCCAGCGCGTAGTCCACCCAGTCCGAAGCCGCCGTGCTTCGCGCGTTCATCGATGCGTTCGCGTTAGTCATCGCGCTCTGGAACGTGAACAGCCGGACACCAGGATGCAATCGCGGAAATCATCGTAACGGACTGACGCAGGTGCATGGAAAATCCTCTTCCCACTCGCATTTCGTTTAGGTTGTCATTTCCGTGAACCTGGGTGGCAACCGTCCGGTTGCCGGAAAAACTGCCATGCGGATTCGCGTCCGGATTGTTTCGTCCCACTGGCCGCTGGGCCAGCTTTGTGAGCAACACGCTGGAACCCTTCGGCACCTCCTGCCGCTGCCACCCTTTGCTTGCCCGGCACTCGCCATAGTGAATAGCGCGCCGCCCGCCACAACCTGGTAATGCTGGAGAGAAGTGGCAGAAGGGCAAACCTCGCCATGTGTGTTGCGCGACCCTGTCTGGGAAAAATGTGCGGCGGCCATGCTCGAATCGGCCGCCGCTTCAAGGTGCGCACATACCTTGGCACGATGGCAGCGGCCCGCGATAGAGACACGCAAGGTCAAGACGGGACATTTCGGGTCACATCCTCCCGCCATATTCATGGAAATTCACCTTTTTCCCCTCCAGGCCTCTCGCTATACTGATTCCACCTCGGCCCTCATTCGGGGAAGGCAGCATGCGGCTCAGGTTGAGGCCAACATGACGTCCCGGACAGCGGGGAGCGCCGCGGAGAATCGGCGGATCGACTCCTGGAAGGAAATTGCCTCATTCTTTGGCCGGGACGAACGTACCGTCAAACGCTGGGAGAAAGAGCGCGGTCTCCCCGTTCACCGGCTTCCCGGCGAACGAGGCGGCGTCTTTGCCTGGTCGCAGGAACTCACCGCATGGCTCAATTCCGCTGTCGCCATTGGCAAGGCGATTGGCGAACTCGACCCCCTCCCGCCGATCGTTGAGACGCCCGAGTCGCAGCCAACCGAATCGCCCGCGATTCCTGTGGCACCCGCCGTCTCGCCCCCGCGTCTTCGGCGAACCTGGATCTGGGTATCGATCATTGTCGTCGCCCTCGCGGCCGCTCCCTTCTATAGCTTCCATTTCCTTCGCCGCCCGTTCTTTGGTCGAAGCTTCATCACCCCCCGGACCACCCCCGCGCACCACACCCCCGACCCCGAAGCCCAGGAGTTCTACCTCAAAGGCCGCTACTACTGGAGCCGACGTACCGAAGGCAGCCTCCGCCAGGCCATCGACGCCTTCACCCAGGCCGTCGTCCACGATTCCAACTACGCGCAGGCCTACGCTGGACTGGCCGAATGCTACGACATCATGCCCGAGTTCACCTCGATGCGGGGCTCCGAAGCTTTTCCCCGTGCCATCGCCGCCGCCAGCAAAGCCATTGCCCTCGATCCCTCCCTCGCCGAAGCCCACCGCGCACTCGGCTTCGCGCTCTTTTACTGGGAGTGGAAGGTTCCCGCCGCACTCAGCGAATATCAGCGCGCCATCCAGCTCGATCCCCGCGATGAAGAAGGCCATCACTGGTACGCCACTTCGCTTCTCACCCTCGGCCGCTTTCCGGAAGCCATGGAGGAAATCGACAAGGCGCAGCAACTCAACCCTGCTTCGCGCTCCATCCTCTCCGATCAGTCCCTCATCCGCTTCTGGGCAGGCGACCGCGCCCCCGCCATTCAGAAGCTCCGCGAAATCGAGCAGGCCGAACCCGAATTCTTTTCCGCCCCCCGCTATCTCGCAGGAATCGCCTTCGCCATGAAGGACTACCGCACCTACATCGACCAGACCAAACGTCTGGCCGCCATCTCCAACGATGAACAGATGGCCGCCATCGCCACTGCTGCCCAGCGCGGACTATCCAAAGGCGGCGAACGCGGCTTGCTTGAGGCCATTCGTGTCGTCCAGCAGCGTTATTTCGATAGCGGTCAGTCGTCCGGATTCGAACTGGCCCGCACCTGCGCCCTCCTCGGCCGCCAGCAGGAAGCCGTCATCGATCTGAAAGCCGCCATCGCCGCCCACGACTATATGGTGCTCAACATCTCCACCGACCAGGCCTTCGGGTTGCTGAACGGCGACCCTGCCTTCGAGGAAGTCCTGCGCCAGATCACCGCCCGCATGTACCGCGCCTGATGTTCGCTGAGATCAGATGAGGTGATGTCCCATGTCTCGATTCTGAGGCATGGGTTCGCGTCCTCCTCAAAGACCCGGGCTCACGTCTGGTTGTATCTCCGAGCCGCCGCATCCCCCATCGTCGCCGCCGGCATCATCTCCAAACCCCGCACGTCCGCGCCCCTCTGCAATCCCGCCTTCTCCGAAACAGCCGCGGGCAGCACTCGATTCACCAAACTCATCGCCAGCCCCACTACCTCCGGCGCCACACTCCCCAGCCGCGCCGCCACCATCGCCTGCGGCGTAATCGCGATCTCCGTTCGTCCCGCCACCACCGCCCGCACAATCCGACGCGCCGCCGCTGCCGCACTCGTCGAAATCCCCGGCAGATTCGCCGCCAGACTAAACCACCGGTACTCCCGCGCCGCATCGCCCGTAAATTGCGCGCTCAAATGCGATCCCGTCCGCATCAATCCCGGGCACACCGTCAGCACATGAACACCCTTAGCCCGCAGCTCTGCGTGCAGCCCTTCCGAGAATCCCACCGCCGCAAATTTACTTGCGGTGTACGGCAGCATGTGCGGCACCGCCACCTTGCCGCCCACCGACGCAATGTTCACAATCGTCCCGCTCCGTCGACGCAACATTTGCGGCAGCGCTGCCAGCGCGCAGTGCACGCCCGAGAAGAAGTTCGACCCCATCACCTCATGAAAATCCTCGACCCGCTGATTCTCCACCGGCCCTACCGTGATCACGCCCGCGTTGTTCACCAGCACATCGATGCGCCCGAAGTGCTCCGTCGCGCGTTCCACCATCTGCCGCGCCTCTTCGGCCTGCCGCAGGTCGGCAGGAATCACCATCACCTGCTCGGCATCTTCCACCGCCCCGCGCTCCACCAGCGATTGCCGCGCCCGCTCCAGTTGCCACGGATCGCGCGCCGTCAGCACCAGCCTTGCCCCGCGCAGCCCGAACTCCTCCGCCAGCGCCAGACCCAACCCGCGCGACGCGCCCGTGATCAGCACCACCTCCCCGCCGAGCCGCCGCGCCTTCCGCCGCCTCATTTGTCTGTAGACCAGCCCCGCCGCTGTTCCTGCGCAAATCAAGCCGGCGCCCGCCGCAGCCGCGCCCGCCATCAACACTGCCTTCCTGGGATTCATCACACTCTCCGCAATCTGCCTGACTCCTCATTATGATGGCCACGCAGCATCCTGGGCTTTACCGCCCCGCGCGATACCACTTCCTCGCTATTACCTGCGTTTCGCCCCACCCACTCCCCAAGGCCTGCATCACCGAGAATTTCGCCTCTCCGCTGCTACACTCCCCGCAGATTCCACCACATGTTCACCGCACGCAGCGCCGCCGTCTACGGCATCGACGCCAACATCATCGACGTCGAAGTCGACTTCTCCGCGATCAAAACGCAGGAAGACCACTTCAACACCGTTGGCCTTCCCGACGCCGCCGTGCGCGAAAGCCGCGACCGCGTCCGCGCCGCCATCCGCAACTCCGGCTTCGATCTCCCCCACACCCACATCACCATCAACCTCGCTCCTGCCGACATCAAGAAAGAGGGCTCCGGCTTCGACCTGCCCATGGCGGTCGGCATCCTCGGCGCCTACGGCGCACTCCTGCAAAAATGTGATCTCCCTGACTTCCTCCTCATCGGCGAACTCGGCCTCGATGGCACCCTGCGCCCCGTTCCCGGTATGCTGCCCGTTGCCGTCGCCGCCCGCGAGCAGGGCATCAGGAACCTCGTCATCCCCAAAGCCAATGCCCGCGAAGCCGCCGTCGTCGAAGGCGTCAACGTCTATCCAGTCGACTCGCTAATCCAGGTCCGCGATCTGCTCAACGAGGCTAACAACGGCGGCATCCACACTCCCGCTTTCAAAGTCGAAGCCACCCAGGTCCTCAACGAACTCCAGCACTTCGCCCTCGACTTCGCCGATGTCCGCGGCCAGCAAACCGCCAAGCGCGCCCTCGAAATCGCCGCCGCCGGTGGCCACAACATATTAATGATCGGCCCCCCAGGCTCCGGCAAAACTATGCTCGCCCGCCGTTTCCCCTCCATCCTCCCGCCCCTCAGTTTCGAGGAAGCCCTCGAGACCACCAAAATCCATTCCGTCGCCGGCGTCCTCGACGCTGAGGCCGGCCTCGTCACCCAGCGCCCTTTCCGCGCCCCCCACCATACCATCTCCGACGCGGGCCTCATCGGCGGCGGCGTCATCCCCCGCCCCGGTGAAGTCTCCCTGGCCCACAACGGCGTCCTCTTCCTCGACGAGCTCCCCGAGTTTCCCCGCAACGTTCTCGAAGTCATGCGCCAGCCCCTCGAAGATCGTCACGTCACCATCGCCCGCGCTTCCATGTCCCTCACCTTCCCCGCCGCCTTCATGCTCGCCGCCGCCATGAACCCCTGCCCCTGCGGCTACTTCAACGACAAGTCCCGCGAGTGCCACTGCACCCCACCGATCATCCAGCGCTACATCGCAAAGATCAGCGGCCCACTCCTCGACCGCATCGATATCCACATCGAAGTCCCGGCCGTCCAGTACAAGGAACTCCGAGGCGCCGCTGCTATCGAAAATTCCGCCACCATCCGTGCTCGCGTTCTCGCCGCCCGCGATCGCCAGCGCCAGCGCTTCGCCTCCACCAACGGAGTCCGAGAAAAAATCTTCTCCAACGCGCAAATGTCCACGCGCCAGATTCGCACTCACTGCGAGCTCTCCCCCGACGCCGAAAAACTCCTCGAACGCGCCATGCTCCAGCAAGGCCTAACGGCGAGGGCCCACGACCGCATCCTCAAAGTAGCCCGCACCATCGCCGACTTAGAAGCCGCCGAAAAACTAGCCGTCCCCCACATAGCCGAAGCCATCCAGTACCGCACATTAGACCGCAGCTACTGGAGCTAGAATGACACCTAAAATGTAACCATATGGTGATAATATGGGTGATGTGGAGGCGCTGATGAGAGCCACCGTGTCACTCGACGATGAATTAGTACGTACCGCCCAGGAGTATTCGGGGATTACGGAAAGATCTGCGCTGCTCCGCGAGGCGCTGCGGGCTTTGATTCACATCGAAGCCTCGCGCAGACTCGCCGCTCTTGAGGGAACGATGCCCGATTTGGAAGATATCCCCCGCACGAGAGCCGACAGATTATGATCTTGGCCGACACCGCAATCTGGATCGACTATTTCCGCAGTCGAAATCCGCAAATGCGCGTGCTCATGGAGAGTGCGCAGATCGCGATCCACCCCTATGTCGTCGCCGAGTTGGCCCTCGGCTCTCTGCATGATCGCCCCGGTACTTTGGCCGCTCTGGATAAGCTCAGAGGAGTAGTCGTGGCTTCGCTCGGAGAATTGCGACGCATGATGGAGGCGCATTCTCTCTACTCGAAAGGCATCGGCCTGACCGATGCGCACCTGATCGCATCTTGTCTGCTTACGCCGGGAATGCGATTGTGGACGCGAGACAAGGCTTTACAAAATGTGTCTCGCACGCTTGGGATTCACGCAAATCGCCCCTGACGCTGGGGAGTTTCCCTTAATCCCCCTACAGCTTCCCCGCCACCAGCTGCCCCAGCGCCGTTAGCTGCTGATCAGTGCCGGCCCCGCTCAGGAAATACCGCACGTTCCCCTTCCGCACATGCAGCCCATGCCCCGGATCGAGATACGCCTCGTCGCCCAAACCCGGAACCGGTGTCGCCGGGCTGTAAAATATCTTCAGCTTCGCAAACAAACTCGTCGCATCACCAGGCGAAGGATCGAAGTAGATCCGGAACAACAGCTCGCTGCCCCCTCCCTGATAATGGCAATCCGTGCCCTCGGCGGTATTCGCGTACGGGCGTGGCGCCACCGTCTTCGACGGAGCACCGTAGCTCCCGCCCAGCGTCTTGCTCACATCGGCAGCCTGCAGCAACGAGCACGGATCGGCCGGCAGCGTCGCCGCATGACAAGCACCGGCCATCGCGAGAAACATCGCTGCGATCAGCCAGAGTTTCATTCGATCTGCCATAAAGCCCCTCCCTCCTGTCTCAACACGGCGCTACAGCAGCGGCAAGCATAGCGCTCCCGCGCAAAACCCGGCAACCGTCATCCGTCAGACCAACGCCATGATCCCCGCCGGAGCCGGTTTTGCCGTACCCTCATAAGTGGATTTTGTTACGGTTCCATATCGCACGTCCGTCAATAACAGAAAAAAACAACAGACCTTGCAGCCCCGCTTTGAACCGAATCAGGGAGACCCATGCGAGCACTCGTCAAGGCCCGCGCCGAGCGCGGCCTCTGGCTTGAAGATGTACCCGAGCCCGAATACGGCATCAACGATGTCCTCATCCGCGTCCGCCGCACCGGCATCTGCGGCACCGACGTCCACATTTATCAGTGGGACGAGTGGGCCCAGCAAACCATTCCCGTCCCCATGGTCATCGGTCATGAATTCGTCGGCGAAATCGCCGCCGTCGGCTCCAATGTCTCCGACTTCAAAGTCGGCGACCTCGTCTCTGGCGAAGGCCACGTCACCTGCGGACGCTGCCGCAACTGCCTCGCCGGCCGTCGCCACCTCTGCGCCTATACCTCGGGAGTCGGCGTCAACCGCCCCGGTGCCTTCGCCGAATACATCGCGCTGCCGATGACCAACATCTGGCGCCACCACGCAGGCGTCTCCGAAGAAATCGCCGCCATCTTCGATCCCTTCGGCAACGCGGTCCACACCGCCCTCGCCTTCCCCGTTCTCGGCGAAGACGTCCTCATCTCCGGTGCCGGCCCCATCGGCCTCATGGCCATCCCCATCGTCCGCCACGCAGGCGCGCGCTACATCGTCGCCACCGACCTCAACCCGTTCCGCCTCTCGCTCGCCCGCAAAATGGGAGCCACCCTCGCCGTCGATCCCCGCGAAACCTCAGTCGCCCAGGTCCAGAAACAACTCGGCATGCAGGAAGGCTTCGACGTCGGCCTCGAAATGTCCGGCAGCCCCGCCGGCTTCACCGAGATGATCGACAACATGTGCCACGGCGGCCGCATCGCTGTCCTCGGCATCCCCGCCAAGCCCATGCAAACCGACTGGCGCAAAATCATCTTCAACATGCTCACCATCCGCGGCATCTACGGCCGCGAAATGTACGAGACCTGGTACAAAATGTCCGTCCTCGTCACCTCCGGGGTCGACATCTCCCCCGTCATCACCCACCGCTTCACCTATAAGGACTACGAACAAGGCTTCGAAGCCATGATCGGCGGCCAAACCGGCAAAGTCATTTTGGACTGGACCACGATTTGACGGCTGCCCTCTAAAAGGTTGTCATCCCGAGCGCTCTCTTATAACAGTTGTCATTCCGAGCGAAGCGAGGGACCTCGCGTTTTCTTTCCCAACCGCGATCCCGGGTGCCCCATTCTGGTGCGCGGCGCTTTTTCCGCGCAGCAGGGTGGGCATCGCGCAATGCGCGATCCAGGAGAATCCGCGTGCTCTCACAACGGACAAGGCGTCTCGCTGGCCCCGGTCGAGCATCCCGTGCGGATGCTATTTGCCCAAACTCCCGCCCACCCAGCCTACGGCCCCTCCAGCCTCCCCACCACCCACGCCTTAGCCCCCCGAACCGCCTCCACCTTCGAATCCCCCAGCATCAACCGGCAAAGCAGCGCCGACGAGAACACACACCCCGTCCCATGCGTCCCATGGACCCCTCGAGCCTCCACACGCGACCCCGGAAACCAAACCTCCTCCCCCGAATCGCTCCGCAGAAAATCATCCGGCGGCTCCAGATCTCCCCCCGTCACCACAACATTCAGCCCGGAACCATATTCCCGGGTGCCCCATTCTGGTCGCGCCTGGTTTTGGCGCGGCCAGGGTGGGGTAGTTCGGCCCAGCTCCCCCAGCCGCCCCGCCAAACCCGGCACTCCTTCCCTCCCGGGCACCCCAACCCCGAGCAAAGCCGCCGCCTCCTCCACATTGGGAGTAATCCATCCCGCCAACGGTAACAATCTCTCCCGAAGCGCACTAACTCCTTCCGCATCCAGCAGTTCCGCTCCCGAGCTCGACCGGATGACCGGATCCAGGACAACCCGCTCCCGCGCAATTCGCACGCTTTCTAAGAATTTGGTCACCACCTCGACCAGCTCACACCTCCCCAGCATCCCTACCTTTACCCCGTCAATCGGACCATCTTTCGCCAGTAAGTCCAGTGTTTCCTGCAGCAAAGCCGCTCCGACCGGCTCAACCCGCCGAACCCCCTTTCGAGACTGCACTGTAAGCGCTGTAACGGCCGATACCCCGGCAACACTATGGGCTGCAAAGACTTGCAGATCGGCCGTGATCCCCGCCCCCGACGAGGGGTCGTAACCCGCGATAGTAAGTGCTCTGAGGGTTATTGCTGACTCTGCCATGTCCTTGACAACATTGGGCTTGGAGATCAAAATGGAATTCCTCTTTATAGTTCGGGCAGCGCCCTGCCCCATTCCGCCATCGTACTTATAAGTCTTTCTTCCGCTTATTGGGTCTTCGAACCAGCGGAGGAAGACCGTTGCTGTTTTGAGGGGTCCGAAATTCGCTTTCCGGACTACCACAGAACGCATCAGGATGCAAGTGCGGCATTGAATTAAATGGTTCTGGTTGTTTGACTTACCAGCACCGCGTACCTACAATTTCAGGAGGAGGACTATGAACGCTATCGCAAGTTCTGATAACGCCCAGCGCCCCCGCCAATTTCTCCGTATCGCCGTCGCAGTATTCGCCACCCTTTTAGGCGTCGCCGGCGCGAAGGCTGCTTCCCCAGCCACCCATCTCAACCCCCAAATTATCGTCAGCCACCATCACTGGTATCAGCTCGGCGTCGCCTCCTGGTATGGAAAGTTCTTCCAGGGTCGCACCACCGCCAGCGGCGAGCCCTACGACCAGAACCAGCTCACCTGCGCCCACCGCACCCTGCCCCTTGGCTCGGTGCTCCGGGTCACCAATCTGCGCAATAACAAGTCGGTCATCGTCACCGTCAACGACCGCGGTCCGGTCCCCGAAACGCGTGTCATTGACCTGTCCAGGGCTGCCGCCAACGCCCTCGGCTTTAGCGATGAAGGTCTGGCCCCCGTCAAAGTCGAGCTGATTGGTCCCCAGGAAGAGCTCGCTCAGCTTCTCATGCCCGCCGGCCTCGAGGCGCCGCGCGAGTAGCGGCCTTGCCCCCTGAGTTTCCGGACCCCAGCCAGCCATCCCGAAATAACATCGGCGTGTCTTCTCAGGACTGGGGTCCGTCGGCCTTCCCGCACCCGGCCTTCCCGCACCCAGCCTGCACCCGCAGCACCACACCCAGCCCGTTAGCCTCTCGCAAAATGGCTGCTTCAGCGGTGCGTCGTCATCATCTCGATCGCGCTGGCATCCGTCTCCGAATCCGTCGTCAGTGCCTGATCGCTATAGTTCTGTGCGCTCCGATCCAGTTCGAGCCGCTTCGTAAAGGCGCGAAAACGCAAATAGAGCTGCGCCATCCTGACGTGCTTATACAGCAGGTCCGCTGCATACCGCGCGTGGAAGCGCAGAAGCCCTTCCTTCGCCATGCCTGGCCGCCGGTCCTGCCGGTATCTGCGCCGCAGATATCCGCCCTGCAGCGGATCGATCTTCTCGTACACGATACAGAAGTGGAACCACAGCAGCAGCGCCATCATGTCGCCCAGCGGAATCCCCGTCGCCGCCGCCCTCCGCAGCACCGTCTGCATGTGCTCCGCCGTATAGAACTCCTTCCACGTGTCGCGATACAGTTTGGTCCACTCCTCCGCCGTCATCGTCGAGTGCTGCGTCGTCACGTGCTCCAGGTCGTATTTGTTCAGGTCCGGCTCCAGAAACGCTCCCGCCCGATACAGCTTCTGATGATCCTCTGAGCCAGGCAGCGCCGTCAGGCAATGCGGCTTCAGCAGATCGATCGCCAGCTCCTTCTTGATAATCCGGATGTCGCGCAGCACACTCTCCGCCGTCTCGCCCGGAAACCCGACGATGTACCCCGCTAGCACGATCGCCCCGGCGCGCTTCCACTCCAGCAGCATCTTCCGGCATCCCCCAATCTTGTTCTGCTCTTTCTTCGCTCCCGGCAGGCTCTGCGGATTAATGCTCTCAAGACTAATAAACACCCGCCGCACCCCCGCGCGTCCCGCCTTCTCGATGAAGCCCGGCAGCCGGTGGCACATCGTGTCCACCTGCACCATGAACTCGATGTTCAGCTTCTCCTGCTCCCGCATCTCGATCAGCCGATCCAAGATCTGCTCCCAGTCCGGGTTCCCCGAAAAATTGTCATCGCTGATGAAGAACCGCCCCACTCCCTGCTTCAGATTCTCGCGGACGATCTGCTCCACCTCATCCACCGTGCGCCGCCGCGACTCCCGTCCCTCCACGTTGATGATCGTGCAGAATGAGCACTCGAACGGGCTGCCCCGCCCTGCATCGAAGCTCGTCCACCCGCCCATCGTGCCGCGAATCGTCTTCGCCGGCAGCATCGGAAACGGCGCTCCCTCGAGCGACGGCAGATCGTTCACGTAGTTGTAGAGCGGCTTCAGCTGCCCTGTCCACGCGTCGCGCAGAACCTGATCCAGCCGGCCCCCTTCCGCCTCGCCCGCAAAAAGCGAAATGCCCAGGTTCATTGCCTCCCGCAGCTCCGGCGTCACCCCGGCCAGCATGGAAATGCTCCCCGACACATGCAAGCCGCCCATGCATACCTGCACGCCTGCCACCCGCAGCTGCAGGGCAATATCCATCGCACGCGGAAACTGGTTTGACTGCACCCCGGCCAGGATCACCAGCCTCTTCCCATCCTTCAGCTCGCGCGCCAGTGGCTGCGTCCGGATGCGTGTGTTGTCCTCGTCCATCGCAGTGATTTCGACCTGGACCTCTTCCCCCAGCACCTTCCGCTGCTTGCAGTCCTGCACCAGGCCGTGCATCACAGCGAGGGAATTCGACGGCATCGCCGACCGGAACCACTGAATTACGTACCCGTCATCGTCGTAGTGTGAGGGCTTTGATGATGACAATAGGGAACCGGCTCGGACCCGCCGCGCGGCCTCCAATCCCGTAGCGTGCCTTGATCTCGTCGATCTGCTGCTGATCGATACCGCCTTCCACCTGAGCCCCTTCCCGCCTGCAGAGACCGTCATTCTAGCCTGTATTCCATGTTCCCGGCTTGAACAACAACCCTCCGGTGCCATCAATCTAAACCTGCCCCATCTCCCTCCGAAGTAGCATTGTTACTACGTGACGCTACAGTTACGCTTCCGCTATCTCCCGAACCAGGCGGATTGTATGCGTGCGGTTAGAAATTTCCTGTGCTGGATGTTTGCTCTGGGAGCAATCCTCTTTCTCCGTTCGGCGCTGTTCTCCGTCCTCGACATCGCCTCCTGGCCGGACGCCCATCTCCCGCCCACGCTCCTCAGCGCCGGCATCCGCGCTGCCCTTCCGCTGCTCGGCCTCGTCTATGGCCTGGCCTGTTGGACCTTCTGGTCCGGCAAAACCTCTGCCCGCGCATGGGGCCTCGTCGCCAGCGGCGCCAATGCGGTTCTGGGCTGCTCCTTCCTCTACATGGATCGCCGCTTCCTCACCGCGCCTGCCACCGCTTTTCTCAATCCCGATGCGCTGCTCCTCGGTGTCGGCATCGCCGGCCTGATCGCCTTCCGCCGCCGCGACGTGATCAAGGCCGAGCAGTTCTCGCAGCCACTCCCCGGCGACAGCACCAACGCCATCGTCAACCGCGCTATCTGGATCGCCGGAACCGGCGGTTTCATCTCCGCCATGACCTGGTGGTGGCGCTGGGCTGAATCCAACAACCTCGTCTGGGTCAGAAGCTCCTTCCTCCACGACCTCTTCCTGCTTCTGCTGCTCGAGTTGCTTATGGTCGCCATCCATGAGTTCGGCCACGCCGCTGCCGCCGAAGTCCTCGGCATGAAACTGCGCGCCTTCATTGTCGGTCCGCTGCAGTGGCGAGTGCGCGAAGGCAAATGGGAATTCCGCTTCATCCTCTCCGGCTTTCTCGCCATCGGCGGCGCTACTGCCGTCGCTCCTACCGATCCCCATCGTCCCCTCTGGCGCGACATCTGCATGGTCGCGGCAGGTCCGGTCGTTAGCCTCCTCGCGGGTCTCGCTGGCTTGTGGTTCACTCTCACGGCGCCAGGCCATCCGTGGCAACAGGAATGGCTCCCACTTTCCTTCTTCTCGACCCTCTCCCTGCTGACTGCGGTACTCAACCTCATTCCATTCCGCACCCGAGCCTTCTATTCCGACGGCGCCAGAATTCTCCAGCTTCTCTCGCCCGGGCCCTGGGCCGATCTCCACCGCGCCTTCACCGCCGCTGCCGCCACCACCGTCACCCCGTTCCGCCCTCGCGATTACGACATCGACGCCATCGAGCGTGCAAGCTCCTCCATCTCGGTCGGCCAGCCGGCTCTCCACCTGCGTCTCCTGGCCGCTTCGTATTATCTGGACCGCGGCCTCATCGCCGATGCCTGCCAGGCCCTCGCGGACGCCGAGGCCATCTACCACGAATCCGCATCCGACATTCCCGCCGAACTCCACATCCCGTTTATCTTCGGCAAAGCCTACCTGCAGCACGATGCGGAGGGAGCGCGCCTGTGGTGGGAGCGCATGCAGGCCAAGAATCCCACCCGCCACAACGCCGACTACTGGATCGCCCGCAGCGCCTTCCTCTGGAGTGAACACCGGCTCCCTGAAGCCCGCGAGGCCTGGGAAAAAGGCAACGACCTCGTCCAGCAGCTTCCCCATGCCGGCGCGTACGAAACCGACCGCGACCAATTCGCGCTATTGCAAAAAGAACTGGAATTATCCGCAGTAGCCGGCTGAGGCATCCTCGCAAGAGCCTGTGCTCTGAGCCCTTCTCTGAGCCCTTCTCTGTGCTCTGAACCCTTAAGCCCTGATCTCTATTCCCTACTTGTGGAGGCTCAACAGGTTGTTCCGATCGAGGCCGGAGCGGCTGATGGGAGCGGCCAGGCCGATACCGCCGTGAGGCCTGTGCCAGTTGTACTGGTGCAGCCAGGGGAGAAGATCCCGGTTGCGGTGTTGGGAGCTGTCGTAGGCCCGAGCATACGCCCACTCGCGCAGGGCGGTCTGGATGAAGCGTTCG
>PMUI01000094.1 GCA_003166955.1 Acidobacterium sp.
GGAGCTGGGAGCTGGGAGCTGGATTGCGGCTTTGGCGGGGTGGGTTGTTTGGGGATAACAAACCAGCGTCTCGTTTCTGAAGTTTACGGCACGACTGAAGTCGTGCCCTGATACAAAACCAAATGACATTGGAATAACAACTCCGACCTTTCCGGCTCTTCCCGCCCGCGTCCAATCGTTGCGACTCTTCGCGTAGCCGCTTTTCTGCTGCTGCTTCTCGCCGCTTCGCCGCAGCGCGATCCGAGCGGCCGATACGCGGCGCCCTCTGACGGCAAACCTCTCTGCACGCTGCACCTGCATGTCACCGGATTCCGCAACAACCGCGGCACGGCGGGCAGCGTCATCTTCGCGTCGCCCGCAGGCTGGCCCAACGACCGCACCAAAGCTATCGTCCGGGGCGGCTTTCCCGTCGCCGGCCGCGAGGCGCAGGCCAAGTTCCAGGTTCCGGCAGGACGCTACGCCGCCGTCGTCATCCACGACGAAAACTCCAACATGAAACTGGACCGGAATTTTTTCGGCATTCCGAAGGAAGGCTTCGGCTTCTCCAACAATCCGCGCGTCGTCTTCGTTGCGCCGTCGTTTCAGGCGGCCGTGGTTGCTGTGAGTTGCCCTGCCACGCAGCTTGACATCAGGCTTATCTATAAGTGAATCGCCGAGACGACCGGTCACAACGCATTTAGCAGGATCAATTTCGAAGAAGCTCACTCATGCACCGAATTGCATGGTTCGTTTGACTTGAGCTCATATACTTGCCGTGTCCGAGGTGCTGAATCCTAATGAAACTGAAAGAATTTTTTAATTCCGAGCTTGTCAGCTTGCCGAAAGGCGAGTTTGATGACTCGAAGGAGACGTTCGATCAGTTTTTGGAGACGCTGCTTGACAGTTACCTCCGCCAGCTGCAGTCGATAGATGATCCCGAATTTCCAGAAATCAAATCAGCGCTGTCGGATGTGGCAACGACTACGCAAGCTCTTGCGGCCTCAATTGTAAAATCTGTGCGCACTTATCTGGATGGTCGCCTGCATGCTGCTTATCAGGAGATATCGAGGGAGCTCTCTAGGATTGATTGGACGCCATTCCGCTTTGAACTTGCGGAGCCTACGGGTTCGTTCAGCCTCAGCGATCCGTTCTCGCCGTATCTGTATACGATCCATCACCCGCCGCTTTACAGAATTCGGTCCGACAGGAGCGAGTTCAGGATTCCCGACAGAGGCGACATCTTTCATGTCCCCTTTGAGAAACGCAGACTCGTAGGGAATCAGCGCTACCGTGTTGCTGGCCTGCCGTGCCTCTATCTCGGTAGTTCGCTTTGGATTTGTTGGGAGGAGTTGGGGCGTCCGGCCCTTGACAGCATCTGGGTCTCTCGATTCCGAGTCGTAAAACCCGTCAGTGTGCTTGATTTTCAGTTCTCTCCTCATCAGGTGTGGAGGATGTTCGAGGCGCTTCGCGAAGGAGCTCCTCGCGCTCCCGACCACAGTTCCGAAGAACGGCTAAAGGCCCATTTCAATTTGAGCTTCCTTAAGTCCTACGCTTATTGTTGGCCGTTAATTGCCGCGTGCTCTATAAAGCGGGAGCAGCGGATCGGCTCGTTTGTGCCCGAATTCATCGTGCCGCAGCTCCTCCTTCAGTGGGTTGCGCAAGAAGGGCGCGTGGACGGCATTCGTTATTTCTCTGTACGGACTCCGACTCATGGGCACCACCTTCATGCACATTCGAACTGTGTTTTTCCCGTGAAGACCGTATCGCGCGAAGGCCACTGCGCGGAGCTCAGGAGGGTATTTGCGCTTACGGAGCCCCTATCCTGGGAGGCCTTGACCGCAATTAACTTCGGCATTCCTTCGGCCATTACCAATAAGGACCCTAATGCATTCGCTCCGATCCAGCTGAACAGAGACCTCGATCTCCAATACTCCCAGACCGACTTCTTTCATATCGAGAAGAAGCTTGAGCAAGTTGAGGCAAGGCCGAATTGTTCGAGGATCATAGATGTCTGAATCCTTTGATGACACTTTTGATTCTCGTAAATCGGCTAGATCAGCTCATCCGAGCCTGTGCAGAGGCCGTTTCTGAGCCGCGGCGCGCTACAATCCTGGGCGAGGATGGTTGGTTGGATGAGAGACGTTCGTGTGCTGGTGGTCTTTGTGTTGTGCGCCGGTGTTATGCATGTAGCTATGGCGCAGACGCCGTCGGCTCCGCAGGCTCCGGATTGGTCTCTGCCTGGGTCGGCTACGCATGCGCAGGTCGCTCCTCCGGCGGATTTTCATCGGCCTCCGACTGCGTTCGATACGCCGATTGGGATTTTTGAGGGGCAGTCGGATGTGGGGAGCGCGCTGGTTGCCGGGAGCGCGAGCTACGATCGGGCGACGGGGGAGTACACGATCAACTCCGCGGGCTATAACGTCTGGTACACGCGCGACGAGTTTCGTTATTTGTGGAAGAAGATGTCGGGCGATGTTTCGCTGGCGGCGGACATTGCGTTTCCGGATCCGACGGGGTACGGCGATCGCAAGGCAGTGCTGGTGATCCGGCAGAGTCTGGACGATGACGCGAAGGAAGCGATTGTGGCGCTGCATGGGCTGGGGATGCTTCATCTGGCCCAGCGGCCGGAGAAGGACGTGCGCGTGAAGGACATGGAGTATCGGATCGGCGGGCGGGGGCGGCCGGGCGGCGCGAGTCCGGATAGTTTGGTGCCGGTGATGGCCGAGCGCATCGGGATTGAGAAGCGGGGCGATTACTTCTCGCTATGGGTGAGTCTGGAGGGCGAGCCGATGCATCAGTTCGGGCCGCCGATTGAATTGCATCTGGACGCGCCGTTTTATGTGGGGATCGGGTTCTGCTCGCATTTGCCGACTACGGTGGACACAGCGGTGCTTTCGAAGGTGGTGCTGGAGGGTGAGGCGGGCAGAATCAGGTAACAGGTAACAGGTTGCAGGTTAGAGTGAGCGAGGAGCTGTCAGCGAAAAGACAACGAGCTAAGGAAGCTCTGATTAAGCCTTCGAGACCATCCCTCAGGGGCTAAAGCCTGTTTTTCACTGATCTTTACGGCACGGCTGAAGCCGTGCCCCTTCAAAACAGCGGCTCAATCAGAGTTCCCTAACGACGAGGGAAAGACGAGCGAACTTCGTGCCGAAGGCGAGCAACTGGCGCGTGCGCGGAGGGTCTGGATCGGGTAGGGTAGTGGGTTCGTCCGTTTCGCTTCTGAGAGAATCTCGACTATGGGTATGACAAGCGTTCTCGAAACGGCTTCGACCGGATCAACGTCGTCGACAACTTATCCGATACGGCGTGTTGCGGTGCTGGGCGCGGGCACGATGGGCTCGCGGATTGCGGCGCATATGGCTAACGCGGGGTTTCCTGTTTTGCTGCTTGATATGGCCGTGTCGGGGGAGCCGAATCGGCTGGCTGCGCTGGCGCTGGAGGGGCTGAAGAAGTCGAAGCCGGCGGCGCTGGCTGCTCCTGAGTTTGCGGGGCGGATTGCTGTTGGGAATTTCGATGACGATCTGGCGCGGCTTGGCGATTGCGACTGGGTGATCGAGGCGGTTGCGGAGAATCTGGAGATCAAGAGGAGTTTGCTGGCGCGGGTTGTGCCGCATCTGCGCCGCGACGCGATTTTGACGACGAACACCAGCGGGCTGCCGGTGGCGGCGATTGCGGAGGCGCTGCCCGAGGAGGTGCGACGGCGGTGGTTCGGGACGCACTTTTTCAATCCACCGCGGTACATGCAGTTGGTGGAGATCATAGCGACGCCGTGGAGCGATACGGCGGCGATGGCGGCGGTGGCGCGCTTTGCGGAAATTTATCTGGGCAAGGCGGTGGTGGCGGCGAAGGACCGGCCGAACTTCATCGCGAATCGCATTGGGGCGTTTGCGATGCTGAACACGATTCGCGTGATGCAGGAGCAGGGGCTGAGCATCGAGGAAGTGGACGCGCTGACCGGCAAGCCGCTGGGCTGGCCGAAGACGGGGACGTTCCGGCTGGCGGATATGGTGGGGCTGGACGTGCTGGGCAGCGTGGTGCGCAACTTCGCGGCGAACACTCGGGATGAGCGCGGGGACGTCGGGCTGCCGGGATTTCTGGAGCAGATGCTGGAGCGGAAGTGGTTCGGCGATAAGACGGGCCAAGGGTTTTACAAGAAGCAAAGGGGCGGGGCGGGCGCAGCGGGTGCTGGCGGTTCGAGTCCCAGTGGTTCGAGTGACGACCGGCTGGTTCTGGATTTGGGCACGCTCGAGTATCGGCCGGCGCAGAAGGCGCGGATTCCGGCGCTGGATGTGGCGAAGAGCATCGAGTCGGTGCCGGAGCGGATTCGCGCGCTGCTCGGGGGGAATCCGGAGAAGGACAAGGCGGCGGCGTTTTATTGGGCGATTTTGCCGGAGCTTTGGGTGTACGCGGCGAACCGGATTGGCGAGATCAGCGACAGCGTGGCGGATATCGATCGCGCGATGCGCACGGGATTCAACTGGGAGCTGGGGCCGTTTGAGATGTGGGACGCGGCGGGAGTGGTTGAGACTGCGTCGAAGTTGCGGGCGCGGGGTGTGGCGTTGCCTGTTGCTATGGAGAAACTGCTGGCTGCTGGCGGGGCGGGGTGGTATCGCAACGGTGGGGCGGAGGTTTTTGATCCGCGGACGGACGTTTGGGTGGAGACGGAGCCGGCTTCGGCGGTTGTCACGCTGACGCGCGCAAAGCGGGCTGGTGGTGTGGTGAGCGAGAACCCTGGGGCTTCGCTTATTGATGTGGGCGATGGGATTGGGTGCATCGAGTTCCACACGAAAATGAATGCGCTGGGCGGCGACATTGTGAGTTTTGTGCGGCAGACGCTGCGGCCGGAGTCGGAGGCGGTGCGGAAGTTTCGCGGGTTCGTGATCACGAATGACGCTGCGAATTTTTCCGCGGGCGCGAACCTGGTCCAGCTGCTGCTGGCGGCGCAGGATGAGGAGTTCGACGAGATCGACCTGTATATACGCGGGTTCCAGGAGATGACGCAGGCGATCAAATTTTGCCCGAGTCCGGTGGTGGTGGCGCCGTTTGGGCTGGCGCTGGGCGGGGGCGCGGAGGTGACGCTGCATGGCGCGGCTCGGCAGCCGCATCTGGAGTTGTACATGGGGCTGGTGGAGACGGGGGTGGGGCTGATTCCGGCGGGTGGGGGATGCAAGGAGATGACGCTGCGGGCGCTGGAGTTTGCGGCGGGCGCGGCGCCGGCGGGGGCTCGCGATTCGGTGGAGCTGCATCATGCGATGCGGACGATTTTTGAGAACCTCGCGCTGGCGAAGGTGTCGACGTCGGCGTTTGAGGCGCGGGAGCTGCGGTTGCTGCGGGCGTCGGACGGGATCACGATGAATCGGGAGCGTGTATTGCACGATGCTGTGGAGCGGGCGGTGGCGCTGGCGGAGGCGGGGTATCGTTCGCCGCTGCCGGTGACGGATGCGCCGGCGCCGGGGGAGAGTGTGCTGGCGGCGCTCAAGCTGGGTATCTATATGTTGCGGCAGGGAGAGTATGCGACGGATCACGATGTGACGGTGGCGACGCATTTGGCGGAGGTGCTGTGCGGGGGCGCGATCACGCCGGGGACTCCGGTGAGCGAGCAGTATTTGCTGGATCTGGAGCGGGAGCATTTTCTGTCGCTGTGCGGGGAGCGGAAGTCGCAGGAGCGGATTGCGCACACGCTGAAGACGGGGAGGCCGCTGCGGAACTAGCGGGAAGCAGGAAGCTGGAAGCGGACGGCTAGCGGAAAACGAGGCGAAAGGCGAGCGAGGAGCGAGGGACTCGATGCGGGATGCGGTGATTGTGAGTGCGGTGCGGACGGCGGTGGGGAAGGCTCCGCGGGGGGCGTTGCGGGCGACGCGGCCTGACGATTTGGGCGCGGTTGTTGTGCGGGGTGCGCTGGAGCGGGTTCCGCAGCTTGACGCTAAAGAAATTGAGGATGTGATTGTCGGCTGCGCGATGCCGGAGGCGGAACAGGGGATGAATCTGGCGCGGATTGTGGCGCTGCGGGCGGGGCTGCCCAATGAGTCGGCGGCGATGACGATCAACCGGTTTTGCGCGTCGGGACTGCAGGCGATTGCGCTGGCGGCGGAGCGGATTCTCGGTGGCGGAGCTGAGGTGATTGTGGCGGGCGGCGCGGAGTCGATGTCGCTGGTGCCGATGGGCGGGAACAAGATTGCGGTGAATCCGTGGCTGGTGGAGCATCGGCCGGGGTCGTATCTGACGATGGGGCTGACGGCGGAGCGTGTGGCGCAGCACTATGGGGTTTCGCGCGAGGATGCGGACCGGTTTGCGGTGGAGAGTCACGGGAAGGCGGTGGCGGCTGCCGGGGCGGAGAAATTTCAGGATGAAATTGTGCCTGTGCCTGTGACAATTACGACGCCCAACGGGAGCACGAAGCCGAAGGCGGCGACGACGGAGTTCCGGGTGGATGAGGGTCCGCGGGCGGACACGACGCTGGATGCGCTGGCGAAACTGGCGCCGGTTTTTCATGCGAAGGGAACGGTGACGGCGGGGAATTCGTCGCAGACGTCGGATGGGGCGGCGGCGGCGGTGGTGATGTCGGCGGAGCGGGCGGCGCAGCTGGGGATCCGGCCGCTGGCGCGGTTTGTCGCGTTTGCGTACGCGGGGTGCGAGCCGGAGGAGATGGGTATGGGGCCGGTGTACGCGGTGCCGAAGGCGCTGCGGCTGGCGGGGCTGACGCTCGATGAGATGGACGTGATCGAGCTGAACGAGGCGTTCGCGGCGCAGGCGCTGGCGGTGATTCGGGGGCTTGAACTCGATCCTGCAAAGGTGAACGTGAATGGCGGAGCGATCGCGCTGGGGCATCCGCTGGGGTGCACGGGTGCGAAGCTGACGGCGACGATTTTGCGGGAGTTGGAGCGGCGCAAGGCGCGGTACGGGCTGGTGACGATGTGTGTGGGCGGCGGGATGGGGGCTGCTGGGATTTTTGAGAATCTGCAATGAAATGCGGTTAAGGTCGGACCTTTGAAGTCAGCGTAGGATGGTTTTTCGGAGACTGACCTATGGCGACGGCGACCTTACCCAAGACGATTCCTGGCGGATATTTTTTGCTGCAGAATGCTGCGGCGGAGGATGTGTTTACGCCGGAGGATTTTTCTGAGGAGCAGCGGGAGATTGCGCGGACGACGGCGGAGTTCGCGGAGAAGTCGATTTTGCCGCGGATCGCGGAGATCGAGGCGAAGAATTTTGCGGTGACGCGGGAGCTGCTGCTGGAGGCGGGCAAGCTGGGGTTGATGGCTGTCGATGTGCCGGAGCAGTATGGGGGCCTCGCGCTGGACAAGGTGACGTCGGCGCTGGTGGCGGATCGCATCGCGGTGTCGGCGAGCTTCTCGGTGAGCTTCAGCGCGCATGTCGGGATTGGGACGCTGCCGGTGATCTGGTACGGGACGGCGGCGCAGAAGGAGAAGTACCTGCCGAAGCTGGCGACGGGGGACTGGATCGCGGCGTATGCGCTGTCGGAGTCGTCATCGGGATCGGACGCGATGAATATCCGGACGCAGGCGCGGCTTTCGGTGGATGGGCAGCAGTATGTGCTGAACGGCGAGAAGATGTGGATTTCGAACGCGGGCTTCGCGGATCTGTTCATCGTGTTTGCGAAGATCGTGAGTGACAGCAACGAGCAGTTTTCGGCGTTTCTGGTGGAGCGCAATACGCCGGGGCTGACGGTGGGGGCGGAGGAACACAAGCTGGGGATCCGCGGGTCGTCGACTTGCCCGCTGGTGTTGTCGGACTGCGCGGTTTCAGCGGAAAATTTGCTGGGCGAGGCGGGCAAGGGGCACCACATCGCGTTCAACATTTTGAACGTCGGCCGTTACAAATTAGGGGCGGCGACGCTGGGCGGGGCGCGCCATACGCTGCGCAACGCGGTGAAGTACGGGAAACAGAGGATGGCGTTCGGCAAGCCGATCACATCGTTTGGGCTGGTGCAGGAGAAGATCGCGGAGACGGCGGCGGGGATTTTTGCGGGCGAGGCGCTGGTGTATCGCGTGGTGGGGGCGATTGACGCGGCGCTGGCGACGCTTGCGGCCGATGCGACGGCGGCCGAGGTGCAGAAGAAGATCGAGGAGTATGCGGTGGAGTGCTCGATCGTGAAGGTGTGGTGTTCGGAGATGATGGAGCGCGCGGCGGATCACGCGGTGCAGATTTACGGCGGGTATGGATACGTGGAGGAGTATCCGGCGGAGCGCGGGTATCGCGACTCGCGCATTAACAGAATCTTCGAAGGGACGAATGAAATCAACCGGCTGATCATTACCGGGTTTTTGCTGAAGCGGGCGATGCAGGGGCGGCTGCCGCTGCTGCCGGCGATCGCGAAGGTGATGGATGAGGTGATGGCGGGGCCGTCGGCGCGGGGCGAGGAGCTACAGGGTCCGCTGGCCGCGGAGCGGGCGCTGCTGGCGAGTGCGAAGAAGCTGGGGTTGTTTTGTTCGGGCGCGGCGAGCCAGAAGTATCCGACGAATTTGCAGGATCAGCAGGAGATTATGGGGGCGCTGGCGGATATTTTGATCGAGGTGCTGGTGATGGAGTCGGCGCTGCTGCGCGCGGAGAAATTTGCGGGGCGAAGTGCGACGGCGATCGGGCTGGCGCAGCTGAGCGTGGCGCGGTCGTTCCGGATCATTCAGGACGCGGCGGAGCGGGTGCTGGGGGCGGTGGCGGAGGGCGACATGCTGCGCACGCAGATGGCGATTTTCCGGCGGCTGGCGAAGCATGATCCGATCAACACGGTGGCGATTGGGCGGACGGTGGCCGAGGAGATGATTGCCGCGGAGCGCTACACGCTGTGACTCTAGCCCGTAGCCTGTAGCCGGTAGCGAAAGGCGAGCGGAACAGCGAGTGAAGGGCGAGCAATCCGGTGCCAGCGCGGTTTGCTGCGAACCTGACTTAACTGGCGACAGAGGCTGGATCGCGCTTTGGGCGATCGCAGATCGATGGTTATTGGTGCTCAGGGGCTGAAGCCCGGAATTCTTCGAGGCATTTACGGCACGGCTAAAGCCGTGCCCTGACACGCTTCGCTCCTGCGATGGCAAAAGGATTGCGGTGCGCTCGGCACCCAAGTCTTCTTCATTTTGGCGGGGGGCCGTGCTGGAGGAGGCCTTCGACGAGGGCCTGCCGTTCTTCGTCGAGGACGGAGCGGTAGAATATGCGGCCGGCGCGGCTATACCAGTAGTCGGCGTTGGAGAGGGAGCCTTCGCGGCGATGGAGGTAGGCGTGGACGGCCATGCCTTCGGTGCTTTCGAGCTCGTCGACCAAGTTGTGGGCGCGGGGCCAGTCGCCTTTTGCGTCCCACCAGAGCGCGGAGAGGGGTGCGGGGAAGTTTTTGGGGGGCTCATCGAGGGTAAGCGATGCCTTGAATTCGTTCGGCGACATGGCCGGGCCTCCGTTGCCCTGGGTGGGGAACCTTTGAATTTACGCCAAATCGAGAGCGATTCGCAGCGCGGTCAGTTCGGCGCTGCATGATCGTGCTTTCTGTTTAGTCAATAGTAAAGACTGCGTAGACTTTTGCGGTCCGGCTGACTTTTCGCGGATTGATCGCGAGCGGCTGGGGAGTGGCCTGCCTTTCCGCCATGACGCCTGCTGAGAAATTGGCTGCGTTCCAGGACACGGGAAGAGTGGCAGTAACTTCGTGGCTGACATAGACCAGCGGCCCCAGAGTCACGCCCATCCCTTTCGCCAGTTCCTGCGCGTCGGAACGGGTGCGGGCGGCGGCCTGTGCGATCGCCTGGGCCTCGAGCGCCTTAACGTCTTTGACCGTCCACTCGATCTCGCCGCTTTGCGTTGCACCCGCGCCAACCGCGATGTCCATGATCTCCGCCGCTCGGGCGGGCGGAGTCTCGACGGTCCAGTTCTGGACTAACTTATATCTGCGCGCCTTCCAGTCGACCGAGGAGATGTATTGATCCTCGCTGCGGATGGAGCTTTCGGCGATACCGGCCTGTTTGAGCGCGTCGACGATCTGCCGGGAAGTCTTCGCGCCGTTGACCCAGGCGGTCTTCGCGTCGGAGGGCTGCGTTTCGAAGTCGATGTGGAGGATCGCGATGTCGGGCTCGACGGTGACCCGCTCTTCGGCAGAGACGGTGAGAGTGCGGTTGTTCGCGCCGATGTTGAGCTGAACCTGACTGGTTTGCTGTGCGCTGAGCGTGAGAGAAAACGCGGCGGTGAGAAACGCGACGGAATTGCGATGGAACATGCGGGGCCATCTCCGGGACAGCGGTCAGGATACCGCCGCATCGGGCTAACGGAGAATCAGTTTTCGGATGGTGGCGAGCTGCATATTCGAGGTGGCTTCGCACGGCTGAAGAGCTTGCGGAAAAGGGCCGTGGGCCGGTTTGAAACTGTGCTTTTCCCAAGATGGTCCAGGAGGAGTACTTTCAGGCGAGCCCTGAACCGAATCGCATTGACGTTCGGGTGGCGTAGGATTCTGCTTCTTGCTGTGGGGTGAACCTGGCCGTCGCCGCTTTGGGGGTTGGTTTTTTCCGGAAAGCTGTGAGGCTGTGTCTCTTCGAAGCTGGCGAGTTCTTCCGCAAGCTGTGACGCTGTGCTCTTTCAAGGCAAAGGGTCAGGCAGAGATTTCTTAACTCAGGATGAGTTTTCCGATGGTGGCGAGCTGCATGTTCGAGGTGCCTTCGTAGATGGAGCCGATTTTGGCGTCGCGGTAGAACTTCTCCATCGGGTAGTCGCGGACGAAGCCGTAGCCGCCGTAGATTTCGACGGCCTGGCTGGCGACCTGTTCGGCGACGCGGGAGGCGAAGAGCTTGGCGATGGCGGCTTCTTTGACAAAGGGGACGCCGGCGCACTTCATGCGGGCGGCGTTGTAGACGAGGTTGCGCGCGGCCTCGATCTGGGTGGCCATTTCTGCGAGGGCGAACTGCACGGCCTGGAATTCGGAGATGGCTTTGCCGAACTGCTTGCGCTCCTTGCTGTATTTGACGGCGAGGGACCAGGCGCCTTCGGCGAGGCCGAGCATCTGCGCGGCGATGCCGATGCGGCCTTCGTTGAGGGTTTCGATGGCGATCTTGTAGCCCTTGCCAGGCTCACCGACGATGTTCGACGCAGGGACGCGGCAGTCGTCGAAGAGCAGCTCGCAGGTGGAGGAGGCGCGGATGCCCATCTTGTCTTCTTTGTGGCCGATGGTGAAGCCAGGGGTGCCGCGCTCGACGAGGAAGGCGGTGATGCCGCGATAGCCGGCTGCGGGATTGATGGTGGCGAAGACGAGGAAGAGGTCGGCCTCCATGGCGTTTGAGATCCAGAGCTTGCGTCCGTTCAGGATGAAATTATTTCCTTCGGAACGGGCCTGGGTGGAGAGCGAGAAGGCATCGGAGCCGGAGCCGGCTTCGCTGAGGGCGTAGGCGCAGACGGTTTGCTGCGCGAGGCGCGGGAGCCAGAGACGCTGCTGCTCGGGCGTGGCCCAGCGGAGGAAAGCGTTGACGGCGAGGGTGTTCTGCACATCGACGATGACGGCGACGGCCGGGTCGACGCGGGAGATTTCTTCGACGGCGAGGACGGCGCTGAAGAAGGAGGAGCCGGCGCCGCCGAGTTCGAGCGGGGCTTCGATGGCCATGAGGCCGAGCTCGAAGAGCTGGCGGAGGATGCCGGGGTCGAGGTGCTGGGCTTCGTCCATAGCGCGGACGTGAGGGCCGATTTCCTGTTGGGCGAACTGGCGGACGGTGTCGCGGAGGAGGGATTCTTCTTCGGTGAGGGAGGTTAGCGGGGGGATGGATTCTGGGGCTGGCTCGGACATGGGGACAGGGTACAGGGTGCAGGGTACAGGGTACAGGGGGGCGTTCGGTCGGCAGCGCGGGCAAGAAAAAACGGTCGCAGCGGCGGCCCGCGACCGAATCAAAGGTACTGCTTAGAGTCGAAACGGGGCCTTTTTGGGAATCCGCGGTACTTTCGGGCTGCATCACTGCATCGAGTTATCTTGACGATCGGGTGGCGGGAGAGTCTGCTTCTTGCTGTGCTGTGAACCTGGCCGCGCTTCGGCGGGCGAGTGGTGGGCTTCGGACTGTGGCGTGCTTCGGACTCCGGCGGGCGGGGGAGCGGTGTGCTGCGGACTCCGGCGCTCGAAAATCTGCTATGTTCCAGTGTGAGCCGGTCATGCCTGGTCGCGCCAAAGTCAAACAGAAGCCGCCGTTCCCGTTTGTCCTCGAGTCGCTGGCGCCGTTGAGGCCTGAGGTGCGCAGACTGTTTTCCGGTTTTGCGGTTTATGTGGGCGACCGGATTGTCTGCATGCTTCGGGATCACCAGAAGTCTCCCAGGGATAATGGCGTCTGGCTGGTGCTTGCGGAGGGCACGGACCCTGCCAGCGAGGAACTGGGACGGGAGTTCCCTTCCCTTCGATCGATTGAGATGTTGGGCGGGAAGATCGGGCACTGGCTGCTGATTCCAGCGGACAGTCCTGGCTTCGAGAGGGAGGCCGATCATGCGTGCGATCTGCTGCTGCGCCGGGATCCGCGACTGGGGCGGGTGCCGCAGTCGAGGCGGTAGGGCGGCTTTATTCCTGCCCCGACGAGTTCCGGTGACACCGTGCGTGATACTTCCGTGTAGCCGACCAACCAGACGTCTTAAGAGTCGTGGCTGATTCTTTTCATCCCGATGTATCCGCCCGACCCGAAAATGGTCCGCCAGGTAGTGAATCCATTCCCCCCGGGAAGCCGCCACACCGGATAGTCAAAGCGCGCCCACTGGGCTGCGTCTGGAAGCTAACGGAAAAAAAGGAGATCCGGAGTCGCGTCTCGAATCGGGTGCGCGCGATGGTTGCCCACAGATCCCCCATCTCTCGTAACGTTACCGCCCGCATACGGCTCAAAAGTAAAACTATTGTGAATTGACTTCCCCTCCACTCCAAACCGCATCACAGGCAGTGGCCTGGAGAGTGAGAAAGATGAAAGTCCCCCACCGGTTTGGCATCAGAAGTCTGGCAGTTCAAAGCCTTTTCATCATGGCTGTTGTCATGGCGGTCTGCATACCCGCGCATGCGGCCACGACCTACGTTTGGCCCGACTGCGATACCACCCATCCCTGTGTCGTCCACCACATCGACAGCGTCGCCGACGGAACCGCCTACGGCGAGACCCTCCAGGATTTCAAATTCCCCATGGTCCCCAGCTCGCCGGGGAATCTTCTCGTCTTCACCGTGATGCACGTCAGTTCCAAATCCATCACCGTGACTGACAACAACAACGGCAGCTGGAAAACCGCCGTCACCACCACCAACGCCTCCGATGGACAGGAAAGCGACCTGCTCTACATCTGCGGCGCCACCGCCGGCACGAACCTCATCACTATTCATCTCAGCCAGGCAGCCGTTCACGACGAACCTCTCCACTTTACTTACGACGAGGTCACCGGCGTCGCGCCCACAGCCTGCCTCGACGGCACCGCCGCCGCCAACGGCCTGCAGGGAACTGTGCAACCAGGTCCCGTGACCACAACGGCCAATGGCGACATGATCGTCAACTACGGCGAAGAAACATATCAGTATCCCGAGTACGACTCCCCCCTCAGCGGGGTCACAACCGACAGCAATTCAGCCTTGCTCATGGAAAATATCGTCGACAAATACGCCAACGAGGTGAGCGTGCAGGCCTCCCATGGTGCCTATAACCCGGCCCTCTACGTAAGTGGCGGCAGCGGCCGCAACTGGAACTCCGTCGCCGCAGCCTTCAAGGCTTCAGCCGGCGCCGGCACGCAGCCCACCGGAATTCACGTCACGCGCATCCTCCACTTCGTTGGCGTTATCGTTAATCCTGTCAGGGTTCCTTTCCCGTCCAGCGGCAACGCCATTGTGGTCTCCACCTCCAACCCCTCGAGCGGCGGGTGGGACATGGCGAACCTGACCGACAACCTTGGCCACACGTACGCGCGCACGCCCTATACCAACGCCGGCACCGATCCGCAGATCTTCTCCACCTGCCTCGGCACCGGCACCGGCAGCCAGAATCTCGTCATCTCCTGGACGCCCAGCTCCGTCAACAACCACGTCATGTTCTATGACATCGCCGGCGCCACCACCTCCGGCGGTTCCACAGGCTGCGTCGGCGCCACCGTCGACACCGAAACCGGACAACAGCCCTCGACCCCCAACGCGCCCATGAACGGCGATCCGGTCATCACTCCAAAGACCGCTGGCAGCGTGATCGTCGCCACCAGCTACGTGGGTACCGGTCCGCCCTCCGCCTCCCTCACCCCCGGCGTCGTCTTCAATTCCATTTGGGCCACGGGCATGGTCGACGCCAGCAGCTGGGACACCGGCGACCCTTACGCCTACATCTACACAACCTCTACCAGCCCCATTTCCTTCAACTGGCAGATGGCGAACGCCAACGGCGTGTCCAACGGCGGCACCTTTTTTGACGGCGCTGCCATTGAGATTCTGCCGGGCGGCGGCGGCACTTCTTCCCAGGGCACCCTCACCTCGATCGCGGTCACGCCGAAGACTCCCTCGATCGCGGCGGGCGCAACGCAGCAGTTCACCGCGACCGGCACATACAGCGGCGGAAGCACACAGAACATAACGAGTCAGGTGGCCTGGACTTCGAACACGGCCACTGTGGCTGGGATCAACTCCGCCGGAGTGGCGAATGGCCTGTGCGCGGGCAGCACGACCATATCGGCATCGTCGTCGGGCGAGTCGAATGGAACTACGTTAACCGTGACCGGAGCAGGCACCACGAAGACCGTTGTCGCTTCGAGCACGAATCCTTCGACTCCGAACCAAAGCGTTCAGTTCACAGCCACGGTGGCGTCTGCGTGTGGAACGCCCTCGGGCACCGTACAGTTCGCGGTGGATGGCAGCAATTTCAGCTCGCCGGTAACGCTGAGCAACGGAACGGCATCCATCAGCGATGCGCTGGCCAGCGGCAGCCACACCGTTGTGGCGGCGTACAGCGGCAGCACGGCGTTCGCGGCGAGCACGTCATCGACGCTCACGCAAACGGTGGGCAGCACCAGCAAGACAAATCCGACTCTGACCGTGACCAATTCGCCGGTGACGTATAACGGCTCGCGTCAGGCGGCGAAGGTGAGCGCGTCGGTGTCGGGCACGGTGAGTAACGTGCTGTACTCCGGTTCGTCGACGGTTCCGTCAGCGCCGGGTACATACGCGATCACCGCCAACTTCACGCCGAGCGATACAACGGACTACAACAGCCTGACCAATGCGTCCGCGGGGAACTTCGTCATCAATCAGGCGAGTCATCGACACGGCAGGTAGGGCTAACTCACGCGGCAGGCCGTATCACCGGCAATCCTGAAGCGACGGTTCGGGATGCCGGCTGTCCGCGAGATGACAGTCCCGGCGGCCCGCGCGGATCCGCGGCTGGGCCGGGTGCCGCAGTCGAGAAAATAGAGCGGCCTCCTTCGCCTTCATCGGGTGAGGGGGCTCTCACGATGAATTTTTCTACGAATCGAATGGCTGCGAGAACGTCCGGATCGAACGTGAAGGATGGTACTCAGGGGCTGAAAGCCCGGATCTTTTTTGATCCTCTACGGCACGACCGAGGTCGTGCCCTGACACGATTTCGTGGCTGGGTAAGAACTCGTCGATGAGTGCTTTGGACTGTTCTCGACAGCTGAGATCTCAAACTTCCGGGTTGTTTGAATGCTAAGTCAG
>PMUI01000095.1 GCA_003166955.1 Acidobacterium sp.
CAAAACATCGGGCAGGCCACAGGTACCGGTCATCTTCCGGCACCAAAGCGCTACTCCCCAGCAGCCCAGCCCCTTGTTCCGTCATTGCAATAATCAAGGAACGCTTTGGAAGGATAAAACTCTCGGGGAAATCCCCTACATAAAAACGGTCCTTATCGGGCCGGTCCCGGAATCCGCCTGTTTCAAAGAAATGGCCTGGCGTCAGGATGACGTACTTACCCTCTTCCCTAAAGAAATCGCCTTTGAAGGCGAAGCCATGCTTAATGCGAATGAATTCTCCGAGATGAAATTCAGAAAAAATCATCCGATCAGTTCCTTGAAGTTCTTGGCGATGGTTCTTGCGAGTTCCGCGGCCTCTTCGTTCAGCCCTTCGAGTTCCAGATGCAGATCACGCATGGTCTCCTCGAAGTCGAAGTCCTCGTCCACCTCTTCAGGCGCGACGCCCACATAGCGGCCCGGCGTCAGGCTCCAGTCGTTCTTTTCGATCTCCGCCTTGTCTACCAGCTTGACCAGCCCGAGCACATCGACGAGCTTTGCCTCCGGGAAGCGCTCGGTGAGCCATGCGGCCTGACGGTGGAAGTAGCGAACCAGCCGTAACCCTTCGACCAGCGCGTGGCGGGCCTCGTCCAGTTCCTTGCGGGCGCGGTTCACATCCTTGTTCTTCCACTCGTCGCTCTCTTTGGCGCTGAGCGACTTTTCGCAGACCTCAAGCAAGCGCTCGGCGAGCTTGAAGAGATGATCGGCCTGCTTGCCCAGTTCGCGGGTCTTCTCCGCTGTGGGCACGGCGCTCTCCGTCTTCTCTTTGAGTTTCTTGACCTCGTCGCCCGCGTCGGCTGCGGGCAGCGCCTGGAGCGCGGCGAGTAGCGTTCGCGCGTCGGTCTCGAATTGCTTGTTTGCAATCTGGAACTCATCGAGCGGCGCGGCATGTGCGGCGTCGTGTGCCATCGTTCGCAAGAAGGGTTGCGTCAGCTTCTCCAGCGCGGCGGAGGTCTTTTCAAAGGCCGTCACCAGTGCAGGGACCTCGGCCGCTTCAGTGCGCGTGCGATTCAGATAGCTGGCCACCAGCACCCGGAAGCGCTCCGGCTGGCCGCGATAGAGCCAGACGATGGAGAGCAAGTTCTGCAACTGCTCGGGGCTGGAGTCGTAAATTTTACGCGTGACCTTGCGGTAGACGCCGCGCGCGTCGAGCATGAGCACCTTGTCGCGCTGGGCTGATGGTTTCGATTTATTGAGGAACCAGAGTTCGCAGGGGACGGTACGCGTGTAAAAGAAGTTGGACCGGATGGCCACCATGATGTCCACATGGCCGGTCTTCACCAAGCTCTGGCGGACCTTGGCCTCGTCGCGGCCCGCGCTCGATGCCTGCGAGGACATGACGAACCCGGCGCGGCCCTTGTCATTTAGGTAGGTGTAGAAGTACTGAATCCAGAGGTAATTGCCGTTCTGGACGCGACCCTTGCCCTTATCGTCGCCGTTCTTCTTGCCCTTGGCGGTGGTGACGCCGGGCAGTCCGAAGGGCAGACGGGGATCATTGGCGATGCGGCCCGCATCGACCTCATCCACATTGAAGGGCGGATTGGCCATGACGTAGTCGCACTTGTGGAACAGGTTGAGCGGGTCGTCGTAATAGGTGATGTTCTGCTGGATGTCGCCTTCGAGTCCGTGGACGGCCAGGTTCATCTTGGCCAGGTTGACGGTGGTCTTGTTCTTTTCGTACCCGCGAAAGGTCAGGCGCTCGGAGGGGTTTTGGTGGCGCTGCTCGACGACGCGCGCGCTCTGGACGAACATGCCGCCCGAGCCGCCGGCCGGGTCAAGGACCGTGCCTTTGGCTGGCTCCAGCACGTTGGCGATGAACTGGACCAGCGAGATGGGAGTGAAGAACTCGCCGCCGTCGTGGGCCTTGAGGTCGGCAAATTTAGTGAGGAAGTACTCGTAGATGCGCCCGAAGACATCGCCGGTCGCCGTTTTGAGTTCCTCGGGATTGAGCGTGCGCATCAGGTCGCCGAGCAGATCGGCGGGGATGGACTGGTATTCCTGCTTGGGCAGAACGCCCTTCAAGCCCCTGTAGTCGTCTTCAATCGTCTCCATCGCGTGAACGACGATCTCGGGCAGCTTGGGATCGTTGGCTTTGGAGATGAAATAGTCGAACTGCGCCTCTGGACGGAGGAAGATGGACCCTTTCTGGCTGAAGTCCTCCTTGGAAAGGGGGCGGGTGACGCCGTGGCGCGAGGGCAGGGACTTCTCGATCTCAGGCTTGACGGCCAAGAAGCGGCTGTAAGCATGGCGCAGGAAGATCAACCCCATGACGGGCATGAAGTATTCGTTGCTGGCCAGTTCCGAGCCGGCGCGCAGCAGATCAGCGGCCCGCCAGAGCCGCGCCTCAATTGCTTCAATTCGTTCCAGTTGCGCCATACGTCCGGTGGACCTCAAAGCCGATTTCGGCACTCTGTTCTGTGGTTTCGCGTAGAGGCCACCCGCTCACCGGCTTCAGAATCGAAGCAGCCGATGGCTACCAAACGCCGGAAGGGTGCTGTGTCCGCTTGGTAAGGAAGTATAAATTGGGATGTGCCAGAAAACAGGAGAGAAGCGCCGGAGTCACAGCCATTCCGATGCCCTTGCCCCGGACAACTAACGCGATTCCTAGTTTCTGCCTACATCGCAGAAATGAAAAAATCTGCATGATGAGCCGCCACATGAGTTGGCGTGCGTGCCAGACACCCCCACCCCTTGAGAACGCTGTGGCCCTGCCTATGGATGAGCGTTCCCTCATATAATCCCTGTCAATGCCAACCCGAAGGTCTAAAACCAAGTCGGATTCCGTACCGGGAATGCGGAAAAGGTTCGTAGCAGTCGTTGGCGCTCGGCGTTCGGGCAAATCGACCACCATCCAGAGCGCTTCTGGGTGTGCCACGCATCGCTTTCACGGCTTTGTGCAAGATTTCTCGAATCGCCACTCCCTTTACGTGATTGCTGCTTCCCCTCAGGAAACGGGCCTCACCGCCGCAGACTTCCAAAGAATCTTGAATTTGATTTTGCGAACTCCCTTGGCCCAAGGGCTTATAGCAGCTATCCAGCCGTCCCAGCCAACACGGCGTCTCCGGATGGAGCAAATGCTCGATATGGCCCGCCAATCTGGATTTGAGACTTTCGCATTTGTGCTGGATCCTCCAAGACAACGCCGCAATCTACAGTCTTTCGATGAAATCCGGGAGCGAATCCTACAAGCGGACCCCGTCGCGCAGGTAGTAAGACTCGACGGACGCCGGTTTGCCGTCCTGAATGCTGAGGCGATCCGCGCCATCTCTCGCGTTCCCTTCTGAAGAGCAGAAGAGCACGGGTTCCACCTGCAAATTACCAGCGAAAACCAAGAATGTCCCTGCCGCAAACTGCCGCGCGGTCAAGGCTGGGGCCGATCCCTCAAGCGCGCTTTCAGCGGGGGTATATTTGGGGGTAGCGCCCGTGCGTTAATGTCCTAAATGATTGAATAAACAAGATTTGCTGCAGCGATGTGAATCCCTCTCCCCTCCGAAACTCCGTTCCATTCCGCCAAACTCGCCCTAATGTGCCCCCAGTACCGAGGAGATGCGGCCCAGGTTGCCTACCTCGATATCACACAATTGTGGTAATAAATCCGGCCGCCCGTACCTTAATCTGGCAACAAAATTGCGCAGAAAAGACTGCTTTTGGACGTAAAATTTTCCTCCGCCCCAAACTCCACAAATCCTAAGCCCAAGCAAATAAATGAATTAAGATTGGCCACCCAATTGCCCTATACAGGTTCCAACAGTGTAATAGTCGGTGCCTCGCTGCCCCCCAGTTGCGACCACCGCCGGAAAGCTCAGGGGACCCTGGTATGGAGAAGCTATCAGCAAAGATCGAGAACTGGTCGGTCGTGGACAACCTCATCTTCAACGGTTTCCGTGAACTGGAGCCGGGACAGCGGTTGACCGGCTACCTGATGGGCCACACGGACCTTCCGAACGGCGTCATCTACACCTCTGTCATTCGGAGCGTCGACAAGGCCAACGGACTGGTCGAGACCGGCAACACCCTGTACCACCTCGGCCAGATGAACGAGTCCTACCAGCTCTGGTCCTCCGCCCAGCGTCAGGGCCTCCCCGCGCCCCAGCTCCGCGTTCCCGCATTCGTGCCCGATTCGCGCCGTCCCGTCACCGGGTATCCGTCCCCGTCGCTCCAAGCCCTCCGGCATTCGTAGCCGGACCTTCCCCCCTGAGGCTCTCCTCCCCCCATGGTTGGAGCAGCCCTCCCCTTCCCCCACCGCAAGGTGGGGTTTTCATTTCTGACTCCAGGCCAGCAGATCCTTGTAGCTACTTCTTCGCCGGTGCCGCTGCGGGAGCAGCCGGAGGCGCCGTCTTCCCCAGCACCCACTTGTCATACCAGTCAAACCACCGCTGATACCGGTCCTTGATAAAGCTCGGCCGCGTGAACCCATGGAACTGCCCCGGGTACACGATCAGTTCCGCCGGCACATTCAGGCTCTTCAGCGCCTGATACATCTGCTCCCCGCCATTCAGCGGCACATTAAAATCCTTGTCCCCGCCCATAAACAGCGTCGGCGTCCGAATCCGGTCCGCATGGAAAAACGGATACCCAACCTGGATGTACTTCTCCGGGTTCTTCCACGGCTGCCCAAGCTCGTAGTCGTATTGCAGGATGTACTCGTCGATCCCGTACAAACCAAGCGGATTCCCCATCCCCGCCCCGCTGCTCGCCGCCTTAAAGCGGTTCGTCGTCGCGATCGTGTAGTCCGTCAGAATCCCGCCGTAGCTCCACCCGCCCACCGCCAGCTTCGTCGGATCCACCGCGCCCGACTGCACCACCTCATCCACCATCGCCAGCAGATCTTCCACCTCATGATGACCCCAGTCCGCCGCGATCACCTTCTGATACGCATTCCCCCGCCCTGAGCTTCCGCGGTAATTCACGTTCAGCTCCGCATACCCGCGCGCGGCAAACAGTTGCCGATGCACATTGAACCCGTGATTGTCCTGCCCATTCGGCCCGCCATGGATGAACAGCAGCATTGGGACCGCTGTCCCCGCGGGCGCGCTTATGGGAACTCCGGGGTCCCCAGCGTGCCCGGTGTTGGCAGGCTGGGGTGGTAACGGCATGGTCAGCAGCCCATGCACCTCCGTCCCGTCCTTCGTGACCGCCTTCACATCGCGCGTCTCCGCCAGCTTCAGACTCGCCACCACCTCATCGTTGTGGTGCGTCAGCCGCCGCAGGCTGCCGTTTTCCAGCGCGTACACTTCCCCTGGCTGCGCGTCGGTCGTCCACACCACTGCCGCGTGCCCGGCGAATTCGTTCATCCCCGTTGTCGCGCCCGGATCTGTAATAGTCCGCCGCACCTGCCCCGTCGCCACATCCACACTCGCCGGATACTCACTGCGATCGTCCTCGACGATCACGTCAATCGACTTCCCATCCTGCGAGAAAATCGGCGACGAAACCGACCGATCCAGCGCCGTCGTCAGGATCTTCGGAGCCGCGCTCCCATCCGCCGCCACGATCCCCAGCTTCTCCTGGCTGTATTGCCACAACTTCAGCTCGTCACCCTCGGTGAACGCGATCCACTTGCTGTCCGCGCTCCACGCGATCCGCCCGCCATCCGGCCCATCAAACGTCGTCAGTCGCTTCGGCGTCGAGTTCGCCTTCGCATCCACCACCCACACATCCGTGTTGATCGACCGGTCCGGATCCGCGTCGTGATTGCTCACATATGCGATTCGCGTCCCATCCGGCGACCACACTGCATTGCTCTCGTCAAAATTCTTATCGCTCGTCAGCTTCTCCAGCTTCTTCGTCTCCACATCCCACAGGAAGAGCTGCGTGTGCTCGTTGCTCTTCAAATACCCTTCCACGTCTTCCTTGAAGTGGTACCGGTCCAGCACGATCGGTTTCGGCGTCTCCTTTTCCTTCTCGCCGCCCTTCTTCTCTGCCGCCGCTTCCTCCTCGCTTTGCGGAGTAATCGACAACAGCAGCCTCTTCGCATCCGGCGCCCACACGTATGCCCCAAGATGCCCCTTCACATCCGTCAGCTGATGCGCCTCGCCGCCGCGCCGATCCAGCACCCACACCTGCGATCCCTTCGCCGCCCCCACCCGCCCCGCCGTGAACGACAAATACTTCCCGTCCGGACTCCACCGCGGCGCCCCCGAAGAACTCAGATCGTCCGACTCCTCATCCACATCGCCTGCCCACGTGAGACGAATATCCTGCTTGCCATCCCATGAGACCATCCACAGATCCGTGATCCGTTTATCGGCCTTCGTCTCCGTCGTCGAAACCGTGTACGCCACCCACTGCCCATCGGGCGAAACCACCGGCCCACCGACATCGTGAAACCGAAACAGATCGTCAAGCGTCATCGCGTGCGGCCCCGCCGGCGTTGCGGGAGCGGCAGGCGTCGTCGCCGGTGCAGTTTGTGTGGCCGGTGTTTGTGCATGCGCTGAAACCAGAGTCAGAGCAAGCACGCTAACAGCAGAGAGTGCGAATCGAACGCGCAGGGAAAGCATGTGCGCCAGTATATAAAACGAATCCGCGCGCCCCATCTTCCCAGGGCGCCGGCACGCCGCATTTCAACATGTCGGGCGGAGGGTGGCGCTGTTCTTCCATGTGACGCGTGTTCCTTCACCCCCTTACCCCGTGCAATAACGAACGCCAAAGAACGCCATCGAACGTAAAAACTTCCGCTCCCGATCGAGACCGGACGCTGGATCTCCCTATTTACTTATGAGTTACCAGTGGCCCTTGAATTGCATGTATTTCTACAGGAAGGGCCAGCCACGGGCTTGAAACGCGGGGACGCGACCGGTGGCGCGCAACGTCAGGTCACCAACCATGGACAAGCCAGAGAAGCCAATCGTCAGAATTGAGAATTGGTCCGTCGTGGGCAGCGTCGTCTATCAGGGCTATCAAAAGCTCGAGCCCGGCCAGCGCCTTACCGGCGATGTCATGGGCCACACCAACCTCCGCAACGGCTCCATCTACACCTCTGCCATCCTCAGCGTCGACCTCGGCAATCGCCTCGTCGAAACCCACAACAGCCTCTGCCAGCTCGGCCAGGTCGACGAGGATTACGCACGCTGGCTCTGGGAACAGGAAAAAGCTGAGCAGGAGAAAGCCCGCGCCGCCTGACCCGCCCGAACGCCGCGAAGATCCGGGTGCCCCACAGCCTGCCCGAGCGAAAGCCGAGCGACGCGAGGGGAGTCGAACGGGTCCCTGGGGTTGGGACGTGGGAATCGCGCATAGCGCGCCGCATTTCCTGAACGCCGACCGCCGTCTCTGCCCGCTGCCCGCTGCCCGCTTTTTAGCTAACCGCACTTTAGCTAACAGCCTTTCACGCTGCGCACTAGCGCGCAGCGTGCTGCTCCTTCAAATTCGCCAGCAGCGCGTCAATCTGCTCCTCCCGCTCCAGCTTCGCGAACTTCTCCTCCACCGCATCCCCATCCATCAGCTCGCGCGAAGCCGCATTCCGCGCCTGGGCCCCGTCAATCTTCGACCTCATCCGCCGAACACTAACGTCCCCTTCCTTCCGCGCAATCGTCTCCCGCGCCTGCTGCGCGCGCCCCACCACCCGCGCCCGCCGGCTCTCCGCGATCATCAGCTCGCACCGGCTCCGCGTCTCCGCAAGTTTCTGATCCAAATTCCTCAAAGCCGTCTTCAGCGTTTCGACCTCCGTCTTCTGATCCTCGAGCTGCTGCGCAAACCCAGCCGCCATGCCCTTCGCGCTCAGCGACCGCTCCAGCGCTGCCCGCGCCAGATTATCGTCCCCCTTGCGCACCGCCAGCTCGGCCTTGCGCTTCCACTCCGCCTCGCCATCCTCGTGCTCTTTCTGCTTCTTTGCGAGCAGATGCTCATCCGCCAGAGCAATCGCCACCTGCGTCTTCACCTGCATCAGTTGATTCTCCATATCCAGCACCAGCTGCTTCAGCAGCTTCTCCGGATCCTCCGCCTTCTCGATCAGGTCGTTCAGATTCGCCCTCAGCAATGTGCTTACGCGTTCAAGGAGTGACATAAGATTTCCCTCCGTTCAGAATTTGTGGGGCGGAGCCAATCACGGCCCCGCCCAAATGAAAACTACTTGCCATCCACCACAGGACCACTACCCCCCGGGGTTGGCGCTACAGTCCCGTTGCCGTTCCCATCGCCACGCTTCCGCATGCCCGTGATGTTCGTCATCAGCTCGCGAATGTCCATCCCCGAGAGCGCTTCGAAGAGAGCCGGCACCTGCGCCGCCATCTTCGCCATGTCCCCGGTGATCTTGTTCGCGCCCGCCGCATCCCCGCCCGTCGAGACGATCGTGATCCGGTCCACCTTGGACAGCGGTTCCGCCATCGCCCGCACCACCTCCGGCATGTTCGAGATCAGCCGATCGACCACCGCAGCCTGGCTCCATTCCTGGTAAGCCTCGGCCTTCACGTTCATCGCCTTCGCCTCCGCCTCGCCCTTCTGGAAGATGATCGAGGCTTCGGCTTCACCCTGCGTTCGGATCGCAGAAGCCCGGCCCTCGGCTTCCATCGTCAGCCGTGCCTTCTCCGCAGCTGCCGTCACCTCGATCCGCTGCCGGTTGATCTCGGCCTCTTTCAGCACGGTGGCGATGAGTTCCTTCTCGTGCCGCACAATCTCAGCCTCCTGCACCTTGATCTGCTGCTCTTTTTCGATCTGCTGCACCTTCACCTGCTCCGCCACCACCTGCTGCTGCGTGATGTTCGTCTGCAGCTCGTACGCCTTGTCCGCGGAAGCCTGCTGTTTCCGGCTCTGCTCCGAGAACTGCGCTTTCGAGATGTCGAGATCCCGCTGCGCCTGCGCCTGCTTCGCCAGCGACTGCGTCTCCGCTAGCACCCGCTCCTGATCCGCCGCCGCCTTCGCCACCGCAGCCTCCCGCGTCGCATTCGCCCGCCGGATCGCCGTGTCCCGCTCCGCTTCCGCCGTCGCAATATCCGCATCGCGCCGCATTCGCACAATGTCCGGCCGCCCCATATTCAGGATGTACTCGTTCTTGTCGCGCACCTCCTTGATCGTGAACGACACCACCTCGAGCCCCATCTTGCTCATGTCATCGGCGCACGTCCCACGCATCCGATCGGCGACCATCTCCGGTTCCTTCACGATCTGTTCCACCGTGAGCTGCCCGATGATCCCGCGCAAGTGGCCTTCCATCACCAGCCGGATCAGCCCTTCCCGCTGCGGTGGCGTCTTCGTCAAAAACTGCTCCGCCGCCGTCAGGATCGACTCCTGATCGCTGCGCACCTTGATCTGCGCCACAGCTTCCACCGTCACCGCGACGCCCTGCTTCGTGTAGAGATCCTGCTGTGGGGCGACGTCGAACGACATCAGCTCGAGCGATAGCTCCCGGCAGCTCTCCACCATCGGAAAAATAATCGTCCCGTGCCCCTTGATCACGCGGGGCCCGCGGAACCCAAACACGATCAGCGCCTCGTTCGGCCCCGCCTTGCGAAACATCCTGGCCAGCATGCCGGTCAGAATGATGAACGCCAGCAGGCTCAGTCCAACAATCACAATCACTGTGTTCGTCATAACGCCCGATCCTTTCCATCGGGTCGGTTACTGCTCTGGGTTGCGGTTGCGGCGGCTGCGGAATCAGCGTCGCCGGAGGCCTCGCTGTGCTCCCCTGAGAGTTCGTCCCACGGGCGCACATACGCGATACCCTGTTCGTAGCGCATCACCACCACTTCCGTTCCGCGCGCCATCGCTACGCCTGCTTCACTGCGCGCGGGTGCAAAGCGGCGAACGCCGCCCTGCGAAAACTGAATCTCTCCGACGCCGTTTTCCCGCACCGGCCCCGTCACCAAACCCAACACTCCCACGATGTCCGTCTCCGCCGCCGTCAGCTCGTGTTCGTGCGGCAGCAACACCTTCACCAGGAACCAGAACAGGATCGCGCCGCCCGCGAGTCCGGTAATCGTCGCCAGCGCCAGCACCACGAACAACCCAAAATCCCCGCTCCGCGCCAGCAAATACCCGCATCCCCCAAACCAGCACAGAAATGCCGCCAACGTGAACCCGTTCACCGGGCTGACGCTCGATTTTGTAACCGCCCCACGCACATTTGGAACATGCACGTGCCCATGCGCCATGCCGTGTCCCGCTCCGTGCCCAAAATGCATGTGCATATGCCCAAAGTGAATGTGCGTGAACGCCCCCAGGGCCGACAAAACCGTCAACGAAAGCCCCAGCGTGAAACAA
>PMUI01000106.1 GCA_003166955.1 Acidobacterium sp.
GGCGTGGAGGTCGAGGCCTGGGTTGGGGTCGGCGGAGTTGGTTTCATCCTGCGCGGTTTCATCCGATGCGTTGGCTGACTGGAAGCGAATCCGGGGGTCGCGGCCCTGGGCACGGGCGTGGGCTTCTTCAGCTTCACGATGTTTTTTGAGCTCGGCGATCTCGGCTTCGTAGCGGGCGGAGAAGTCGTCGGGGTCTTCGCGCATTTCGTCTTCGGTGAGCCAGCCGTGAGCGGGATAGTCGGCGGCGCAGGTGGGCTTGGGCTTGCCGAGGCGCTCGCACTCGCACTCATACATATGCTTGGAGACGGACCACTGCGGGGCGAAGACGGCGTCGGGTCCTCTGTAGACTTCGCGGGGGCCGATCCAGTTGCCCCACTCGTCGCAGGCGAAGTTGGAGACGGTCTCGGGGGTGGGCTCGGGCTTGTCGGAGGCCTTCATGCGCGGGGGGCGGGGGAGGGCGGAGTTGGCGATTTTGCAGGCGTTGAGGATCTCGTGGGCGATGGGGGGCTCGAGTTCGCGGTTGGCGAGGGCGTGGGCGACCTGGGTGCAGACGAGCTGGACGGCGGAGTGGTCCTCGAGGAGAGGGATGGCGATGTGGCCGGGTTTGCCGAGGGCGATGGGGGCGCGGTTGAAGTGCTGGACGCAGTAGTCGAAGCCTTTCATGGCGGACTGGCGGCACTGGAGGCCGCGGGTGGTGAGGGAGCGGCAGCGGCGGCGGGTTGTCTGGTCGGGGTTTTCCGGGTCGAAGGGTTTTGTCTTTGCTGTTTGGGGTTGGGGGTCGGCGGCCGTGGTTGCGGCTTCGTCGTTGTCGAATAGCACGGTGATCCTTTCCGGAGCTCGGAGTTGGGAGCCGGTAGCCGGGAGCTGGTTATTGGCGGCTCGCTGCTGGTGGCTGGTGTGGGTTGGGGAGTCGTTTCGGGAAAAAAATGGGTCCGCCCCCACCACGAGGCGGACCCGAGCCGGAGGAATCCCATGTCCGGAGCGGAAAAGGAAAAGCTCCGCTGGTTAGGCGGAGCTTTTTCTATTTTTCTACTCTTAAGTTCAGAATACCAGACTGGAAGAATAAAACTGCCAAATATCTTTGGGTTGGTTGGCTTGTAAGTGGTTATAGGTCAAGGGTTATTACTTTGGATTTTCGGAGTAGGGCTTGACAAATTTTCCACATTTGGGGAGAGCAGGGATCAGCGGCCAGACGCGACTGAGCCTGCTCAGGCCCAAAATGGGGATTCACGGTACTTTCGGACTGAAGCGCAGGGTCGAGTGATATTGAAAATTGGACGGCGGAAGAGCTAGCTTCTTGCTGTGGGGTGAACCTGGCATTCGCAGGGTTTGGGCTTTCGGGCCTGGGTTCGGGATGAGTGCTGAACGCTAGCCGCTGAACGCTAGCCGCTGAACGCTAGCCGCTGTCCGCTAGCCGCTGTCCGCCATCACAACCTGCTACTCATGACCCGCTGCCTTAAGGTGCCGAAGCCCAAAATGGGATTGAAGGTACTTTCGGACTGAAACACAGGGTCGAGTGGTATTGAAAATCGGAGGACGAGGGAGTCATCTTCTTGCTGTGGGGTGGACCTGGCCGTTCGCTGTTCAGGGGTCATGGCTTTTCGCAAGGTGTGCCCCTTGTGGCCCGGGCGGCCGCCGAAGAGCCGCCGTTAGAGGCGGCGGGCTGTGGGGTGAACCTGGCGTTCGCAGGGTTTGGGTTTTCGGGCCTGGGTTCGGGATGAGTGCTGAACGCTAGCCGCTGAACGCTAACCGCTGTCTGACATCACAACCTGCTACTCATGACCCGCTGCCTTAAGGTGCGGAAGCCCAAAATGGGATTGAAGGTACTTTCGGACTGAAGCACAGGGTCGAGTGGTATTGAAAATCGGAGGACAAGGGAGTCCTCTTCTTGCTGTGGGGTGAACCTGGCCGTCGCTGTTTAGGGGTCATGGCTTTTCGCAAGCTGTGCCCCTTGTGGCCGGGGCGGCCGCCGAAGAGCCGCCGTTAGAGGCGGGGGCTAGTTGGGTGTATCGACATATAGGAACGGGCAGCGTTGCGAGATAAAATCCGGCCAGAGGAAGCGCAGGCCGGAGGGTTGTAGCGGGTTCACAGGCTGGGCCGACTATGAAGTCTGGCCGGATTTGGTTGCAACCATTCGGGACGGGGCCATTTTCCCCGGCTCTTCGTCCTTCGTCGCTAAGAGACGCCCGGTATCCGTCGCTCCTCTTTCCTCGATCCGAGAAAAAATGGCTCCCGTCGCTGCCCATCCCTATATGTCGATACACCCTAGTTGGCTGCGGCGAGGGAGTCGGCGTGGTCGGCGGGCTGTTGGTTGTGGTCCTCGATGATTTCGAGCGAGAAGCGGTGATGATATTTCATGCCGCAGGCGGCGAGGATGGTGCGGATGGAGCGCGCGGTTCGACCCATCTTGCCGATGATTTTGCCGGTATCGGTGGGGGCGACGCGCAGGCGCAGGATGGCGCTGCCGTCTCTTTCGAGGACGTCAAGGGTGACTTCATCGGGGGCGTCGACCAGGGCTTTCGCGATCTGGAAGACGATGTCCCGCATCTCCTGGGTTTCTTCGGTTTTGAGCATAGTCCACCGCCGATGTTCGGAGCGCTGGGACCGGTCAGGGGACAACACGCGGAAACAACTCCGGATGCGATGGGAGATCGCAGGGAGGGTTTCCGCAGAACGGTGCCGGTATCAGATTACCGTTAGACCCCACTATTGACCGGAAAGGCGCTTTCGTCCAGAGGATTTTGCGGGAGGTCAAGGGGGCGGCGCTCTTTTTGGGCACGGAAGTACCGGAATGAGAGAAAACTAGCGGATAGCGGATAGCGGTTAGCGGTTAGCGGACAGAAGATAGGACGGCGCACAACCGGCTGCGACTCAAGCTATCTTCCGCTTGGGTGGTCTGACCGGTGGCCGCGTGCCGCAATCGCTGTCAGAGCTTCTCGACCATGGTCCAGAGCATCTTGCCGGCTTCGGCGGCAAGGCCCTCGGCCTCTTTCAGCTTCTTTGGCTCCCCTCAGCCCAATCTGCCAGCGATCACCAGTTGCGTCTGGACCTCAAGAGCAGACCCCGCGCGACACAGAGAAGCTGTTTGTAGTCCGGCCTTGAGCCTCGTCCCCAACCCTCCGCAATGTTGCTCGCGACGGCCACACCCGCCCGCCGCAACTGACTTGTCAAGCCATACATCTCTTCATGGGGAAATCCCCGGGTCAGTTCATAGAGAGTGATCGAAAGCTCGATCGCACGCTGCTGCCAGACAATCAGTTCACGATAGGACTTAGCCACGGATGTTCCTCCCTTCCAGGTGTCCGCTATTGGGAGAAAGACTATCGCAGTCAGCTATCAGTTATCGCGCCGTCCCCTGTCCGCTATCTTCCGGAGCTAACTGCCGACCTTGGCGGTTTGGCGTTTGGCGGACGGTTTGCGGCCGGCGGATTTGTGGGGTTTGGAGGCTTTGTGGCCGCGCTGGGCGAGGGCGTCGGTGAGGCGGTCGCCTAATACGTGGAAGCGGAGGAAGTTGGTAGAGCCGGCGCGGGTGCGGGTGCCGGCGACGATGCCGAGGATCTCTTTGGGCTTGACGAAGCCGCCTGCTTCGAGTGCGGTTTCGGCGTGGTCAACCATCTGCTCGGCGGTGAGGAGCTTGGGACACTTGATGGCGTGAACGCCCCAGAGCAGGCCCATGCGGTGGATGACGGCGTCGACACTGGAGAGCGCGTAGATGGGGGGCTTGGGGCGGTACTTGGAGAGCTGGCGGGCGGTGGTGCCGGTTTCGGTGAAGACGGCGATGGCGCTGACGTCGAGGTCCTCGGCGGCGTGGGCGGCGGACTCGCAGATGGTTTCGGCGATGGAGAGGCGGACGCGGTTGTTGTGGTGCGTCTCGTAGGAGGTGGTGTCGCGGAGGTTGGACTCGGTTTCGCTGACGATCTTGGCCATCATTTTGACGGCTTCGACGGGGTATTTGCCGGCAGCGGTTTCGGCGGAGAGCATGACGGCATCGGTGCCGTCGTAGATGGCGTTAGCGACGTCGGAGGCTTCGGCGCGGGTGGGGCGCGGGTTCTCGATCATGGACTCGAGCATCTGGGTGGCGGTGATGACGGGCTTGCGGTATTCGGCGGCGCGGCGGATGACGTGTTTCTGGATGGCGGGAACTTTTTCGGGGGGCATTTCGACGCCGAGGTCGCCGCGGGCAACCATGATGCCGTCGGCATTTTCGAGAATGGCTTCGAGGTTTTCGATGGCCTGAGGTTTTTCCAGCTTGGCGATGATCCAGGTTTCGAGGCCCATGGCGGCGACGCGGAATTTGACGTGGCGGACGTCTTCGGCGGTGCGGACGAAGGAGACGGCGATGGCGTCGACGCCGTGCTTCATGCCGAACTCGAGGTCTTCTTCATCTTTTTCGGTGAGGGAGGGGACGCGGACGGGGATGCCGGGGAGGTTGATGCCCTTGTGCTCGCCGAGCATGCCGCCGTTGATGACTTCGCACTCGACCTCTTCGCCCGGGATTTGGAGAACGCGGAGCTCGATGAGGCCGTCGGAGAGGAGGATGCGCGCGCCAGGCTCGAGGTTTTCGGCGAGGGTGGGGAAGGTGGTGGCGATGACGGCGGAGGTGCCGAGGATGTCGCGGGGAGTGATGGTGAGGCGCTGGCCGGCCTTGAGCTGAACGGGGATGCGATTTTTGAGGCGGCCGGTGCGGATCTTGGGACCCTGGAGATCGCCGAGGATGCAGACATTTTTGTTTTCTTCGCGGGCGATCTTGCGGACCATTTCGATGAGCTTGAGTTTTTCGGGGAGGGTGCCGTGGGAGAAATTGAGGCGGGCGACATCGAGGCCGGCGCGGAGCAGCTCACGGAAGACGGTTTCGCTGGAGGAAGCCGGCCCCAGCGTGGCGACAATTTTGGCGCGGCGGAGGCTGTCGCCTGCGAAGCCGGGCCCTGACGGCGAGAAGTTCATCCAACCCCCACTGGTTATTTGACGGTCACGATCTGGAGAAATGAGTCGGGTGCGGTGCTGGGGTCCCGCAGACGATTTTACCGTGAGGCGGCGGAACGGGCGGCGTGGGGCGGGATCAGGGTGGGATCGGGAGACGAACTGGGGGGCGGATTGGGGGAGAGGAGGTTGGGGTCGCCGGGGAATTCTTCGTCGGGAACGGGGACGGGACGGAGGTTGGGGAAGGGAAAGAGCTGGGCGTTGAACTCGGCGCCGATGAGGACGCTGAGGGAAATCATGTAGAGCCAGACGAGGGTGGCGATGCCGGCGCCGAGGGATCCGTAGACGATGGAGTAGTCGGCGAAGCGGGTGACGTACCAGCCGTAGAGGAGGGTGGCGAGGAACCAGGAGGCGGTGGCGATGGTGGCACCGGGGAGGGTTTCGCGCCAGCGGCCGTGAATGAAGGCGATTTTGCCGCCGCGGTCGGGGTTTTTGTGGCGAGGGATGCCGAAGTGGTAAATGAGCACGATGGACATGACGCTGGCGAGCAGGGCGATGGCCCAGCGGGTGAGACGCCAGAAGAGGATGACGTAGAAGTGGAGATCGTGGCCGGAGTTTGCGATCATCCAGTTTTCGATGAAGTGGCCGAAGGTGAGGAAGGCGGTGGCGGCGGCCATGGGCAGCATGGTGCCGGGGACGAGGAGGACGGCGGCGAGGCGCTCGGTCCAGAATCCCCAGAGGCCCCGGGGGAGACGGTAGGCGCGGCGGAAGCCTTCCATGAGAGAGAGCAGGACGCCCATGGCGGCGAAGAGCGAGACGAAGACGCAGCCCCAGACGATGCGGACGGAGCGGGTGTGGTAGCTGATGAAGTAGTTCTGGACCAGCAGCATGGTGTCGGGCGGGAGCACCTGCTGGAGAGCGCCGCGGAGGACGCCGCGGATGTTGTCGCCGGAGGGCATGGTGGCGATGAGGGTGGTGACGACGACGAGCGCGGGGAAGACGCTGAGCATGGCGGAGTAGGCCGCGGCCTTGGCCATGGAGAAGGCGCTGTGGCCGAAGGACGACCAGATGGCCCGGCGGAGATGCTGGAACGCGCGCAGCATAGGGTTCTCAGTTTAACTGGGGCGGTGGTTGGGGAGAAGGAAAGCCTGTAGCCGGGAGCCGGTAGCTGAGAGCCCTTCGCTACCCGCTACTGGCTACAGGCTCTTGTTATTGGCCGCCCTTGTCGGCTGCGGTGCCGCCGGGTTTCCATTGCTGAAGAAAGGTGGTGACGGAGTTGGGGTCCATGTGTCGCATGTCCTCGAACTCGCCGGTTTTCTGGCTGTAGAGGAGGCGGCCGTGCTCGTCGAGCACGGCGAGCGCGGGAACGCCGCGCTTGAGGGGCACGTCGTATTTGTCGGCGATGTCGACGTTCTTGTCCATGCGGCCGATGTCGATGTCGACGAGGATGTAGCTGGAGCTGAGCAGCTGGTCATTTGGCGCGCGATGGAAGTAGATATCGAGGACCTGGCAGTCGCCGCACCAGTTGCCGCCGAAGTCGAGGATGACGTGTTTGTGCTCACGGGCGGCGGTGGCGAGGGCATCGCGGATTTCGGCTTTGGCGTCGGCGTTCTCGTCGTAGATGTGCCGCGGGGCGAACTGCGCGAAGGCGGGGAGGGCGGACAGGGCGGCGAGGAGAGTGAGGACGGCTCGGGATTTGGGAGTCATGGTTGTCGGATACCGGATTTTTAGGTTTGGGAGCTGGGAACCGTTGCTATAAGGATGCCACAGGGGAAGGGTAGGTCGCAGGGACCTGAGGTTGCTCGGATCAGAGGAGCGGCGGGAGGAGGGCCCAGGAGTGGCGGCGGTAGTCGTCGAAGGCGGGTCCGAAGTTTTGGCTGAGAATTTTTTCTTCGAGGCGGAGCTTGCGCAGGTAGGCGAGGGCGATGACAGCCATGGCGATGAGCGCGTGGAGTTGGCCGGAGACGAGCATGGCGCCAAGATACATGGCGAGTACACCGGTGTAGATGGGATGGCGCAGGTATTGATAGGGGCCGGTGCGGACGAGCTGGTGGCCGGTGGCGATGCGGACTTCGCCGCTCCAGTTGGCGCCGAGGTGACGGCGCGCCCAGATGGCGAATGCGATGCCAGCGATTTCGATGGCGAGGCCGAGGGCTTCGAGGATGGGTCTTGTGGGGAGAAAGCGGCGGGTGAGGCCCGGGATGGGAAGGATGAGGAGCAGGACGCTGAGGTTGAGGACGATGAGGTGGAAGCGGCGGGACCAGGGAGATTCGGAGGATTGGGCGGGTGCGGTGTTTTTGGCGGCGGCGTCCCAGTAGATGGAGAAGAGGCAGATGAGCGCGATGGCGGCGAGCATGGCGGGCGGAATTTGGAATAGGGTGTGGGCGATTTGCCGGCGGTTGGCGGCGAGGGAGCCGCCGATGATGCCGCCGACGGCGCCGAGTATGAGCATCCTGAGGAGGGCTTTGAAGGTTCTGGTCATGGGTGGGGTAAGCTACCTTCCACGAAAGCCGGACAGACCGAACCTTACAAGAGGAGCATGAAATGTCAACTACGGCACCAGCGATCCCGCCGGACGACCCTCAGCGCGAACTTACGTTTGCGCAAGCCGACAAACTGCCTCACATCGGGCTGGTCGGCGATACATACACCATTACTGTGACGGGCGAGGAGACTGCGGGGCGATTCTGCGTCGTCGATATGCACGTGCCGCCGGGGGGCGGGCCTCCGCCGCATCGGCATGACTTTGAGGAGACTTTTGTTTTGCTCGAAGGGGAGATGGAGGCTACGTTTCGCGGGAGGAAGATGACGGTGCGCGCGGGCGATACGGTGAATATTCCGGCGAACGCTCCGCATCAGTTTCACAATGCTTCTGGCGCGGCGGTGCGGATGCTGTGCATCTGCTCTCCCGCGGGGCAGGAGAAATTCTTCATGGAGGTTGGGGTTCCGGTGGCTGGGCGGACAACTGCGCCGCCGAAGCTGTCCGAGGAGGAGCAGAGGGTTTTTACTGAGAAGGTGGTGGGGCTGGCGCCGCAGTATCGGACGGAGTTGCTTCGAGAGGCGTAGTTAGCTGAGCGGCGGATGCGGGACGGCGGGCATGTCCGGCGTCCAGGGCACATTCGTGAGAGCTAGAAATTGGGACGTATGACTAAGGCAGGTTGGGGATGAGGACTGCCGTCCTGCAGGTCTCCGCTGCTCATTTGGTTCCCTATCGCGATCAACTGATTGGTTTCCGATACGGCGGGAGGAATCTGATTCGGGGTGAGCCGGTAGCCGGTCGGCGGAGGGTCGTGGGGTGCTCGCGTTATCAGCTGTGAGTAAGGATCGTCGCCAGGCTCCGGGTGATTCATGGAGTAAGCGAATTTAGCCAGAAAGGTTTCAAGGAGGGCGATGGTGGAACGATAGCGAATCCAGCGCTGATTATCCCAGGTCATGGGAGTGGGCTGGCCGTTGTCGGTTCCGTGGATAAAGTGATCGATGAGGTCCTGAGCAGCCTCGCACCCATACTTGTTGAGGCTCTCGAGAATATCCGGAGGCATGGTGAGGTTGAGGCCGCCTTCTTTGGCGCTCAGGGCGATATGCACGATGCGGTCGCGGTACCCGGGAACAATGGCCTGGAGGCTGTTGACCCAATTGCGTGCCGCGTCGATGATGGCACCGATGAGGCCAGCAGTTCCGGAGAGGCCACCGTTTGGATTGAGGCGGGTCCAGATGGGTTGAATGCCTCCGATATTCGAATTTGGGATCCATGTGCGTGGGGCGTTGGGGAGGCGGTCAGGGCGGAGGTTGGTGAGCTCGATGCCGAAGGTCGGCCATCGGGGCACGGGGCCGTCGAAAAGGTGGAGAGGGAAGTTGTTGCAAATGCCGCCATCGGTGAACCAGATGTGTTCGGGTATGCGGGGGGCGTGGGGGCCGATGGAGCCGCCGGGGACAGATGCGGGAGGGTTGGGTTCGCCCTCGCTGCGACGGCGCAGGGTCCAGTCGACCGCGTACAGCGGGACCGTACAGAACAGAAACGGGAAGCTGAGACTGAAGCGGGCGGCAACGATCACAGGGAGGTCATCGTGACCGGGGAGCGGACAGAGGCCTCTCGTATCCACCTGTTCATGGGGCGGCTTGAGATCCTGAGGGGGGTGCTTTTCCATCCAATCGACGATTTCTTTGGGGAAGAACTTCAAGAATTCGGTGGGCTTGAAATAGAAGGCCTCGGTAGCGAAAGGGATGGTGAAGGGCCGTCCCCACGTGAGGCAGGTCGTCATCATGCGAAGGGTGATGCCTGCGCTTTGAAGATCGCCGAAGGTGAGGGGTTCGGTGTCCGGCTTGCCGGCGATCGTGTTGATTTTGTCGTTGAGCCAGGCGACCAACGCCGGGGGTTTGTCGGGCGCGGGCGGCGCGTAACCGGTACAAATACCGAAACAGCTTCGCGATAGGCGGCTCAGGCGGGCCGTGAGCCCGGCGGCGGCGGTCACGCCGACTCCCGACAGGCAAACGAGGACGGTGAGGCAGACGATCCCGGCGAATCGCCAGCCATGCGCTCCGGATGCGAGATAACCGAGGACTGATCCGGGAATGATGCCGATGATGATTTCTATCCAGAACAAAGCCAGCCAGGCGAAGATGCGTCTTGGCCAGCTATTGACCAGAAAGGCAGTCGCAAACCTGAACAGGCCAGCCATGGCGGGCTGGGGTTGAAACAGAGAAAAGAGGTTGGAGCCGCTGCCGTGCTTTGAATCGCCGCCCAGCCACTCCGGGACTTTAGCTACAGCGGCGAAGGCGTCCTGGTTGCCATTGCGGCGGGAATACTCCGCAGCGGCGGTGAGCGCGGCAGCAATTGCGCCCGCGGAAGTTCCACCTATGTTTTGGAAGTCGTAATATTCGGCGAGCTTGCAAACCAGTCCGGGATAGACGACGCCGGAGGTAACGCCCCCCTGCATAACAATGTCGCATTTTCGCCGGTCGGGCACTGTAGCCAGGATAGTAACATCAGCGTGCGGTTGTTCTAACTCAGAATTTGGGTTGCTTCCGGCGATTCGCTCAGGAGCACAGCCTAAGTGATGACACCCTAAGTGAGGGGGGCGTGGGCTATTTCTTCGAGGACTTTGAGGGGGGAGATTTCGGGGCGGACCATGGCTTCGGGGCGGACTAAGAAGGTCTGCTCGAGGGCGTACTGGCCGGCCAGGACGGCGTGGGGGACGGTGTCGGTGTAGACCATCCAGGAGGATCCTGGCGGGAACTGGAACGGGTATTTGGGGCAGGAGGCCTGGAAGGTCGGATTTTCTTTCAGGAAATTGTGGAAGCGCATCATGAAGTCGTCGTAGGGCGAACGCTTGAGGGAGGGGATGGCGGCGCCTAATCCAATGGCGCGGGCGGAAGCTTTGCCGATGCGGGAGAGCGCGGAGCCGGGGCGCGGCGCGATTTGTTTGGGAGCGAACTGGCGGACGGTGGCGCCGAAGGGGTCGCTGACGATCCAGTCGCGCGTGCGCGTGGGGTTGATGTTGTTAAAGAAGCGGAGAATGCGCGCGCCGTAGGTGGGGCGCGTGGGGAAGGCGTCGGTGTGGAGGAGGTCGTTGCGGCGGCGAAGCGGGAGGTCGCGGTTCTGTTCTTCCTGGGGGCGGAAGCTGGCGTAGTCGAGCTTCCAGTGCTGCTGGTAGGGCGCGAGGAAGCGGGCGAGGAACTGGACGACGGAGCTGGAGTAGCCGCGCATGATCTGGTGGAGTCGCTGGACGGCGGCGGGGTCGGCGGTTTTGGCATCGAAGCCGCTGAGGCGGTCGATGGCGGGTTTGTAGGCGATGTTTTTGTGCAGCGAGCTGTCGGTTTGCTGCTGGCCGAGGAGGAAGCTGGTGTCGTCCGGGGCGAGGGGGACAGGGGTTTGGGGGAAGTAGAGGATGTCGCCGGCTTCGAGCTGGGCGCAGAAGGCGCGGGATTGTTCCGGGGTGGGGGTGAGGGCAGTGTTGGGGATGGTGATGACGGACATTCTCGTTCATTTTATTGCAGAAGCAAAAAGCAGGTCCTTCGACTCGCGTCTGAATTGTTTGTTGCGCCAAAAGCGGGCGCAACGATTTGGCGGCCTCGCTCAGGATGACAGAGTTTTCTCTTTTGTTGAGAGCTGCGGTGATTCGAGCAAAAACCAACTGCGCGATGTCTGCTCGTGGTGACAACCTACGAGGAAAATTTGCGGCGGAGCCAGGTTCCGATGAAGAAGATCAGTCCGATGATGAGGACGGCGAGGCCGGTGGGGAAGGCTATGTAGAGGTAGCTGTCGGCGTAGTTGACGTGGTTGTGGCCGATGAGGTTCCAGCAGAGGAGCGCGAGGATGGAGAGGAAGCAGGTGGCGAAAAAGGCGAGGAATCCGGAAGCGACGGAGAGCAGGAGCGCGGAGAAGAGGCCGAAGTCGCCGAGGGGTATGCCGAGGAGTTTGGCGGGTTGGGCGGTGGCGGTCATGGGGTTTGTCTCTGGAGATTTGGGAGAGTGCTCGGGGATGAGGTGATGCGGTCCTCAGGGGCTAAAACCCGGGATTCCTTACGGGGCTTCACGGCCTGTCGAGACTGTGCCCTTCCCAAAATGGTACAAGACAGCACTCTCGTGATGGACCCAGACTCGATTCGCATTGACGTTCGGCTGGCAGGGGAGTGAGCTTCTTGCTGTGGGGTGAACCTGGCCTTCGCAGCGCCAGGGGTGTGGTTTTTTCGGCAAGCTGTGAAATCTGGCTCCCTGGTTTCGGCGGCGCCAGATACCGGGCGATCGCGAACACGGGTACAGGAGCGAATCGAAGATCGGGGTGGGTTAGGTGATTCGAGCGCACGAACATTAGAATACAGAGTGATGGCTGGAACCGCACAAATCCCCTTGTATTCCGCGTCGAAAGTGGCGCAGGAGGCGAAGGTCCGCGAAGCCGATAACGGCATGTGCTGGGCGAGTTTTGGCGAAGTGCACAACAGCGCGGACGAGCTGGAGCGGATTGTGCAGGCGGTGCCGGCGGTGGTGGCGGCGGCGCTGCGGCAGCGGGCGTGGTACTTTGTGCCGCTGGCGATCGGGGAGAACGACGACACGGTGGTGGCGCCGGATTACACGGTGGACCTTGGGGATCGGGCGATTTGCCACAGGAACGTGAAGTTCGGCGGGTCGGAGTGCATTTTTATTTCGACGCGGCTGATGCAGGACCGGTTCGCGCTGGCGTTTGAGTTTCTGATCAACGTGGGGCACCACTTTGTGGATGTGGTGGGGGTGCCGCAGAGCTTCGCGGACCTGGTGTGGTCGCAGGCGACGAGCGATGTGCGGGGCGAGACGAGCCACGATGCGTGGGAGAGCCGGCGGCGGGCGGTGGATCGGAGCCGCGGGAACAACGTGGATGAGCCGGCGAAGTCGAGCTACTTCGAGTCGACGTTTGCCGATGCGCTGGCGGTTTACATGCTGTCGCTGACGGTGGATTTTGATTATGCGGATTTGCGGGAGCGGGAATATCCGCTGCTGGGGGCGCCGGCGCTGGCGGAGCGGTTAAGGCATGTGGCGGAGATGTTTCCTCCGAATGCGGGGTATGAGTTTGAGATTCGGTATCGACGCAGGGGATAGCGGTCAGCGGGATAGTGAACTGCGATCTGTATTACAAATTGTGACTTGTAGTACACTTTGATTATGAAGGCTACGGTACAGGCTCGTCTTGACGAGGAGTCGCAGGCTGCTCTGAAGCAGTTGACGCGGCGGCTGGGATGGAGTCCTTCGCGGGTGGTGCGTGAAGGGCTACGGCTGATGGCAAGTCATTACGGTGCGACACCCAGGAAGAGGAAGATCATCGGGTTGGGCGAGTTTGAGGGCGGCCCGCCGGACCTTGCCACCAACAAGAAATACCTGGAAGACCTGGGGCAGTGAGGACAGTCCTGCTCGATACGGGCGTGATTGTGTCGCTGCTGCAACGCGAGTCACAACGCCACGAAGAATGTGTTCGGGCAGTTTCAAGCCTGAGCCGGCCGCTGGTCACATGCGAAGCAGTGATAATGGAAAGCTGTCACATTCTTCGAAGATTTCCTGGGGCGCCGGAAGCGGTTCTTGCAAATCTGGAACAGGGCGAATTTGAGATTCCGTTCGCGCTGTCTGAGGCGGTTTCTGAGGTCCGAGCCATCATGCGTAAGTATCGGGATATCCCGGCGAGTTTCGCAGATGCCTGTCTCGTCCACATGGCTAACGAACTGGACACGGGCGACATTCTAACGCTGGACAGCGACTTCGTAACCTATCGCTGGCGCAGGACCAGGCCGTTTGAAATGCTGATCGCGCCGGCGAGGTGAAGGCATGCGATCGCGTGCTCGGAAGACGGCTGTTCCACTGGATGAAGACGCTCTCTATAACTATGCGGTGAAGGTACTGGGGCAGCAGATGCGGACGGTCGCTGAGGTGAAGCGGCTGCTGCGGCGGCGCGTCGAGCCAGGCGAAGCGGGGGAGGCGACGGTGGAAGCCGTGGTGGCGCGGCTGCTGTCGCGGAAGTATCTGGACGATGCGGGGTACGCGCAGGATTTTGCGAAGCTGCGGCAGGAGAATGCGAGCTTCGGGAAGCGGCGCGTCGAGCAGGATCTGATGCGGAAGGGCGTGCAGGCGGCGGTGATCGGGAAGACGCTCGATGCGGCGTATGAAAATGTCGACGAAGAAGAGCTGGCGCGGCGGCATCTGGAGCGGAAGCGGGTGAAGAAGCCTGCGAATGAGAAGGAGGCGGCGCGGGTGATGCGGATGCTGATGCGGGCGGGGTTTGGGTCGGGGGTGATTTTTCGGATTTTGAAGACATGGGATGTGGGGGCGGAGGGGTTCGCGGGGCTCGAGGGGGCGGATGAGGACTCGGAGCGCGAGGAGAGTTAGGATCGGGCGAAAACCCCGATCAGTTCCCTTCCCAGGAGCGGTACCGAACTAAGAGTTGCGAAACTACCCCACCCTGGCGCGCCTAAGACCTGGCGCACCAGAATGGGGCACCCGGATTCGTTCCCTTCCCCGAAAGTGACGGCGAAGGCCAGAACTGAAACAAGCACGGACCTCGGCATCGCTGTGCTATTCTTCAGCGTTCTTTATGAGTGAGCGGACGACTCCAATACGGGTGTTGGTGGCGAAGCCCGGCCTCGACGGGCACGACCGCGGGGCGAAGGTAATTGCGCGGGCGCTGCGCGATGCGGGGATGGAAGTGATCTACACGGGGCTGCGGCAGACGCCGGAGATGATTGTGACGGCGGCGGTGCAGGAAGACGTGGACTGCGTGGGGCTGAGCATTTTGTCCGGCGCGCACAACGCGATTGTGCCGCGAGTGACGGCGATGCTGCGGGAGCAGGGCGCAGGCGACATTTTGGTGGTGCTGGGCGGGACGATCCCGGAGCAGGACATTGCGGCGCTGAAGGAGCAGGGAGTGGCGGCGGTGTTTGGGCCGGGGACTTCGCTGGAGTCGGTGGTGACGTTTATTCGGGAGAATGTGGGGGCTAAGGGGGTCGGGGTTTAGGCTCTGGCCTTCGGCGCTCGGCGTTCGGCGTTCGGCGTTCGGTGAAAAACCTGGACCCGCGATCTCGAGATGCGAACCGCAGGTCCTTCGCCCGTTCGACTCGCCTCGCGCCGCTCGGCATTCGCTCAGGGTAACATTTGCTTCTGAATTGTTTGTTGGGCCAAAAGCGCGCAACGTTCGGCGGCTTCGCTCAGGATGACAGAGTTTTCTCTCTTGTTGAGAGTCGTGGTGGTTCCCGGTTACGCGAGACGCATTTCGCAGAGGAGACGGTAGGCTTCGTTGATGGAGGCCATCCGGTCGGTGGCGAACTGGCGTTCGTGGTCGTTGCGACGGGCTAGGTGGTCGGGATGATAGAGGCTGGCCATTTGCCGGTAGGCGGCTTTGATCTCGTCGCGGGTGCTGGTGGCGGTGACTCCCAGGAGACGGCGGGCAGCCGGGAGGGTGCGCGGCCAGGTGGCTGGCGCGAGTGGCGGCAGTTCGCGGCTTCGTGACGGCAACTCCGCGTCCTGGGTCGACAGGTTCGCGTCTTTGGGCGACAGGTCCGCGTTCTGGGGCGGTTCTTCCATCGTGATAAAGGGCGGGAAGGAACAGAACTGGAATGCCGGGACGGCGTGCTCGCGGTTCATTTGCGTGGTTTTTGGGTCCTGACGGCGGCGGAGGAAGTTCTCCGAGGCGGCGGCCACGCCCAGGGTCCAGCTATCGATGAAGAAGGCGGGGCCGGGTTCGGAGTCCTCTCCGAGAAGCTGCTCGAGCTGGGCGAAGAGAGAGGGGTGGGGTTCGGTCCACGCGGCTGCCGAGGCGGCTGTGCAGGTTTGCTGGGCTCCTGTGCACGATTCCAGCTCGACCGGGGAAGAATGATCCACGCGTGCTCTCCGTCAACAATCCACTTATCGGCACACCGGGGCTTTTGTTCTATCAGGGGACTCTTAGGGGGAAATGAATTGCGCTGGCGCGGAGGCTCAGGCTCACGGAAAAGTGGCAGGTCGGGTTGGGACGGTGCTCTCCCAAAATAGGAAAAGACAGTACTTCCAGGTGAACCCGGAAGCGATTCGCATTGACGTTGTCGTGGCAGGGGAGTTCGCTACTTGCTGTGGGGTGAACCTGGCCGTCTCTATGTGGGGGCTTGGGTGGGGCTTGGGGGCTGGGGGTTCAGTCGCGGTTTTTCCAGCCGGCGGCCATGCGTTCTTTCAGGATGCAGTGGTCCTGGACGACTTTGATGCCGGCGGCTTCGGCCCAGCCGGCCGCTTCGTCGTGGACGACGCCTTCCTGGAGCCAGAGGTGGGGGATTTTGAGGCGGATGACGTCTTTGACGATTGCGGGGACGAAGGCGGGAGCGCGGAAGACGTTGACGAGGTCGATGTCAGGGTGCGCGGCCATGGCGGCATCGAGGGTGGGGCAGGCTTTTTCGCCGAGAGCAGAGTCGATGGTGGGGTTGACGGGGATGATGCGGTATCCCTGGGACTGCATGAAGCGGGCGACGCCGAGGGAGGCGCGGCCTTCGCGATTGGTGAGGCCGACGACGGCGATGGTGCGGGTGTTGGCGAGGATTTCGGCTATGGTGGCGGGTTCGTTCATGGGGTCAGGGCACAGGGCACAGGTAAAGCTTAGATGCTCGACCCTGCGCAGGAAAAGCAGGTCCTTCGGCTTGCTTCTGAATTGTTTGTTGCGCCAAAAGCGGCGCAACGTAATCGGCGGCTTCGCTCAGGATGACAGAGTTTTTCTTTGTTGAGGTCCGTGGTGGTTCCGGCGAAATGAAAACGCAGGTCCTTCGGCTTGCGCCTGAATTGGTTCAGCGCGCCAAAAGCGGCGCGCTGATATTCGGATGCTGCGCTCAGGATGACGGAGTTTTCTCTTGTCCAAAAAGGCAAGCGCTCGGTTAGTAGTTGACGATTTTGGCGAAGGATTGGGGGTCGAGGCTGGCTCCCCCTACCAGGGCTCCGTCGATATCGGGTTCGTTCATTAAGGTGGTGGCGTTGTCGGGTTTGACGCTGCCTCCGTAGAGGATGCGGAGATTGTCGGCCACTTCGTTGCCGAGGAGCCTGGCTACTTCGGCGCGGATGAGGGCGTGGGCTTCGCAGGCCATTTGGGGCGTCGCGGTTTTGCCGGTGCCGATGGCCCAGACCGGTTCGTAGGCGATGACGATGGGGCTCGCTTCGGCCGCGCTGATGCCGGCGGTGAGACCGGCGAGGCAGCCGCGCGTCTGGCGGAGGAGGACTTCTTCGGTCTTGCCGGCTTCGCGCTCGGCGAGGACTTCTCCGACGCAGACGATGGGAATGAACTGGTGGTGGAGGGCGGTTTTGAGTTTTTTGTTGATGAGCTCGTCGGTTTCGGCGAAGTACTGGCGGCGCTCGGAGTGTCCGAGGATGACGTGGGTGGCGCCGATGGCCTTGAGCATGAGGGGTGAGGTTTCGCCGGTGTAGGCGCCCTCGTCGGCGAAGTGCATGTTTTGCGCGCCGATAGCGACGCCGGAGCCGGTGGCCGCGGCGATGACCACAGAGATGGAGGTAAAGGAGGGGCAGACGACGATTTCGTCGCGGTCGTGATTGGCGACCAGGGGCAGGAAGAGCTTGAAGAATTCCTGGGCCTGGACGGGGGTCTTGTACATTTTCCAGTTGGCGGCGATCAGCGGCTTACGCGGCATAGTGGTTCCTCAGAGTGATTGTAGAAGAGGGTGAGCGGGGGTACGGTGATCCTGGATACAGGAATAGGGAATAGGGAACAGGGAACAGAAAAGCGGTAGTGTGGGAGACATGAGGAGCTCATAGCGTGGTGTTTCCGAAATCTCCTGCCGGATAGGGAGTTTCAAAAGCAGGTCCCTCCGCTTCGCTGCGCTCCGGTCGGGATGACAAATGCTAAGGCCGATTGCGAAACACCACAATAGCTAGTTGCTGGTGGCTGATTGCGACTGCGTGACAAGGGGGAGGGGGCGGTTCGTGTATCGTGAATCTGGTTTGATATCTGGTTCGGTCAGCGGTTCTATTTCTGGTTCAACAACCCAGGCGATGATGACGGCGAAGGCGGCGGCGCGGACGAGTACGGGGCGGGTGCGCAGCAGCAATGAAGACGCGTTTGGGCTGAGGCTGGAGCACGGCATTTATATCGTGTGCGACGGGATGGGCGGCGCGGCGGGGGGCGAGATCGCGAGCCGCATGGCCGCGGATGTGGTGCTGGAGCGGATGAGCGCCGAGCCGGGGGAGCTGTCGCGGCGCGAACAGCTCCATGAGGCGATCGCAGAGGCGAATCGGCTGGTGCTGGAGCGGGCCGAGCGCGAGCCCGGGCTGTATGGGATGGGGACCACGCTGGTGGCTCTGCTGCTGGGGGCTGATGCAGGAGCGGGTCCGGCGCTGGTAGCGCATGCCGGGGACAGCCGGTGTTATTTGTTGCGCGGCGGCGAATTGAAGCGCGTGACCCAGGACCATTCTCTGGTAGACGAGCAGATACGGTTGGGAACGATGACGGCGGAGGAGGCGGCGCGATCGCCGTTTCGCAGCGTGATTACGCGGGCGATCGGGACGCAGCCGTCAGTGACCGAGGATGTGCTGAAGATGGAGGTCGCGCAGGGCGATGTGTTTCTGCTGTGCAGCGATGGTCTGACGCGCGAGGTGGATGAGGACGTGATTGCGCGGGTTTTGGGCGCGGGGGATGATCTGGAGCGCGCGGCGCAGACGCTGGTGGATGCGGCGAACGAGGCTGGGGGACGGGATAACGTGACGGCTGTGGTGGTGAGGATCGAGTAGCGGTCAGCATACTTGATACTTCCGTGTTGCCGACATCCAGACATTACGAAGAAGCCCATCTTCGAGAAGCTCGCTCTTCGAGCCGTTTGTCAGCACCCTGGGGAAATACCGACCCAAAGACAAGGCGAGCAAAGACAGGGATTTTAATCGCGTCCAGCGTGATTCAGCCGCAATGCGATTCTTCGACCTTTAGAGCAAAAGTGGCCATCTTTCTGCGTGGCTACTCTGCAACACTTGTCTCCGGGAATGAGTTGGGAGAATCCCGGCATGAATCTTCGCCTCATCATCCTCCCATTATTGGTTAGCGGTTGTTTTGCAGCCCTCCCGCCGCAGACGAATGCGCAGTCGTCCCTCGACGCCGGGGATCCTTCTGCTACAGCCGCTAGTGCGAACTTGGCGCAATCCAACCTGACTTACAGTCGTCCGACACAGATAACGAAGATTCGCAACTATGCCTTCGACGCGTTTGGTCCGCTTCCCATCGGCGCGGCCGCGGTGGTGGCCGGCCTCAATCAGGAGGACAATTCGCCTCCGGAATGGAAGCAGGGCGCTGAGGGTTACAGCAGGCGATTCGGCTCCGACCTCGCCATCGCAGCGGTCGGCACGACGACACGCTACGCGCTTTCCGAGGCCTTCAGAGAAGACGCGCTGTATTACCGCTGCGAATGCAAAGGCATTTTCCCGCGGCTTAGCCATGCCGTAATTTCGACTCTGACAGCACGCCGCGGCGAAGAGGGCCACCTTGTCTTTTCGGTTCCCGCCCTCATCGCGCCCTATGCCGGTTCGATGACGGCCGTCTACGGATGGTATCCCAGCCGCTACGGAGCCAAGGATGCGTTCCGGATGGGGAACTACACAATGCTGGGATATGTGGGAGCCAATATCAGTCTGGAATTCTTCCACAGCGCGCCCCGCTCCCTGGTCTCCCGCATGCATTTGAACAATAGGCACGGTGCGCCGGATTCTGGGGGGAATCGGTGATCGGGGGTGAATCGTGTCAGTTGCAGCTACTGCTACTGTCCCATGTGCGGGAAACAGAACCTTACGCGGCATTCGATAGCGAGACCCAAAATTATCGTCTATACATCGATTGTCTTTCCTGCGCTTGGGGCGAACGCTCCGAGATTTGAAGGTCGTGGCATTGGGTTCTCGACGACGAGCGGCAAATTGCCAATGCACTCATTGATCCTCGTGCCAGAGGCTGCAGGGTTTGCAGGCTCTGTCCGGTTTACCGGCAATTCGGAAGTAACTCCGGCGGAACGCTTCGTGGCGGAGAAGAGCAACCGCAGATGCCATTCGCCCATTCGACTCGCCGAGCGCTGCTCGGCCTCCGCTCAGGGTGACATTACTCGCCAGCTGCGCCAGCTTGCTCAGGCCAGGCTCTTCCGCCTCGCGACGCTCAGCGTCAGGATGACAAGATCAGATGAAGGTGAGCGCAGTGGTGTGTCGCCGGCAATGGCGCAGTAGCCGGACTCCGACTCCCATCGATCCCGAGGGCGTTTAGCACTCAATTAGCACAGCTCAAGACCCAAAACGGAGAATCCTTTTTGTTTACGTGGTTTTCCTCGATGCCTCGTGCTTCGCTCAGGATGGCGGTTGTAGGCATGAAAGGTTTTCTGCTTTACCATCCGGGCAGCAAGGAGCGGGCGATGACGGAGATCAAAACGGTTGGCGTGATTGGTGCGGGGACGATGGGCAACGGGATTGCTCATGTGTTGGCGCGGAGCGGATTGCGGGTGGTGTTGTGCGAGGTGGAGCAGCGGTTTCTGGATCGCGGCCTCGAGACGATCCGGAAGAACCTGGGGCGGGAGGCGGAGAAGGGGAAGATTTCGCTCGCCGATGTGGACGAAACACTGCGGCTGATTGAGGGGACGCTGGATCGCGGTGCGCTGGCAGAGGCGGATTTGATCGTCGAGGCGGCGACGGAGAAGTTCGAGGTGAAGAGGGCGATCTTTGAGGACCTCGATTCGATTGCTCGCCCTGAGGTGATTCTGGCGTCGAATACTTCGTCGATATCCATAACGAAGCTGGCGGCGGTGACGGGGCGGCCGGAGCGCGTGATCGGGATGCACTTCTTCAATCCTGTGCCGGTGATGAAGCTGGTGGAGGTGATTCGGGGACTGCAGACGTCGCAGGAAACGTACGAGACGGTGGCGACGCTGGCGGAGAAGCTGGGCAAGACGGCGGTGGAGGTGAACGATGCGCCGGGGTTCGTGTCGAACCGGGTGCTGATGCCGCTGCTGAACGAGGCCATGTTTGCGGTGATGGAAGGGGTGGCGACGCCGGATGCGGTGGACGAGGTGTTCCGGCTGGGGATGGCGCATCCGATGGGGCCGCTGACGCTGGCGGATTTTATTGGGCTCGACGTGTGCCTGGACATTATGCGGGTGCTGCATGAGGGTTTGGGGGATCCGAAGTACCGGCCTTGTCCGCTGCTGGTGCGGATGGTGGATGCAGGGTGGCTGGGGAGGAAGTCGGGGCGGGGTTTCTACAGCTATTAGTTGTTAGCTACTAGCTGTTAGGAGAGATGAGGATGAGGCGATCGCTGCGGTGGATGGCTGTGGTTGGGCTGATGGGCCTGGGTGTTGTTGGTTTGCGCGCGCAGCTAGTGCTTCCAAAAGAGGGGGAGACGCAGCCGGCGTTTGAGGTGTCGACGGTGCGGACGTCGGCGGCGGGCAGCGAGATGATGCGGATGCAGTGGGGAGGAGACAGCTGCAGGATCGAAAACTTCCAGCTGCGCACGATCATCCGCCAGGCGTATGGGGCTTTGTCGGACGACCAGATTGTGGGTGGACCGGATGCGTTGATGGATGGGCATTTCGACATCAATGCGAAGGCGGACGCGAACGATGCGGCACAGATGAAGAATCTGTCGCGGGACGACAGGACCCGGGAGAGCCGCCTGATGCTGCAGTCGCTGCTGGCGGAGCGGTTTCATCTGAAGGTACACATTGAGACGAAGGAGCTGCCCGTGTACGCGCTGGTGATAGCGAAAGGGGGAGCGAAGCTGACGGCGTCGGCTCCTCCGCCGGCGACGCCGCCGGATGAGGGTGCGCCTCCGCCGAAGGCTGCGGTTGCGCCGGATCAACTGCCGAAGACGGCGCCGCGCGGCATGTCGATGATACGGATGTCGTCGACGAAGATTGAGGCGAGTGCGAGCGAAGGGACGATGGAGCAGCTGGCGAGTATGCTGACGAATCAGCCGGACGCGGGGGGCCGGGTGGTGATCGACAAGACGGGGCTGACGGGGAAATACGACTGGAGTCTTGCGTGGGCTCCGTCGATGGGAATGGGCGGCCCGATGAAGGGCGCAGACAATGGGACGGGTTCGGACGCGGATGCTCCGGGACTGTTTACGGCGCTGGAGGAGCAGCTGGGGTTGAAGCTGGAGCCGCAGAAGGGGCCGGTGCAGGTGGTAGTGGTGGATCATGTGGAGGCGCCTTCGGCGAATTAGGGGCGGCCGCGCTCAGAGAGCGATGACATTGAGGCCGGGTATCAACCGGAAGTGGCGCAGATTCGCGGTCGCGATGGAATAACCAACCTCCAGCGCGGTCGCGCCGATGAGAAGGTCGGCGAGCGGGAAACGAATGCCCCTTGCTGTGCTCTCGCCATCGACCCGCCCCGCTCTGAGGGCAATGGGAACGGTGATGCGATGGACGGGCGCGGCCGCCGCAATCTCACGCAGAAACTGCAGCCGGAGGGCCTTTCGTTCGGGCGTATCTGCGCGTGCGGCTCCGTGCGCCAGTTCCATTAAAGTGACAACCGACATCGCGATGTCCTGGCTGGGCACGCGCCTTGCGATTGCGGTCATTGCCTGGCGCGCGTTGCTGCCCTTGCGTTCCGCTGCGATGAGTACGCTGGAGTCGAGAATCAGGCCCACAAATCTAGTCCCAGGAGGGAGGATTCAGGGGTTCGGGATGGGCGGCGATGGCCGCTTCGACATCGCGGGCGAAGTCTTCATCGATGATTGCCGGGGAATCCTCCGGCAGGGAAGCGATTACTTCCTCGATGGAACGGCGCGGCGTCGCCGGCGAGTGGATTACCGCTACTGGATGCGCGCCGCTTTCGATCACGATTTCCTCACCGGCGCGGACACGGGCCAGCAGACCTGCAAAATCGCGGGCGGCTTCGGCATCCGAGATGCGATTGGTGGCCACAGAGATGATGATAGCCCTCATTCATGGCGGGGAACAGGCTGGTCTGGTGCGGAGCCTGGCCTGTTTCGGGCCCGGAATGGGAATCGGGCCCTGGTGGTGGTACCTCGGTGGAGACGGGACACGAGGAATGGTACGGTCCTTCCACATCTCTTGGGCGTATCCTCGCAACATGGTGCGGGCAACATGGTGCGGATGACGGTGCTGGCCAGCGGGTCGCGGGGCAACAGCACGATTGTCTCCAGCGCGACGACGCGGATTCTGGTGGATGCGGGGCTGAGTTGCCGCGAGCTGATGAAGCGGATGCGGGCGGCGGGTGAGGAGCCGGAGGCGCTGGACGCGATTCTGATCACGCACGAGCACCAGGACCACGTGCAGGGGATGGCGGTTACGGCGCGGAAGCTGGGGATTCCGGTGTATCTGACCGAGCCGACGCATCGGGCCTGGGTGCGGTGGATGACTCCGCAGAAGCGGATTACGTATGCGGAGTGGATTGAGCAGAGGCAGGCCGCAGGCCACAGGCCACAGGCCACAGGCCAGGGCACAGAGCTCGTAGCACAGACCTCAGGTGGCAGTGATCAGAGATCAGTGATTCGTGATCCGATGGTGGCTGTCGCGGCGCGGTGTTCGGCGGACGTCACGGCTGAGCCGGATGCGGAGGAGAAGGCTGCTGTGGAAGAGGCTATTGCGGAGACGGCTGCTTCGCCGGAGCGGGATCCCACTTCCCTTCCCTCGGTGGAATATTTCCGATCGGGGAATGGGTTCAGGATTGGGGATATTGCGGTGACGCCGTTTACGATCCCGCACGATGCGGTGGATCCGGTGGGGTTTGTGTTTGAGGCGGACGGGGTTCGGATAGCCATTGCGACCGACCTGGGGTATCTGCCATCTAACGTCATTGTGCAGCTGCGCGGATGCGACGTGCTGATGCTGGAATCTAACCATGATGTGGACATGCTGCGGGACGGGCCTTATCCGTGGTCGGTGAAGCAGCGGGTGATGTCGCGGGTGGGGCACCTGTCGAACGACGCGGCGGCGGAGTTTTTGGCAAAGGGCTATGACGGCGGGGCCGCTTACGTGGTGCTGGCTCATTTATCGGAGAACAATAATCTTCCGGAGCTGGCGAGGATTGCGGCGGAGCGGGCGCTGCGGGACCGGATGAGTCTGCTGGCGAACCATCTGATGCTGGCCGAGCAGGATCAGCCGATGGAAGCTATTGTGCTGTAACCAGACAGGTTTATAATCAATTTGAGCCGCCCCTTCGTTGGATTCTCACCTCAGGGCTGTCGGCCGGGCGCGGATGAGGTGAGGGGAAAATGAGGACCTGAAACGATGAGCACCTGCACCGATTCGGTCGTCGGGGACATATTATCGAGTTGGCGTTATGACATTTCGGGGATTTCGCCCGAGATGCGGACGGATTATGAGGAACATCTGGCGACGTGTGCGTTTTGCCGGTCACGGCAGAGGATGCACCGGACCATCGACGTTGCTCTGATCGGGCTGAGCACGCTGTGCATCGTGGCGTTTTTGCTGGCGCTGGCGGTGATCCACCACGTGGAGCCGCTGCGGAGTGCAGCGGTGGTGATGCATCTGGAGCACCGGATTGTGGTGCTGACTCTGCAGGCGGCGGCGGTGCTGGGATTGCTGGCATCGCTGGCAGCCTGGATTCTGGTGGCGATTGCGACTCCGGCTCCGGTGTATCTGACGGGCATGGCAATGGAGCAGGCACGCGTGCTGCAGGACCGGATTCCTGAGGAACTGCGCGCCCGGCTGCGGGCGTAAGGACGCACCGGAGCTGAAGCCCCCGAATCATGGAGGCGGCGGCCTTTGGGCAAGGCTGCAAGCCCTGGAAAAATCTCTTCATTCAGGAAGCAGCTTGTCGGGGGCTGAAGAAGGGTCCTTTGACGTGGGTGCAGATGAGGCGCGATGTGGGGCACCGGATTCCTTGGGTTCTCGTTTCGGGACCCTCTCCCATTTAAGTACCGCTGACTCTGCTGCTTGGGTGCGGCGTGATGCTTGTCACATCCACTTTTGAAACACCTCTGCGACGATGGCTCTGTTCTGAAACTGGATGGAGCAGGAGCTGGCAATGGTGATTCCAATCGATGCGATTCGTTACGGCGCCGGGCTGGATGCATTGGGCCGCTGGCATGAAGAGACGGAGTATCGGCCAACCGATGCGGAGGAAGCGGAGCGGGACATGATGGCTCCGGCGCGGGGCGCGGTGCGCGGATTGCTGCTGAGCGGATTGATGTGGGTGGGCCTGGTGGCGGCAGCCCGGGGAGTGCTGACGCTGATGCGGTAGAGGCGGAGTTTAGGGTTTGAAGTTCAGTAGATGGTGGGGGCGCCGATGGGCGCCCTTTCCTTTGCGGTGATCAGCGGCGGCTGTCGTCGCGTTGCGGGGCGCGAGGCGTGGCGAGAGGACCCTGCTCGTCGATGGCTTCTACGACGGAGTCGTCGGTTGCGGGGCGGCCATTGCAATCGCTTTTGGCGCCGAGCGAGGACTTGCTGCCCGCAGGCGCGGAAGGATCGGTGGTGGTGGAGCAGGTGTCGGGCGGGGTGCGGGCAATTGTGTTTTCCGGGGGGTGGGTGGGCTTTGCGGCCATGGGCGTTCTCCTTGTGGCGACAACAGATTAGATGCGCCAGGCGGAGGGTGGGGGAGGGGCGAAGCAGCTTTTTCGGTTTGTTATACTTGCAGAGGTTGTTGGGTGAGCGCGGCGGTGACGACCGATGTTCCCTTGCAACTCCTCTCCGGCTGGATCCTTCCGGCGGCCAGGTAGCTCAGTGGTAGAGCGCGGCCCTGAAAAGGCCGGCGTCGGCGGTTCGATCCCGTCCCTGGCCACCACTACTACTTCGACATTCGTGATGAAGAGGTCCTTCGCTCCGCTCAGGATTTCGCCTGCGGGCTCCGACGCCCGCAAATCGGCTCAAGTTCGATCCCGTCC
>PMUI01000088.1 GCA_003166955.1 Acidobacterium sp.
CCCGCCGGCGACCGCCGCATCGACGCGGCCCTGCACCATCGCGAGTGCCGCGGGATTGATGAGCGGCCCGATGATCGTGTCCATCTCCTTCGGGTCGCCGACCTTGAGGCCCGCGGTCTTGCGCGTGAGCGCCTCGATGAACGCATCGGCGATGGGACGCTCGACGACGATCCGCCGCGCCGACATGCAGATCTGACCCTGGTGGAGGAAGGCGCCGATCTGGACGCACCAGCGACCGCCTTCGTCGATGGGTTTGGGGGTGCTGAAGACGTCGATGCGGACCTGGCCGGTACCGGCGCGCCAGAGGCCGACGGCTTTGGCTGCGCCGATGGAGAGGTCGAGGACGCGGCCTGCGACGAAGGGGCCGCGGTCGGTGACGCGCATGACGGCGGACTGGCCGGTGGCGGCGTTGGTGACGCGGATGAGCGAGCCCATGGGGAGGGTGCGGTGCGCGGCGGAGACGCCGTTCTGGTCGTAGACCATGCCGTTGGCGCCGACGCGGTTGTGGTAGGGCGGACCATACCAGCTGGCGATGCCGGACTCGGCGAAGATGGGCTGGTGGGTGTCGACGAATTGCTCGTCGGCGGTGCGGGAAGGGACTGGAGCTGCGGTATGCGGTGGGTTTGGAGTGGGCTCGGGGGCTGTCGCGGGCGGGGGCGGCGTGTAGGCGACGGGCTGCTTGTGGGAGCAGCCGGCGAGGAGCGCGGAGGCGAGGAGTGCGGAGCCGAGCGCGAGCGCGTGGGGAGAGCGGGGTTCGGGGCGCGGTTCGGAGCGAGGCTTGGGACGGCGTGTTGAGCGGCAACCGGGGCATGGTTCGTTGGTGCCGAGGGGGGAGATTCTGAGCATGGTCGAGGGGTTCAGGCCTTGCGCGCGCGGTCGAGGTGATCGGCGAGGCGCGCGAGCTGCTCGGCCGCGATGCGGAGAGCCTTCGAGGAGTTCTCTTTCACCTCGGGGACAACTTTTTCGTTGAGGTAGGTGATGACGCGCTTCACATCTTCTTCGATGCGATCGCTGCAACCGCCGAAATGTTCGTCCATTTTGCGGCCGAGGTTTTCGAAACGGCCGGTTGTTTGATCCGCCATGATGGTGCTCCCTCTATTCAGTATTGCGATGCAGGATGCGGCGGTCAATGTCGGGCGTGGCGGAGCGATGAGAGTGCTCAGGGCAAATGCATCCCTAACGGCGGAAAGCTATTCCAAGTTTTTGAACCGCCGGGGGCCTTCTGCGCCGATTGCCATCCATCTTTTTTGTATTTCTGCTCGCAACTGCTGGGTTCTTCCATGCGCCGATGGCGCGAGCGCAGGAGCTTGCTTCCCTTCCCGATGCGCCGCTGCCGCAGGCGGCCAGCGGGGTGACGACGGGGAGTTCGCCGCAGGAGCAGAACCCGCCGGCTAAACCCGATCCGCTGGCTCCTCCGGCGCGGGCCGATGAGCAGGCGGCGAGCCCGATCACGCATGCTTCGTTTGAGAAGCGGAAGTGGGCGCAGTACGTGGATCCGGGAGAGCGGATTCCGCCGCTGTATCCGGAGGACAAGTGGGTTTTCTGGCTGCACGAGGAGGAGCGGGTGTGGTCGGCGTTCCCGGCGTTTTTGTCGGCAGGATATGGGCAGCTGACCGACACGCCGGACTATGGCAGCGACAGCGGGGCATTTGGGGATCGGCTGGCGGCGGCGTTTGTGCGGCAGGCGACGATGCGATTTTTCTGCAGCAGTATGTTTCCGGTGTATCTGCGCGAGGACCCGCGGTATTTTCGGAAGGCTTCGGGGAGCTATCTGGGGCGAGCGGGATGGGCGGCGGAGCGGGCGTTTATCACGCAGCGAGACAGCGGCAGCCACGGTTTCAATTTTTCGAATATTTTCGGGCACCTGGCGGCGTCGGCGGTGACGCCGCTCTACTATCCGAGCAAAAGCCGGAGCGTGCATGTGGTGATGCAGACGTGGGCGACGTCGATTGCGGGGAGCGCGGGGGACAATTTGTTTCTGGAGTTTGCGCCGGACGCGCTGAATGCGTGGCGGAATCATCGGCGGGGCAAAGATTCGGCTGGGATGGATTCGCCAGGAGCGGATTCGTCTGGAATGCGATGAGTTTCGGCGGTACCCTCAGGGAATAGCAGGCAGCAGGCAGGCGCGAGCGCGGCATGGCTCGGTGCGCCGCACCAGGAGGACAATCCAGCGCGAATGCTCTCACGGAATCTGTCGGGATCTCGGAGAAGCGAGGTCGGCTGGGAAGCGGCGCGCGGGGGAGAGAGGCGGCGGCGTTCATGGATCCGCGCGTGGGGCGGCTGTTTTCTGTTGGCGTGGGCGGCGATAGGTTGGGGTCGGGCGCAGACGGAGTTGCCCGATGCGCCTGCTCCCAGGAATGATGTCGTGGCCAGCGCTGGCGAGGGGTCCGGCGCGGGATTTTCGTCGTCGTTTGTGGCGTGGGCGCCGGCGGGAGGCGGGCAGGAGACGTTTCCTCCAGAACCACGGCCGTTGCGCGGGCTGAATTTTTTGGAGCCCAACTATGTTCCGTTGCCGAAGAAGTGCACGGCGGCTGCGTGCACGGAGGCGGCTCCGCTGCGGATGTGCTGCCAGCCGGGTTCCGATGTGTTCGGAAATTACCTGGCGCAGAATGCGACGCACATCTACACCCCGCGCGAGCTGTGGATCATTGCGGTTCACGGGGTCATCGATCCTTTTAACCTGCTGACGATCGGGGGAACGTCGGCGATCACGATTGCGTCGGATGCCGATACTTTTTACGGGCCGGGGCTGAAGGGCTGGGCGAAGCTGAGCGGGGTGACGCTGACGCAGGACATGACGGGCGAGTTTGTAGGGACGTTTCTGATCCCGTCGATCGATCATCAGGACCCGCACTACCACCGGATGCCGAATGCGCGGCTGATGCGGCGGATTGCGCACTGCGCGTACCAGCCTTTCTGGACGACGAGCGACACGGGCAGGGGGATGCTGAACTACTCGACGATTGTGGGATCGATGATCGACGAGGCGGTCGATGTGAGCTACGTGCCGTATCAGAAGATGGGATGGGGACCGGGGGCAGAGAGGATCGCGAGCGGCTGGGTGAGCGCGCCGATCGGGAACTTCGTAGCGGAGTTCGTGCCGGATGTGGCGAACCACATCAATCTGAAGGTGGTTTTGCTGCAGCGGATTGTGAATCGGGTGGCGCTGGAGGATGGGGGGCAGTGAGGACGGCAGCCTGTAGCCTGTAGCGGTGACTGCGTTTTGGCGATGCATTCTGCCGCAGGGCGGGCTTATTTTGTCTGTACCATGACGCGGTACAGTGGTACACTTGGCTTAATCTGCATGATTCTGAGTTTTCGCGATCACTGGCTAAGGGATTTCTTTCTGAACGATCGAAGCTCGAGGAAGATCCCGGCGAATCTGACTGACGCCCTTTTCCGCAAGCTCCAGATCGTCGACGATGCCTCAAGCGACGCCGACCTGCGGGTTCCTCCGGGGAATCGCTTTGAAAAACTGCGAGGAAAGCTCGAAGGCTGGCATTCCATCAGGATCAACCAACAATGGCGCCTGATATTCCGCTGGAATGGCCAGCGGGGCGAAGCGGCCACCATTTACCTCGATAACCATAGCTACCGATAAGGACAATGCGATGCTGATTACCAAAAGAAAGCCGGTGGGAGTGGGCGAAATTCTGATGAAGGAGTTCATGGAGCCGCTGGGCCTGACGCAGACGAGGCTGGCCCAGGCGATGGGGCTCCCGCGGAAGCACGTGAATGAGCTGTGCCGAGACCGACGCGCGGTTACCGCCGATACCGCGCTAATGCTCTCTCGCGTCTTTGGAAACAGCACGGACTTCTGGCTGAATACGCAGCGCCGCGTGGAGATTTGGGAGGCGTTGAACAGCCCGTCCCGGCGCGAGCGCATTCGGCGGGCAAAACCGCTGCGCAGGGCCGCCTGACCTGGCTGGAAGCTGGAAGCGATTGGATGGCGGCTTAGCCGACTTGGTGAGCCAGGATCGGCTCGATTCACATGAGCCCGGCTACTTTGCGACGTACTTTGGGTGGTGGCCCGGGAGCCAGGGGTTGTAGTGGGCAGCGAATTCGGCGCGCTCTTCCGTGGATGGGTGATTGTAGGTCCAGAGTTCGACGAAGCGGTTGGGAGCGGGGTCGTCGAGCCAGACGATGGCGTCGCTGCAGAAGGAGTGGACGGTGGTGGCCTGGGGGTCGGGCACGAGGCCGTGGATGACTTCCTGGCCGTAGACGTCGGCCTGATGCTCGACGTTGCGGCTGATGGCGTTGGCGATGGGCTGGGCGAGGAAGTTCAGCAGCAGAGCGACGAAGAGGAAGAGGCCGACGGAGGACCAGCTCTGGACGGCGTCGATGCGCCAGCGCGCGCCCGAGCGGCGGACGAGCGAGCGCATGAGGCGGTAGGCGATCCAGTAGAAGACGAAGATGATGAGGGCGGACCAGGCGAGTCCTTTGGCGACGTGGTGTAGGACGTAGTGGCCCTGCTCATGACCGTAGGTGAAGAGGATTTCGCTGGGGGATTCGATGCGGAGGGTGGTGTCCCAGACGACGATGCGTTTTGAGGCGCCGAGGCCGGTGACGTAGGCGTTGGCGCCGGTGTAGCGTGCGCTGGCGTCCATGAGGAAGATGCGGCTGGGGGGAATACTGAGGCCGCCGCGGGCAGCGACGCGCTCGAGCTGATCGACGAGGGCGGGGTTGGTGGCGGCGAGCGGTGTGAAGTGGTTGAAGAGCGGATCGATGACGAGGGGGGCGACGAAGGTGAGGAGGACTTCGGCGGGGATGGTGAAGGCCCAGAACCAAATCCACCAACGGTAAGGGGAGCGGCGCATGAGGGCGTAGAGGATGCCGCCGACGAACGTGCCGAGTGCGAGGGTGAGCGCGGTGGATTTGAGCCAGTCGATCCACCACGGGAGCCAGCGCTCGACGGAGAGGCCGTAATGGAGGCTGACGCTGTGGCCAACGATAGAGGTTGGGATTTCGAGTGCGCTGAGGATGATGATCCAGAGGGGAACGACGATGAGGCCCTGCAGCCAGGGGCGCGGGGAGACGCGGGCGGCGAGGCGGGCGATGGCAGCGCCGGCGCCGAGGCGGATGAGGATCCAGAGGGCGAGGAGGAGCCATGCGGTTCCGCCGAAGTAGAGGGCGGCGCGCCAGTGGCTGAGGGCGATGGCTGCTGCGAGTTTGTCCGGGGGAAGGGGGCAGAGGGGATGGGCGGCGGCGATTAGGGAGAGGGTTGTGGGGTGGTTGAACATATTGGTTTTGTTGGGGAAGAGCCAGTTTAGGCTCCGCACTAGAGCCCATTCTATTTGTTGGCCTTGCGGCACGACTGAAGGGCTCGTGGAAGAAAGCGATTGGCCAGGTGTTGAAGCTGTGCTTCCCAAAATGGAACTGCACGGTACTTGGGTGCAGAGTTCAGGGTGAGGTCATATTGACGACTGGGGCGCGGGAGAGTCTTCTGCTTGCTGTG
>PMUI01000008.1 GCA_003166955.1 Acidobacterium sp.
GTCGAAACCGTGACGCCCCCTTGCTGCGAACGGCGGTCGAGGAAAGGATCTCCTGACAGCTGTTTCCATTATCTCACTTCTGTTTCGATTTCCGGCGGCGCATTCGATCCAGATTCGACTCCACCGGACCAAAACGGGCGGAACCAAAACGGATCAGCTGTTCCCGCGAACGTATTCGCGCAGCCGCCGGTTGATATCGGCAGCCTGCTGGACCCCGTTGTCCAGCATGGTGCGCCACTTTTTTGCCTCCTCGTCCAGCGGAACCGTGCCCAGCAGAAAACTCGTCTGGAGCACGATTTCCAGTGCATTGCTCAGGTCGTGCGAAAGCCGGCGGATCTCTTTGGCCTGCTGCTCCGGAATCGGTTTGGGCTGAACGGGAAGGGTCATGAAAAGAACTTTCTCCAATGAAATTCCGTGCCGGCGCGCGGTTGAATTTTCAGGTTTGACACGGGTGGATGCCTTTGTAACACTAGCAATTGCTGCCGTCCAGCGTGTTCTGCGCAGGGACTCCGTGCCGAAGTGGCGGAATTGGCAGACGCGCATGGTTCAGGTCCATGTACCCGCAAGGGTGTGGGGGTTCGAGTCCCTTCTTCGGCACCATCATTCAGCAACGCCTCTGAAATCAGCCACCTCCGGGTGGCTGTTCTGCTTTAGTTAGGTTTTAGTTAGGGAGGTCGTAGAACTCCCTCGATTTTCCAGTATTAGGGCAAAGTCGGGGGAACCGTTCATGGCGAATCGCCGGGTGACGCTGCTGCGTTACTGCAAGACGGAATCGGGGTGGCGGCGCTACCCAGTCGTTGTCGGGAAGACGGGCAAGGTGAAGCCCAATGCGGTTTGGGTGCAAGGGCAGGAGCGGGTTTACCCGGAGGGCTATTACTGCATCCGCCTCTACGCTGGCACAAAGCCCATCTATCGCAATGCCGGGAACGACCCCAGCGAGGCATTGCTGGCGCAGCAGAGAGAGGAAGCTCTGCTCCTCGCGCGCCATTCGGCGGATTCGGCCGGCACCAGCATTGTGGAGCCGGACACGCGACACTCACTCCGGCAATGCGCAGCCGATTTCCTCCACCAAAAGTCGCTGGAGCCGCACCGCAGCCGTGACACGATGGACGGCTATCGGGTCATCCTCGATGAATTTCTGAAGGTCTGCTCTGCGGAATTCCCGGAACAGGTCAAGGCGGTCGATATCCTGACCTACTGCGCTGGGATTGAGAGGCGCGGACTATCGCCGAGAACGCGGGCGAATCGGTTCGGCAGCCTCTGCACGTTCCTGCGCTTTTGTGAAATCTCCATTGAGGACATTTTGCCGAAGGAGACTCGCAAGAAGCTGAATCGCTTCCCGAAGACAGAGGCCGATGCTTACACGCAGGCGGAATTGGATGCTTTGTTCGCGGTGTGCAATGACTACTACCGACTGCTGTTTACTTTCCTGCTGAACACCGGGTTCCGAATGCAGGAAGCGATGCACCTGACTTGGGCTGATGTCTCGTTTGAGGATCTGACCGTGTCGGTCACCCGCAAGCCGGGGTTCTTCGAAGTGAAGGATTACGAAGAGCGGACGGTACCGCTCGTGGCCGAGCTTGCGCAGCAATTGCTCACTTGGCGCGGAAAGCGCCCGAAGTCCCGGCTGGTCTTCGGAACCCGGAACGACCGGCCAAACAACCACTGGCTGGAATATCTCAAGCAGTACGCGACGGCGGCAAAATTGAACTGTGGCGGATGCGACGGCTGCCAGCGTGAAAAGCCAGAGTGTGAGCGGTACTACTTGCACAAGTTTCGCTCCAGCTACGCAACGCGGCTCTTGCAGAACGGAGTGGACGTTCGGACAGTGCAGAAGCTGTTGGGCCACAGCAATCTGGACTCCACGATTCGATATTTGCAGCCGGCAAGAGGTAAAGCCATGCAGGAGCGAGTCAGCGCGGCTTTGGCGGCTGCGGCTTCTGCGGCAGAGTAGCGTGCCCCCGGAGGTAGTCGGCGGCGGCTTTGGGGTCGATACGAATCAGCGTGCCGACGCGGTATGCATTCAGCTTTCGGCTCTTAACCAGCTTGTAGATGAGCTTCGGCGAACAATCCAGAAGTTCGGCCAAGGCCTCCACGGTCCACGCGCCCTGCTTGCTCTCAATCTGTTCCACTAAACTGGCCACGCATCTCAATACTGCGCAAATGAGGGAGCTCCGATTTCCAGAGGATTGAAGTTTCAGCAAACGGGCCAAGAGTGCGATGCCTCTGGCCATAGGCGGAGCCGGGCGACGTCTTTATCAGAACGATAAAGACTCACCTCTTGTTTCGGTAATTCTCGACAATCTTGTCGATATGGAACGCAGCCATTGCGGGCGGCATCCCGGCACCACGGATGATCCCTCCCCAGTGGCTGCTCTCTTCTAGAGCCCACGTGAGCGCCGGGCGCAGGTCAGCTACGGAATGGCGCCCGGTCATCTTCTGAGCTTTCTCTATCCATTTCGTCCGCTGAGCCGGGGACAGGCGACGTCCAAGCAGGCCAGCAAGCAAGTCAACGACGGCATCGGCATCTGAGTCCGAAGGCGAGCCCTTGCTCGATTTGCCCTCCTGTTCATCTTCAGGGTCATCAAATAGCGGGATTGGATTGTTGCATTCTGCGCCCAAGGCGGCAATCTCGATGAGATATACGTTGGTCGCGTGCTTGAGGCTTTGAATCCAATAGATAAAGCCGGCCTCCTCAAGCTGTTTGAGTGCATTCTTCACGCCAGAGACGCTGCAGTGCACTCCGCTCGCCAATGTGGCGTGCGAGGGCCAGCACTCACAGTAATTGACGGCTCTGTAGTTTCTTTCGTTTGCGAATTGGGCCAGCTCCAGCAGCACGCTCCGCGCATAGATACTGAGTCCAGCGGCCTTCATCCGCTTCCTCGGCTCCCCTTTGGGGTCCATCAGCTTGTTCACCAGGCTATAGCTCATGATCGAATCTCTCCATCGCTGTCCTCATTGCGAGGCAGGTTAGCCTTCAATACCTGGCTTCTCCTCTTTTTTGCGCCACACTGTAGGCCTCTCGAAACTGCATGCAGGTCTGTTCCCACCTGACTGGTAGGCGCTAATCGGCTGACGGGGGCTCTATTGCAGCCCAAGATAGGCGCGAGACCCCTACAAACCGAATAACTGAATCGAGTAACAGAATCCAATCAGAGAATCTGGTAAGAGAACCGATTCAGAGCGGGACTCGGTTTCCAGACACAGTCTGAGAGATTCTGAACAGGGATCAGACAAGACCAGAGGGGGAGAGTAGTGGTGGCTTCGCAGGCGAGGACTGTTTCCACAATAGACATCCCCTTCCCTGGCCGACGATTCGAAGAGAGACGCTCGCCGCGCCGCGCCGTGAGGCCCCCGCGCCCCGTCCCCCGCTCCCGCTCGAGCTCCCCGTCGGCCGCGGCTGGCGCTACCGGGCCAAGAAAACGTCCTGCGGCATTCTCGGCACGCGGGCGACTATCTACCGATTCGCTTTCGGATAGAACGTCTGATTCCAGTCTGGGTCAGTGACATCGATGCGGAACTGACCCAGGATCGCCGGATCCACTCGGTAGATGTGGCCCTGCTTGGCCCGCTCTCTGTTGCTGGCTCCCCGGCCCGCCCCACTGGTCTTGTCCTGCCTTCCCGACAAATAGACACCAAGGGCCTGCTCGTCACGACGCTCAGAATGCACCAGTGCCTGCGCCACCTTCCGATACTGGAGCACTTCCATATCATTCACTGGTTCTAAAGCTCCCTCACGGAGATGACAATGCCCTGGCGCTATGCCAGGGCATTTCTCTTTGGCTTGAATTTTGCAGCTTTAAGCAGCAGCCTTCGCAGCGGTCTTCTTGGCAGCCTTCTGCTTGTGCCATATAGCCCACCGTGCTTTCTGAGCATCAGCGATCTTCTTTCGGGCCGCTGCGCTCATCACCCTCTTCTTTCGAGGCTTCACTCCGAAGGGGAATGATGTCGCCGTGGCGGGTTTACGCCCAGGTTTGTGTGAAGACGATCCTGTCAAGAGCCTTCGAACCTGAGTCAACGTCTCTATTTCTGCGCTTAAAGCCGATACTAGGGATTGAGTATCCATTGGTGCAATTCTCCTCTAGAGAGGAAGTGTACCGGATCAGTTGCTAGTCTGTCTTGGCAGCCCTTCAAATGCGTATTGGTAAACAGCGAGGCTTGCGATAGAGAGAAAGCACGCCAAAGTCAGGGGATAGGCAAACCAAAGAAGCACTCTCACAACCCAGATCGAACGGTCCGTCCACAGCGTGTGAATTGTTTCTTCCGACGGGCCGCGGTCATGGAGCATCGACCAGCCTGTCCATTTGTGGAATCATGAAGGCGGACGACTGGCAGCACAGAAGGCAACAGCTTGCACCGCTGGTAATGTGGTGGCGATGGATCGTTTTCACCCCATCGCTCTCAACGATAGTGAATGAGAACCCGCACGCGCTGAAGCTCTATATCGATGGGAGCTGTTACAACAATCCCGGCGGTGCAGGCGCTTTCGCCTGCGTGGCGCATTTCCCTGATGACCATAACCGGCCGGATGAGGCCGTGTTTTCCGAGGGATTTCATGAGACAACGAACCAACGGATGGAGCTCAAAGCGTGCATCCGAGCCCTCGAGTACATCGCGGAAAATGGCAGCTCCCTGGGAGTGCAGCAGGTCTTAATCGTTACCGATTCTCTATACGTCTACGAGAACCACAAGAGGGCCGCCGCGTGGAGAAGAAATGGCTGGAAGAACCCCGCAGGCCGGCCGATCGAGAACACCGATCTGTGGAAGCGATATCTGTGGGTCCGTCAGAAGGTTCGCTTGCGGACGGATATTGCCTGGACTAAGGGCAAGAAGTCACCGATTCTCAAAGCCGTGGATCGTGAAGCCAAACTGGCCGGAAAGAATCCGCGGAAGCAGGACTTCGGATTTCGCAGTGGCAAGGTTGGCCGATCCAAGATATCCGGCGGCTCGCCCTCAATGTACGAGGCTCATGGGCAGGAAGCCACCATCCGGGTCTACCGCTCTATGCTGATCGGCAAGACTGACCACAAGATCATCTTCGACCTGTTCAGCGATGACGCAGGCTTGTTCGGACAGAAGTGCTTTGCTTATGCCGTGCTCTCGATCGCTGCCAAGCTGCATCGGCAGCACTGTTATCGCGTGAAGTTCAACGATGATCCCAGGCATCCTCAGATTGTGGAGTTGCTTCAAGAAGTCCCATGCGCTGGATGACCCGGGGATCAACTTCCCAAATCGGGAATTCAGATGGCGAAAAGTCACGCGGAGCCCGGCCGCCGTTGTGCCGCCCGCCTCAGCCGCCCGCCCGCTCTCTCGGCTCCCGGCTCTCCTCCCGATGTTCCGCAGCTGGGCCTACCTACTGCCGAAACGGGAGAGGGCCATTCTCGGAGCGTCTTGCTGGGATGATGGTCGGCGCCAGCGGCTCGCTATGAAACTTGCGGATCGGCTCGAGTTTGGGAATGAAAACGAACTCGCCGAGGTGAAGGAGATTTTCGGAGTGGGAGCACACGCTTGAGTTCTAGCGCGGTGTTGGACATCTGGAGGGATTAGTTTAATAGTAGCAACTGGTCATTTTCGGCAAGGGGGTAGACTTCGTGTTATAGTTCGGGCCAACTATGACGCGCGCGCTAGAACTAGAAGGGGAACTTCTTCATTCGATTCGGTCCTATAACAAGGCAGCGACCAAGTGGCGGCGGTTCTCTTTGGTACTGATGCTCCTAGCATTGTTGTGTAGCGAAGCTGCGAGTATAGCGGGACTTGGATTTGCGAAGCCGCATTTGGCTGGCACGCTCGCGCTATTGCCGCCGATCATTGCATTCATGGGGGTCAATTTAAAGGTCTATGAAAAGGCCACCGTTGCCCCGCCGGACGTGTTCGATGAAAAGGTTGGCGAGCAGGGTGGATTTTCCCATGCCCGACATCCCCTCGATATTGATGTGCTTCGTTGAACCTATTGAAAATTCGTTGCCGGTGATCGAATCCCGGCCGAGTGAAATTTGCATTGCTATGAAGACAAATGGATAGACCTCATTATGGGCTTTCTAAAGTTTTTCGCTCTCTTCGTCGTCCTCTTCTTCATCTTCGTTGTCTTCGTCTCCGGCGATCGGCTCGTCGGCATCTTCGCCGTCGAGCTCTTCATTTTCATCAGTTCCGCTGTCCTTATACAAAGCGGCCGTTCCGTCATCGTCTTCTTCGTCGCGTGTTTCGGTCAAGGCTGGCATAGAGTCCCCTCCGTGTTCTCATGCGATGCGGGATGGCGTGATTCAGATAGCCTTGCCATGAGCACCTCCGCATGATTCCTTAGCGAGACCGTCAGGAGGTGTCGCGAAATGGCCCGCGCCTATGCCGCCGGCGCCGCCGCCACGGAATAACCACCACGCCCGCTCCCCTCGCTCCCGGCTCTCCTCCCGCTGTGCCCCGGCTGGTGCTACCGGGCCACGAAAACGGGAGAGGGCATTTTCGAGGCGTGCGCGGGCATTGGAGTGCCCGGCAAATTCTG
>PMUI01000119.1 GCA_003166955.1 Acidobacterium sp.
ACCGAAGAGGCCGACCTCGCCGCCGAGCACGAGATGGCCAACGACGAGAAGGAACGCGCCGAGCACGTCATGCTCGTCGACCTCGGCCGCAACGACGTCGGCCGGGGCAGCGAATATGGCACCGTGAAGGTGACAAATCTAATGCACGTCGAGCGCTACTCGCATGTCATGCACCTGGTCAGCGACATCGAAGGCCGCCTCAAACCGGAGCTCTCCGCCGTCGACGCGCTCCGATCATGCTTCCCCGCAGGAACCCTCAGCGGCGCCCCTAAAATCCGCGCCATGCAGATCATCGAAGAGCTCGAACCCACACGCCGCGGCATCTACGGTGGCACTGTCCTCTATGCCGACTACTCCGGCAACCTGACGTCGTGCATCGCCATCCGCACATTGCTGGTGGAAGGAAAGAAAGGCTACATCCAGGCCGGTGCCGGCATCGTCGCCGACTCCGTCCCCGAAAACGAATACCAGGAGAGCCTCAATAAGGCCAAAGCGGTGGTGCGCGCGGTGGAGAGAGCGAGAGAGGGATAGGATCTGCAGAAGAGGGCAAACTTGTGACTGACGGGGTCCGAATTTGGGAGGTTGGTTCTGAAGACACGCTTGCTGAAGTACCTCGGTCCAAATTGGACCGGGAGGAGCGGATCGAGAAGTGGATTACTCAAGAGATCTCGGTTCTTGATGCCAGCGAATCAGGTCTCCTGATTATTGGGCGGCAGGTAAGAACAGATTTTGGTGGCGAAATAGACCTTTTATGTATTGACTCGTTGGGTGATCTGGTGATCGTAGAACTGAAGCGCGACAGGACTCCTCGCGAAGTGACCGCTCAGGCGCTCGATTACGCGGCCTGGATTGAAGGCTTGGGTAGAGAGAGGATTGAAGAAATAGCTGCTGACTATCTGAAATCATCCCTTGAAGACGAGTTCCAGAAGGCCTTTCCTGGTTCCGCTTACCCAGACGTTGTCAATGCAAATCATTCAATCCAAATCGTCGCTTCTGAAATGAGTGACAGCACCGAAAGAATCATTCGTTATCTTTCGGCAAAGGGGATAGATATCAACTTCGTACGTTTTCGGATGTTTAGATCCGCCGATGGGCGCGAGTCGCTCGTGCGGACCTTCACGGTCCCGCCCGATCAAGCCGAGCAGAATGCGCTCAGGAACCCCACCACGAAAAGGACGCTCTCAGGAAAGACTCTCGAAACACGCCTAGCCGAATGCCACAATGAAGCTGAGCGAGAGTTTCTTACGGAGAGGCTTGAAGACCCAAAGCAATTGACTGGCCTTAAGAAACAAGCTCTTTTCTTCACGGTCGGCGGGCAAACTCGGTTCAGGGTGAGCGGACGGACAACTCACGCCAAGCTAATTCAAAAGGGTAGATTCGAGGGAGATGAAGAATTCTGGAATCAAGCTCTCTCCACAAACAAGGTGGGCTTTCCACAAGGAGGTAAGAACCTTTCTCTTCAACTCGTGAGCAAACAGGACTTCGATTTCTTTTACCAAGTTGCCACGAAGGATGCTCACTCCTTCAAGTGGTCGAGTGAGGGCACAGACGGCGCAAACGAAGAGGAAGAAGATGAAGTTAAGTGAAATCCTAGCTCGCCCGTCACTGTACCGCAGCCGCCGGACGGCCACTCCTACTTCACGCGCTCCGTGCTGCCCTGCACATCCAGACGACAGTTGCCGTGCCCAAACGCCGTCCAGAACGTTCCATCGGTGAGCAACACCTGCTGCAGCGACACGCGCGTCACGCCGTACGCATACATCTTCTCCGGCACGCGGATCTCACGCAGTTGCTCCGCAGCCTCGTCAGCCGTATCCACGCCGGAGAAGGTCAGCCGCAGATCGAACGCGTTCGCGTCGAGCTGATAGACGCTCTGCTTGCCCAGCAACCGCGCCGTGATCGTGACGGATCGGATCGCCTTCCCACTCGAGTTCCTGAACCCGAGCGCCAGATTCGGCTCCGTCACCTTCTCCGCACTCGTCACCGGCAGATAGCTCGCCGGCCAGTTCAGTTGCGCGCTCGTCAGCACCACCGGACACCCGGCCTGGGAAGGCGGCGACAGCGCCCACAGTTGAAGCCTCGACTCCGCCTGCGCTTCCATCCACCTCTTCTCCATCTCCTGGGGTGAAGCGAGGACGCCGGGATGGACCTCGACGACGGGACTCTGCGAATCGGCATCAGGCGCCGGTGCCTGACTTTGTCCAAATCCTGCCGTGGCAGCGAGCATGACAAGAGCGGAGACGAAGAGCTTCATCGCGAGCACCTCCGATGCCCCACAGCATAGCACCGCCAACGGCGAAAGAACCGCGAAACACGCGGCCCTCGATGTACTCAACAAGGCAGCACCCAACAACCCGGCGCTAAACTGAACGCAATGGTCTTCGTCCTCGACAACTACGACTCCTTCACCTTCAACCTCGTCCAGTACATGGGCGAGCTCGGCGCCGACGTGGTCGTGCGCCGCAACGACGAGTTGACGCCCGAACAGGTCGAAGCCCTGCACCCCGATCGCATCGTGCTCTCCCCGGGCCCCTGCACGCCGCAGGAAGCCGGCATCTCCATCGATCTCATCCGCCACATGGCCGGAAAGGTCCCGATTCTCGGCGTTTGTCTCGGCCATCAGGCGATCGGCGCCGCTTTCGGCGGCAACATCATCCGCGCGCCGAAGCTCATGCACGGCAAGACCAGCGCCGTCGAACACGACGGCAAGACCATCTTCGACGGTATCTCCACTCCGATGACCTGCACCCGCTACCATTCCCTCATCGTGGAAGAGAAGGGCCTGCCGAGAGACCTCGAAGTCTCCGCCCGCACCTCCGACGGCACCATCATGGGCCTGCGCCATCGCAGCCTCCCCGTCGAAGGCGTGCAGTTCCACCCCGAATCCGTCCTTACCTCCGACGGCAAGCGGCTCATCCAGAACTTCCTCAAGCTCGCATGAAATCTGCCGCCGTCATTCTGCTGTTCGCTGCCGGCGCCGCAGCGCAGCAACCAACACCCTCCACGCCGCCGCAGCCCGCACCTGACCAACAACCCGCGTCGCTTGCCACGGTCCTCCACGAGTCCGCAACCCCGGCGCCAGCCGACGCGGCCTCGCTCGCTACCGTCTCCACCGACGGCGTTTCGCTCGGTGGTCCCATGACCGTCGCCAACGGCCTCGCCTTCATCGGCAACAACGGAGCCGTCACTGCGGACGACAAGACCGTGCACCTCAAGCTCACGCGCGGCGGCAACCTCAACGTTTGCGCCACGACCCAGGTTCATCTCTCCACCGACACAACGGTCTCCGGCGGCGGCCTTATGATCGCGCTCAACCGTGGTGCCGTCGAAGGCCACTACATCCCCGGCCAGTTCTCCGACGTCATTCTCACGCCGGATCTGCGCATTCTCATCTCCGGTCCCGGCACGGCCGACTTCAGCCTCCGCGTCAACAATCAGGGCGACACCTGCTTCGACAATCACGGCGACCACGCTCCCTACGTGCTTGCCACCAATCTCTTCGAAGGCGGCGCCTATCGCATCCAGCCCAACCAACGCGTCCTCTTCGAGCACGGCAGCCTGCAGCAGGTCGTCGACAACGAGCCGGAGGCCTGCGGATGTCCGCCGACCCCGCCCACGCCCGAGCCCACCGCCATCGCCCGCATCGGCGCGCCCGGCTTGACTCTCCACACCAGTAACGAGACCAACACTCCCCCGCCCAGCCCTCACTCTACTGAAGCGGAGAACCCATTTCCCCTCGCCGAGAGCGAAGGGCTCAAGACTCCATCGGCACCGCCGTCGACCCCGGCCGTTCCGCCTGGGCAGGCCCAGGCTCAGATCACTGCTCCCCTGGTCTACAACGGCGAGACTCCGCCGCCGGCCAGTGAGGCCGCAACGAAACCCGCAACGCCGGGTGCAGGCCCCGCGACTGCAGCGCCGGAACCGGCCAAACCAAAAAAGCACTCCGCCTTCGTCCGCTTCTTCCGCAGGGTCTTCGGCCAGCCTTAAGCCAGCCCCATCGCGCCACTGCGATAAAATCAGATCTGCCGGAGTATGCACCTGCGCGGACCGTTCAGGTCCGCCTCCCGCGGCTCTATCTGCCGCAGCATTCCGCAATAACTTCCGTAAGGAGCTTCACCCATGGCGATTCCCGCCACCCAGCTGCGCCCGGGCATGATCATCAAGCACAACAACGAGCTCCACTCCGTCTTCTCCGTGGAGCATCGCACGCCCGGCAACCTGCGCGCCTTCATCCAGGCCAAACTGCGCAACCTGCGCACCGGCGCCATGTTCGAGCACCGCTTCCGCTCGCCCGACCCCATCGAGCGCGTCGTCGTCGACGAAATCCCCATGGACTTCCTCTACAACGACGGCGACGACTACTACTTTATGAACACCGAGAACTACGAGCAGACCCACCTCAAACGCGACACCTTGGGCGATGCGGTCGAATACCTCATCCCCAACCTGCAGATCAAAGTCTCATTCCACGATGGCAAGCCCGTCGGCATCGAGCTACCACAGACCGTTGAGCTCACCGTCGTCGAAACGGAACCGGGTCTCAAATCGGCAACCGCATCCTCGGTCACCAAGCCGGCCAAGACCGAAACCGGCCTCGTTGTCTACGTCCCGCCCTTCATCAATGAAGGCGAGAAGATTCGCGTCGACACCGCCGAAGGCGCCTACCTCAGCCGCGCCTGATCCCGCCCGACCCGCACCCCCGACGGCGCACCTTCGGCTGCGCCGTTTCTACTTGATCATCATGATCCCAACAATCTGCCCGTCCACTGTCTTGTCCGCCGTCGCGAAATACTCCACCTCCGCCTTCGTCCCCTCCAGATCCTCGCAGGGATGCACTTCCCCCTTCGGCGTGAAGTTTGCCGCGCTGTATTCCACCTTGTAGTAGTTGTTGCTGTAGAACGACAGCTTCTTCGCCGACGTTTCCAGACTCAGCTCCATCACCGCCGGATAACCGCACGTCACTCCCCGAATCACCCCGCGCATCACCCGCATTTGCCCGTGCGGCGTCTCCGTCGGATGCTTCGGCTTCGCGTCTTCCTCATTCGTGACTGCCACCCCGGTTCCGCTCCCCGCAGCCGACGGTCCCTGCACGATCACCGTCGTGTGCACCTGCGCCTCCGTCTGCTGCCGCTTGAATTCCTCCATCTGCGTCCGCCGCTGATCCACCTGCTTCAGCATCCGCTCCACCACGTCCACTTCCAGCGGATTCTTCGCCATCGCTCGCGCCCCCTGCAGCACGCGTACGCTCGAGTCATAGTTATCCTGCTCCAGCAAAATGCTCGCCGTATTCAGCCGGTAATGCAGGTTCGTCGGATCCAGGGTCACCGCCTGCAATTCCAGCATGTGCGCCTCATCCAGCTTCTCGTTCCGTCGTGCCAGTAAGTTCGCCAGCGCATCGTAAGCCGGTGCAAATCGCGGATTCAGCTCGATCGCCGCCCGCAAACTCTTCTCCGCCGCCTCCGTTGTCGACCCACCCATCACCGCCAACGCCCCGGCATAATACTGCGCCAGATAACTCTTCGAATCCAGCGCCGCCGCCTCCTCATACCACTTCTTCGCCTCTTCGCGATGCCCCGCACGAAATTCGATCAGCCCCATCGCTTCATGCGCCTTCACGTTGTCCGGATCGGCCTTCAGCGCCTGATCCAGCAGCGCGCGCGCATCGTCCATCCGCCCCACCTGAGCCAGAAAATCGCCGCGGATCGCGTCCGCGTCCGCCAGCGTCAACGGCGTCTCAGCAAAGGCCGACTCATCCAGCGGCACCGCCTCCGTCGACTTCCGAAAATAGGTGTATTGCCCCGCCCGCGTGTAATCGTCCAGCGCCTTTTGCAGCGTTTTCAAATCGCCGAACGCCTGCTCTGCCGCCGTCACCGAATCCACGCCCTTGTTCACCAACTGCAGATACTTCCCAAGCCGATTCGCATGATCCTTGAAGTCCGCGACTTCCAGATAATGCGTCAGCGCCCACGATTCGGCGTAGAAAAGATCTCCCTTCTGCTCCTGGTGATAGTAAGGCGACGTCGCGTCCACCTTGAACAACACCGGCAGAGGAATCAGACGGTTTTGCCGCAACAGTTGCAGATCGTTATAGCTCACCTGCCCCAGCAGCACCTGCTTGTCCTGCACTTCTGTGTTCTGGAAAAACTCCGCCAGCCCCTCGTTCAGCCACAGCGGCATCCACTCCGTCGCGCTCCCCTCTGCCAGATGCGTGTACTCGTGATACACAAACGACCACGGATGCTCGCCCTCTACATCCAGGCGCACCAAAATGTAGTTCTTGTCCGTCGAGCGCGAGAATAACCCGCCCAGGCCGATCTGCCCTTTCGCCAGGTACGCCGCCGGCTCCAGTGCCTCCATATCCTTCTGGCCCTTCACCGCAATCACGACAATCGGATTGGAAGGATCCAGATTCGCCCCCGGCAAGGTGCTCTGAAACACCCATCGCATTCGCTCGAACTGAGCGAGCACGTGTCGCCCCTGCCGATCCCCCGCGTCCGTCACCACGGTAAAGTGCGGACTCTTCACCTCAACCCATCCGGAGCCGTTGTCCCGAGCCCAGACACTCCCCGCAACCAGCAAACATCCCACAACCATTCGCTTCAGCATCGTTTTTCGGACGGCATCCTATCACGCCTGCGCCCCGAACCAAGACTATATTCGTCAATAGACAAGCCCAATGGATTGATAACCTTCAACGCGCGGGACTTTTTGCCCGTTCGCACAGAATTCAATATTCGAGTCATGTTGCCTCGCGACGTGGCACGCAGACTGGAGACAAAATGAGGAAGAACAACTTTGCCCTTCGCCTGCAGAGTTCCCTCCTCGACGAGGCACGCCGCGTCGCCGAGGCCGAAGGTGTTGCCCTGAATCAGCTCATCAACGTCGCCCTCGCGGAAAAGCTCTCTGCTCTGCGCACGGCGGCCTACTTTCATGAGCGTGCTTCTCGCGCCGACCTCCGCAAAGCGCGTCGCATCGTGAAGAAGGCTGGACGCGACAATCCTCCGGTGCCAGGCGACGAACTCGATTAGCTCGATCACGAGCCATGATACGGTTAGCGCCATGGAGCGAGCCTTTCGCATTGTCCGCACCCTCGGCCAATGGACATTGCTCTTCGGGGTCGCCCTCGCCGCCCTCGGTCTCATCGGATGGGTGCTCTCGCTCTTTCATCTCCCATCGTCGTTCCTCATCGACCTCGGCGTCCTCTCCCTGCCGGCCTTCTTTCTCGGCATTCTGTTTCTTTTCATCGCGGCGATCTTCCAAAGGATTCTCATCCGCCGATCTTCCCAACCCTGACCAACCGGCATCGCCGCGTTCGGTAAACTAACCGAAGATACGTTCAGATGACTGTACTCAAAGCTGTGCGCGGCACCCGCGACCTCCTGCCGCCCGAAACCGAACTCTGGAACCGCGTCGAAGCTACGACCCGCCGCGTCTTCGCCCGCTACAACTTCGGCGAAATTCGCACCCCCATCTTCGAAGACACCTCGCTGTTCGCCCGCGGCGTCGGCGAGGAAACCGACATCGTCTCCAAAGAGATGTACACATGGGAAGATGGCGAGCGATTCGATCGAGATCTACTGAGAGACAAGTGGCTTCGGGAAAATATTGCAAGATTTGAAAGCTGGAGCCTCGACAGAACCGCGGCCCCTAAAGCGGATTTCGAGGGCCAGCAAATGGACGGAAGTTGGGAGTTCGTCATCTTCGCCTCCCAAACCACATCTAGTCAGTTGCTGTCGCTGGCTGACGAGGTTCGTGAGTGGAATGCAGCTTCAGGTAGATTTCGAGGAATCGGCCGCATCGTTATCCCAACCATTTCCGAGGCGGCAGTAGTAACGACCCCAGAGGGTATCCTCATAGAAAAGGTCTCCGGGGCATTTCATAAATCATCCCAGTCCCTGACACTGCGTCCGGAAAACACTGCCGGCGTCGTTCGCGCCTACATCGAACACAAGCTGGGCGAGTCTGGACTCCTGCAGAAGCTCTTCTACATTGGCCCGCAGTTCCGCCGCGAACGCCCGCAGAAGGGCCGCTACCGGCAGTTCTGGCAAATCGGCGCGGAAGTCATCGGACCGCCCAGCGCCGGATCCGAATCCCCCCTCCGCGATGCGGAAGTCCTCGAGATGCTCGCGAGCTTCCTCGACGAACTCAACATCACCGGCTGGACCCTGGTCCTCAACTCTGTCGGCTCCGCAACAGACCGCCCCAAATACGTCGCCGCCCTCCGCGAAGCGCTAGCGCCCGTTAAGGACCAGATGTCCCCCGACAATCAGCGCCGCGCCGAAACCAATCCTCTCCGCGTCCTCGACTCCAAGGACCCTGCCGACGAAGCCATCATCGCGACCCTTCCGAAGATCGCCGACTTCCTCGACGACGAATCGAAGGCCCACTTCGCAGCGGTCCTCGCCGCCCTCGACGCCTGCGGCGTGCAATACGAAATCAATCCCCGCCTCGTCCGCGGACTCGACTACTACACCCGCACCACCTTCGAGTTCACGCACGATGGCCTCGGCGCGCAAAACGCCCTCCTCGGCGGCGGCCGCTACGACGGACTCTCCGAAATGCTCGGCGGACCCAAAGCTCCGGGCATCGGATTCGCCATGGGCCTCGATCGCCTCATCCTGACTTTGCAGTCCGCGGAAGCCGAGCCTGCGCCCGTGCTGGCCGACGCTTTCATCGCGCCCCTCGGCGAAGCTCTCAACGCGCCGGCGCTCGCACTGGCACGCGATCTTCGACGCCAGGGCATGCGGATCGAGCTGGGCGATGGCGCCTTCCGGATCAGGAAATCCTTCGAAATCGGGAACAAGCTGGCCCGCAATATCATCCTCCTGGGCGAAGACGAGCACGCCTCCGGTATCCTGACCGTGAAGAACTTCGCCACCGGCGAGCAGACCAAAATCCCGCGCGGCGACCTCGCGCAGGCGCTGCGGTCGTCCGGAAACTGAGGAAAACCGATGCTGCAGAGATCATTTGGATTGCTGCTGCTTGTTCTTTCCAATTGCGCTCTGGCGCAACCCACCCCAGCTGCAGCACCGCACCTGATCGGTGGCGAAATCCCGTCATATCCCCCGATTGCGCGAGCCGCCAGAGTGAGCGGTACGATAAAGGTTAGTGTCACGGTTGAATCTGGAAGAGTCACGAAACTGGACGTCCTCGAGGCGAAAGGCGTTTCGGGATCGCAGGTTCTCGAACACGGCTCACCTCTTCTGACCGATCCCACCTTGTCAAATCTGAGATCGTGGCGGTTCCAATCATCGGTCAACACTTCGTTCGATGTGATCTACACATACGCGATCGATCCCACACTTCCCGAGGGCAACCCGAAAATTGAAATCTCTCCACTGCTCAACGTGACCATTACTACCTCGCCCCTCACTCTGGATCTGTATTGAGAGGAATCTATTCTTTGCTCGACTTTCTAGGCACACGCCAACGCACCCACACTTGCGGCGAACTGCGCGCCGCCGACGCTGGCAAAACCGTCACGCTGATGGGCTGGGTCAATCGACGCCGCGATCACGGCAACCTGATCTTTCTTGACCTGCGCGACCGCTACGGGATCACGCAGATTGTTCTCGACAAGGAGATCTCGCCGGAAGGCCATCCTAAAGCCGAGCATGTCCGGCCCGAGTACGTCGTCGCCGCCATCGGCAAGGTGCGCCTTCGCGGAGCCGACGCCATCAACCCCAAAATGGTCACCGGCGAAATCGAAGTCGCCGCCACCGAGCTCCTCGTCCTCAACGATTCGAAGGTTCCCCCTTTCTCGCCAGCCGAAGATGCAATCCAGAACGAAGAAGTCCGCCTCAAGTATCGCTATCTCGACCTGCGCCGCCCCGAAATGCAGCACAACATTGAAACCCGCCACAAAGTCGCGCTTGCGGTTCGCGAATACCTTGCCAACCAGGGTTTCTACGAAATAGAAACGCCCTACCTCACCGGGTCGACGCCTGAGGGAGCGCGCGACTACCTCGTTCCGAGCCGCGTGAATCCCGGCACTTTCTATGCGCTGCCGCAGTCGCCGCAACTCTTCAAACAGATCCTGATGATCTCGGGCCTCGACAAGTACTTCCAGATCGCGCGCTGCTTCCGCGACGAGGACCTCCGCGCCGATCGCCAGCCCGAATTCACGCAAATTGATTTAGAAATGTCCTTCCCCCAGCAGGAAACCGTCTTCAAGGTCGTCGAAGGTTTCCTCAAAGCGGCCTTCGAAGTCGCCGGTGAGAAAATCGACACCCCCTTTCCCCGAATGACGTACGACGAGGCGATTCGCCTCTACGGCATCGACAAGCCCGACCAGCGTCTGCCTCCCATGACCGATATTCGCGACGTGTTCAGCGCCGAAGAACTGGGTTCGCTGAAGATCGAGCCCGGTTTGCCCATCGTCGCCATCGTGATTCCCGGCAAGCAGGGGATGAGCAACACGCAGAAGAAGGTGTTCGGCCAGGAAATCAATGCAGCTGTCGGCCCCGATCTAGCGTGGCTTGATGTGGAGCGGCTCGAAAAGAGCGCGGAATATTCTGCTCTGGCCGGCCGCATCGACGCCGCCGCTGGCAAAAACTGCGGTCTTGCTCGCGTCGAACCTGAAAACCGCCTCATCGTCCTCTCGCCGCGAATCGGCACCGAGCCTCCGGCGAAAGATCGACTGTGGCTCTACAAAAAAGCCGGTCAGCTGCGGCTCGATCTGGCGAAGCGTTTTCAGGACGAGCATCGCGCCTTCGAAAAGAAAGGTAACGCAGACGATTACAAATTCCTCTGGGTGACCGATTTTCCGTTCTTCGAGTGGGACGAGGAAAAGAAAACCTGGACCTTCGCTCACCACCCCTTTACCTCGCCGCACGAAGACGATCTGATCGCCGGCCGCATGGAATCCGACCCCGAAGCGGTTCGTTCGCTCGCCTACGACATCGTTCTGAACGGACTCGAGCTGGGCTCGGGATCGATTCGTATTCATCGCCAGGATGTCCAGTCGCAAATCTTCCGTGCGCTGGGCATGTCAGACGAAGAAGCGAAAGCGCGCTTCGGGTTTTTTCTCGAGGCGCTGCAGTACGGCACGCCACCGCACGGCGGTATCGCGCTGGGGCTGGATCGCATCGTCATGATCCTCACCGGCACCGCGAGCCTGCGCGAAGTGATCGCGTTCCCGAAGACTGCGAAGGCCATCGACCTGATGGTCGATGCGCCGAGCGCGGTTCGCGACGAGCAGCTGAAAGAGCTGCATATTCGACCCGTAACTCGGAGTTAGCCCGCAGTTAGTCCGCAACAGGTTCGCAGCCGGTTCGCGCCTCGGTCTTTATCTTTCCGCCTCATTACAGTGAGCGAAGCCCGCCCAGGCGTCATCACGCCCTATTGCTGTCTCCTCCCCGTTTTCCTACAAAAATTCTTATTCCGCCAAAAAGATTCACAGTAATTGATTAAAAATGTGTTACTTAATAATCTTTCTTGACAATCGTATCGATTTCGGTGTAACGTAAAGACGGTCACTATCGACTCAACGGAGGTTACATATGCGCCGAATCCTCGTTGCCAGCCTGCTCTCATCGTTCGCTTTGACCGCAGCTGCAGCTCCCAGCAAGCCCACGAACGACGCTTCAACCCCCGCAACCCCCATGGTCACGTCCGGAGTTACAGCCGCCCAACTCCGTTACGCGGCCAAAATCGACCTTCCCTACAACGCAGAGCTGGCCACTTTCCCCAACCCAGCGAAGATGGTTCTGAAACTGAACCTCGACGAAACCGGAAGCCTGTCGCACGTTGAAGTGGTTCAGTCCCTGTCACCAACCCTGGATGCGCGCGTCGTCAAAGCCGTCCGCCAGTTCCGCTGGCGTCCCGCCGTTCTCGACAACCAGACGATTCCGATTGATGTGAATCTGATCGTCGAAGTCCAGCACTAAACTCCACCCACAAAACGACAAGCTTCCCAGTGAGCTTCACGGCTCACACAGGCGTGGTGTGTCTTCACGCGCCTGTGTTTCACCTGTCCTGATCAGGACTCCTCCATTCCGGCGACGGCCAACGCCGCCGGAGTGGAGGATTTTCTTTTGCTAACCAAAGCTCGAAAGGCATTGTCGAAGCGAGGAGTCCGGTTGGGGCGCGGCTCGCCTGGACGCGCGCTCCAGGTGATACCCTTGAATCTTGCCATCCCTTCGTTTGAGGTTTCGGATCGCGTGAAAGCCGTGATGTTTCGTCTTCTGGCCCTGGCTGCGTTTGGGGCTTGCTTCGTTCCCCAGCCTCGTCTGTGCGCTCAGGTGGTCGCCACGGCTCCGGAAACGGAAATGCCGCAATATGGGGAGCGGTGGGATTTCTACGGCGGCGCGCAGTATTCGCACTTCAATCCAAGCCCGGGGCGCGGGGTTCAGGCCATCAACCTGCTCGGCTGGCAAGGCGATGCGACGGCGTGGATGCGCGACCACTTCGGCATCGAAGGCAGCGCGCGTGGGCTTTACGGGACGCTTGTGGTTCCGGCGAATACCGAGAAGATTCCACTGAATCCGCCGATGACGGAGCATCTTTTTCTGTTCGGTCCGAACATCCGGGTCATGCGGCGGCCCAACTTTACTTTCGGAATGCATGGGCTGATCGGCGCGGCTTACGGCGTGTTCGGCAGCGGCTTTCCGGCGGGCACGAAACCACAGGACGTGGGGATTTTCAACGACAAGCTGGCGCTTGGGTTGGGCATCGGGTCGTGGGCCGACTACAACCTGACGCCGCGGTTATCGGTGCGGGTGATGACGGACTGGCAGCCGACGCATTACGGATTCACGTGGCAGGACGAATTCGCAGGATCGGCGGGCATCGTCTACAAGTTCGGATCGCTGCACAACAAATAGGGCAGCACGGAAACAGACGCGAAGGTTGGGGCCACCGGTCCGCACGTTTCTCGGCAAGACGTTCGCTGATGGCGACTGGAGCGGATTTCACCAAGCCGTAGATCGCGCCGCTCCGAGGTACAACCGCACACTAGTATTGCCCTTCCCGGATGAGAAGGCCGCCGCACAGGATGTACTTGCGTGAACCTCTGGCGGCCTTACCTATCGAGGCCGCCACCACCGCAGCAACGCAGAAACAGGACACTACCACCGGCCCAAGGTTGACTTTCCACCAGCTAATTCCTACAGTAGTCTCCTGATCCAGCACAGCGCTGTCGATGCAAGAGCCACCCTGGGACCAAATTGTCGAAAGGGGTTTGACGATGAAATGCACGATGCCTGGCGCCAAGTGTCCGGGATCGGTGGATGCCTCAGCCGAAACGAAATCCCACAAAATGCTGCTGGCCGGGATGGTCTGCGTTCTCGCGCTGACGATCTCTCCGGCCGTGCATGCTCAGGCCACCGGAAGCTTCTCCGGAAATGTCGTCGATAAAAGCGGATCGGCTGTCCCTGGCGCGACCGTCGTCGCTACCTCCGAGGCCACCGGCCAGTCCCGCGACGTGAAGACCGACACCCCCGGACACTATCTGCTCCCGTTGCTCCCGGTCGCTACCTACACCGTGCGTGTCGATGCGTCGGGTTTCCAAAGCACCGAGTTCAAGGACCTTCATCTCGATGTGGACCAGGCCCGCGAACTCGACTTCACGCTCGTGCCCGCCACCGTCGTCACCACCGTGGCCGTCGCCGGTAACGCCGTCGCTGTCGAAACCGCCAGTCCGTCACTCGGCCAGGTCATCACTTCGCAGGAAGTCTCCCAGCTTCCCCTGAATGGCCGCAACTTCGTGCAGCTCGCCACGCTCACCGCCGGTGCAACGGCAGAAACGAACCCCGGCAGCTTCTTCACCTCCGGAAGCGACAGCGAGGTGGCGGCGCGCGGTTCCTACTCGCTCTCGGTCGGTGGCTCCCGCCCTAACGCCACAGACTGGTTACTCGATGGCGTCGATAACAACGAACTCACCGCAGGCGGTATCGGCATTTTCTCTTCCATCGATGACATTCAGGAATTCAAGGTTTTGACCTACACTTACTCGGCCGAGTATGGTACCCGCGCCGGGCCCACCGTCTTAGTCACCACCAAAGGTGGAGGCAATGACTTTCACGGATCGCTCTTCGAATTTGTCCGCAACACCGACCTCGACGCGAAGGCCGACTTTGACACCACAACCCCAAAGTTCAATCTGAATCAGTTTGGCGGTTCCTTTGGTGGACCTATCCGCCGCAACAAGACCTTCTTCTTCGTGGATGCCGAGCAGAAGGATCAGCGCGAAGGAATTACTTTCACCGGCCTGGTTCCCTCGCTGGCCATGCGCACCGGTGATTTTTCCGCCGACGCTTTTGGCAGTCCTGTTTCCGGTTTGGTCATTGCGAATCCGAATATGGTCGGCGCTGCGAATCCTTATTTTCAGTGCAACTCGTCCGGCAATCCGATTCCGGCCAATCCGGACGGAAGCCAGGCACCGGGAACCAACTGCAACAAGATTCCCTCCAATCTCATCAACAGCGTCGGTCAGGGCATGATCAATATTTATCCCGCGCCGAACGCCGACAATTCCAGCTCCGGATACAACTACGTCAACGAGCCTGTCCGCAAGCTGAACAAAACCGCATTCGATATTCGGCTGGACGAAAACCTCAGCGCGGCAGACAACCTCTTCGGACGATTCAGCTACGATCAGGCTTTCTCTTTTGTCCCTGGAGGCGCGCCACTGCTTGCCGAAGCCAACGCCTTTGGCAGCAATGAGAACCTCATCAACCATGCGCGTAACATCGGCATCGGCTGGAGCCACGTATTCTCGCCCAAAACACTCAACCAGGCCACCGTGGGCTACGACCGTATCTTCGACTACATTGACTCGCTGGGTAACTTCGCCTGCGGCTCGGCCAAACTGGGAATTCCCGGCGCCGATCTGGGATGCTCTCCCACCGGTACTCCCCTTTCCAGTGATACATACAGCCAGGGTTTGGTCTCCACCGACATGACCGGCGGCTATTGGTCCCTCGGCGATCGCGGCTACTCTCCGTTCCAGGGCGGAACGGACATCTATTCCTTCAAGGATGTTCTCGACCTGATCCGCGGAAAGCATGAAATCCGCACCGGCCTCGATCTCCGCGTCAATCAGATGAATGTCGGCACAGAAGAATTTCAGGACGGTTTCTGGCTCGTCGGTACCTTCGGAAACTTCAGCGGCGCCGGCGTCGCGCCCGGCAATTCCGAGGCGGATCTGCTGATGGGCATGACCGGAGGGGCCATCCACGATCAGACCTACGGTGGCCCCATCACCGGCCGGCGCTGGAATATCTACCGGCCCTTCGTCGAGGATAACTGGCGCGCTACCCCGTCGCTCACCTTCGACCTCGGCGTGGCGTGGGATATGACCACTCCCATCACCGAAGTCCATAACCGGATGGCGAACTACATCCCCTCGACGGGACAGCTTCTGATCGCGGGCAAGAACGGAGTCAGCGATTCGGCGGGCATCAATATGTTCTGGGGCGCAGTGGAGCCTCGCGTCGGCCTCACCTGGAAGGTCCTCGGCAGCGACAAGACCGTCCTTCGCCTCGGCTTTGGCATCTATCACGATTCGTCGTGGAACCAGGGCGCGCAGGGCCTGTGGCAAAATCCGCCCAACCTCGGCGAGTCCGATCAATTTCCCACTACGTTTTCCGCGGGCTGCGCCTTCGCAACTTCATACTGCGCCACCACGCTCGGACAGACACCCGAGTTGAACTTTACCCTTTCCACCGGCTTTACAGCGCTTCCCACACCGCAAAATGCGGCCACCTACGTCGGGACGTTCAATTACGAGCCCACGAACTTCCAGCCCGGCAGAGTTCACCAATATAACGTGAACGTCGAACGCCAGTTGCCCGGAAACATTCTGCTCACCGCCGGCTACGCCGGTTCGACCGGCGGCCATCTGCTGGTGATCGGCAACGACCTCAACACCAGCAGCCCCTCGGCTTGCGGAACCGTATCCGGATATACGCTCGGCTGCCTCTCGACCGGCGCTCCCTACATCTATCCCTACCCCTACAACCCCTTCAATGCGGTCCTGCTCTTCGGCGATGTGGGCACGACGCATTACAACTCACTTCAGATCAAAGCAGAGACCAAAACACCGAAGTACGGTCTTTACGCGCTGGTTGCATACACCTACTCGCACACCTACGACAACGGTCTGTCCGACGGCCTGGGCTCGGAGTTGAGCGCCCCTTATTTCCCCCTGCCCAACTGGCAAAATCTCGACTGGTCCCTGGCGCAGATCAATCTCAATCAAAGCTTCACCGCAAGCTTTCTCTATGATCTGCCTTTCGGCAAGGGCAGGAGGTTCGGGGATAGCTGGAACCCAGCAACCAATGCAGCCCTGGGCAACTGGCAGTTGACGCTTATTGAACGAATCTCTTCCGGTTTCCCGGTTCCACTGATCGACAGCTTCAACCAGTCGGGCACTGCCTTCAATACCGGCGGCGACAGCTTCAATTACAACCGGCCCAACCGGGTCTCCGGCTGCAACCCCTATGCCGCCAACCATAGCCAGCACAAGTGGATCAACCCGGCCTGCTTCGTCGCGCCGCCTCCCGGCGAGCTCGGCAATGCCGCGCGTGTTCCCGTTGTCGGACCGGATTTTGTTAACACTGACTTCTCAGTGATCAAGCAATTTCCCTTGCCCCGGGAGATGGGTTTGAACTTCCGCGCCGAGTTCTTCAACCTCTTCAATCATCCTCAGTTTGGTGCACCGATTGCCGACATCAACCAGCCAGGATTCGGCTCGGTCAATTCCACAGTGAACAATCCACGCCTGGTGCAACTGGCCCTGAAACTATCTTTCTGAAGCTCCGGGCGCACTCAAGCCGAAAGAAGCTTGAAGGGGCCACCGCGCCGGCCCGCGCAGTCAGGGCAGGGACCCTGATGCGGGCGCATCTCGCCCAATCGGGGATTTCCCGTTATGCTTGCTGATACCTGTGCGCAAGCTTCTTGCCTACGCGGCCATCTACATTATTTGGGGCGGCTCGTTCCTCGCTATCCGCGAGGTGGTGGGGGTGATTCCGCCTTTGTTCGCGGCGGGATTCCGGTTCACGGTGGCGGGACTGATTCTGATTTTGTGGAGCCGGTTCGCGGGGCCGGTGGAGTTCACGGCGCGGCAGATGCTGCGGGCGACGTTGCTCGGGTTCATCATGTTCGCCTGCCTGTATGCGGGGCTGTTCTGGGCCGAGACGCAAATTTCGTCGGGGCTGGCGGCGATCATCTCGGCGATGATTCCGATGTGGATTTACGCGGGCGAGGTGATTCTGCTGCGGACGCAGCGGGGGAGCCTGCTATCGTTCGGCGGCATAGCGGCGGGTTTTGCCGGGGTGGTGCTGCTGGCGCTGCGGCATCGCGGGCACCACGCGCAGGGGCAGGCAGCGGTGGTGGCGATCGTGGTGACGATCTGCGGGACGCTGTGCTGGGCGGTGGGAACACTGATGTCGCGGTACCTGGACCTGCCGAAGCCGCAAAAGATGAATGCGGGTTGGCAGATGTATTCGGGCGGATTTTTTCTGATGGCGGCGGCGTTCGCGAGCGGCGAATACGACGACCTGCCGCAGACGGCGGTGATGCTGCAGCCGCGGGTGCTGATCAGCATGGCGTACCTGATCGTGGCGGCGTCGATCATTGCGTACACGGCGTATGTGTGGATCATCGCGCACGACTCGCCGACGCGGGTTTCGAGCTATGCGTATGTGAATCCGGTAATCGCGCTGGCGTTGGGGATGACGATTGTGGGCGAGCGGCTGACGCACCGGCAGATGGTGGGCGCGGCGCTGGTGATCGGGGGGGTGGTGGCGACGCTGATGGGCAAAGGGGCGAAGATGAAGGAGCCGTCGGACGACGATCCGAGACCGCAGCGGGTGGTGTCCAAGGTGCAGCTCAGGTAGCGGCTGTACGTCTGTTTCCGGCAGCGTGCGCGAGCTCTTTATGGCGCCCGCAGCGCGGTCAGGCGTAAATGCCGCGCTGCTTGATGGTGAAGGCGACGCGATCGATGGCCAGCATGTAGGCCGCGATGCGGTTGTTGACGGCGTGGGCTTCGGCGTAGCGGGTTACGTCGTCAAAGCTTTCGGCGAGGATGCTGTCGAGGCGCTCGTTGACTTCGGACTCTTTCCAGAAGTAGCCCTGGCGGTCCTGCACCCACTCGAAGTAGGAGGCGGTGACGCCGCCGGCGTTGGCGAGAATGTCGGGGATGATGAAGACCTTTTTGTCGGCGAGGATCTCATCGGCGACGGCGGTGGTGGGGCCGTTGGCGCCTTCGCAAACGATGCGGGCCTGGATGCGCTCCGCGTTGCGGCTGGTGATGACGTTTTCGGTGGCCGCGGGAATGAGAATCTCGCAATCGGCGGTGAGCAGCTCGGCGGTGGGCATGGGCTCGGCGTTGCGGAAGCCGAGGACAGTGCCGTTGCGCAGTTTGTGCTCCTCAAGGGAGCTAATGTCGATGCCGTTGGGGTTGAAGAGGCCACCATCGTATTCGCCGATGCCGACGATTTTGTAGCCACGATCCTGCATGAGGCGGGCGGCGTTGGAGCCGACGTTGCCGAAACCCTGGATGATGACGCGGCAGCCGTCGCGGGGGATGTTGAGGTATTTGAGGGCCTCTTCGCAGACGACCATGATGCCGCGGCCAGTGGCTTCGCGGCGGCCGCGCGATCCGCCGATGCTGAGCGGCTTGCCGGTGACGACGGCGGTGACGGTCTGGCGCATGTGCATGGAGTAGGTGTCCATGATCCAGGCCATGGTCTGCTCGTTGGTGTTGACGTCGGGGGCGGGAACGTCTTTTTCGGGGCCAAGGAACTCGATGATTTCGGCGGTGTAGCGGCGGGTCATGCGCTCGAGTTCGCCCTGGGACATTTTTTTGGGATCGCAGATGACGCCGCCCTTGGCGCCGCCAAAGGGGATATTGACGACGGCGCACTTCCAGGTCATCCAGCTGGCGAGGGCGCGGACCTCGTCGAGGGTGACATCGGGGGAATAGCGGATGCCGCCTTTGCCGGGGCCGCGTGCCTGGGAGTGCTGGACGCGATAGCCGGTGAAGACCTCGATGTGGCCGTTGTCCATGGCGACGGGAAAATGGACGATGATTTCGCGGGCGGGATAGCGCAGGACGCGCCAAAGGCCCTCATCGAGATTGAGTTTGCGCGCGGCAAAATCGAAGCGCGCAGCCTGGGCTTCCCAGGGATTGATTTCCTGTTCCAGCGTTATTGTTGCCATCGGGGAATCTTCTCCACAACTGATCCTGAACGGCCGAGCGGGAAAACCGTAAAAAACGGTTCGCCAAGGCAGAAACCCGCATCCGGGCCAAACGGTCCGAGTATAGGCTTTGGGAGCACCGCGCCGCAAGCCACGTGGGGGACTCCGACGTAACCATTGTGGGGCATATTCACGGGGGTATGCGAGGTGCAAATGCAGAGCTAGAGCTCGACCGCCAAACCCATCCCCGCCTTAGGAGCGAAAATCGTGGACCTTCGATCCAGTCGGGTCGCGTGGATCGGGTCGCGTGGAAACAGGGGGCGGTCTCCGGACGAACTGACCTTTATACTCGACTTCCGGAGGGTTCCCGGCATGCTCAACAGCGTCACTCCATTCTTTATTGTTGATGATTTGAAGGCGACGCTTGCGTTCTACCAGCGGCTGGGGTTCAGCGTGTTGCACAAGGGCGGCGGCGACGGAGAAGGCGACGATTTCTGGGCGATCGTGTGTCGAGACCAGGTGATGCTGATGTTCAAGGCCATTACTCCGGACGTCCATCCGCAGCCGAACCGCTCGCGGCACGAATGGGCGGCCTGGGACGCGTATCTGCTCACCAGCGATCCCGACTCGCTGTACGCGGAATTTGTTGCGAAGGGCATCGCGATGCAGCGGGAGCTGGCGAACACCAATGATGGACTGCGGGCCTTCGAGATCGCCGATAACAACGGATATGTGCTGTGCTTTGGGCGGCCGGTGGAGCAGGGCTCGGCGTGAGGCGATTTCGTCTTACTGGGACGGAGCTGCGCTGCACATCGCGTGGGCCTTTTCCAGTTGTTCCGGGGTGTACTTCTTCGGGATCTTGACGTACTTCAGGTGGTCCTTCATCGATAATTCCTGCAGCGCGTCGAGATCCTCCTTCGTCTCGCTGTATTTCTTTCTGGGCAGGTTGGCCTTCACCGTGTCCAGGACCTCGAGGTGGTTTACCGTGTGGGTCTTGTACGTTCCGCCCTCGTTCTCGGTGGTCACCTCCTGCGACTCGCGGAAGATCACGCAGCCATCGTTGCCCGACTGCATGCCCCAGACGACCGGCTCCTGATCCGCCGTCTTGTCCTTCGCAAAGCTCACGGCGCCCATCGCCGTTGCCACAGTCAATGCCGCCGTCAGCCAAGCCGCACGCCTCACAACCATCCCTCCGTCCGCAGTGAATTTTGTTTCGAGTTTAACAACTGTCCCGTGACTCGGCCCGGGCGAGCGAATCTACCGGCGCATCGGGAATAATGGTGCAGGATAATCGCATTGGCATCGCCATGACCAAACGTTCTGCTGGAATTTTGCTCTATCGCCGCTCTCAGACCGGGCCGGAGGTTTTTCTGATCCATCCTGGGGGGCCGTTTTGGGCGAAGAAGGACGCGTGGTCGATTCCGAAGGGCGAATATCAGGAGGGGGAGCCGGCGCTGGAGGCGGCGCGGCGCGAGTTCGAGGAGGAGACCGGGGCGGCGATCGGGGGGGAGTTCACGCCGCTGGGGGTCATTCATCAGCCAAGCGGGAAGGAAGTGACGGCGTGGGCGGTGGAGGGGGACTTCGATCCGGAGAAGCTGGTGAGCAACAAATGCTGGGTGGAGTGGCCGCCCAGGACGGGGCGGCAGATCGAGATTCCGGAGGCGGATCGGGGAGCGTGGTTTGACCTGGAGACGGCGCGGAAGAAGATTTTCCGGGGGCAGGAGTTGCTTCTGGACCGGCTGGTGGATGCGCTGGGGTGAAGCCAGGTTACAGGTTGCAGGTTGCAGGTGGTTAGCGTTCAGTCGCCGCGTTCAGAAAATGCAAACACAAGGTCCCTTCGACAAGCTCAGGGCAGGCTCTTCGCTGCGGCTCAGGATGGCAGATTTTCTTCTTCCCGCAAAATTTCGGTTCGCTTCCTTCCTCGAGCGGCTGCACGGGAGTGGTGGAACGAATGAAACCCGTGCAAATCCTGGCGGGCGCGCATCTCAGGCAGCCAGGGCGGACTGGACAATCGCGTAATTAATCGGACTGTGGCACCAGGCGCAGGTGGTTTCGAGGGTTGTGGGGGCGCTCTGGTCGAGGAGCTGGGGGAAGGCCCGGAGACATTCAGGACAGGAAATGGTGATGAATGAATCTCCGCGAGCATTGTGGCCGTTGGTTGGAATCCAGATGGGTGCCGATGAACGGGGGCGATGAAGAAGCGGCGATTGCCCCGGGCGTGAAATGTCTTCCAGCATCCGGAGGAGGGAACTCGGATGGGTTGCCTTTTCATAGAAAGCGTCGGCGGCAACGCCGCGGGGCAGGTCCAGACCTCGAAATCCGCTGCTCATGGCGACGACGCGAATGGAGGGAAAGCGGCGCCGGACGACCGAGAGCAGCTCAAAGCCAGACATGCCGGGCATGTTGAGGTCGGAGAGAATGAGGTCCGGAATCCGCTGACGGATCGCGGCCAGTGCGGAGAAGCCGTCGGAGGCGGTCCGTACCGCGTAGCCCGATTCGACGAGGATTCCCAACAGACACATGCGAACCGGCGCTTCATCATCCACTACAAGAAGATTTGCTTTGAGACTGGGCATCGTTCACCTCTGGAGAGGCATATAAGTGCCGTCAAGACCCAAAGGTCGCATTGCACCACTTTCAGGGCTGTTCACTATTGCATACCCGCAGTCCCACGAAGGTGTCAGCAGGCAACGATGAAATTAGTAACGACATATTTAACAAGTCATTGGAACTGAGCTGCTCCATGTCGAAAAGATAGCCGCAAATGGTGGGGGATGAAGAGAGCGGAGGTCTACCAGAGGGCGCGTGGGCAGGCTTCGCGGCGAGGGATGAAGAGGGGAAGATGTGGAGGAGTTGAGCCACCCCAGGGTGATGCTTTTCGGAGACCAGGACGCCGCAGCCCCCTCTTGGGCGCCATTTCCTCTAAACGTTTCATTCTGATGGGATTGCCCCTTCTCCTTGTAGTGTAAGTCATTAATTTCAGTCGATTTAGATCTCATGTGGCTGAGCTGGCTGGATTTAGGGGCTATTTTGGCCTGCTGATGCTGTATCTGTTGGACTCTGCGACGTTTGGGTCGCCTCTCATTGATTTCATGGGGCGGAGGGACCCGGTCGAGGGAGCGGCGTTCGGTGCACGGGGCTGGCTGGGGGGCTGACTGGGACGACATGGGTTCTCTCCTTTCTGAAACAGAAAAGCCTGCCGGGATGGCAGGCTTTTTCTCGTTTTCCACTTAAGTTCAGTGGTAATTATCCCCTCAGAACAAGTGCGTCAATTCTTAAAGTGGAAGAGCAGCACCGTGACGCCTCCGCTCAATAGGCAGGCCAAGATCAATCGCTGTGTAAGATTTTCGAGATAGGCTCCGATGGATGGCAAAGGCCACCAGAGGTCAAGTTGGAAGATGTAGAGGATCGCGAGAAACATTCCCGCGAGAGCGACGAAGGTGACGGTACGTTTATGTTTCATCCCGTTATTGAATTAGGCCGGATCGTGTTCCTTCTGGGAACAATTCGGCGCGTTTTGGCTGTGGCGGCAGGAATTCAAGAAACGTTAGGTTAAGGTGCTTTTTGCGGTTTAGCATCTGATCGTCTAGCGCATATAGGTATTGGCAGTTTAGTTCCAGCGCCGTCGCGATGTGGAAACAGTCCCATTTGCGTCGTCGATTCTGCCCAATTCTTTCCTCTTCGGTAAGATCGTCTGGCTTCATCTTTTGGATCAACTCAGCCTCCAATTTGGCCGCCATCAGCGAAATCTCGCGCGTGATCGTCTGAATCCTAGCCAATTTACTAATCTCAGCGCAAAGAGCATCGGCCCTCCCGCCTCCACGAAACGCCTGAACAGAAACTTCTTGGACGGTGATTATGGAGGTGTAGATTTTGGCCCTGTCATGCTTCAGTTCGCGGAGAAGGGCGCGTATTGATGCAGCACTTGGTTCCCCATTGAGAATCGCGAGAAAGATCGAAGTGTCAAAGTAGCAGTCAGCCATCTAATCTTCCTCGCGTACCTGCCTAATAAGGGTATTAAGGTCAGCGTTGAATACGTTTTTATAACTGCCGAACAGTTCGTCAAAGGCTGCCTCGTAATCGCGGTCAGTGTCCGCGACTATGGATTCCACAACGATCTTCGGACGAGCTACGCGATAGTGAACAGCGCGACCAATAATGTGTACCTGTTTGCGAAATAGGCTGGTTGCGATCTCTATGTCGGACGGTTTGAATTGGACCCTCCATGCATCAAGATCGCTGAGAATCAGTTCTCCCCAGAAGCCCTTCTCTTGTTCGTCGTATGGATCATAGTCAACCAACTGAACAAGTTTTCCGTAAAGAGAAACACCCTCAACCTGAAATGTAGGCACTTGCAATGCTCTCAGCGTTTCCATGCCTGCGCTGCCGAACGTAGCGGACAGTGGTTGGGGGATTCCAGGCCGATTGATTTGTACCTGAAGCTCCATCCGGTCCCGACGTTGCACTTTCGCCACTCTAGAAATGCGCCTAAGAATACCTGGGTCCAGGTTGCGATCCGGCTCTGGCACGCCCTGTTCAGCCTCCAGCACTACAAGAGTCCGGAGTACCTCTTCGGCTGCCATCAGGCCGATGGGAATATTGGAGGTCATGGCAATCGGCATTTCCACGCTGCCCTTGCGAAAGATGGATTCCCCCGTAGCGACAGCCTCTAAGCCAAAGTCTCCCGTGGGAACCATTACCCCGCGCTCCCGCTGGATGCGCTTTCCGGCCTCTGCGATCATTTGACGCACTTCTTCGAGAACGCTGAGGACGTCTGCCAGTGGGAGTCGATGGCGATCAGCCAAGCCTTTGGTCAGCTTGACGGTGATAATCGGATCGTCGTTAAAGTTCAGTTCGTCAGCCATGGGCTGCCACTCCTGATACACTGAGAGTGGATCGTTTGACACTGGCGTTGCGAGCGCCAAGGACACACGATGAAGAAGTCGCCATCAAATCCGGTTCAACCAAAGTCACACCCGTTTACGCGGGATGACTACCATACCCTTTTGCAGCGGGCGATCAATTCGCCCGCTCAGAAACCTGTCCCAAAAGCGAAACGAACATCGGCTCGTTAGAGTCGCGCCGATTGTACCGGAAAGCATATTCGTCCAGATAGCTCTGGAGATATTTCCGGGAAACCGAGTGGTAGACTCCGCCGATCCCTCTCTTCACCAAACTCCAGAATCCCTCAATCGAATTCGTGTGTGCATCACCCATGACGTACACGTTCTGCTGATGCTGCACGCGCCGATGGACGTATCCGTGAGTCTCCAGTTTCATCCAGCCGTAGACCGGGAACTCATCGGTGTAGACCGTGCTCGATGGCAGGACACGCTCCTTGATGATTGGGAACAGCGTCTTCGCTTTCACGTCTGGCGTAACGCGAGCAATGACGCGCCCGCCGCGTTCAACCATACCGAACACTGGAGTCTTCGGGGAATCCTTCCCAGGGCGTCCGCTGTCCACGCGCTTGTGGAAGTGCTTGTTCTTGTCCTTGCCGCCAACGTACATCTCATCCGCTTCAACTGACGATCCCTCCAGTCTGATGTCTTCCGACATCAGGGTTCGAATCTGCTTAAACATGCGCCACGCAGTTTTGTACGTGACGCCGGTTTCGCGCTGAATCTGTTTTGCAGAGATTCCACAGCGCGTCTGGCCCATCAGATACATCGCGTGGAACCACGTCCGCAGAGACGTGCTGGACTTCTCGAAGATCGATCCCGCCATCGGGTAGATGTGATTTCCGCAGTGGTCACAGGCGAAGGCTTTCCGCCCGGTAACGGGGTAGTGCTTGCGCTCTGCCTTGCACTTGCCGCACATGGTCCGGCAGTCGGGCCAGCGCTGCTCTGCGATAAAACGAAGGCAAGCTTCGTCGTTCGGGAACTCCGTGTCGAAATCCTTGAACGTGTATTTTTGGTATCCGGGGACGCTCTGACGCTGCTTCTTGCGTTCTTTCATGGCAAAAACAGTATGCCATTTGTTCTACTTGTTGTCAAGGGATAATTACCAGTTCAGTATATCAGGCTGGAGGGGGTAAAACTGCCAAATATCTTTGGTGGTTTTGGCGTGGAAGTTGTTTGGAATCAGGGGGCGTTACTTCGGTTTTTGGGGCTGGGGCTTGACAGTTTTTCGGGATTTCGGGATTTCGGGGAAGGCGGGGAGTTTTGGGAGGGACGGCGAACGTTTGAGGGGGTCATTCGAATCGTTCGTTTTGACGGCGTTCCGCTGCTTCCTCTTCGCGACGCATTTCGCTTAGTGCTGAATTCAGGCGAGTTCGCTCCCCGGCCACAAAGGCTGCCAAGGCCGGATCGTTGAATTCTGGGAGGCAATCGAGTAACTTTGCGTGGGCTTCCCATGCGGAAGCTTGAGATCCTGACCAGCCCGATGGCCAGAGGTGCTCTATGTAGTTCTTCATAATCGCGATTCGATCGGGGGCGCGGTCCAGCAACGCGAGCGAGATATCTTTCCATCGGGGAGCGGCTCTCTGGCGGTCTGTGGTGAACGGCACCGTGATGGAGGCGATTCGCGGATAACGGCGGGCGCTATCGACATCGCACCACGCCAACAGAATCTCCTGTGGGATGCAATCGAGAGGCGAACCGCTGAGCTCGTCACGATCAAACAGGAAGTTGGCGTGCTCGGGTGGGGGATCGGCGAACACAGTATTGAGAGCCACCAAAGGTTGAGCGGCAAAGAGGGCCCGGATGAGACCCCGGCCCTCGGACAGGCCGATGGCATCAAGCGTTCGCCAATCGCGAAGCCGCCCCAGCATCTCGCGGACTATATTCGCGCCTTCGGGTCCAGACAGGCAGGTTCGTGTCACCTCTTCGAGGTGGTACGACTGAACGCGGCAGCGGGCGCTGAAGTCGAAGTTTTCAAGAAGTTGCCTTCCCGCAGTTAGTAACTCTGGTGAAGCTGTGCCACCGTCGCGCCGGTTGCCTGCGAGTCTCACCCAAACGATTTCGAAGGCGACGTCTTGGCCGCCTGGCAGCAGGGCGATCGAAGGAATCAGTCCGCAGATCATTTGATCGGTGACGGTGTCCGGCACATACGCCAGGGAACGATACTCGTCCGCGGGTGCAGAGCCGCGCTTGATTGATTGCTTCAGCCGTTCGACGCCGGCCACGTCCACGCCAGCTCGAACCTGGATGAATGGGAACCATTTATCGAAACGGGAATCCGCAAGAAGCTCATCAAGAATTCGCTCGACGAGCGCGTCGTCTGACTGCTTCAGGTTGAAGAGGTAGGAGGTAGCGAATTGGGGCGAGCGAGTCTTTGGGTCGGCCGTGACGAACGCCGAGAGGATTTGTCTCCACAGGCCTCTATGATCTGTTGCACCTTCTACGACGCCTTTGGCGAACGAGCCGAGCGTCATCCCCTCCGATGAGTGGATCAATTCGGGCAAAAGCTCATCAAAGAGGGCATTGTCCTTTACGACAGTATTGCCCAACTCAATACATTCCGCTTGTAATCGATCAAGTTGACTTTGAACGTCGAGGGAGCCGACGTCGTCCCAAAAATCCCGGGCGCCCCGTAGAACCAAGGCGCGGACTCGTTCTGCAAAAGATGAGGGCTGCAGTATCCGCTCAATCTCCAGAAGTCTCGCCTCCTGTTCCTGTGGCAGCGGCTCGTGGCGGAGCCTTCGGATGCTCCTGATCGCTGTCCAGGCTTCGGGCCAGAATCGGCGCGAATGGAATTCCTGACAGATCTGTTTGATCGCGTCGAGCATGCCGACGTTAAAGAGGCCGCGTAGGTGTTCTGCTACGATCTTCCGCATGCGTGCGGATTCGTTTACCCCAAGTTTGTCGAGCTCGTTGCACGCCTGGAGCACGGAGTTGAGCCAGTGCTGGGTTTCCGCACCCGACTTCGGGTAGAAGCCATAATCGCGGGGCCTCCCACCAAAATCGAACCGTTGGGAGGAGGAGAAAGCGGAAGTCTTCAGCATTGCACCGAGGGCGCTGAACCCGAGTTCGCGCCGTTCCCGGCTGGAAGACCGCACGAGGGACTCAGCAATCGCGAGACGTTGTTCCACTGTCGCGTGAGTGCCCGAGAGAACCAAATGAAACAGGTGGGGAAAGCTGTTCTTTACATAATTTGCATAGACGGGCGACTTTTCATCTTCAATCAGATCGACGATTGCTTTGACGGCTCTGTCGAATGTCTCGGGTTCGTACGCCAGGGATACCAACAGGCTGCGGAACTCCTCCCCTTCCAGCTGCTTGTCATTCGTTTTCAGTCGCACGATGGCTCGCTCAATCGCGTCGAGCACCGCGAGGGGGTCCACGGGAGCAACATTCGTGAGCATCGCTCTACCGAGTTCATCCAACTGCTCCAGGTAGCGTAGCGGACCCTCTGGCGATAACCATTCAGCGACGATTCTTTGAGCCTCTAAGCTCGTGTGAAGGTAGCCCAGCCGCCTGGAGAACGACCTGAGAAGCCGGGGCGGCGCAACGGACCAGAAAGCTCGAAGGCCCGGAGGGGTGATTTCTTCAAGGGCGCGAGATGCCAGAGTATTCGCGATTGCATGTGGGAGAATCGCGCGCCAGACCCCTCGTTGCTGTAAAAGGTCCCTGCGTTTCAGTTCGGCCAAGTCGCTATTTATCGCGCGGGCATCAGCTCCGATCAGCTCCGCAAGTCTCCAGAGCTCGTCGTTCCCCTCGCCGGTTATGTCTTCGCCCTGAAACGAATAGGCCAGCGAACAGACCTGTGCTGTTCGTAAGAGAGAACTGTTCGGAGTGTGGCGCTGGTGGAAGAGTCGTTCAAAGAGTTCGACGTGCCTGAGTGCCGCAATAGATTCACCTGCCCGGACGGTGACCGCCAACGCGATGGCAACTCGGGCATTTCCTCCTGAGAATTTAGCGATCGTCTGAGCGTCGACTTGCGAGACCGTGCCAAACCGGCGCTGTAACAATTTCTCGATCAGGTCGTCGGAGGAGGGCTGCAGTTCGAAGACATCGGTGCCCTCCGGTTGATCGTCGCGTACGTCGTATTCAATGGTCAGCAGGCTCAACTTGCTCTCAGGTTGGAGACATACCGCGGAGAGGCTGTTGTGCAATTCTGGGGGACAATTGTCTACGATGAGTATGTTACGTCGACTCTGGGTGACTAGCTCAGAGGCGAGAGCGATAGGTTGAGGGGTAGGGTTATCAGATAGGTTTGTGTAGATCGCGAGATCGGGAGCGAGGCTGCAGTCTCCGATGCGGGCGTCGAATAGTGCTTCTGCCAGTCTCGTTTTACCCGTGCCGGAAAGGCCAACCAGGCGTACAACGCCCCCAGGGACATCAAGGGTTTTGCGGATTTCTTGAATGCCCTGAAGTGCCGAAGAGCTTCCTTGCTGACTGGCTGCCCGCTGGATGCGGAGCGAATCATCCGTCAGATACTCTGTGTTAGCAGCCTCGTTGGATGTGGACCAGTCGCCGCAGGGCTTCCAACCAGTGAACGCCCTGCCGATTTTCTTCTGGGTCCATATCGCTACGCCTGGGTGGTCCCGCACCCATGTCGCAATTCGGTTTCGGTCGTAGAAATCGAGATGGAGTCGTTCCGCGCCGGCAACGCCGTCCACAGCTTCCACCATTGCCGAGCGGCGGTCTGAAAGAAATGGGTCCGCGACTGATCCCTTCGAGCTGACGATGATGTAGGAGCCGGAGACTTTGGCAAGTTCCGATATTGCCTCCCTCAGAATCCCCTTCGGTTTCATCTCGGTAAGGATTCTTGCTCGATGCATATCCTCGGCCTTCACCTGGAATATGCAGTTCGAGCGGGCAATTGCGCCCCCGACTGTGGCACCGTCAGGAAGTGCTACGCGCACGTCTACGCCGCCGTCGGTTGCGGTCTGATTTCCGCCCCAAGTCACCGCCGAAACTGGAGATTGCCCCATGCGGCGTACTTCGGCTTCACAGAGCCGCGCGACGAGCTCCCGAAGGTCCTCGTCGTTAAGGCGCGAGATATCTTCCCCATCGACATCGAACATCTCGACGCACCTTACTATCGAAGATACGCTCCTACCTGCGTACTTGGAGGTCGGGGGCTTACGTTGGGACGAGTCGTACTCTATTAGCTAAGTGAGTGCAATTGCGGGCCTACGGCAGTGCGGAAGGGCCCTGCGGGCCTGTCTTTGCGGCACGACTGAAGTCGTGCCCTGACACGGGGTCCGGTGCCGGAGCCGGGAGCGTGACGGGGGAAGAACCATCCCTCAGCGGCTAAAGCCGGATTGGCTTTGGCGTAGGCATGGCACGGCTGAAGCCGTGCCCCTTCAAAGCCGGCGAGTTTTCCGCAAGCTGTGAAGCCGTGTTTAGAGGGGCTCGCATTCGCGAGCCGTTTTTCGGAACTGCGCGGCTTTCAGATGCGTATCATTGCCCATGAGCGCTGGAACCATCACGTGGGGGCCTTCCTGGAAGCTGGGATCGATGGGATTCCCGGGGCGTCCCGCGGATCGGGCGGCAGCTCGGACGGATGTGATTGCTCCGGGGCAGGATGCTGGTCTGCGAGGCCGGTACCGGACTCCTGGGGCTGATGAGCGGAAGCCGTCGGAGCGGTGGCAACGGCGGGATCAGGCTGGGGAACGAGTTGGGGAGAGGCCGTTGGAAGCGGAATGGCAGGTCCTGGTGGAGCGGTGCCTGAGGGGCGACAGCTTTGCCTGGACGGAACTCGTGAAGGCGCACCACCGGCGGGTGTATGGTTTGTGTTTCCGGTTCACGGGGTCGTCGACCGATGCCGAGGATCTGACCCAGGAAGTATTTCTGAAGGTGTACGGGAATCTGGCGGCATTCGACCTGGCGCGCGGGACGTTTCAGACGTGGCTGACGACGATGACGCGGAACCTGCTGGTGGATCATTTCCGGCGGTCGCGGGCGCAGCGGGTGACGGATTCGATGGACGCGGGCTGGGACGGCGATGAGGAGATGCCGCTGCTGCAGAGGCTGGCGGATAAAGGGCCGACGCAGCACGATCGTGCGGTACAGAAGGAAATCGAAAAGATGGTGCAGGAGGCGCTGACCAGGATTTCTCCTGAGTTGCGGGAGGCGGTGATTCTGCGCGATCTGCAGGACATGGATTACAAGGAAATCGCGGCGGTTTTGCGGATACCCGAAGGTACCGTGAAGTCGCGGATCAGCCGTGGACGGGCGGAACTGGCTCGTTTACTGGAGCGTAGTAAAGGACAGGTGGTTTAGGTGGCGGACGAGAGCAAATTCGGGTTGCAGCCGGGCTCGGCTTCTGGTGGCGCGATGCGCTGCGAGGAGTGGGAAGCTCAGCTGACGGATGCGCTGGACGGTCTGCTGCCGGCGTCGCAGGCGGCGGCGTTCCATCTGCACGGCGAGACGTGCCCGAAGTGCAGCGATCTGCTGGCGCATGTGAAGCAGGGGCAGGAGTGGCTGGGGTATCTGCACGACGAGCCGGAGATTCCGTGGGACCTGGTGGGGCGGATTCTGGAGAAGACGGTGGGCGCGGGCGGCGTGCCGGTGCCGCTGGTTGCTGCAGGCGCAGGCGTTGGCGCGGGCGGCGGCGCGGTGGCGATGGCGACGCCCTGGCGGCGGAGCTTCCACGAGACGCGGCTGCTGATGACGGTGGCGATGGCGTTCTTCTCGATTGCGATGACGCTGAATCTGATGGGCGTGAAGCCTGGGAATCTGCGGCTGTCGGATCTGAAGCCTTCGCAGATTGGGAACACGATCTCGCGGCAGTTCTACGGAGCGCGGAGCTCGGTGGTGCGGTACTACGATCATCTGCGGTTTGTATATGAGCTGGAGTCGCGGACGCGGGAGCTGCGGAGGGATATTGAGACGCAGCCTCAGCCGCAGCCTCAGCAACAGAATCAGCAGAAGCAGCAGCAGACGAAGCCGGGCGATGGGAGTGCGGAAAAGCAGGGCACCGGGCACCGGGCACCGGGCTCTGAACGGGGCGCGGTGCTGAGGGCTGGAAGCTGGAAGCTGGAAGCTGGAAGCTTAGAACAAAGCACAGACAAATACGAAGAAGCAGCGGTGGTGTTGGAGTCGGTGGAAACTGGCACGTGGATTTCCCTGGGTTACTCAAGAACCGGGCTGCAGGAAGCGGTTGAACCCGCTGGGTACGTGGAAGGAGCCTGGTATGAACTGCGTTAATCATCCCGAGGCGGCGGTAACCGCCTTTTGTCAGCATTGTGGGAAAGGGTTGTGCGCGCAGTGCACGCGGGAGGTGCAGGGCAACGTGTTCTGTGAGCCTTGTCTTGCGGCGCGTGTGACGGGAGGGCCGGGAGCGGGAGTGCCCGGTGGGCCTGGAGCTTATCCAGGTTCGTATCCTGCGCCGCCGATGGGCGTGCCGAATCCTGGTACGGCGACGATTCTTGGATTTATTCCGGGTGTGGGCGCGATGTACAACGGCCAGTACATCAAGGCCATCGTGCACGTGCTGGTGTTCGTGGTGCTGATCTCGATCAGCGAGCACTACGGGCTATTTGGGATTTTTGTGGCGGCGTGGGTGCTGTATCAGGTGTTCGATGCGCACCAGACGGCGAAGGCGCGGCGGGATGGATTGCCGCTGCCGGATCCTTTTGGGCTGAACGAGCTGGGGAATGCATTCGGAGGGCATACGAGCCGGCCTTATGTGCCGCCGGTTCCTCCGGCTGGAGTGGCGCCGGGGACGCCTCCGGGATCTGGTCCTGGAGCGCCGGCCGGATTTGCGCCTGGGACGGGACCTGCTTCGGGTCAGGCGTATTCGGACTGGGCTGAGCAGGTTCGGCAGCAGGCGCATCAGTTTGGGCAGCAGAGTGCGGAGTGGGGCGAACAGCTGCGGCAGCGGATTGTGGCGGAGGCTCAGGCAGGGCGGCCTTATCAGCCATGGTCCGGCAATCCGCCGAGTTACGGACAGCCTGGGACGCCACCGCCTCCACCGGGATTTGTTCCTCCTGGATTTCCTCCGGGATTTGCAGCGGGCGCGGTTCCGCCGCCGGGGTATGTGCCGCCGAATGCGCCTCCGGGGTGGGTGCCTCCGCCGATCGAGCTGGAGCGGGCGCGCCGGGAGCCGATTGGGGCGATTGTCCTGATCCTGCTGGGCATGCTGTTTTTGTTCAACACGCTGGGATTTTTTAACTTCGGCTGGGTGCATCACGGGTGGCCGCTGATTATTGTGGGCATTGCGGTGTACCTGCTGATGCGGAACACTGGAGGACGATTTGGGTTCGGTGGGCGGATGGGACCGCCTCCGCCGATGGGTGGCGGGCCGGGAACTCCTCCTCCGCCGGCGCCGGGGAGCGGGAATCCGCAGGAACCGCAGGCAGGAGGCGGGCGATGAACCAGTACCTGTTTTTGCGGCGGATGCGGGGACCGATCATGCTGCTGACGTTCGGGATCACGGCGATTCTGGATGAGTACGCGGGGATTTCTTATTCGCACAGCTGGCCGCTGTACATCATCGTGTGGGGCCTGCTGAAGCTGGCGGAGAACGCGATTCTGGTGCAAAATCCGCCGGCGCCGGGGATGGGCTATCCGGGATATCCGAACCCGGGATATCCGGCGCCGGACGCTACGACATACACGGGCGCTATGCCAGGGGATACTACGAGTTCGACAGGGACAGTGCCGGCGCAGGATACACCGGTGCAGGACGAGGAGAGGAGGTAGAGAGATGGGGACAACACCTCCATCCTGGACATCGCGGGAAGCGCGGTGGCAGGCAAAACAGGCGGCGCGGGCGCAACGGCAACAGTGGAAGGCGCAGATGCGCGCGCAGAAGGACTACTACAGGAGCTACTGGCGGGGGTGGCATCGGCCGACGTTTGTGGGGCCGCTGATCCTGCTGTCGTTTGGCGTAATCGCGCTGCTGATGTCGACGAGCAAGATGGACCCGGTGGAGTTCTGGGCGTGGTACGCGCGGTGGTGGCCGATGCTGCTGATTGTGATGGGCGGGCTGCTGCTGGGGGAGCATTTTCTGGACTGGAACCGTCCGTGGGGCGGGCGGCGGTCGATGGGCGGGATCGTGTGGCTGGTGATCCTGATGATCGGCCTCGGGTGGGTTTCGCGGAACGGGCACCTGATGGGGCCGTTCTCGTGGGAGTTTTCCGGGGATGAGGGCGACAATTTCTGGAACTGGATGGGGGCCGAGCACGACAACGACGTGCAGATCGATCAAGTGCTGACGGCGGCCAGGCCTGCGGTGACGATCAACGATCCTGCGGGCGATGTGACGATTACCGCGTCGTCGGATAACACGATGCATGTGCGGGCGCACGAGATGGTGCATCGCGATTCGGATACCGAGGCGCAGAAGATTTTCAATCTGTTGAAGCCGAAGGTGGACGCGAGCGGCGGCGGTGCGGTGATCACGGTGCCGGAGAAACAGGGCGCACGCGTGGACCTGACGCTGGAGCTGCCGGCGGCGGCCTTCGCGACGGTGACGGCGGGGCACGGGGATGTGACGGCGGATGGGCTGAATGGCGGCGTGCAGGTGAATGCAACGCACGGCGAGGTGAAGCTCGAGGATATTCACGGCGACGCGCAGGGGCACATCGATCACGGGGACTTCTCCGCGCATAACGTGCAGGGGCGTGTGCTGGTGGATGGGCATGGCGACGATGTGACGCTGTCGGAGATTACGGGACAGGTGACGATCAACGGGGATTTCTTCGGGGATATTCATCTGGAGCAGATCGGGTCGGACATTCACTACCACTCGAGCCAGACGACGCTGGATATACCGCGGCTGATGGGCGCGCTGACGTTGGACAAGAGCGATCTGAGCATCGGTCAGGCGATGGGGCCGCTGCGGGTGATTGCGAAGTCGAAGGACATCGACCTGACGCAGATTGCGGGCGACGCGCACATTGAGGATTCGAACGGCGACGTGAATGTGGTGGCGACGAATCCGCTGGGCAACGTGCAGATCACGGACCACACGGGGAACGTGATTGTGACGATGCCGGAGAATGCGAGCTTCAGCGTGACGGGCAGCACGAGCGCGGACGAAGCGGTGAGAACAGACTTTCCGCTGAAGATGTCGACCGACGGCGGGCGGCAGACGCTGGAGGGTTCGGTGGGGCACGGCGGCGTGCAGCTGCAGCTGGAGACCGAACATGGGAACCTGGAGTTGCGGAAGGGCGACAACGCTACGCTGTCGCTGACTCCGCCGAAGCCGCCGGTTCCGCCTGAGGCGCCGGGGGCGGCGAAGCACTTCAAGGCGCCGGCGGGTGCTAAGGCTGCGGAGCAGGAGCAGTAGCCTCTAGCTGGGAACTGGGAACTGGGAACTGGGAACTGGGAGCTGGGAGCAGAAGCCTGTGGCCGGTAGCCGGTAGCGAAAAGCGGTCGGCGGCCGGCAGGCGACTCCCCCATCCGTGGTTTCAGGAACCGCGCCGAGAACAGCGTTATGCTGAAAGCCATCATGTTCCGGCGACTCTCAGCCGCGCTCGTTTTTGCTCTCCTGGCTGCTTCTCCGCTCCTGGCTCAGCACCCTCCGCTGTCTCTCTGCCTCGTGCAAACTAAGCCCGATGCGGCGACACAGTACGACCCCTCTGCCGGTAGCTGGGCCATTGAGCTGGACAAGCTGCTCTCTGCACAAAAACTGAGGAGTGGTGTGCCGCTGCGGATTACGGTCCTCGCTGCTTCGGTCGAGAAGGACGTGCTGCCTGGGTCCGCCGCCTGCAGTGTCCCTACGTTGTTCAGCTGTCGTACCAGGGCAGGCTTTCCTCCAGGGGGCGTAAGGTGGACTATGACTACGAAGACAGCCTCCTCTTCTCCCTGTGGAACGGCCCCACCGGGAAGGTCATCGCCCGCGGCGCATCGCTTATCCGCCCAATCCGCGGGCAGGACCGCCTGCCTCCCAGCCTGGTCTCAGAGCCGTTCCCCTGCACCGCCCTCACTCAACAAATCATGAAGCGCCTGAACAAACTCCCGTGATTGATTCGGACGAACCGCACCCGACCAACAACTCACTCTTCGCCCAGACGCATTCAGCACGAGTGCGAGGGCGGGTCCGCTTCAGTGGCTGGCTTACGGTTTTGTGACGGGGACGGTTGTGACGTCAACGCCGTTGAGGCGGACTTTGGTGAAGGTGACGGTGGCGAGTCCGGTGGCATCGTGGGCGCAGACGCCGATGCCGAGGTAGACGGGATCACGCAGGGCGATGTCGATGTGGGCGAAGGGATGGAGCTGCCCGGTGCGGTCCGAGGCATGCGCTGTGAAGCGATTGCCCTGGCGCACGATGCTGATGGTCCCGAGGGATGGGGGCGCGGTGGCGTCTTGGGTGATGGCGCCCTGGGAGGCTCGCCACTGCAGCGTGACATGGCCGTCGGCGTGGATGGCGACGTCGGCGTAGGGTGAGTCGGGGTCGAGGGACTGGCGGAAGATGAGGACGGCCTTTTCGTTGGGCGGATGGGTGCCGGGCGGGAAGACGATGGTGGCGGTGAGAGAAGCGTCGCCGGTGTAGGGGCGCCATGCGAAGTGGAAGGCGTCGGCGGCGCCCCACATGTCGGCTCCGCCGCCGGCGAGCTCGTAGGTTTGGGTTGCGGGGTTGTAAGTGGTAGAGCCTGGTTGGGTGATGCCGATGTCGGTGGATTGGGTGAAGAGGCCGATCGGGGGCGGGGCTTCGTGCGGGGCGCCGGATTGCGCCGCGACGGCAACGGCTGCTGCGATGACTGCGGCGGCGAGTGTGAGAGTCGCGAAGAACGAGGAAGATTTCGACATGGCGATCACACGCAACGATACTCTGTCGGGCTCCGATAGGACTGATCTCTTTCAAAGTGGGAAAAGGCAGTACTTTCGGGTTGAGCACTCCGTCCTCATTTTCGCCCTACACGGAATAACCGCGGAAGCCCTCAGTCCAGCAGCCGTCTCCCTTTCCCCCGCCTCGACGTAGGCCCGGGTAGTCAAAAAACGCCATCTGATCAGAGGTTTCTTGGCAAGTGTGTCAGCTTATTAATCGACTAGTTAACATGCATGGCTTTGCCCCACCGCCGCCCCGGTCGAATCAACCACTTGCTGAGGGCTTGACCCGCTCTTTCGCCACCCGTCCAGCTTCAGGATGAGCACGGTAAGGCCGTTGTATCAGGGCACGAGTTCACTCGTGCCGTAACCCCGCGAACTCAATCCGGGCTTTAGCCCCTGAGTACCGAAGGCCTCGGCGGCTTAACTACAGCCACTTCCCGATGAAAAACGTACGATATCTGCCGAGTGTCCAGAATTTGTCAAGCTTTTGTGGAAAAGTCCAAAGTAATGACCTTTGACTTAGCATGACTTACACGCCAAAACCACAAAAGATATTTGGCAGTTTAATTCTCTCAACCTGATATTCTGAACTTATAGAGTAGAGAAAGAAGAAAGCTCCGTCCTCACCGGCGGGGCTTTTGCTTTTGGAGAGTCATGATGCAGCAGCACGAAAGCCAGCAAGCGAATTTCGAAGGCGAGCAGACCAACCGCGGCGGGGCGGCGCCGGAGCACCGGCGCTGCCAGTACATCAAAGCCGACGGGAAGGGGTGCCGCGACTGGGCCGTTCGCGGCCAGGAGTTTTGTTACCGGCACGGCGTCTTCCTGCACGCCGGGCGGGGAATCGATGTGCCGCTGCTCGAGGACGAGGCCTCCATCGTGCTGGTGCTGTCGGAAACGCTGCGCGCCGTGGCCCAGGGGACCATTGCGTTGAAGAGCGGAAGCCTGCTGCTGGAGGGCTGCCGCCTCGCGCACACCATGCAGATGGAGAGGGTTAGGGCGGCGAACGCCGAACGCAGCCGCAAGCGGACGCGCGTCCGCGAGGACGAGGTTGTTGAGGAAAGGCAGGAGCCGGAAGCAGGAAGCCGGAAGCAGGAAGCTCGGGGGAGAATCGGGAGTGCGGTGCCCGGTGCCCGGAACCCGGTGCCCAATCTTTCCGCGATTTGGAAAAGAACTGGGCCAGGGACCTAAGCAACGTGGAGAGCGAGACGAACAGGTTCGACCCGCGCTACGAAGAGACCGGGGAGGGGGTCCTCGCCGCACAGGCTGCGCCGTTGAATGAACGAATGGAGGAGGAGCTCGCGGTTGGGGTGCGGTGACACGTCATACTCGCAGAATGGCCCGAAACTTCCGTATTGCCGGTCACACGCTACAAATCTCGACCACCCACCGACGCTGTCATCCTGAGGAGCGCAGCGACGAAGGATCTGCGGTTGCTCTTCTCCTCGGATGGATTCGCCCACTAACTTCCGGAAAGCCGGTGATACGGCAAGAATGTTCCTCACTCCGGCCGAAATGTCGAAGTCAGCTCGATCAGACTTGCTCGGTACTGCTCAAGGTCAAATCTGAACGGTCCGAAAGAGGAGTAGTCTCTTTGAGGCCGGAAGGGCTGCTTGAAGTCCTCCCATGAGATCAGTCGGTCGCTAGAACCAGTCTCATAAAT
>PMUI01000096.1 GCA_003166955.1 Acidobacterium sp.
CTTCGTTCAAGTCGGCTTGTGTTTACCGAATCGTCTGTCAACTGTTGCCAGCAGGCCAAATCGCTTTTCGCAGGGTAGAGGGTCGGCCATCCGGAAGTATTTCCTTCTCCCTGCTCCCCGGCTCTCATGACTCCCGTGCTGTCCCCCCTGGCCGATTTCCCTCGCCTCCATTTCCCAACTCCCTGGCCTCAAACCATGGGGATTGTCTGCCCGCCGGACAATCCCCTTCGCATCTCCGGATTCCCAGGATTCCCGGTCGCGCGGCTCTTTGAAATACCCGCTTGACGTCACAAAACTCACAGTCGCAGTCCCATAACTACTTAGTTAACATGGCAGGGTTCCCGCCAGCGCCTCTGCAGCAAAATCAAAGATATACCGAGGGGTAGACCGTCCCTTTTCTAAGTGAAGAACTCTCGACCCGCGCCCTCACCCCTCGAAACCTGGATCGCAGGATCCCCGTCGATGGATGCCTGGAAAACCAGGTCGACCCTCCACCGGAGGACGCCAACGGACCCCTGTAACAAGCTGATTAACACAAAGGGCTACTCGCCAGAATTCTTTCAGCAGAATCAGCAACATCCAGGGGGGTGAACCCCCTGAATTCGTTGCTACACTGACGAGTGACCGATCCCCGCCTCCGCGTCTCCGCCATTCATTTCCTCAATCCCGCACCGTTAATGTGGAGCTTCGAGCACGAGCCCGACCGGACTCGGCTCGCCGAGCGCTACCTTCTCTCCTCCGACACACCCGCGGAATGCGCTGCAAAGCTCGCCGCCGGCAATGCGGACATTGGGCTTGTGCCTGTCTCGGCTCTCGCGTTTACTCCGACGCTCGCCGTCATCCCCGGCTGCGCCATTGCCTCGCGCGACCGTGTGCGGTCCATCATTCTCGTCATCCGCCATCCCGACGGCATTGACGGAGTGCGCCGTGTCGCGCTCGACAGCTCTTCGCGCACCTCATCGACATACACCCGCATCCTCTTTGCCCGCTTCTGGCAGATTGAGCCCGCGTTCGTCGAGCACGAGCCGAACCTCGAAGCGATGCTCCGCGAGGCCGACGCTGCACTGCTCATCGGCGATCCGGCCCTTTTCGCGCTGGAAGACCGCAAGGCACGTGAGCACCGCACCGGCGAGCGGCTCCTCTATCTCGATCTCGCCCACGAGTGGCACAATCTCACGGGAACGGTGTGGGTCTCTGCATTCTGGGCTGTGCGTTCCGAAGCCATCGCCGCATCGCAGATCGCGCCTGCGCAAATTGTCGAAGATTTCCAGCACTCCCGCGATGCCGGACTCGCGCACATCGATGCCCTGGCGGACGAATGGTCCACGCGCATCGCCCTGCCGTGCGCAAAGATTCAAACTTACTTCACCGAAAACATCTGGTACCTGCTCGACGATGCCTGTCTGGCCGGCCTCGAGCTCTTTTACCGCTATGGCGTCGAGTGCGGCGCGTTACCTGTTGTACCGAATCTGCACTTTCTTTGAGGAATCCCACGAAACTACCGCGACGCGGACGACCTCATCCACGTCTTACCAAGCGTGTATATCGCGGCCAAAACAGCAGCACAGCAGGTGCATCGCCACCTGATGCCCGCCTGGATTCTGCAATTCGGACTCGCCGGCGTTTTCGCGGTGGCTTTCCTCGACGCTGCGCCCATTCCGTTGCCCATCCCCGGCAGCACCGACATTCTGATTCTCATCCTTGGGGTGCACGGGGAAAGTCCGTGGCTTCTTGCCCCCGTCGCCATTGCCGGCAGCCTTCTCGGTGCATGGTTCACCTGGAGCGCGGGCAAAAAAGGCGGCGAGGCTATGATCGAGCGCTATATGCCAAAGCGTTTCCGCTCGCGCATCGAGCGCTGGATCAAGAGTCATGGCGTGCTGAGCGTCTGCCTGGCCGCGTTGCTGCCGCCGCCCATTCCACTGCTCCCATTTCTGCTGGCTGCCGGAGCGATGGGCGTCACACGCAGACAGCTCTTCATTTCCGTCGGCATCGCGCGCACTCTGCGCTACGGGGGCGAAGCCGCCCTGGCCCTGATCTATGGCCGGCACATTTTGCGCTGGTTCAACCATTACCTCGCAGGATGGTCCTCGGTGATTCTCTACACCTTCATTGGCCTTCTTGTTGCGGCGATCGCCTTCGGAATCTGGAAGTATCGGCATGACCGGCGCGGGGCCAAAGCACCGAGCCGTACCGCCGCCGCCACCAGCTAGCCGCGCGCTTGTATTCTGGTTTCGTGGCTCCAATCTCGTTTCTGGAATGCTCCCGCTGCCATCACCACGTCTCCGCCGACGCTCCGCAAACCGCTTGCCCCGCTTGCGCCGGATCGCTCTACGTCCGCTATGACCTCGAGAGGCTGAAGCACAGCGCCCCTCGACCGCCCTGCGGAGCGACACCCTCGATGTGGCGCTATGCCAACGTCCTCCCCGACGCCGAACCCGTCACTCTGGGCGAGGGCTGGACGCCGGTGCTGCCCAGCCGCCGCTATCCAGGATTGCTGATCAAGGAAGAGGCCGACAACCCGACGGGCAGTTTTAAGGCGCGCGGGATGTCGATGGCGGTCACCATGGCGCGTCATTACGGGCTGAAGAAGCTCGCCGCGCCCTCCGCCGGCAACGCTGCCAGCGCGCTCGCCGCCTATGCCGCTGCTGCCGGAATCGAGGCGCACATCTTCATGCCGCGCGACGTGCCCATGGCCAACTACCTTGAGGGCGTGGCCTACGGCGCGCACGTGACCCTGGTAGACGGGCTCATCTCCGACTGCGGCCGCATGGTCGCCGAGGGAGCGAAACGCGAAGGCTGGTTCGACGTCTCGACGCTCAAGGAGCCTTTCCGCGTCGAAGGCAAGAAGACAATGGGCTACGAACTGGTCGAACAACTCGGCTGGAAGTATCCCGACGCCGTCTTCTATCCCACCGGTGGCGGTGTGGGCCTCATCGGCATGTGGAAGGCCTTCGACGAAATGGAACAGCTCGGCTGGGTTTCTGGCAAGCGCCCGAAGATGATTGCCGTCCAGGCCTCCGGCTGCGCACCGGTCGCGCGTGCATGGAAAGAAGGCGCGGCTGCCTCCACGATGTTCGAGAATGCCGCGACCTTTGCGGCCGGTTTGCGCGTACCGAAGCCCTATGGGGACTCGCTGATCCTCGAAATTGTGCGCGAATCCGCCGGCACCGTCGTCGATCTGCCGGATGAGCAGATCCTCGCCTCGCTGCTCGACTGGGCGCGCAACGAAGGCCTGCTTCTCTGCCCGGAAGGCGCCTGCGCCACCGCCGCGTACGATCACCTGATCGCTGACGGTCTGCTGAAGCCCGAGGACCGCGTGGTCCTCTTCAACACCGGCTCCGGCCTCAAATACGTCGACGCCATCGCCGAGGCCATGCACCTCGCCCGCCCCGGCGCGAAGAAGTACCCGCAGCGGACGCCAGTTGGCGGCATCATCACGCCTCAATAAGCTGGCCACATCAGTGAACCTGGTGTTACTGAACGCTGACGCCGAACGCCGAACGCCATTCTCTGCTGACACCACGCTGTCAGCAGCCCTTCCCTATGCTCCTCTCGTAGTCAATTTCCGATTGAGAGGACATTCCCATGACCACCGCTACCGCTGAACAGACCGTCACTTCGACCATCACCTGGTTCGAAATTCCCGCGGCGGACTTTGCCCGCGCCATTCGCTTCTACGAAGCCATCTTCGGCACTCCGTTGGTCCACCTCGCCGACTTTCCGAACATGGGGATCTTCCCGTACGAGCGCCCCGGCATTTCCGGGTGCGTCACGCATGGCGAAGGCCACCGTCCCTCTCCCGACGGCGTCGTCATCTACCTCAACTGCGATGGCCGAATCGATCAGGTCCTCGGCCGCGTGGAGAAAGCCGGCGGCAGCGTCGTCGAGCCGAAGAACCACATCCCCAACGTCGGCTGGGTCGCGCAGATTCGCGACTCGGAAGGCAATCGCATCGGCCTGCACGCTGCTAACTGAAGCCGCCTGGCGCGGCCTCGCCTCTACAATGCCGGTATGCGCCGCGCCGACCGTCTCTTTCGCATCGTGCAACTGCTGCGTGGCGGCCGCCTGCAAACCGCGCGCAACCTCGCCGAAAAGCTGCAGGTCTCGCATCGCACCATCTACCGCGATGTGCGGGACCTGCAGCTCTCCGGCGTGCCCATCACGGGCGAAGCCGGCGTCGGCTACACGCTGCGCCGCGACCTCGATATTCCTCCGCTTATGTTCGACCGTGAAGAAATCGCCGCTCTGGTGCTCGGCGCACGCATGGTGGAGGCGTGGGGCGGCATCGAGCTCACCGAGGCCGCCAATCGTGCGCTGCGAAAGATCGAGGCCGTCCTGCCCGCTAACCTGCGCGAGAAGATTGACGACGTCCTGCTCTACGCTCCGGGATTCAAAGCGCCGCCCGAGCTGCGCCGCAAGCTGGACGCCCTGCACACCGCCGCACAGGAACGACGCATCGTGCTGCTGGCCTATTCGCGCGAGGATGGCCAGCCCAGCGTCCGTCGCGTGCACCCGCTGGCGCTCTATTTCTGGGGAGGAACGTGGACGCTCGCTGCCTGGTGCGAGTTGCGCATCGATTTCCGCAGCTTTCGCGTAGACCGCGTGCACCACGTGGACAGTCTGGACGAAAAATTCACACCGAAAGCAGGCCAAACGCTGGCGGATTTCCTGCAGCGGGTACGCAGCCAGGCCTCACCTGATGGTAGTGGATAAATTGCATTACTAGTATCCATTAGCCAGTAAATACTCAAGCGTAACTTCAAATGCTGAACTGGGATGCTTTTGCTCGACCGCCAGCTTGATCATCACGTCCGCTTCGACATTCACCGGATCACCCGCCTGGATCACGCGCAGGTTCGTCACGCGGCGCGTGTGCGGCAGAATCGCAACGCCGACGATGTCCCCATCCCAGGTCGCGATGGTCAGGCTGATCCCCTCAACCGCGATCGAACCTTTCTGCACCATGTAGGGCCGCGTGCTCTCCGGAACGCGCACGCGCAGCCACCAATCCGCCAGCTCCGGATCCGCCGTCGCATCCACAGGGTTGAACGAAACCAGCTCGCCGCGGCCGTCGACATGCCCCTGCACAATGTGCCCTCCGAGCGGCGCTCCCGCCGCGGTCGGCAGTTCCAGATTCACCACCGATCCGGGCTTCAGCAAGCCGAGCGACGTGCGCGCCAGCGTCTCCGCCGCCAGATCGGCGTAAAAAATCGGCGGCTCAATTTCGAGTACCGTAAGGCAGGTCCCGCTCACCGCGATGCTGTCGCCAGTGCGCAGCCGGCTCCCGAACTCCGGTGCGGAGATCGCGATGCGCGTAGTTCCCTGCCGCAGCTCTACGGCCGCTACGGTTCCTGTCGTTTCAATAATGCCGGTAAACATGGTTCAGCTTTCTCCCCACGGATTGCGCAGGTACGCATCGACCCGCACATCGTGCCCGATGCATTCAATGGTCGGCGGGATCGGGAGCAGCGTTTTCGTAATCGGCTCCTGAAGAAGCGGCACACCGTCGGGCCCCAGAAAAATGGGCGCGAAGAACAAGGTGATCTTGTCCACGTGCCCGCCGCTCAGAGCCGAGGCGTTCAGCTGCCCGCCCGACTCGAGGATTGCCGAGAGGATTTCCAATTCCCCCAGCCGCTTCATGACCGCTTTCAGCGAGACGCCGCTGCGCCGGGGAGCACTTCCTCGGCTGGCAGTCTCCGTGGCAAATTGGTCCGTCGCGGCTTCGCAGGCAGCAACCCGTTCCACGCGGACGCCGAGCGCCTCAAGGGTTCGTTGCCGTTGCGTCGGCGCCACGGTGCAGAAGATCAGCAGGTCGTCCTGCGCGGTGCGCACCAGCTTCGAGTCCAGCGGTGTACGCAACCCTGAGTCGAGAATCACGCGGAGCAGCCGCCGCCGGCGCGGCAGCCCGGAACGGTCCGTGAGGTGAGGATCGTCCTGCAGCACCGTGTTGATGCCCGTAATCACTGCATCGGCAGCATGGCGCATCTCCTGTACCTGCTCTCGCGCTTTTTCGCCGGTCAGAAAAACCGGAGCTCCGCGCGGCGCGCTTCCTGGAGCCGGCGCAATCCGCCCGTCCAGCGACAAGCCAGCTTTCAGTGTCACGAAAGGCAGGTTGGTTTGGATGTGCTTCGCAAAGGCGTCGTTCAGTTTTCGCGCCTGGAATTGCAACACGCCATTCGTGACGGCAATCCCCGCAGCGCGCAAACCCTCGATCCCTTTGCCGCCGACTGCCGGGCTCGGATCGGTCGTCGCAATCACCACGCGCGCCACCCCGGCCTCGCTCAGAGCATTTGTGCAGGGGCCGGTGCGACCGGTGTGGCAGCAGGGTTCGAGCGTGACGTAGGCCGTTGCGCCCCGCGCGGCTTCGCCGGCATTCTTCAGCGCAACGATTTCAGCATGATCCTTTCTGTCGTATTCGTGACGGCCAATGCCAACAATCATCTCGTCCTTCACCACCACGCATCCCACCGCGGGATTGGGAGAAGCCAGGCCTATTGAATGCTGCGCCAGCTCCAGCGCTCGCTCCATCCAGCCTTCGTCCGCGGGCAGACGATCGAGTTCCTGCGTCACGAATCCCTTTCAATCCGCGAAGACGAACTTCGCTTAGTTCTCCAGCAGCGAGTTCACGAATGCCCCGCTGTCAAACGGCAGCAGATCTTCGAGCGCCTCGCCCACTCCCACAAATCGGACCGGCAGTTTCATTTCGCGCGCAATCGCCACCGCGATTCCACCCTTCGCCGTTCCATCCAGTTTCGTCAGCACAATCCCCGTCACGCCCGCGGACTCCGTAAACAACCGCGCCTGCTGCAGGCCGTTCTGTCCTGTCGTTGCGTCCAGCACCAGCAGCACCTCATGCGGAGCCTCGGGAATAATCCGCTGCGCCGTGCGCCGCATCTTGTCCAGTTCCGCCATCAATCCGGTCTTCGTATGCAGGCGCCCCGCGGTGTCCACAATGACGACATCGATCTGGCGCGTTTTCGCCGCCTGCAGCGCGTCAAACAGCACTGCAGAAGGATCGCCCCCCTGCTTCGTTTTCACCATCTCCACGCCGCTGCGCTCGCTCCAGATCTCGAGCTGTTCGATGGCCGCGGCACGAAAGGTATCGGCAGCGCACAGCAGCGCCCTCTTTCCATGCGAGCGATACAACGCGGCCAGCTTGCCGCTCGTCGTGGTTTTCCCCGTGCCGTTCACGCCGACCATCATGATCACTTCCGGGCCCGTCGCGACCACCGTCGCCGGTCGCGCATTTTCATCCAGAATCGCCCTTAGCTGCTCCCGGAGCAGATCCTTCAGCTCTTCTCCGTCGCGGATCTGCTGCCGCTTGGCGCGCTCGCGCAGGTTGCCCGCGATTTCGGCCGAAGTGGTCACGCCGATGTCGGACGCGATGAGGCTCATCTCCAGCTCTTCCAGTGCCGACTCATCCACGGTCCGGGTCATCGCCAGAACGTCGTCGATCCGCTCGCCCAGGCTGTCGCGCGTCCGCGTGACCGCCTGCCGCATGCGCTCGAAGATGCTTTTCTTTTCTGGTTCCTGCTCCTCGAGGCTGCCAAACAACGTCTGAATCATGAGAACTGCGCCCTCACTACACCTCTTCGAGTGTAGCGAACCTGTTGGGTGCATAGTTGTGGGTCCAGCCGTAGATCAGACGAGCTCAGGCACGGGTTTTCTCATGCGGAACGAAACCGGAGTCCGCACGTTCCTGATTTCCAGTGCTCCGGTACTCACCAGCTCAGTCAGGGCAATCACCACGTTGGAGTCGTAACGTGTGTCCGACAGGCGGGAGAGGATGTCCAGCACGTAATCGGCATTCATTGCAGCCTGATACGGGCGCGGTGTTGTCATCGCATCGAAAGAATCCGCGACCGAGACGATCCTCGCGATCAGCGGAATCTGGTCCCCCTTGAGCCCATACGGATAGCCCATTCCGTCCAGCGATTCATGGTGCAGTTCCACGCCCGGCACCAGATCCTGCAGCATGGTGATGGGCCGCAGAATCGCCGCCCCCTTCACCGTGTGTGCCTTGACGATCTCGAATTCCTCCGGCGTCAGAGGAGTTGTCTTCATCACCAGGTAGTCCTCGATGCCGAGGCACCCGATGTCGTGCAGCAACGCCGCGAGCCGAACGCGCTCTACCTCTTCTTCGTCGAGCCCCAGCTTCCAGGAAATCGCGGCCGCGTAAGCCGCAACCCGCTCCGAGTGCCCGCGCAGATAGGCGGTCCGCTCGTCGACGGCCTTCGCGACCATCCGCATCAGGTCCTTGAGTGTTTCGTAATGGGCGCGCGCTTCTTCGTTTTTTTCCTGGCTCCGATCCCGCAAAGCCTTGAGCGCCTGCTGCCAGGTCGGGATCACATCCGCGAACAGATCGTCGGGAATCTCTGCCGCCATCTCATTGAATTGGCCCGTCAGCCCCGACTCCAGGGCCTGCACCAGTCTTCCGACGCGCCGCTCCAGCCACACACTCAGCAGCAGAGCCGCGCCTGCGCTTCCACTCAGTTCGATGAGCACGATGGCCCATCCGGCCGACACCGGGTGCAGCGTGCGCTGCGCCACCAGCATAGCGAGGACGATGACGGTCGTGGCTCCCGCGAAGATCGCAAGGAAGCGTGCAAACACACGCCAGCGAATTCGCATCCCGGGCAACGAGGAACGCCGGTCCGCGTGGGCAGGAACATTTTGCATGCTGAACCCTTCTTCGACAGTCTACGAAGTTAAGGGCTTTTCCTGCTTCACCCGAAGGTGGTAAAAGCGCCCTCTGAGCGGGTCAACACGCCCTTACCACCGTAATGGTTGATCGGGATGGACCTAAGTAACACCGAGAATGACTGTGGACGCTATTCATCGCGCCCCGGACGCAGCATCAGCTCCTCAATCGCGCGTTCCGGCGCCTTGCCGTGCATCAGAATCGCCTCCATTTGCTCGGCAATCGGCATCTCCACGCCATGCTTGCGCGCCAGACCGAGCGCGGCCGAGGTGGTCCGCACGCCTTCCGCCACTTTGCCCTCGAGTCCGGCCAGAATCGCGTCGATCTTGCGCCCCTGCCCGAGGCCCATGCCCACTGTGCGATTGCGCGACAAAGACCCAGTGCAGGTCAGCACCAAATCCCCTATACCGGAGAGGCCGGCCAGTGTCTCCCGCCGGCCGCCACAGGCCACCGCCAGCCGGGTGATCTCCGCAATGCCGCGCGTAATGACGGCTGCGTTGCTGTTGAATCCCAGTTCCAGACCCGCGACGATGCCCGCGGCAATCGCAATGACGTTTTTCAGCGATCCGCCCAGCTCCACGCCAATCACGTCGTCATTCGTGTAGAGACGCAGGAATCTGCTGGAGAATTCCCGCTGGACCCTCGCTGCCAGGTGCGCATCCGTCGAAGCAATGGTGATCGCGGTTGGCGCGCCGGCCGCAACCTCCTGCGCGAAGGAGGGCCCGCTCAGCACGCCGCAAGGCAGTTCCATGCCACGCTTCGCCAGTACTTCGCCAATCACCTCGGTCATGCGCTGATAAGTCTCGTCTTCGATGCCCTTGGTGGCGCTGACCAGGATCTGTCCCTCGCGCAGGTGGGCGGCGAATCCCTCATAGGACGACCGCACAAACTGCGACGGCGTCACGCTGACGACGATCTCCGCGCCGTCCAGCGCTTCTGCGGCTTCCTCAAAGACGGCAACTGATTCGGGAATCTTAAACCCCGGCAGGAACGCGACGTTCTCCCGCTGATCTCGCATCGTCGCCGCAACGTCCTTCGCGTACGACCAGAGCGCGATCCGATGACCACCGCGGCGCGCCAGGCTGATCGCGAGCGCTGTGCCCCAGGCGCCGCTGCCCATGATGGCAATGCGGTTCATACTGCCGTCGTCCCTGTTTCCGGCGCGCTTTTTGCTTTACCGAATCGAAATTCCGTCCCGCTCATCAGCCGGCCGATGTTCTGGTGATGCTTCAGGATCACGATGAGCGGAATCAGGAACAGCACCGCCGTTTCCGGGGGCGTGCGCGAAGCATGGGGCATCAACAGAGCCAGCACCGGAAATACCGCCGCAGCCACGATCGATCCCAGGGAAACATAGCGCGACGCGGCGAAGACCACCGCAAAGATCCCCACCCCCGCTACGGCAGGCCACAAAGCCAGCGCGAGAAACACGCCAAAAGCTGTCGCAACTCCTTTGCCACCCTTGAAGCCGAGCCACACGGGGTAGATGTGCCCGAGAACCACAAACAACGCGGCAATCGCGATGGCGTTGGAGCCCGCATCGGGCGCCAGGCTCGCATGCACGGCGTCAATGCGGCACAGCCAGACCGCGCTGTAACCCTTCAGCACATCCAGAACAAACGTCACCGCCCCCAGGCCCTTCGACCCGGAGCGCATTACGTTGGTTGCGCCGATGTTGCCGCTGCCCTTCTGCCGAATATCTTCCTTGCGGAAGAAACGCACCAGCAGATATCCGAAAGGAATGGACCCGAGAAGATACGCCGCCAACGCGGCGCCCGCGTAGAAGATCAGGGGCATTGCGTTTACGAGTCTATCAGTTGAGACCAGGGCTAAGAGTCTGCAGCGGCGACGTCCAAACAGAGTCGGAGCCGCGAGTTCCCTGTCGCGGCCCGCCCCACCGATGGACAGTCGTTTACGGTTCTACAGTTGGCACCTGCGTCGCCTTGCCATTGCGAAGACACTGGTCGATGATGCTCCGCACCTGCTCATCGGCCTGCCTCGCGAGCCTGCCCTGCTCGGCACCCAGGCGGCCCTGCTCGGCGCCGAGCTTGCCCTGCTGCGTCCCCAGCGTTCCCATCTTCGTGCCGAACTCGCCCTGACGCTCGCCAGCCTCGCCCTGTAGTTCGCCCAGCCGCGCCTGCAGTTCGCCCAGCCGCTCCTGCATCTCCGCCATTCTCTCGGAATTCCATGCGTCCTGAGCAGCGGCCAGTTTCTCCTGCAGTTCAGCGACCTTCTCCGGCGTCAGCATCTGATTCTGGACGGCCTTCAGATTGGCTTCGGCTTCGGCAAGCTGTTTTGTGTCCCACTTGTCCTGCGCTTCCTTTGCTTTGTCCACCGCCGCGTTCAGCTCCGCCATCTCTTTGGACAGGTCCGGCATTTTCACCGTACCTGCGGCTTCCTGCTCATGTGCCAGCTCTTCCTGCTGCTTGCCGAGTGTTTCCTGTTGCCGGCCCAACGCTTCCTGCTGTTGGCCCAGAGCCTCCATCGGCTTGTACATCGCGCGGACTTTCGCGATGATCGCGGGGTCGGTCACGACGTACGACTTGCCCTCATGCGTGAACCATAGAAAGGGTCCCTTCGCCACTTTGCGCGCCGCTTCGATGTCGCTTTTGCGGCCGCCATTCCAGTCGCCGGAGAAGAACACCTGTTCATCCGACCCACTCACGAGCGCGTAAGAATCCCCATCATCGGAAAAGTGAAACTCGAAGCCGTTCACCCCATTCTCCCGGGTGATCAGAACGGCGGTCCATGCACGGTTAACGTCTTGCCCCCATTGACAACCACCGTAGAACTCCCATCACCCAGTACTGTCGGAGGCGCTGGCGGAGCAGCTTGCTGCGGTGCTGTCTGATCCTGTGAGGATTCGGGAGCGACCGCCGGAGCGGCCTGATCGTCGGGCGCGGCCGCGGGAGCCGGAGCAGCAGACGATGTTGGCGCAGCCGAAGGCGCGGGAGCCGCCGAAGGAGTGGGAGCCGTTGCAGGAGCCGGAGCCGTCTGCGCTGCCGCACTCTGCACCCGAATCAAAGCGGTCGCGGCAAACAACGCGGCGGGGATCAGCAACAACGAGACCACCGCGCGCCGCCGCCCCTCGGCAAATGCGCTGCGGAAAAGGTGTTCGTTCAGCAGCCGCTCGATGCGGTGCGAGAGATTTCCTGGGCGGGCCATCGCAACTCCTGGCAAAGTTTGGCGCGGCATCGCCGCGAATTCAAGCAGCACCTCTGCGTAGCGAGACCGGCTGGCCGCGGCATCGATCCCGGCCCGGTCGCCAATCGCTTCACCCAATGAAGCCAGGGCGCGGCGCAGCCACCACCCCAGCGGACTGAACCAGAACACCGCCGTATACAGACCGGCCAGCAACTGCAGATAGAAGTCCATCTGCCGCACATGCGAGCGCTCGTGAGCCAGCACCATGCGCAGCTTCTTCATGTCCCACTCGGAGTAATTCGCCGGAAGTACGATTCCCGATCCGATCGTTACCGGAGAAGGCACCTTGCTGCTCGACCGCACATTCGGCTCGGGCGCAACCAGCGGCGAAACCAGGTCCGCCGTCACCCAGAGCCGCAGCGCCACTCCCAGTCCCCACAAAAGCCGCAGCAACAAAGCGCTCGCGACCGCCAGATAGATCATCGCGATCAGTCGATCCAAAGCAGGCCAATGAAGTTTCGGGCGACTCGGAATGCTGGCCGTCGGCGCAACCGTCACGGTCGGCGCGTCCTGAGGGACAGAGATCACCAGGGGACTCGGCGCAACCGCGGTGTCAACAGGAACGGACTCCTTTCCTTCGTCAAGCGTCGCCAGCACCACAGGCGCCGTCGCCACCGGGATCTGCGTCCGCGGAGCAGCATCGCGGTTCATCCGGATAGGCACCGCCCAGCCCACCCGCCCCGACCACGCCGTCATCGCGGGCCAGCGCATCAGAAAAGGCATCGCCAGCGAGGCGATCAGCACCAGGCTCCAGGCCGCCTTCCGCGCCGGAACGTTGCTCACGCGTAGAAGCCGTAACCCGGCGCCCACCGCAACCGCAAACACCAGCGCCCTCAGCACAGCTTCGATCATGATGGCCGTCATGCTTTGCCTCCCTCCCGCTTTTTTGCCGCCGCCACGCGCCGCGTCAGCCGTTCCAGCTCCGCGCGGCTCACCACCTTCGAATCCAGCAGACCCACCAGCAGCTCTTCCACCGAGCCTTCGCAGAACCAGTCCACGATGCGCTGCACCGCGCGCGCCGCGACTTTCCGCTGCGATTCCGCCGGCTGATAGATGAAGGTCCTGTTGTCCACCGCATGCGCCAGGTATCCCTTCTCTTCCAGCCGCCGCAGCACGGTGCGGATCGTCGAGTCCTTCAGTGGCCGATCCAGTTCTTCCCGAACCTGCTCGGCGGTCACGTTGCCCAGCCGCCATACAATGCCCAAAATGCCGCGCTCCAGCTCTCCCAGTTCGGCTGGATCGTGCCCGGATGGAGTGTTACTCGTCATAGTGTTACCCACTGTAACACATGAGACCCGGCACCACGCAAGAGGGTTAGCAAAATATTTTTACGGGTTCTCGGACGCCGTGGTTCCGGGGGCTACATCAGCCGCCGCCGCACCAAATCCAGCCCCTGCTGGCTCGCGTAGAAGCGAATGCCGTCACGGTCCCCAGGAAAGCGCTTCTCCACAAACTCCGTCCCATCGGCATCGCTCACCGCGCAAAATACAAGGCCCACCGGTTTCTCCTCGGTTCCTCCGCCTGGTCCCGCGATGCCGGTGATCCCCAGCCCCAGCGTCGACCCGCACCGTTCGCGAATCCCTTCCGCCAGCGCAATCGCAACCTCCTGGCTCACCGCGCCATGCTTCGCGATCAACTGCGGATCAACCCCGGCAAGATCGGTCTTCAGCCGATTGCTATACACCACCGCGCCTCCGACAAACGACCGCGAGCTTCCGCTCACGCTGGTCAGCCTCTCCGCCACCATGCCGCCCGTGCAGCTTTCCGCCACCGCCAGAGTCGCGCCTCGCATTTCCAGGTGGTACAGCACGATCTGCTCCAGCGTCTCGCCCTGCGACGAGTAGACAAGGTCCTCAAGTTCGTCCTCGACCTTCCCCGCCAGCTCATCCACGCGCGCCTGCGCCAGGTCAAGAATCCCCTTCGTGCAGGAGAGCCGCAACTCGATGTCGCCCATGTGCGCGAGGATCGTCGTCTCCACATCCTTATATTGCGTGTAAATCGGCGCGATCCTGGCGTCGGCCGCCGACTCGCCGATCATCGCGGCCTTCAGCACGCGCGTGGCGATGTGCCGCTTCGGCACAATCTCCTTCAGCCGCGGCAGGCACTCCTCTTGGAACATCGGTTTCAGCTCATGCGGAGGCCCCGGCAGCAGCATCGCCAGCTTGCGATGCTTGCCCAGCACCGTGTCCAGCCACTGTCCCGGGGCGGAGCCAAGCTTGTTCGGCAGCATGATCGCGCCTTCGATCACGTCGGCCTGCTTCTCGTTATTGCGCGTGATCGCCATGCGCCGCGATGCAGCACGCGCGTAGAGATGCGCGATCAGGTCCGGGTCGCGTTTCAGGCGCACGCCCAGCGCCGCGGCCACCGCTTCGCGCGTCAGGTCGTCTTCGGTCGGCCCCAGCCCACCCGAAAGCACCACGATGTCCACCCGCCCCAGCGCATGCCGCACCGCGTCGGTCAGTTGTTGCAGCCGGTCGCCGGCGATCGTCTTGAAATCCACCGCGACGCCCAGCTCATTCAGCTTTTCCGTGATGTAAAGAGAATTGGTGTCCTGGCGGAACGGCGTGAGCATCTCCGACCCAACCGCGATGATCTCCGCGTTCATCGATCTCCAGGATTCCCGAGAATCAAACCGCCCATCGCTGTGCGATCAAACCAACCGCCACCCCTCTACGCCCAGCGCAACATGATAAACGGAGGTACTCGTCGAAAGCAGCGCGCCTCCGCCCGGCACAAAGCTGAAGCCCACGATCCCAGAGCCTGAGACCGCCAGCGAGGTCTCGCCCTGCGGAGTGATCACCGCCACGCCGCGGCGGCCGCGCAGCGAGGCCGCCACGTAAACATTGCCGGCAATGTCCACGCCCAAACCCTGTGGCCGCCCCAGTCCGCGATGCAGCACACCGATATCGCCATCGCGGTTGATGGCATACACGGCGTCGTAACTCGACGTGGTCGGCCCCGTCACGTACAGCGTGCCATCCGGTCCAAACGCCAGGTGGTAGGCTGCCACGCTGGGCTCCAGAGTCGCGAAGACAAAAATCTGACGATCCGGCGCGATCTTGAAAATCGTCCCGCTGCGATCGCCAACGTAAAGGTTTTGATCCGCGTCGAAGGCCAGCCCAGTCGCCACTCCCATGCCTTCCGCGTAAACAGCGGCGGCCCCGTTCCTTGCCACGCGATAGACCTTGCCTTCATGCCGCGAGGAGACGTAAAGATTCTCCTCCGGATCCACCGCCAGTCCTGTCGCGTTGATGATGCCGCGCACAAACGGCCGCATTTCGCCATCGCGCTCGATGCGAAATACCGAAACCGGGGTCTCCTGTCCGCGCTGTCCGGAAAACGCGACGTAGATGTTGCCGGAGTGGTCCATCACCGGACTGGCGACCGCATGAACGCCGGTTGCGATCAGACTCGCTACACGCACTTCCACGGCGTTGCTCTGCGCGCCGTTTTGCAGAATCCGCAACCGGCCGGATTCCGCCTCGTCCGGCACCCGCAGCGTCAGCCGGGCGCCGCGACTCAGCAGGATCGGAGCCGCTAATTCTCCCAGCATCGCAATGGGCCGCCGCCACTCTGCGCCGCCAATGCGATCCGCGTCGGACTGGCTCGTCGCCACCGCGCCCAGATTCGCTCCACGCACTTCCACGTCACCACCCGGAAGCGCCGCCGCGGGCGAAATGGCGTCGATCCTCGGCGCCGTGTTCGTTTCCGATTTCAGAATACGCACCATCTAACCTGTCATCCTGAGCGCCAGCGAACAGCCTGTCCCGAGCTTGCCGAGGGAACATCGTGTTATCTTCGCCGCGTTCCTCACCACCATATCCGGACCAGCAGCATCACCAACAGCCCCAACACCCCTGCACCAACATCGTCCAGCATGATACCGGTGCCGCCCTTCAGTCGCTCCAGCTGCCGTACCGGCCACGGCTTCACAATATCGAAGAACCGGAACAATGCGAAACCCAGCAACGCATGCCCGATGTCGACCGGAGCAGCAACCAGCACGACCCACTGCCCTGCCACTTCATCGATGACCACAAATCCGGGATCAGGGCGGCCACTCTCCCTCTCCACAATCGTTCCCGCCGGAATTCCGATCAGCGCCACCACCAGCGCGCCGGCCACGGTCAGCGCAATCGCCGCCCCGCCGGCGAGATGCATTGCGTTCAGCCCTATATACCAGATTGCAGCAGCGACAAGCGATGCCCATGTGCCAGGACCGGGCTTGAGCCAGCCGATCCCCAAAAACGTTCCTACCATCCACGCCCAACCAGTCCTCGCCGCCGGCGCCGGCGCCCCGCCCTCGTAAACCCGCACACCCGGCGGTGGCAACTCAGTCTGTCTCGTCATGCTCCTCTTGCGGACGCGGACCGCCGCCGACCCCCTCGAGCGCCTCTTGATCGAAAATCGGCGATGAGATGCGATATGCCCCGCTGGCCCACTTGCCCAGATCGATCAACCGGCAGCGATCGCTGCAGAAGGGAAAATTCTCCTCCTGTGCCGTGACCACCGTCCGGCAAGTCGGGCACCGCAGAATCTTGCCCTTCGGACTCACAATCCCACTCCCGCGGCAGCCAGTTCTGCTGATGAGACCCTGCCCGCGCCGCTTTGGGAAGCCTCGGCCACTACCCGTGCTACCAGGTCATAGTCATGCGCCTCGGTCACTTCGCACCGGTAGAACTGCCCCGGCGTCAGCGCCTCGAACGGACCAAAGTCGTTCAGGTAGACGGTCCCGTCAATCTCCGGCGCATGCAACTGCGTGCGCCCCTGCCACAGCAAAGCCGTCTCTTCCGACTCGCCCTCCACCAGCACGTCGAACGCCTGCCCCACACGCGCCCGCATCGCCTGGCGGCTGATTCCCTTCTGCAGCTTCATCAGCGCGCGACGGCGATGCTCGATCACCCGCTTCGGAACTGTCCCGCTGAGATCGAACGCCTTCGACCCCTCCTCGTGGGAATACGCAAAGACTCCCAGCCAGTCGAACTTCGCTTCGGCGACAAAAGCGCACAGCGCCTCGAAGTCCGCATCGGTTTCGCCCGGAAATCCAACAATTAAGGATGTGCGCAGCCCGATCCCCGGCACAGCGGCCCGTACCTTCGCCAGCATCTTCAGGAAAATCTCCGCCCCTCCGCCGCGTTTCATCGCCTTCAGCACCGGCGCCGACGCATGCTGCAGCGGCACATCCAGGTACTTGCAGATATTGTCGTGCTTTGCGATCGTCTCCAGCAGTCGCCCGGTGATCCGGTTCGGATACGCATAGAGAAACCGCAGCCAGGTCAGCCCCTCAATTTGCGCGAGCCGATCCAGCAGCAGCGCCAGACCATCCTTCAGCCCAAAATCCTCGCCAAAGCAGGTGGTGTCCTGGCCGATCAGCGTGATCTCCCGCACGCCTTCGGCGACCAGCGCCTCCGCTTCAGCGACGACCGATTCAAATCGCCGCGACCGGAACTTGCCACGCAGATTCGGAATCACGCAGAAGCTGCAGGGATGATCGCACCCCTCCGCAATTTTGATGTACGCCGACGCGCCTTTCGTCGTCCGCAGTCGCGGCGTGGTGTGGTCGTACAGATACTGCGGCAGCTGAGCTCCGGCACCGTCCCACGTGGCGCGCGAAAATCGCCCCTGCTCCTCGCGCCGATTGCCTTCCGGCCGAAAGGCCAGCGTTTTGGTCGCGTCTTTGTGCGTCCCTGCTAGAGTCTCCCGCCCCGGCCGAATATCCGCATGCCCATTGCCGTTCAGAATTGTGAAGGGCGATGCCGAATCCGCCACGCGCGCAGGGCGGTCCAGCCCGGCCGCGCTCAGAATCTTCTCCAGCTCGCCTGTGCCCACCACCGCGTCCACCTCAGGAATGTTCTTCTGAATCTCGTCGCGGTAGCGCTCCACCAGGCATCCAGCGACGATCAGCTTCCGCGCCGATCCGGCTGCCTTCAGCCGCGCCATTTCAAGGATCGCATCCACCGACTCCTGCTTCGCCTTATCAATAAAGGAGCAGGTGTTCACCACCAGAATGTCCGCGGACTCGGCGTTCGGTGTCATTTCCGCGCCCGCACGATCCAGCAGACCCATCATTACTTCGCTGTCGACCAGGTTTTTCGGGCAGCCCAGCGAGATAAATCCCACCCGGGGCCGGCCCTGCGCCTCGCGCGCTGCGCGGGCGTCCTCTCCCAGCAATTCATCCGTCACTTCTCCATTCTAGCGGGATCGCGGCCCCCTCACGCCGCCGCCGTCTTCCAGCCATGCGCCACCGAAGGAATCGCATCCTGCTCGGTCCCTGTGCTCCGCTCCAGCCGGAACTGCGAAACCAGTTCCTGCATCTGGGCCGCCAGACGCGAGAGCTCCGCACAGGCTTTGGCAGAATCGAGCGTCCCCGCCGAGGTCAGCTCCACCATGCGGCTGATTTCGGTCATGGAGCGATTGACCTCTTCGGTCGCCGCCGACTGCTCCGTGGCTGCGGTCGCGATGCGGCTGATCATGTCCGTAACGCTATCCGACGAAGCGATGATCGCCTGCAGCGCATCGCCTGCGCGGATGGCCGCCTCGCTGCTTTCGCTCACGTTGGCCTGCTCCGCCTGAATCGACTCCACCGCTTTCCGGGATTCCCTCTGTATGTTGCCGATCAGCCCGCCCGTCTCCCGGGTCGCCTGGGCGGTTCTCTCTGCCAGCCGGCGCACCTCCCCGGCAACCACCGCGAATCCGCGCCCCTGTTCACCGGCGCGAGCAGCCTCAATCGAAGCGTTCAGCGCGAGCAGATTGGTCTGCTCTGCAATTTCGCTGATCACCGAGATCACCTTCCCTATCTCCACTGAGCGCCCTGCCAGTTCCTCGATCTGGGCGCCGGTGGATTGGCTGGCTGCGGACAGTTTCTGCATCGAGGTCACAGTCTCGCCCACAACCGTGCCGCCCCGATGCGCCGTCTCTTTGGCTTCCGTCGCCCCCATCGTCGCCCGCGACGCGTTGGAGCTGACCTCGGCAATCGTCGACGCCATCTCCTGCATAGCGGTCGCGATCTGCTGACTCTGATGCTTCTGCGCGTTGGCATTATCAAGCAGCCCATTCGAAGACTGGGAAAGCTCCATCGCCGCCAGCGCCACCTGGTCGGCACTGCTTCGAACCGCTTTGATCATATTGCGCAGGCTCAGCTGCATCTCATTGATGCGCTCGACAGTCATCCCAATTTCATCTCGCGTTCCGTGCACCAGCGGTTCACGGCCTAGGTCTCCCTGCGCGACCAATGCAATGCGCTCGGCGAGTTTACGAATACCGCTCAGAATCTGAGCGCTCAACAGCCATCCAATCACGATGCTGCCGATCGCCGTCAGAATTCCCGCGACCACCGCCGCGACAATCGTCGCCGACTGAGCCCTGGTCAGTTCATCGTTGTCATGGTCCAGCCGGGCCAGCGCTCGCTGGGTCACCTCCGAGCAGTCGGCCTGTACTTTCGCAGCCAGGCCGCTCCCCGCCTTCATGTGGTCGAGCGCTGCGCTGCGTGCCTCCGCACCCTCCCCCCACATTCCGGCCCTCGTGTCTTCCTGGATCTTCAGCGAGCCGCTGTGAACGTCGCTGTCCAGTTTTGACAGCAGCTCCTGATCCTCTGCCGGCGCAAGCTTCCGGATCAGCGCCAGTTGTTCGAACAGCTGGCTCCACCCTTTTTGGCGCGCCGCCTCGTATTTCGCCGCCAGCGCCGGGTCTTCACCGTAAATGATGTAGTTCCGGTACGCGAAGCTGGCGTCGGCCAGATAGCGGCTCACCCGTTCCGCCGCAAGCGCCGACGGTATCCGCGCCCCATTGATCTCCTGCTCCACGCCGCGCATGTGCTCCACCTGAAGAATCACCACCGTGGAGCCGGCAACCGTCAGGAGGCACACGGACGCAAAGCCGGCAATCAGCTTCCGCTTGATTGTCAGATTCATATACCGTCTTCATCGGATCGGGACGTTAAGACTTGAACGAAATTGTCATTCCCCTTCCCGCATCACCAGCAACAACAGAATCACGCCTACCACCAGAAACATCCGAAACGCCTCCTCCTGCCCGTTCCACGTATGCGATTGCCACATCAGAAACCACTCGCCGCCCACGCTGAGGAATGCCACAAACCACATCAGCAGGCTCACCGTGAGACCGCCGATGGCCAGCGTCTTCGCCTCCTGGAACGCCGGCGCCGGCTTGCCCACCGCGCGCAGCAGCTGCACCGCCCCGGCCCACAGCAGCAGCATGGTCACGGCCTCCCAGCAGATGATCCCGTCGTAAAACGCCGCCTGCATCCACAGCGGATGGATCGCCCGCCACATGCCGTGATTCCCCGGAAAGGTCGTGTCCATCAGCAGCACGTGATGCACAAACGCGTAGTTCGAGCCGTAGTCGGTGAGGTTGTTGAACACCACCAGCGTGTAGAAGAACGCGACTGCGGCGACCAGCAGCGTCTTCGCCAGTCGCAGGATCACTTCTGCTCCTCAGGCGCAAAGCTGCGGAAGTATGCCGTGATCGCCGCAACCGTCGCCGCGTCGTACTCCGGATTCGCCGGCATGTTCGCCTCCGGGTTCACCGAATTCGGCCGCACAACATACTTCCCAAACGCCGTCGGATTCCCCTGCGCAATCAGCGCCATCTGCGGCCATCCAAACGGCGACTTGGTTCCGCCAATATCTCCCTCGCGATGGCAGCGGAGGCAATTCTGCTGAGCGATTCGATATCCCTGCATCGCGGGTACAGCCGCGCCCGGCGGAAGCAACTGATGCAGCACCGCGCTTTCGTCGAAGAATCGCAACCCAACCACGCCGTACGGAATCTGCGCCTGATCTTTGTGCGCCAGAACGTGGAATGCCGGCGAGAAGGACGCGTGCGAGATAAGATACGGTCCGTAATTCTTCCCATCCGGCCCCTTAGGCCAGTTGGCCGGCTCCTTGCCCCCGATCCGCAGCACCAGAAATGGATGATGCGCCGCGCGGTACTCCCCGGTGTAGTGCCCTTCATACCCATCGTCGCAAATCGCCGCAATCAACTGCTTCCCCCCGCCGATTCCGAGCGCGGGAAGCAGCGCATCCAGCGGAACTCCGCTCAGTTGCACCGGCGGGGGAAAGTTCTCATCGTCCCGTACCGTGAACGTCACCTGCGGAAGCTTGACCAAATCCGCATAGCGCACGAATCGCTTTTCGCCCTGCGCAACGCCCGGCACATCCCCCGCGATCTCCAGATCCTGCGGCGAACCTCGCTGCGGCGCGAGTGGGAGTCGCTGTGGCGCCCCTCCGGGGAACGCGGCGGCGAGCAGAGCCGAAGACAAAAGAAGGACTGCGAATCGCATGCGGCCTATCGTAAACGACACGCATCGGGCGCCCAAAAGAAAAATCGTTGCATGGTAGAGTGACCGCAATGACCTCCGAACAGACCCCGGAACAGCGACTCGCCGCGCTCGGCATTGTGCTTCCCGTCCCACCCGCGCAGGGCGGAAATTATCTGCCGGCCAGACATGTGGGCTCGCTGCTTTTTCTTTCGGGCGTGATCTCTTCGGATGAAACCGGCGTACTCACCGGCGTGGTTGGATTGGAGCGTTCCATCGAGGAGGGCCGCGAAGCGGCTCGCCGCTGCGCTCTCACGCAACTCGCCGTGATCCGCCAGGCGCTCGGCGCGCTCGATCGCGTCGGCCAGATCGTCACCCTCAACGGCTACGTCAATGCCGTTCCCGGATTCCCCGATTCTCCCAAAGTCATCAATGGAGCCTCCGATCTGCTTGTCGAAGTCTTCGGTGAAGCGGGCCGCCATGCACGCGCAGCCATCGGCGTCTCTGCCCTGCCGCGCAACGCGATGGTCGAGGTTCAGATGGTCGTGGCCGTGCGATGACCGAGCACGTCCTTGCCGCGGAGGCCACGCATTCGCGCTGGAATCGCGCGCTGCCACCACGCCTCGAGATCGACCCCGGCGATACAGTCCATTTCCAGTGTGTCGAAGCCGCCGGCAATCAGGTTCGTCCCGGCATGTCGCTCGAAGATTTGGCCACCATCGACCGCGGACGCATTCATGCGCTCACCGGCCCCGTCTTCATCCGCGGCGCGCAGCCCGGCGACGTGCTCGAGATTGAGATTCTCAACCTCGCCCACCATGGCTGGGGATATTCGATGCTCGTGCCGGGCCTTGGCTTTCTCAAGGACCGCTTCTCTCAACCATTCCTCTTCCACTGGGAGCTGTTGCCATCCGAGACCCGTTCTCTCGCTCCGGCCGTCGTGCCGCTGCGACCGTTCTGCGGCGTGATGGGCGTCGCTCCGGCCGTCGATGGCGAATCTCGCACCCGTCCGCCCGGCCCCTTCGGCGGCAACATGGATATCCGCGAACTCTGCGCGGGAGCCCGGCTCTATCTCCCGGTGTTCAATCCCGGCGCGCTCTTTTCGTGCGGCGATGGCCACGCCGCGCAGGGCGACGGAGAAGTCTGCATCAACGGCATCGAATGCCCGCTCGACGCCACGCTGCGTTTTCATCTGCATCGCGGACACACGCTGACTGCGCCGCTCATCGAATCGCGAGCCCCGCAAGACACCGCCAACTCCGATGCCTGGATCGTCGTCGAATCCGACGAAGACCCGCTCCGCGCCGCCCGCAACGCCACATCCCGCATGGTCGATCTGCTCATGCGCCTCTGGGGGCTCACCGATGTGCACGCCTATATCCTCTGCAGCGTCGCCATGCATCTGCGGCTCAGCCAGGTGGTCAACGAACCCATGATCACGGTCAGCGCCGCCATCGCGAAACACATTCTTCCCGAAAGGCGCCTCTTCTGATGGTCATCAACGATCCCGCCGTCGTGCACGAACTCGCCGAACTCTACCCTCGCTACGAGTCTGCCCTTGTCCATAACGACGTCGAAACGCTGATCGCTATGTTCTGGGCATCGCCGCACACCGTCCGTTTCGGCGCTGCGGAGAATCTGCACGGCATCGAGGAAATCGTCGCATTCCGCAAGGGCCGCTCGCCGGTCAATCTCGCGCGCACCGTCGAACGTCTCGACATTGCCACCTTCGGCCAGGATTTCGCGGAAGTATCGCTGGAGTTTTCTCGCTCCACCGGCAATGGAACCGTGCGTGGGCGCCAAAGCCAGACCTGGGTTCGCATGCCTGAGGGGTGGCGCATCGTCGCCGCGCACGTCTCCCTGCTGGCCGCCGGCCCAGCGGTCGTATAACCAGAACTTATCGCCCGCATCAGCCTTTCCAATCTTCCTTTCATTTTTCTCTTTCGATGGAACGCCGCCTGGGCTATGCTCTCCTGAAAGTCCCCGTCGACTCGGCTCCCACAGTTCTCGCAGCCGCTCTTGTCTCAGACAATTCTTGCTTTGCAGACTGCACCACGCAGCCGCCGCACTGCTTTTTCAGGCGCGGCCAGCACTATTTCTACATCTTGAGGAGGCAGTTACCGATGTCCAGGCGCTTTGCACTTGCACTTTGGGTGTTCCTCGTATCCTGCGTTGCCTTTCCCGCCGGAATCCATGCGCAACAGACGCTCGGCGGCATCACCGGCCAGGTCACTGACGCGACCGGAGCCGCTGTTGCGGGAGCCGCCGTCACCGCGGTCGGCGAACAGACCGGCCTTTCCCGTGCCACGACAACCAATGGTGAGGGCGTCTACACGCTCGTCAACTTGCCCATCGAGGCTTACACCATCACTGTCTCGTACCAGGGATACGAAACCCAGAAATACCCAGGCATTCTTGTACAGGCGGACCGCACTGTTACTCTCAACGCCGCGCTCAAAGTAGGTCAGGTCAGTCAATCCGTCACCGTTGTTGCTTCGCCTCTACTCAATACTGTCGACACCACCAACGGCTACGTCCTAGATAAGGCGCAGATCGAATCCGTTCCTCTTGCCACCGGCAGCTTCACCGGACTCGCCATTCTCACACCCGGCGTCAATGCTGAGTTATTGAATGGCACTGGAGCCAACGCAGGCCTTGGTAACCAGCCCATCTGGGCCAACGGCCAGCGCGACACTTCCAATACTTTCCTGCTCAATGGCGTCGACGCCAGCAACCTCTTCAACGGCAAAAGCACCAGCGACGTCGGCTCCAATCGCATCATCAACAACACCGGCGCCTTTCAGGCCGGCGCGGGCGGCGCGATCAATAGCGGAGCCTCCGTATATCTCGCCATTGGCCAGGCCCTGCCCACTCCCGCTCCTGAGACACTGGCGGAGGTACGCGTAAATGCCTCCATGTATGACGCGCAGCAGGGTGCCACCAGCGGCGCGCACATCGACATGAGTACCGCCTCCGGCTCTAACGCTCTCCATGGCAGCGTCTACGGTAATCGCGGCACCAACTGGATCAACGCCGCGCCCTTCTTCTTCAAGCAGGACCCAACCATCCCCTCTAACGAGAAAAATCCTGAGTTACATCGCTGGATCGCCGGCGGGTCGGTCGGATTCCCCCTCATTAAAGACAAGCTGTTCGGCTATGGCGCTTACCAGCAGGTCCATGTCTCCGACCAGGAAACTGGCATCTCGCACCTCGACGTCCCGCCCGGACTTACCAGCGATCGCAGTGACGCTGCCCTCGAAGCATTGGCCGCGAATGACTGGCCGAATCTCGCCCCCGTCGCGTCAATCGATCCCGTTGCTCGTTTTCTCATGAACTACAAGCTACCCAACGGGCAGTACATGATCCCAAACGCCACCAACGCCCTGGACGCGAACGGGTTCTACCAGTTCAACGCGTCTGTCCCCGGAACTTCCTACTTCTCCAGCAAGCAGGCCGTCGCGAACCTCGATTGGAATGCCTCCACGAAAGACACTCTGGCCCTGAAGTATTACTACCAGGCCGATCCGGGAGTGAATCCCTACGCGTACTCCAGCGTCGCCGGATGGAACCAGAAACTCGATGCCGGCAGCCAGGTAGCTTCCCTCAACAACACCTGGATTATCAGTTCCAAACTAAGCACGACTGAGACCTTCGGCTTCATCCGCGAGAAGGAGTACGGCGTCAATCAACAGCCCTTCACGCCTGGCCAGGCGGGCATGAGCCTTTTTGGGTCTCCCATCTTCCCAGGCATTGCCGTCGTCGACTCCCTGGGAGACAACCCGTCAACCAACCCCTATCAGCTGACGAATCACAGCTTCAACATTGGGGCGGGCGGGTTCCAGATGGGCTCCTACACGGGCGTTTTCCAGAACCGCTTTATGCCCTCCGCCAATGCTATCTGGACCCTCGGAAAGCACACCCTGACCTTTGGCACCGCTTACGCCTGGACCCAGCTCAACATGCGCGACAACCGCAGCCAGAATGGCAATAACTGGGGTGAGGCCATGCTTTCCTTCGACAATTTCCCGAGTTTCCTCGAAGGTGGCCCCGAAAGCTATAACGCTAACTACTCCTTCGCCACTTCCGCTTATCTGGTCGGCAACGCGAATCGCTATTATCGCGCGCCCCAGGTCGGATCCTACATACAGGACAAGTTCCAGATCACACCGACCTTGAGCCTCACCGCCGGCCTTCGCTACGACTGGAACGGAGCCTTCAGCGAAAAATACGGACGCATCTATAACTTCGAACCCACGCTCTACCAGGCTCCGTCCGAAAATAACCCATCCACGCAGTCCGGATTCATCTTCCCGGCTAACTACAAATTCCCCACCGCCGGCGTCAGCGATTCCACGCTCACCGGCCGCCAGTGGGGATTTGCACCGCGCATCGGATTTGCCTGGAATCCCAAGTTCCTGGCATCCAAACTCGTCATCCGTGGCGGAGGCGGACTCTACTACGACCGCGGCGAACTGTTCTCCTATCTCTCGCCAGGCTACGCGTCAGGCCTGGTCACGGGCGGCCCTTACGGGGTCGCGCAGGCCCCGCCGTTCGTTCAAGCCCTCTACCCCAATGACGCCTACGGCAACCCTCTGATCGCCAATACGTCGTTGTCTAATCCGTTCTGTGACCCAACTGCCGGTTCGGGCCAACCGAACTCCTGCGGGGCCAAACCGCCCGCGCCCAGTGGCACCCCCGCCTCGCTCGTGCTGCCCTCCATCAGCAACATCGCGGGCGGCGGCCTGCTGCCAACCTTTGCCGTCTATGACCGCAAGGCAACACTTCCTTACACCGAAAATTACACCATTGACATCGAATACCAGCCGCGTCCCGATCTTTTGCTCGAAATGGGCTATGTCGGCAACGTAGGCAGGCATCAGGTCATTCCACTTCCATTTAATCAGGCGCATGTCTGCAAACCTGGCACCACTGACCCGGCCTGCCACGGCGAGCAATACACCTATGGCTACTGGGTTGTCGATCCTGGCTACAATCCCATGGTATTGCCGAACGGCTCCAGCACCCAGGGCAACGTTGCGCTCTTCAACTTCGAGGGCGGCAACGTCGACATGCGCGTACCTTACATTGGCTACTCGGCCGAAGCGGAGAAGTTTTCCACCGTCGGCGTGGCCGCCTACAATGCACTGCAGGCGCACCTGGAGAAGCGTCTCAGCCACGGCCTGCAGGCCGGCGTCTCCTACACCTACTCTCATGCGCTCGATGAGCAGAGCGCCATGGGCCTGTTCTTCAACGGCAATAACCCACTCGACCTGCGTAACAGCTATGCCTCCGCTGATTTTGATCGCACGCATGTCATCAACTTCGACTATGCCTTCCATATCCCCGCTGCGGCTGCGGAAAAGTCGCTGGTCGGGAAGATTCTGAATGACTGGACACTTCAGGGAATTACTGTCCTCCAGAGCGGTCAGCCCTATAGCATGATCGACTTCTCCGGCTCCGTCGGGAGTATCTTCTACTCCACTTCCGATGGCATCACCAATCCTATCGTTCCGCTCGCCAAGGGGTTTACTCCGAAGTCCGCAATGACGGGCCACTCCGGCGCCTTTGGATACCTGGGACAGAAATACTCAGCCTTCTATCCCAACGCCTTCCAGATTCCCGACCAGAACTTCGATCCGGGTCTCGCACCCGGCGGCAGTGAAGGTGTGCCACCATGCGGCGTCAGCACCGCCGGTGCTCCTCTCTGTGATATCTTCGAAACCACGTTCGCTTCCGGGCAGCGCAATATCTTCCGCCAGCCTTTCCAGAAGCGCGCCGACATCTCGCTCGTCAAGACTCTCAAGTTGACGGAACGCGCTGGCCTCAAATACTCCTTCGACGTCTTTAACCTGACCAATACACCCAGCTTCGATATCCCGAGCAACGAACCCAACTTCGGCACCTATAATCCGTTGCCGGTTTATGACGCCACTGATCCCAAAGGTAGCTTCCAGGCGGAATACCCGAGCCTCCCGACCTTCGGATACGTCCACTCCACAACTGGCAGCGCACGACAAATACAAATGAATCTTCACGTAACCTTCTAACTTCGGCCCGGCAACGACGAGGGCGGCCCGCGGGCCGCCCTTTGTCCTGCCTCCGAAGCAACGGTTCTGCTTACGCAGTAAGTTGCACGTTAAGATAACTTATCGGCGCTGATGTGAACTTCGCCTGAAGATCCGCTGCGGTCCTGAAGACCTTACCTTCAACATGTCGCGCTGGAAACTGAACGATTATAGGAGATTCCGCAAAGGGATAGGGGTCCAGCCGGAAACACCGCTCGTCCACCGGCTCAACGCCTACCTGGGTATAATTTCCATCCCTCAGAGGCAGTTGGTGCGGGAGTGTCGCCGGCTGCTGGTAACCGACGCAGCTGAGCAAGGACAGGTTATCCGTCGCCTGCAGCAGACGGAAATGGTCGCGCACACGGATGTCGCTTGTCTCGTCCTGGCTGAAACCACCGGACCGACTTCGACCCAGCAGTTCCTTCTGCAACTCTTCCTGGGTGGCCAGGAACGAATCCAGTAAAGGCGCCAGCTCCGGGCGGATCGTCGACCGGTCCGCCCGCTCCGTCAGCAAATTGTAGGTATGCATCGACACCAGCAACCCTGCGTAAGCGTCCTGCTCAGCCATAAGCCGGACGGCGCGCTCTCGGACCGCGAGGTAATCCTCTAAGTCAATTTCCTCAAATGCCGAGTATTTCCCTACTAAGTCGGTCGAGAATGCCGATGGCTTCCCTTCCCTGGTAATCTGCGGTTCCAGGTCACGCGCCGCCCAGCCGTCGTCATGGCAGCGAATACCCAGCAACACATTCTTGCGAGGTTCCGGGGGCAGAAAGCGCTCGTTCCCCCATGCCTGAGCAAACGCCCCGGCCAGGCGCGCATGGTCCTGATGCGTTACGAGCCACCACCCCGTCTCCGATTCCAGTCGCAGCATCGTTGCGTTACTCCGTTTTCCCCGTTCGCGCTGATTCGTACCAGTTATGCAGAAAGTACCACTCCACAAACATCACCAGAAAGAAAAACGAGAATCCAAGAACCGTCGCTGCGATCACCAGCGCAAACAGATAGGCAGTCTGCAGCTGAGAACTGGCGTAGAGAATTGAATACCCGAGTCCACCTTGTCCCACCCGGCTCGACCCGGCGAATAACTCCCCCGTGATCGCACCAATAACCGAGATCTCCGCGGAAATCCTGATCCCCACGAACAGATTGGGCATCGCATGCGGTAGCCGCAGCTTAAAGAGAAGTTGAGCGCCCGACGCCTTGTGCATCAGGAAAAGATCGACCAGGTTCCGGTCCACGCTGATCAAACCTTGAGTCGTATTCGCGATGATCGGCGCCAGGCAAATGATGAAAGCAACCACGGTAACGGCCCAGGTCCCCGATCCAATCCACATCAGAATCAGCGGGGCCACCGCGATGATCGGCACCGTCTGCAGCAGAATCGTGTACGGATAAAGCATGCGGCGTAACCACGGCGATTGCGCAAAGACCAACGCAATCGCAACTCCCGCCACGATACTCATCGCCAGACCGCCGCCGGCAGCCTCCGCTGTGATCAGCAGCGAACCGGCGAGCGCAGTGAATCGGGCACTGATCGTCTCCGCCACCTGCAGCGGCGCCGGCAGCATGTAGGGCGGAACATTGAGACTCCATACCAGCACCTGCCACAATCCAACCAGCACCGCGAAGACGGCGAGCGCATTCAGTCCGGTAACAAGGTGCCGTTTCATGCGTCGCTCGCCCCGCGTAGGATCCTCGACACTCGCGACACTTCCTCCTCAAACAGCTGCGACGTTCGCGTCTCAGCGGAACGCTGCGCCTCCAGGACGACCTGCACCACTTCATGAATACGCCCCGGATGCGGCGCCAGAACAACAATGCGCGACGACAGAAAGACTGCTTCTGCCACCGAGTGCGTTACAAATACGATCGTCCATCCGTGCTCCTGCTGTAGCCGCAGCAGCTCCTCATTCATGCGGTCTCGCGTCATCTCATCGAGCGCTGCGAACGGCTCGTCCATCAGCAGAATCCGCGGGCGCGTCGCCAGGGCCCGGGCTATCGAAACCCGCATCTTCATCCCGCCGGAAAGCTGCCGCGGGTACGACTTCGCCACGGTGGACAGGCCCACCAGCGCAAGCATCTCGCTCACCTTGTGCGTGCGCGCCGCGCGGGTCGCCCACTCCAGTTCCAGCCCCAGTCCAACATTCCGCTCCACCGTTCGCCATGGCAGCAGCGTCGCGTCCTGGAAGATGAACGACATCAGTTCACGCGCATTGACCGGCGTCATCCCGTTCACGATGATGGCGCCGGCGCTCAGCGGCGTTAGACCCGCGATCAGTCGCAGGAGGGTCGATTTGCCGCATCCGGACGGTCCCAGAATGCTGGCGAACTCGCCCTTCTCGATCGTGAGCGTGATGTTCTCCAGCACAGGGGCACCAGAGCGATAGCGCTTACTTACGCCGCTGAACGCAATCTCCGGGATCGCTTCGCTCATGAGGCGGTCTCCCGGATGACCGGCAGATGCAGTACTGATCGGCATTGCGCCGTGTGCAGAATTTGCTGCGTCGACCGGCGCCAGTTCCACTGCGATGCCTGCGACGCCGGCACAGCGCTGGACGAATTGCGGTCAAATAGTGGAAACGCGCTGCTTGCAATTTCCAGCCGCAGCCGTTCGCCAGGAAAAAACACGCACGAGGTGGGATCCAGGTCGAACTCCCACCGCTGCACCGCATCCGCTTCGTAACCTTCCCCAAAAAGCTGCGCCGATCGCGCCACCCCTATGCAAACAAACTCTGCGCGCCCATTTGTAAGCACCCGGACCAGCTTCGCAGTGAAGTCCGCACTCGAAGTCGACGTCGCCGCGTACAGCGTGATGCACGGGTGACCGAAAACATGCAGCTTCTCGCGCAGCGGTTCCCCGGTGTAGACCAGCAGATTGTTCCCCAGTTCCATCTCCGCCTGGTCGTGCGGTCCGCTCAACGCCAGCGGACCGCCGGGTGCCAAAACCGGCACTTCCGGGTCGTAGACGAAGACGTCGCGAGGTTCCTCGTCCTGCGGTCCGTCTTGTGTCAGCGCACCGTCCCCTTTACGCGAGTTCGCTCACCCCTTACTATGCAGATACAAATCGACTGTACTTTCTTCCTGCCACTTGCCGGCCGCGCACCACCGATTCTCTCCGAGAACGAAGTGGCGCACCGTCGGTTCGTCAGCAAACTCTCCCGAGCCCTTCAACCAATGGTTGAACCACCGCAGCAGAATCGTATCGGTGTCCAGCAGCGCCTCAGCGCCGAAATTCTGTCCGCCGATAATGTCTCCCCACGGAATGTGAACCCACGGTCCAACAATCAGGTATTGATTCTTCCGCGCAAACTCGGTTGCCGCGCTCTTCCTCAGCGCAAGAAACCCATCCACACTCCCATTCAGATAGGTGTCGAACCACCCCGAAACGTGCAGCGCGGGTATTCCGATCCTGTCCAGATCGCGTGAAATATCCAGCTGTTCCCAATATTGCCCGGGACGATCATTTGTAACCCAGTCGCGCACGTATTCCGGCAACCCCTCAAGTACCAGAACAGGATGCTCGCGGTATGGCACGAAATTCGCCTGTACCCGCACATTGTTCCACGCAGCCTCAAGCGCGGCAATCGCCTCGGTCAATCCGCGGCGGCGGGCATCCGGACGCAGCAACTGAATCCCCCACGCCAGCGTCGAGCTGAGCCGAAGCGCTCCGTTCCGATAGAACCATCCGTGGTACAGATCGCAGGCAGTCATCCCCGGCGCGATGCACACCAGTCCCTCCGGCTGCTCAACAGCGGCCAGCAATTGTGTCAGTCCCTGATACGAAAAGCCGTACATCCCGATGCGGCCGTTGCACTGCGGACACTGCCGCAGCCACGCGATCGTCTCCGCACCATCGCGACGCTCATGCCGGAACGGATAGAATTCGCCCTCCGAGTCACCGCGCCCCCGCACATCCTGAATCACAACGTGGTAGCCATGCCGCGCAAACCATGCCGGATGTGCGTAAACCACCGTCGACGCAATATCGCGTCCATACGGTCGGCGCATGAGCAATGTGGGAGACGGCCCCTCCCCCGGAGGATAGAAATGATCGGAAACGAGCTGCACGCCGTCGGACATCCGGCAAACCACGCCGCGCTCGAGGCGCACACCATCGCCGCAGTCAACGAGGGCCATCGCTTATGCGGGATCCTTCCAGCGGAGCATTGCTTCCAGCGCCAGCGCGATCCGCTCAGCCGCCTGCTTAGTCCAAAGCGCGCCGTTCTCCGCGGTCGCCGGACGCGGATCACCCGTCACGCCGCTGGCCGCGATGTCGCGGGTCAACCACGAAAATGTAGCGGCGGCATTCTCCGGCAGCAGCGTTTCTGGCTTCTCAACATCTGCAATGTAATTCACCGTGTATGCGGATTGGTCCACCAGGTCGGGCGTTGCGCTGAGCAGGAGCGCCGTCTCGATCTCTCCCGCATGAAAGCCATACGCGCGCTCCTGTGCGCTCACGCCCTCATAGCGCACCCCGCCCGATCCATACAGCGCAAAGGTCCGCAGCCCGAACTCCGCTCGCAGGTCGCGCGCCATCACATCCACCAGCGACGAGTTGCCCCCGTGGGTGTTATACAGCGCCAGCTTGCGGAACCCCGATGTGGCAACGCTCGCGCCGACGTCTCGCACCACGGCCATGAACGTTGCCGCCGACACCGACATAGTCCCCGGAAATCCGAGATGCTCATTGCTCTTGCCATAGCAGACCGGCTCAAGGGCATACACCGGAGCATCTGCTGGCAGCATCTCCAGCGCGTTGCCCAGCAGCAGATTATTGATCAGCGTGTCCGTCGCGAGCGGCAGATGATGCCCATGCTGTTCGATCGCCGCCGTCGGCAACACCAGCAGCGTCTCCTGCTTCGGCAGCGCCTCCACCTGCTTCCAGTTCAGATAAGCGAATTTCCTGCTGTCCGGAATCCAGGTCTTCATCGGCTTCCCGCGACCCCTGCGCTTTCCGGCTCGAAACTCAACATCTTGCCCGGATTCAGCAGCCCCTTCGGATCGTACCGCCGCTTTGCGCTCAGCTGGACGTGATCTTCTCGATATCGGCCTCCATCTTCCACATTGTTGACATGCGGATTGGCGACGAAAACACCATGCTCGCGGCAACACCGGATCATCTCGTTCAGTCGGGTCTCCGTCGTAAACCGGACCAGCGGGATGGCGCCCGGAATCACCGTCCCCTGCCCATTCTTCATGAATTCCATGTGGAAGAGAATCTCGTCGCCAAACCGATCTCTAAGCAGCGTCATCTGCTCGCGCACGCGCGACGGATTGAATCCGCACAGCAGATACGTGAAGGCGTCATCGTGCTTGATCGCCCACAGCGTCGTGTGATTCCAGGTGTAATCCGAGAGCAGGGGCATCGTCTTCAATCCACCGTAGGCGCCGGAATACGTCACCGTCCCTGTTACTTGTTCCGCTGCATTCCGTAAATCGTCGCTCTGGTCGGCACTAATCATAAAGAAGACCAGGTGTTGTCCCTCCGGACAGATTGCCTTTACCGGAGAAAAGTACTTCGGAATCGGCCATTCGAAGGTCGTCACCAGCCGTTTCGTCCAGGCCGTATCAACTGCGATTTGCTCGCCGAAACCAAACGCGGCCGCAAAGGTATCGAAAGCCACCGCCATCTGTGCCCACTCGACGCGCGGCGCGAGCGCCAGCCATATCTTCGTGATGATCCCGTTCGTGCCCCACGCATGCAGGATCTCGTGAACCGCATCGCCCTCGTGTCGATGCACCTGCGGCTCTTCTTCCATCGTGACCACTTCGAGCGCGCGAACCGTCCCGAAATCCCGTAGCCCGCCATGGGCAACGGAACCGATCCCACCGGACCCGCCGCCCAGAAACCCGCCCACCGTCGCCTTCACAATCGTGCTTGGATAGCAGCGCAGCTCCCAGCCCTGCTCTCGCGCTGCCGCTTCCACCACACCCAGACGCACCCCAGGCTCGCACACCGCCACACCATCCGAGCCGATCCCCTCGATTCCATCCATGCGAGACAGATCGAGCACAACCCCGCCGCACAGCGGAATCGCCTGCCCGTAGTTTCCCGTCCCCGCCCCGCGAGCCGTCACCGGAACGTCGTGCGCATAGCAGTATCGCAGCACCGCGCGCACTTCGTCGACGCTGACCGGTTGCACCACAACGTCGGCTCGCTTCGACTCCAGCGCTGGACGCAGGACCGGCGAATACCAGTAGAAGTCCTTCGACAATCGATCGACCACCGCTGGCGCGGTCAGCACGCGCGACGCATCGCCCAGCACCGCCGGCAAATCCTGCGCCAGCATCTCCGCGTCCCTCATCGTTTGCGCGTCCCCCAGGTTCGAAATGCCTTCAGCATCCGAGGATCGTTGAACAGCGCCCGGCACTCTTGCCGCAGCACCTCACCCTCCACCGGGCACGGCATGTCGCTGCGCTCCGCAACTTCCCGCGCCGCGATGTGAATCTGCCGGCAATGCTCATTTGCGTCCGCAATCGTCGCACCGAAGACGACCCGATCCACACCCGCCCACAACGCATTCGCCATGCACATCGGGCACGGCTCGCACGTGCTGTACAGCGTATATCCGGCGAGCGACGGCTTCCCAAGTTTCTTGCACGCCCTTCGAACGGCCCGCGCCTCCGCATGGGCGCTGGGGTCGTTCTCCTGCATTACAGCGTTGCGCCCGCGAAACAGCAACTCGCCTGTCCGCGTATCCACCAGAGCGGCGCCAAACGGAACCGGCATCGGCGTTGAAAAGCTGCGAGCCGTAAAGCGAACCAGATCCGCGAGAATGGCCCCGTCTTTCGCTCGCTGCATTGCGCCTCGTGGCCTTTTCTCACCCATTCCGCCCCGGTCCCTTCTCTCACGCAAAAGCCTCGGCGTCAGAAACTCCGGCCCCTACAATGACTCCATGACGCCGCGACCCTCGCCGATTGCCGCACTTCTCGCGGCATACAAATCCAGAGAAACCGACCCCCTCGCCCAAGTCCGCCTGTCTCTCTCGCGCGCCAACTGCAACGCCAGCCGCAACACCTACATCGCTCTCAACTCTAGCTGGACTCTGGCCGAAGCGCAGAGACAACTCGACCTCGCCGCATCGGGCGGCGCGTCCCTGCCTCTTTTCGGTTTGCCGGTCTCTCTCAAGGATTGTTTCGACCTGACTGGATTCCCGACAAGCTGCGGCTCGAAATTTTATGCGGCCCATAAACAGAACGCATCGGCCGACTCCTGGGTCGCTACCCGCCTGCGCGCCGCCGGCGCTGTCATCACGGGCAAGGCTCATCTGCACCAACTCGCCTACGGTATCACCGGCGAAAACCTCGACTATGGCGATTGCCTCCAGCCTGCCGACGCAACTCTCCTCACTGGCGGTTCTTCCAGCGGCGCCGCCGCATCCATCCAGGAAGGTTCTGCAATCGCCGCCATTGGCACCGATACCGGCGGCTCTGTCCGCGGACCCGCCGCGCTTTGCGAACTCGCCGGCTATCGCTCCTCCCTCGGCGTCGGCGACTGGACCGGTGGCGACCACCTCGCGCCATCGTTCGACACGTTTGGCTGGCTCTGCCGGGACCTGCGCGACCTGCCCTTGTTGGCCGAAGCGCTCTTCGATCTCGCGCCCGCAAACCCCACCTTGCAGACGACAACCCGCATCGGCATCCTCACCGGACCCCTTCTCGAAACCTGCGAACCCACGATTCACACCGCAATGGAGGCCTGGCAGGATCGCCTCCGCCGCGCCGGCTGCGAGGTCCAGCCCTTCAATCCACCCTTCTGGCCCGAAGCCTGGGACATCTACGCCCCCCTCCAGGCCGCCGAGGCAGCAAAAATCCACGCCAGCTTCTTCCACGAATTCGATCCAGTCATCGCCGCCCGTCTCGAATGGGGTGCGTCCCTCGGCGAGAACGAAGTCCGCCAACTCCGCCAGCGCCACGCCGCCTTTCGCCAGCAACACGACCAGCTTTTTCATCAATTCGATTTTCTGCTCGCACCCATCTCCCCACTCACGCGCCTCCTCGCCGGCGCCGATCACACTGAGACTCGCGCTCGCCTCCTCCGCCTCACCACCCCGGCCAGCCTCGGCGGAAACCCCGCCATCGTCCTGCCGTCGCCCGGAACCGGCCTGCAACTGATCGCCGCTCACAATAATGATCAGCGTCTGTTACGTTTTGCCGAGTCCCTCGGCGAGCAGCTCGCTCTCGAGGAACGCTAGCCGACCCGTGCTACCCTCGGTCATGGGTCGCGCCCGCGCCGCTCTCGTCGGTCTGACGATTCCGCTCCTGGTCGCCGGCTGCCACCGCACAGCCTCCACCAGCGGCCTGACGCCCGTCTCCTTCCAGACCGACTGGTATCCGCAGCCCGAGCACGGCGGCTTCTACGATGCGCTCCTCAACAACTATTACCGCGACGAGGGTCTCGAGGTCATCATCCTCCCCGGCGGACCGATGAACGTCGCCGAGCAGCAAGTCTCCACCGGCGCCGCGCAGTTTGCCATGGGCTCCTCGGACCACGTCCTCGAAGCCGACGCTCAGGGCGAACCGCTGATCGCCGTCGGCGCCACAATGCAGAGCGACCCGCAGGGCATCATGCTCCACGCCGAATCCCCCGTGCATTCCTTCCAGGATCTCGACGGTCGCGCCATCGCAGTCAAAGCCGGCTCGACGTGGTTCGAATATCTGGTGCGCCGTTACAACCTCAAAAATGCGCGCGAAATCCCGGCCACCTACAGCGTCGCCAACTTCCTGGCCGATCCTGGCTACATCCAGCAAATCTTCGTCACGTCGGAGCCGTTCTTTGCCCGCAAAGCCGGCGCATCCGTCCGCACGCTGCTCATCGCCGACACCGGCTACTCGCCCTACCGCGTCTTCTTCACCTCACGCAGCTATCTCGCACAACATCCGGATGTCGTCGCGAAGTTCACGCGCGCCTCCATTCGCGGCTGGCGCGACTACATGCACGACCCGGCCATCGTCAACGCCGATCTGCTGAAGCTCAATCCAGCACAGGCTCCCGAGCAAATACAGTTCACCTGGCAGGCCCTGAAAGACGGCCACTTTGTCGACGGCGGCAGTCCCGCCAACACCGGCCACATGGACTCCGCGCGCTGGGCCACGATGTATGCGCAGCTCTCAGACCTGAAGCTGATCGCGCATCCCATCGATCCGGCCAGCGCCTACACTTTGCAGTATTGCAACGGTCGATAACTCCGCCAGAGTGCGCGCCAGCACCTTCACCCCGCCAACAATATGCTCCATCGACGCATACTCGTCCGGCCGATGGCTCACCCCACCCCTACACGGAATGAAGATCATCGCCATCGGCGCAATCTTCGCCATAAACGACGAGTCATGATAAGCGCGGGCAACGATTCTGCGTGATGCGAGACCTTCCTGCTGGCACGCCTGCGTAATTGCCGCCAGCACCTGCTGCGACGACGCTGCCGGCTCATCTGCGTTCAGCATCTGCGTCGTAATTTGTAACTGCCGTTGTTGCGCAATATCCCGGCCCGCTGCGTGAATCTCCTCCATCACGCGATCCCTGCGCATCCCATCCGTATCGCGGAGGTCCACGCCGAGCTTCACCCGGCTCGGAATGCTGTTGATGGCTCCGGGATGCACATCGCAGATGCCCACCGTCGCCACCGTATCGGTCGAGCCCGACGCCAGCGCCGCGGCCTCGATCTTCACGATCAGTTCCGCCGCCGCACACAGGGCATCGTGCCGTTCTGGCATCAAAACCCCGCCCGCGTGGCCTCCCTGTCCTTCCACTGTGATGAAAAAGCTGGCCGGCCCAACAATATTTGTAACAATGCCGATCGCAATTCCCTCTCGCTCCAGAATCGGCCCCTGCTCGATATGCAATTCGACAAACCCCGCATAGTATCCCTGCGCCAGACGCACCGAAGCTAAATCCCCCGCAAACCCGGTCCGAGTACGAGCTGTTCGCAGCGTCTCATTGTCACTTCCGCGCAACTGCTCATCCGCATCGGGCCCGAGCACTCCTGCCAGCAACCGGCTTCCAATACACCCAATCCCGAACCGCGTCGGCTCTTCCGCCGTGAACTGAATCAGCTCGATCGACCGCTCCGGCGTGAATCCGCTCTTCCGCAGCGCCCGAATCGCCTCCAGCCCGCCGAGCACTCCCACAACGCCGTCGAATTTCCCCGCGTTCGGAATCGCATCGATATGCGACCCCGTGGCCACTGGCGGCAGATCCGACCGTGGACCCTCCCAGCGGATGAACGTATTCCCCACCGCGTCTTCGCGGATCGTCAAGCCCGCATCGCTGCACCGTTCCTTCAGCCATGCCCGCGCGCGCAGGTCCTGCTCTGTGAAGACCACCCGCGTCACCGCCGGCGGTTCCGCATCCGTGATCGCAGCCAGCGCATCAATCTCCCGCGCCAGGCGCTCCGCATCCACCTCGATCTTCATCTTCACCTCAGAGGGTGTCGATTCCAGTCCTTGTAGATAAGGTACTTCGCGGGAGTCTTCCCGATCGCGCCAAACCACTGCGGGCAATACGGCGCCATCCAGATGAAATCGCCCGCCGTCACTGGATGCCAGTCCTCGTCAAGCCGATAGATTCCCCCACCCTCGAGCATCAGCAGCCCGTGCTCCATCACGTGAATCTCCACCATGCTCAGCGCGGCGCCCGGCTGATACGTCATCGTGTTCACCGCAAAATCGAACGCCATCGTGTCCGGCAGCAGCGAGCGCACCTGCAGGTCATCGTCGCCCATCAACGCCTGCGCCGCAACCTCTGGCTCATGCCCCACGAAAAACTCCGGCGCGCCGACACCCTTCGCCGCCCGGTATGGCTGCTCGATCACGACGGCCTGCGCCTTCTCTACTGCCGACACGCGCTGCTCCACGCCTTGCGGGATATACGCGTAGCCGCCCTTGCCCAATGCGTGTTTGTGCTGGCCTGCGTCCACTGCAACCGAACCCTCCAACACGTAGATAAATCGCTCGCCGGCCGCCGCACCCAGCACACCACCCGCCTCGAACTCCGCGGAATACTGCGTGAACGCTGCGCCCATCGCTGGAGAAACGTGAACAATGACGCTCGCCTTCGTCGTCCCAGGAATCTGTGTGCGAATAAACGTGTCCGGCGTCAGGAGCAGATAGCTCGGCCGCCGCACACTCCGCGTATGTCCCATGTTGTGGAGCCCGCCGTGGAGTCCGCTATGCACGCTTCTTGTCCCCCCTCTCGCTCTCATGCGCGGCAAATTCGTCCAGGAAGCAAAGCCCCATATGAATCGCCGCCGCCACATCTTCTTTAGCGACGCTTTCATCGGGATGGTGGCTGATTCCTCCTGGATTACGCAGGAACACCATCGCCGACGGCACGTGCGGCGCGATCACCATCGCATCGTGCCCTGCGCCGCTGGTCATCCGAATTGTCGCCTGTCCCGTATTCCGCACCGCCCGCTCAGCCAACGCCACTAACTCCACAGCCAGCCGCACCGCCGGGTGCTCGTGGTACTGGCCGGCCTCCACGCGCAGCCCTCGCCTCATCGCCACCGCGCGCGCCTCATCGAAAATAGCCTGCACCAGGGCCGTCCGTACCCCGTCCTCCGCATGCCGCACATCGAGACTGCAGCGCACCACGCCCGGAATCACGTTGACGCCACCAGGCTCCGCTGCAATCTGGCCCACGGTCGCCACCGCATTTTCAAAACGCTTCGTGATCGCCTCTGCTCCAGTCATCCAGTCCGCTGCCGCAGCCAGCGCGTCCTTCCGCATCTTCATCGGATTGGTCCCCGCATGGCCCGCCACCCCGCGAAACTCCACGTTGCAGCGGCTCTGCCCCGCAAGCCCCTCGACAATCCCGAGAGCAAGGTTTCTGCTTTCCAGCACCGGCCCCTGCTCGATATGAAACTCCAGATAGGCGTCCGCCCTGTCCGACAACTTTGCCTCGACCGCATCTGGCCGTTGCGTCGCATACTGTCGCAACGCCTGCGCAACAGAAACTCCATCGCTGTCGACGCACTCCAGCAGGCCGCCTTCCAGCTCGCCCACCACCGCGCGGCTGCCCAAAAACGGCGCTCCAAAACGCGTCCCCTCCTCATCCGAAAAACCGAGCACTTCAATCGCGAATGGGTAATTCTGTTCCCCACTCGCCTCCACCAGCGCCAATCCCATCAGCACGCCCAGGACGCCATCGTAGGCTCCCGCGTTCGGCACCGTGTCCAGATGCGATCCAATCAGCAGCCGCGGCGCGTCCGCACGCCCATAAAGCCCGCGCAGATTGCCGGCACGATCAATAGCCACCACCATTCCCGCGGCTTCCATCCACGGACCCATCGTCCGATGCACATCGTCCATCGCCGGCGAGAGAAATGTTCGAAGGATCTGGCCAGGCGCCTCGGTTATCTTCGCCAGCGCCCTGCACCGTTCCATCAACCGTGTTGCCGCTACCCTGGCCGCACCGGCTCGGGCTGTGTCTGTTACCGCTGCACTCAACCGGCTCTCCTCACGCGCGCCTCAATCGAGCCATGCGGCTCATCGGTCGGCACAAAAATATGATTTGGATTGTCGACTCCCAGCGGCGAAAGGTCCACCAGATTGCAATGTTTGTTCGGCATCGACAGTTTGATCTCCGCAATTGCCGGCTCCGCTTCGAGCGCAGCCCGGCCCATCGCGTACAGCGTTTGCTGTACCGACAGACTATCGTGCACAGCAAACGACTGCAGCAGCGCATCCATGATTTTTGCGCGGGCAGCCGAATAATCAACATCGCCGGTTACGTATTTCCATTCCCCCGACGCGAGAGTCCCCAGCAGCCGGTCGTGCGTTTCCCGGAGCGTTGTCAGCTTATCCTTGATGTACCCCGCAAATCCCGACTTCGCCGTCTTCAGGATCGCCAGGTTCCTGAAACCCGACGCCACCGAAGCGTTACCGCCCCGCGGATACGTCACCGTCGTAGTTGCATTTCCAGCGCCATCCTGAATAAACGCCGTCCCGTGCGTCTCCCCGCCCGCGGTTATATGCGACCAAGGCGTCGACGCGATGCTGGCCCCGGCTTCTTCCACCTGCGAATTGTTGTTCAGCAAATATGTAACCATTTCCGTTGCAAATCCCTCGGCGTTTGCAGCCCTCGATCCCCGCGCGAGGTAGTAAACCGTGTTCTTCATCGTATCCGTGGGCAGAATCCGGCTGTTGTCCCCATCCTCAAAGCAGCTTTCGAAGGCGCCCTTCAGCCATACCTCAACATTCCACTCGTGAACGGTATGCTGCGGGCCGTCGCGCTCTACCTTCATCACCCGCACGCGCGATTTCCCGTACCGATTCTCTCCCAGCATGATCATCGTTCGTCAGCTTCCTCGATAAGTGGAATAACCGTACGCCGTCAACAGCAGGGGGACATGATAATTCTGCGCGGAGTCCCCCACTTCAAACACAACCTCTATATAAGGATGGAACCAGCCGCTCCCCTGTACCCGATGATATTCCCCGGTTTCGAAACGCAGCCGGTACCTTCCAGCCGACAGAGGTTCGCCAGATGGCAGCAGGTTTTTTACCCTGCCGTCGGCGTCGGTCGCGCCCACCGCAATCTCCGCCCAGTCTCCTTCAGCCTCTTTCGATAGGCGCACCACTACGCCCGCCGCCGGCCGACCCCGCGCCAAATCCAAAACGTGCGTCGATATTCCGCTCATGCGCCCAGCCACTTCCGCAGCCGCAGCTGCGTGATCTGCCTCTGTTGCTCCGCCGCCTCGCGCAGTTCTACCTCCGCGTCATTCCCGAGCCGGCTCCGCAGAATTCCCGGCATCTCTGCCGCTGACTTTCCCGTCGCGCATACCAGAAACACCCGCCCGAAACGCGCCTCATACTCCTCATTGCGCCGAACCATCTCCGCCAGGATCTGCGCATCCTGCGCGTAAACCCCGTCCTGCTCCTGGCGCGACCAAACTGCCGACTGCTTCGTCGCCGCCGTTGGCGCCTTTCGCTCGCCAATCCGCGGATGACTCCGAAACGCTTCCTCCCAATCGTCGTGACCCAAATTCCACCAAACGCGATCCGAAGCCACCGACAATTCCTCTGCCGAGACGAAGGGCCGCATCCGCACCAGCGCCTGCGACCAGCGCTGCGAGCCGCAGCACGGCAGGATCTCCTCTGCGGCCTCCATCTCCGGCAACGCATTCCAGCGCGCCAGCACCACAAGCAGCGCCTCGCCCGAAGCCGCGAGTCCGCGCAAAAATTCCTCCAACAGATTCCCCGCAACGAAACGCCGGTACTCCGCGACCGACCGAATATCGTCGATGGGCGCAATCGCCGCGTCCAGGGCCTTTCGCGCCGCGCGAATCCGGCTATCGTCAACTGCTTCCCCCCGGATCAGCACCTCAACTCCGCTCAGCCGCAGCGGAGTCGGCGCGACCGCCCCCATGCCAATCCGCACATCGTCGACCTTCCCGCCACGCATCCGTCCTACGCCCGCCATGCATACCTTCGAAATGGCCTGTGCGTTGCGCGCTCCTGTCTTCCGCCCATAAGAAAAGTAACCGTCAAAGTGCTTTTTTAGAATGACGGCCCGAATCAACTCCGCCTGGTCCAGCGCGGTCCGCTTGTAACCCAGGTGAAAATCCCGATAAGGAATACACCGCCTTCCGCGCGCCGACACCAACTCCAGCTCAGCATCGTACGCCAGCAGAGCCGGAGGCGAATCGGCCGCCGGTGAAGCGTTCGCGATATTCCCTGCAATCGTCGCCCGATTCTGATTCGCGATGCTCCCCGTCCACGAAGCCGCCTGTGCCAGCGATGGGAAATGCCGCAGCACAGCCGGGTTTCCTCGAATCTGGCCAAAGGTGCAGCCACCCCCCAGCGTTAGCGACTCCGCGTCTTCGCGAATCTCCCGCAGCTCGCTCAGACCCCAAAGATTCACCAGCCGTCGCGCACCCAGCTTCCCCGCGCTGAACATCACCATCACTTCCGTCGCGCCTGCGACCGGCAACCACCGCCCTGGGTCCTCGTTCATTAACCGGAGAACAGCTTCGAGACTCCCCGGCGAAACCATCTCGTAATCGGCCGGATGCGATCTCATCCACGTCCCTCAGCCGTGCTACTCATGGCCCGCTCCACCGCCTCAAAGATCCGCATATACCCCGTGCACCGGCACAGGTTCCCATTCAACCCTTCCCGAATCGCCGCCAGATCCGGGCACGCATTCTTCTTCAGCAAATGCGCCGCAGCCACCAGCATTCCCGGCGTGCACATTCCGCACTGCGCTCCGCCGCATTCAAGGAAAGCGCGCTGCACCACGTGCAGCTTCTCATCCTGGCCCAGACCCTCGACTGTTTCGATCTCCGCCCCGTCGGCCTGCGCCACCGGAACCAGGCAACTGTTCACCAGCTCCCCGTTCATCAGCACGCTGCACGCGCCGCATTCTCCCTCGCCGCACCCTTCCTTTGTGCCGGTCAACTCCAAATCGAACCGCAGCACGTCCAGAAGGCGCATCATCGGATGCGTCGCAACCTTATATATGTTTCCATTCACGCGCAGCGAGTACGATTGCAGGCTCACAGAGTAACGACCTCCCGTTCCGGTTCGCGCACCGCCATCTGTCGAAAAATATCCTCGGGCAGCAGCGGCACGCTGTCGAACTGCCTCCCCGTCGCGTGCGCAATCGCGTTCAGGATCGCCGGCGCCGGTCCATCCATCGGCAGCTCGCCAATGCCCTTCGCGCCATACGCCCCGTGCCCAAACGGCCGCTCTTCAAAGAACACGCGAATCGGCGGAATGTCCTGCGAGGTCGGAATGATGTAGTTCGTCATTTGGTTGTTCCCCATCCGTCCGCGATTCCACATCACCTTCTCGTACAGCGCCCACCCAATTCCCTGCGCCACACCGCCTTCAATCTGTCCGGTCGCCAGCATCGGGTTCAGCACGCGGCCTACCTCCTGTACCGCGACAAAATCGTCTACCGTCACTCCCCAGGTCGTCTGGTCTACGGTGACTTCGGCCACGTACACCGCCCACGCATACGCCGCATAGGCCTCACCCCGATAAAGCTGATCGTCCCAGTGCACACCCGGGGGCGCCTCGTAGCGGCTTTCAGACCGTAGCGCGCCATGCTGAGCAACATAGGTGCGCGCCGCCATTACAAATTCCTCCGTCGAGCACCCTTCCCCCAGCAGACTGCTCGCCAGCAGCGTCTTCTTCAACCCAACCGCCGCCGAGTGAACCAGTTTCCCCACCACCATCGAGGTCCGCGACGCCACCGTCGGCCCGGTGTTGGGCACCACACTCGTATCTGGCGGGCCCATCTCCACGGCATCGAAATCGATCCCCAGCGTCTCGGCGGCAATCTGGCAAAGAATCGTGTTCGTCCCTTGCCCAAATTCCGTGCTGGACACCAGCACCCGCGCCTTTCCCTCTGACGTCACATCCATCGCGGCCAGCGAGTTGAGATACTTTTCGCCCGAACCCGTGAATCCCGATCCATGCAGAAATGCCGCAAAGCCGATGCCCTTCTTCTTCGACTCCGCGCCCGCGTTCTCCCGCGCGAACCGCTCCCGCTTGTGGTGGTAATCCGCCTCGGCCAACGCGCGCCCCATCAGATGATCGAGGTCGATTTCCTCGCGAATCTCCTGGCCCGTTGCAGTCTCAAGTCCTGGCTTCAGAAAATTCCTCCGCCGCAATTCGTCCGGCGCGATTCCAAGCTCCTCCGCAATGTGATCCATGTGCCGCTCGATCGCGAACAGACTCTGCGGCGCGCCAAAGCCCCGAAACGCCCCATACGGCGGGTAATTCGTCGCGAACGCCTTCGACCGCACCCGAATGTTCGGCCAATAATAAGGCCCACCCGCATGAATCGTCGCCCGCGACAGCACCGTCGACGACAGAGTCGAATACGCCCCGCCATCCAGCGCAATCTCAATCTCCGCCCCCAGCAACTTCCCATCCCGCGTCACCGCCGTCCTGTGCCGAACCCGCGACGGATGCCGCTTCGTCGTTGCCGCCATATCCTCGGCGCGGTCGTAGACAATCTTCACCGGCTTGCCTGACTTCATCGCCAGCAGCGCCGCATGCGCGCCAATCATCGACGGATAATCTTCCTTGCCTCCGAACGCTCCGCCGGTTTCCACCTGCACTATCCGGACCTTCTCCTCCGCCAACCCGGTCATCTTCACCAGCGACTTGTGCACGTAGAACGGACACTGCAGCGATCCCCACACCGTCAGCCCATCTTCGGCCGAATACACCGCGATCGCGCCGTTGTTCTCGATATAGAGGTGCTCCTGGGCGCCGGTTGTGTACTCGCCCTCGACCACCCGATCCGCCAGCGTCCAAACCGCGTCGACGTCTCCCTTTTCCATCAGGAACGACTTGAAAACATTGTCCTCGCCCCACACCACCGGATCGCGGCGCTCGCTCTCCTCAATCGAGAACACCGCCGGCCATTCCTCACAGCTCACGTGCACCGCCGCCACCGCCTTCGGCAGCAGATGCCGGTCCGGATGCGCCAACAGGAGAATCGCCTCCTCGGCGTGGTTCACAACCTCCCCGGCCAGGCAAGGCCAGTCGTGGTTGATCATCGCAATTTCGTTCGCGCCCGGGATGTCTGTCGCCGTGACGATCACAAATTCGTCCCACGGAATGCCAGCGCCGAACTCGACACCCAGAATCTTGCCGCGCGCGATGCTGCTGCGTACGGTTGCCCCGTGCAGCATCCCCGGCATCGTCATATCGTCGATGTAGCGCGCGCGGCCGCACACTTTGGCCACGCCTTCCTTGCGCAGCATCGGCTTGCCAACGATCTTCTCCTGCCCCAATTGCTCTCCCACTCGGGCCGAAAACGCAGTCCGGGAAAATTTCCTTATGTTACTACGGGCGCATCCGCTCCCAAACAAGTAACTGCGCCTCAGGCCTGCTGTCTTTACAAAAGCAACACGCTCTGCGAGTCTGGTGGGCGGGTTTTTGGGAGTCCCCACTACTGTGCGTACTCAAACGTTTCACATCGCAGTTGCTCTTGCTTGCTCTGTTGTCGGTGTTGCGCCCGCCAGGCTGCAGGCACAGGGCCCTGTTCCAGACAGTCCCGTGATCGAACAGCGCGTCGATCAGATGATCGCGAAGCTGACCCTTCAGCAGAAACTGGAACTCATCGGCGGCCTCGACAATATGTTCATCCGCGCCGAGCCTTCCGCGGGTTTTCCGACTCTCAAAATGAGCGACGGCCCCGAGGGCGTGCGCACGTGGGGCCCAGACACCGCCTACGCCGGCGGCATCGCCCTCGCTGCTGCCTGGGATCCGAACCTCGCGAATAAAATGGGCGAATCCATTGCCAGGGACGCGCGCGCGCGGGGCGTTCATTTCCTCCTTGGACCCGGCGTCAACATTTATCGCGCCCCCATGTGCGGCCGCAATTTTGAATACCTGGGCGAGGACCCGTATCTCTCCGGACAAACCGCCGCAGCTTATATTCGCGGCGTGCAGAGCGAAGGCGTCATCGCCACCGTTAAGCATTTCGCCGCCAATAATCAGGAATACGACCGCCACAACGTCAGCTCCGACATGGACGAGCGCACCCTTCGCGAGATTTACCTTCCCGCCTTTGAAGTCGCCGTCCGGGATGGTCACGTCGGCGCCGTAATGAACTCCTATAACCTCCTCAACGGCGTCCACGCTACCCAGAATCCGCACCTTAATCTGGAAATCCTCAAAGGCGAGTGGAAATTCGACGGCATCCTCATGTCGGACTGGGACGCCACCTATTCTGCCGTCGGCGCCGCCAACAACGGCCTCGACCTCGAAATGCCGTCCGGCAAATTTATGAACCCCGGCAACCTGCTGCCCGCCATCAAAAGCGGCCAGGTCTCTGAGGCCACTATCGACGAGAAGCTCCGCCGCATCTTCCGCACTGCGATTCGCTTCGGCTTCCTCGATCGCGACCAGACCGATCCGTCGGTCCCGCGCTTTAGCCAGGAAGCCCGCGCCGTTGCCCTGCAGGAGGCGCTCGAAAGCATCACCCTCCTCAAGAATGACGGCGGTCTGCTTCCGCTTGACCTCGGCAAGATCCACACCCTCGCAGTGATCGGCCCCGATGCCTGGCCCGCTGTCCCCGGCGGTGGTGGCAGTTCTCATACAGACGCGTACGCACCCATCAGCATCATGAACGGCCTGTCCGACGCGCTTGCCGGCAAGGTCAAGGTGCTCTATGCTGCCGGCCTGCCATCCGCCACCGAGCTCATGCAGCAGACCGAGTTCTACGATCCGTCCGGCAAAGTGCCGGACAATCCCCGGATCGGCACGCAGGTCAAAGTCGAGAGCTTCGACAATCCCGACTTCGCTGGCACCCCGGCTGTCTCCACGGCACGCCGCATCGCGTTGTTCCGCTCCGAAGAGAGGACGCCGCCCACGCGAGAGCCACGCAGCGTTCGTTACACGATGAAGTACATGCCCGCGAAGTCCGAGGATTATCTCTTCCTCGTGGGCGCCCGCGGCCGGGATGCCTACAAGCTCATGGTCGACGGCAAGACCGTCCTCGATCAACCCTCGCGTGAGGGTCAGGCGCCGCGCTACGCCGAACTGCCTCTCACCGCCGGAACGGCTGCCTCCATCGAACTCGACTACTGGCCCGATGCAGCCTATCCGCGCATTGGCCTCGGTATTTCCGGCGTCGATGAGCTGGTCTCGCCTGAAGCAAAGAAGATCGCCTCGATCGCCGACGCGGCCGTGGTCGCCGTCGGATTCGATCCCTCCACCGAGAGCGAAAGCTTCGACCGCACTTACGAGCTGCCCTTTGGCCAGGACCAACTGATCCAGGCCGTTGTGCAGGCGAATCCGCACACCATTGTCTCCATCACCGCGGGCGGCAACGTCGACATGCATCGCTGGCTCGACGGTATCCCGGCACTCCTCCACAACTGGTATCCGGGCCAGGAAGGCGGCCGCGCGCTCGCTGCTGTTCTCCTCGGTCAGCATTCACCCGAAGGCCATCTCCCTGTCAGCTTCGAACGCTCCTTGGACGAGAACCCCGTTCACGACAACTACTACGCGCCTCCCGTGCCCAAAGGCGAAACGCCTCACGTCAACTACAAAGAGGGCGTCTTCCTCGGCTACCGTTACTACACAACCTTCGACAAAAAGCCGCTCTTTCCCTTCGGCTTTGGCCTCTCCTACACCACATTCTCTCTTGCAAACCTGAAAGTCTCGCCGGAGCAAGTCAGTACCGACGGCAGCGTCAGGGTTTCCTTCGACGTCACGAACACCGGCCAGCGCGAGGGCGCAACCGTCGCGCAGGTCTACGTCGGCGATCCTTCAGCGGCTGTCAAACGTCCCTTGAAGGAGCTGAAGGCATTCGAAAAGGTCCGGCTCGGCCCGGGCGACGCCCACCACGTCAGCGTTTCTCTCAACCGCCGTTCACTCGCTTACTGGAGTGAAGAGAAGAAAGACTGGCAGGTCGATTCCGGCAAATTCGTCATCTTTGTCGGCGATTCGTCCGACAACACGCCCCTGACGCAGGACTTCCAGGTCCAATAAAACAAAGGGCGGCTTGCAGAACGTCAGCCGCCCATCTCTCCACGCGCCGGAGCAAAAACGCACTCGCCCTGGCCCCATCGATTTGCGGATCCCACCCACCTCAGATGTCGTTAAACAGGCTCTGCTTGCCCAACGTCGCGATCACCTGACTCAATGCCGCCTGCTGCGTCTCCGCCGTGCTCAGCCCGGTCGCAACCTTGCCAACATCCGCCTGCATCAGGGTTGTCTGCGCGGCTGTCAGCTGCGCAGACTCGCCCTGCGTGTAGTTTTCTGCTGCCTGCAGCCGCGACAAAGAGTTGTCGATGATGACGCGTTGCTGCGTCACATAACCCGCGGCTGTGCTGAGCGACTGTGCGTCCGCCTGAGCGGTCGGCCCCGCGCTTCCCGAGGAAAAATCCGCAATCAGATTATTCAGCGTTCCCAGCACGTTGCTCCCATTTGCCAGGAAGATCTGGTCTCCCGGGATGTTCAGTTGAATCTTCTGCCCGTTCGGCGTCTCCAGATAGCTCACGCTGTTCGGCGTGTTATCCCCGTTGTAGGTCACCCCCGACGGCACCGCCCCATTCAGCGTAAACGGCTGGGTCCCGCCCATGCTTCCCGCAAAAATGGACCGTCCCAGATACGTCGTGTTAGCCAGCGATAACACTTCGTCCCGTATCCCCACCAGCTGATTGCTGATCGACTGCATATCGCTGGCGTTCAGGGTCCCGTTGTTCCCCTCCGTCGCCAGAGAAACGGCTGTCGTCATCTGGCTGACCACCGTGCTCAGCGCCGAGTCGGTCACCTGCAGCATGCTCTGCGTGGACGAGGCCGTCTGCGAAAACGTATCGTCACCGCTGATCTGCGTTCGCAGCAGCACATTCTCTCCCGCCGCAACCGGATCGTCGCTCAGCGTGTTCACCCGCGATCCGCTGCCCAGTTCTTCTGTCAGCTGCGCTTCGTTCGCTGTCGTCGCATCGAGCGATCCCACCAGATTATTGATGTACAGCGGATTGACCCTCATCGTTCACTCCCTGCCTTATCCAGCTCCGATCCGCCCGCCCCATCGAGCCCGCCATCCTCGCTCTGCGCGTACAACGGATTGACCCTCATCGTTCAGCTCCCTGCCTTACCCAACTCTGATCCGCCCGCCCCATCGGGCCGCCATCCTCGCTCTGCGCGTGCCCTTCGCTCGCCGCGCTTCTGCGCGATTCGATTCGGCCGACGCCTCGGTTACCCGCCCTCAACCCGGTTACGAGTATGCCGTCTGCACGCCCATATTCAGTGCCGACACCATCACCTGATCCAAAATCGTGAACAGCTTCGAAGCCGCCTGATAGGACTGCTCAAGGGTCGATAACTGCGCCGCCTCATCGTTCAGGTTGACCCCCGAGATCGATCCAATCTGACCCTGGAGCTGCGTCAATGACGCCTGCTGCGCCGTGTTCTCACTCGACACCTCCGACGTCAGGTTGCCCACGCTGGTCACCATGTCCGAGAAGTACGACGTCGGCGAGACTCCATTGACGATCCCGTCATTCTCCAGATTCGCCATGGCCATTGCGTTGCTGTTGTTTGAAGGTCCCGCACCCGCCCCAGCGGCGGCAATCTGCGTTGCGTTGGTCATGACTACAGCAATCTGTGCAGCCGATCCCGTTGGATTCGCCGCCGTCGACCCGTTGGGCAAACTGAAGATCGCTCCTCCGGCATTGCCATTCAGGTCCGAACCCTGCTCATTCAGCTGGTTCACATCCGAGCCCACCGAGTACGCAAGCGTATCGAGTGCATTCTGCACCTGCGGAATATCCTGATCCCGCGACGTCAGAATCCCTCCCAGCTGGCCTCCACCCGCTGTCAGATCGGACGTTATGTCCTTTCCCTCCGCGTCGAAGAAGTGTGTAGCCCCAGCCACTTCGCCGCTCGTCATCGGATAGGCATGTCCCTCGGACACCAGCAGCGCACCACCCATGGTGGTCACCGTCAACCCATTGTTCTCTGTAGTCGCCGTGCGGATTCCGATCAGCTGGGACAGGCTGGTCAAGTCCTGCTGCCGCTGATCCTCGAGGCTTCCCGCATCCTGATTCGGGCTTGTCGTCTCGACCTGCTGGTTGAGCTGAGCAATGTCCTGGAGCAGCGTGTTCGCCTGACCCATCACACTGGTGCTCTGCTCATCCAGCGATTGCTCCTGGCTCTGCAACTGGGCAGCGGTGCCATTGAAGTCCGCGGCCAGTGTTCCCGCCGCGCCCAGCACACTCTGCCGTACCGCTACATCCGCCGGACTCCCTTCGAGCGTTGAAAGCGTATTAAAGAAACTCGATAAATCGGCGCCGATTCCGTTCGCAGCGTTCGTATCGGTTCCCACGCTGGTCGCCCCCGCAAAAAGGGCCTGCAGCTGGTTGAGTGCGCCCAGCCGCGCTCCCGAGGCACTTTCGGCCTGCGTTTGCTGCTGCATCGCCTGCTCCAGCACGCGGTCCCGCTGCGACTGCGGCCCCGTCATCTGCACTCCCGCTCCGTAACCGACACCGTTGAACGATGCCGAATCGGTTTGCTCCCACGTCGGCGTCTCCAGCGTGTAGCCAGGAGTGTTCACGTTGGCCGTGTTATTGGCAATAACATCGAGAGCCGCCTGATCCGCGTCCAGCGCTCCCGTCGCGATGTTGTATGCTGTGCCGATCGTGGCCATGGAATCCGTTCTGGATCCGTCCCGTCCCCGCGGCTCACCCCGCGTCCGCGTTCTCGTCGACGGCTCCCCTTCCTCCGCTTCGGTTTCGCCGGAGTCGCGCCCGGCCCGCCTCACTGGTTCCTTTCGGTCAATCCCTCGACGGCCCATAGTCGCCAGCCCCTCGCAGCAAGCGAAGGTTGCGCCGGGTCAGCGTCAACAGGTATCTAAGCGTCCGCAGCCGCTCGCGCGCCACCCTCTGTTCTTCGGCGGTCTCCGGTCCTCTCGCCGTCCGGCCCGCTTCCGCCAATCCCTCCAGTTGCGCTGCATCGGCATGCGCCAGCCCGTTGATTCCTTCTCCCAGCAACTCCACCACCGACATGCGCGTCACTCTCCTTCAGCATCTCGACGTTGCCGCGCCACCGCGTCATCCCAACGTTGCCGCGCCACGGCGTCATGCCGACCTTGCCGCGTCACCGCGTCGCGAGCCCCGCCGCTTCCCGTTCCGAAAAACGCGGCCTCGACCGCTCAACTCGGCGACTCCCGCCGCTTGCGACTACTTGCCCAGCATCTGATCGATCATCTTTCCCGCGACCTCGCTCGCCGGTACGTTGTAGGTGCCGCTGGCCAGCGCCTGCTGGATCGCCGTCACCTTCTCCATCCGCACGTCCGAATCCGGCGCTGCCGCCGCAGCTAAGCTTGCCGCCGAACTCAACGTCGCCTGATCCGTCCCCTCCTGCGACCCCTGCGCGCCCCTGGCGTCCGAAGCTTCCGCCTTGCCCGCCGGCCTCGCCACTTCCTGGCTCGAAAACAGCTGCTGCATTCCCTGGAGGCTGTTATTGACGTTCATTCCTGGTCTCCTTCACTCCCTGTATCGGCAGCCCAAAACAGTTCTTTAGTCGATTTGCCTGCCCATTCCTCAGAAATTTCACATACTTCCCGTTTTGGCCTGGGTCCCTGCTGCGCCGCCGCAATGCTCGATGATCTTCGTCGCGATCCCGAATCCGCCCCTCTCCGAGATAGCCCTCGCCAGCGCCTCGGACCCGAAGCTCATCAGCGCACCGTTGCTTCCCTCGCTGTCCGCGCCGTCTCCCTCCTCGCTCGACAGCGTATCTTTCTGCAGAGGTTTGAGAAACTCCTTCATCAGGCAAGCCTCGAATTCGTGCGCCGCCGGCTTCAGCCTCGGGTCCCGAGTCCCCCCCGTCGCCCCATGCGTGCCTGTCGTGCCAGCCGTGTTTGCTGCGCCCGCCGTGGCTCCCACGCCGATCAATCCTGCAGCCATCCCCGAGTGGATCATCACAGAACCTCCAGTTCGGCTTCCAGAGCGCCCGCTTCCTTCATCGCCTGCAAAATCGAGACGATGTCCCGGGCTGTCGCCCCAATCTGCTGCAAATTCTCCACCAGATCATCCACCGTCGCTCCCTCTTTCAGTTCGATCCGGTTCGCCGGCTTGTCCTGGGCCTGCATCGTCGTCTGCTCGACCACCTGGGTCAATCCCTGCGCCAGCGCATTCGGCTGCGAAACCTCGAAACGGTTCACAATGTTGACTACCAGCCCCCCGTGCAGAATCGTCACCGGCTGCAGGGTCACATTGCCGCCAATCACAACCGTCCCGGTGCGCTCGTTCACCACCACCTTGGCGCGCGGGAAGACCTGCACCTCGACCTCTTCCACGCGCGCCAGCAGCGCCGGGATGTCCTCATTCGCGGCCGGCTGGATCTCGATGCGGCGGCTGTCGACTGCGTGCGCCACCGCCCGGCCCAGCTCGTGGTTGATATTGGCCGTCACCGTCTGCGCCGTCCGAAAATCCGCATCGTCGAGCAGCAGCGAAAGCGTCCGCATCTGCGTCAGATCGAGCGGCACGCCGCGCTCCACAATCGCGCCCGACGGAATGCGCGCCGTGGTCGGATAGTTCACCGACTTGCTGCTTCCGTTGGCCATCACCGCGTATCCGCCCAGCACCATGGGACCCTGCGCCTGCGCGTAGATCTGTCCGTCGGGCCCGTACATCGGCGCCAGCAGCAGCACGCCCCCTTCCAGGCTCCGCGCATCGCCCGCCGACGATACCGTTACATCCACCTTGTATCCCGGCCGCGCAAAAGGAGGCAGTGTCCCGGACAGAAAAACCCCTGCCATGTTCCGGGTCTGCATCATCGACGCCATCGAGTTCCCCTGCAGGCTGACTCCCATCCGTTCCAGCGCCGACTCCAGCGTCTGCAGCGGAAAGACCGTCTGCGAGCTGTCCCCGGTGCCATGCAGTCCTACGACGATCCCGTATCCCACCAGCTGGTTGTCCCGAACTCCTTCGACTGACGCGACATCCTTCACCCGCGCCTGTTTCATCTTCGCGGTGTCCTCGGCGCGGACCGCGGCCAGGCTCATCGCCACCAGTCCTGCCGTCATCGCTGCTCGAACCCCTCGCCGCATCGTCGCTCCCGCCCGGGAAAACCATCCCTGGAAAACCACCCCTGGAAAACCAACCCTAGAAAACCAACAACTTCTCGATCAACCGCACCACCGGATTCTGCCGGTACGTCGCGTCGTTCACGATTCCCTTGCCCGCCACTTCCAATTCCATGTCGGTGATCGCCGTCGACATCACCTGGTTCTGCGCGTTCACATCTTCGGGCCGCACCAGGCCCCGCAACCGGATCAGCTGCGTCTGCTGGTTGAACGTCAGCTGCCGCACCACCTGGATCACCAGCATTCCGTTGGGCAGCACATCGGCAACCTCGCCCCCCAGCGTCGTCGTGATGCTCGAATTCGTCTGGCTCTGCCCCTGCGCGTTCAGCGACGAGGAGGAGTTCTGGTTCAGCAGGTTATTCAGCGCATTGCCGGCCTTCAGCTTCCCCAGCAGGGACGACACCGATGAAGCCGCTGCCGAAGCGCGCTGGTTCTTCACCGTTCCATCGGTCGATGCGGCCAGCGTCTCCGACACCACCACCGCGATGGGATCGTGCGCCCGCACCGCCTTCACATCGGCCACCAGGTTGGTCAGCCTTCCCGTCGCCGACCAGACCGACCCCGGCGTCAGCACTTCGGCGGCCTTCTCCGCGCGCACCCGCGCAATGTAGTCCTTCAGAGCCACATCCGGGGGAGTGTTCGCCGCTTTCGGCTGCTTCGTTTTTGCGCCCGCCCAGGCTGCCGACATCAGACACAGAACCATCCCACAAGCCATTCGAATCGTGATCCGCGCGCTGGTTCGCATTCACCTCCCGCCCTTCTCCGGCTCCAGCTCGACCCGAGCCTGCCCCCGCACGATCCCGCGCAGCGTTGCCCCGCTCCAGGCCACCCTCACGGCCACGCTCTCTCCCACGCGCGCCGATCCCAGGGCGGTTCCGGAAAGCTCGATCGCGGCGCTCTCCCTTCGCTGCCACAGGATGACGCGCATTCCGCCCCTCACTGCGGGAGGCGGCAGCGGAGCTGCGTTCTGTGCGCCTGCCCGGGCAGCCCGAGCACCCGGCGCACCCGGCGGCTCGCTCCACGGAATCTCCACCAGGGTCCCCGGCCGCTCCGGATGATCGCAGTCGCGCTCGATGGCCCACGCGCGGTGCAGTCCCCAGTCCCGCACCGTGTCTTGCCCGCCGCAGGAGGCCCAACCGGGGATCGCCGCCATCATCGCCGCCAGCATTGCCAACGCCCAGGTTCTCATCGTCATTTCGCCATGTTGTTTACTTCGCTGTACATCTCATTGGCCGCCGTGATGACCTTCGAGTTGCTCTCGTAGGCGCGCTGGGCCAGCACCATCTGTACAAAGGCGCCCACCACGTCTACGTTCGAGTTCTCCAGATACCCCTGCTGCAGTGTTCCCAGGCCCTCCGTTCCTCCCGGATTGCCCAGCACCGGGTCGCCCGACGAAAGTGTGGCCGCGAACAGATTCGATCCCACGCTCTCCAGCCCTCCGGGATTGACGAACGTCGCCAGTTGAATCTGCCCAAGCTGCGCCGGGTTCTGCTGCCCGGGGAGCGTCGCATTCACCACACCGTACTGCGTGATGGTGACTGCGGTCGCGTTCGCGGGAATCGTGATGCTCGGGACCACGGGATCGCCGCCGGCATCCACCAGCGTGCCCTGATTGTTCAGGTAGAAGTTCCCGGCCCGCGTGTAGGCCAGCGTTCCGTCCGGGCGCGACACCTGAAAGAATCCGGTCCCCTGGATCGCCAGGTCCATAGGATTGTTGGTCTGGTTCAGGTTGCCCTGGTTCATGATGATCTCGGTCGCAGCCGATTTCGTTCCCAACCCGATCTGCAGTCCCGCGGAAACCGTCTCCTGGCTCTGCGCTGCGCCAGGGGTCACCATGTTCTGGTAGATCATGTCCTGAAACTGCAGCTGACGCTGCCTGAACCCCACCGTCGACGAGTTCGCCAGATTGTTGGCGATCGTGTCTAGATTCATCTGCTGCGCGCTCATCCCGCTGGCCGCGGTATATAAAGCTCGAATCATCTCTCCTCCTTCGCTGGAGCGCCGGTTACGAGACGCGCGGCAAATCCTCGCTCGCCGTCTTGTCCATATCGTTTGAGAACATCGAGACCGCCTTCTGCATCATCTCCGCCTGGCGCTGCATCAGCACCAGCTGCAAACTGCCGCCGATCACGTCCTGATTCGACGCCTCGAGCGCTCCCTCATGAATGGCGCCCGTCCCCGCAGAAGGCTCGGCTCCCTCGACCGGCGCATACCGGTTGGCGCCCTCGGCGGTCAGCTCCGCGCCGCTCGCGAATCCGAAGACTGCAATCTTTCCCGCTATCCCGCCATTGACCGAGACGGCGCCGTCGGACCCAATCGCAATGTCGCCTGAGGGCACACGAACCGGCTGCCGGGCGGCATCGAGCACCGCCTCGCCTGCCTGGGTGGTCAGGGTTCCGTCCTGCGCGCGCTCGAACTGCCCATCGCGGGTGTACCGGATACCCTGCTGTGTCTGAATGGCAAAAAAGCCATCACCTTCGATGGCGAGGTCCAGCGGATTGCCGGTCGGCGTCAGCGCTCCCTGCCCTAAATCGAGCCGGCTGCCCCCGAGCACCCCAAACGCATTGACCGTCGTGTTCAGCTGCGAGCCGAGCGCATCGGGACCGAGAATCGCCGAACGAAAGTAGTCCCGCTCCGCGCGGTAGCCTGCCGTCCCCGCGTTGGCCAGATTCCCGGCGGCAACGTCGAGGGCCTGGCTGCGCGCCAGCCATCCGGAAAACGCCGCATAATACCCGCTGTCCACCCATCCGCCTCCCGCACCCAATCCAGCAAAGGCGGGGCCGAACCGCGTCCGGGAACATTAGAAGACCCTTATGCGGGCAGCTCGCAGAAGATGGTGACCGTAAAAACCAGCTCCTCAAAACGATAGCGGCGCTCGATGCGAATCGAGGCCCGCTGGCTGAACAGCTCGTAACTGGTTCCGGCAACCACCGTGGGCGTCGACAGAAGGCACCCCGACGCCAGTTCCGGGTCGAAACCCTTCCAGGCGCCGGCGATCATGTTGCACACCTCGCCGACAGCATCCCGCACCAGGGCATCCACTTCGCTCGGCGGGATTCCCGTCATCCGCTCCGCCATGCGCATCGCCGCCACGCTGGCTGCATGCAGCACCAGGGACCCGCTCATCGCCCCGGCCAGCCCGATCACCGCCGAAATGGTGCCCTCGTCGGCTGACGGACTCTGGCTGGTCGGCGCGCAACCGCCGCCGAGCATCGTCGCAAACACCTCATCGGTGGCGCGGTCCAGAAACTTCTCGAACTGACTGACGTCGATCTTCTTCTCTGCCTTCTTCTCTGCGGCGTTCACCGTTGCCGTCCCCCTTCTCTCTGCCATGGATCTCCCTCTTCCTTCTCCTGCCGGAGCCCGTGGCGCATGCCCGGGCTCCCTGGTGTTTTCCGTCTCCGGTCCGTTCTTCCCGCCGAGTGTTCAGGAATTTCCCGCTGGCCGCCCCGATCGGCAATAAGTACGTTGGCTAACCCAACCGCTTGAACTGTGGTGGCGGCCTCGGAAATACAGGCCGCCAGCGAATCATCCTTCAAACGGGAGATACGGGGTGTCTCCGTATCGCGGTAGTGATCGATTAAGCAGGGCCATAAACTGCTCCCATGTATCGGATGCCCGCATCAATGTGGTTACAGATGCAAGATGTTCTTCAAGCCTCGGATGTCCCAAATCCTCGGTCAATCTCTGAAAAAGTTTGTGCTTAAGGTGGCCCTTTTCGTTTCTCGGGGTCAAGCGATGAAGCTCGCTTCTTACGCCGGGAGCAAGCCGATCATAAACAATGTCATTGGTGATCTTTCCTACCAGTACCGGACGCTTGCGCTGTTCTGCGGGCAAATCGGGCCAATTCCATTTCCTCAGGCGGAACATCTCCTTGTAGAAACCCACGCGAAAAGTGCCCACATAAGGACGCAATTCCTTAGCGATAAACTGCTCAAGAATTTTAGCGAGCGCGTCCTTTGCGCGAGCGTCTTGATAGCCGGTGGCTTCATCCACCAAGGCGGTAATTCCGACGACAGCGAAGCCATGTTGCAAAATTGCTGCTCGCTCCGCCAACCGTAGTAGCCTCTTGTCCAATTTGCCCTGTCGTTGAGCATCAATAAGAACGCGGCAAATGTCGGGAAGAATGAGCGCGTCGTATCCGTCTGCCGGATTCCCTCCGTGTGGCGGCATGAACCTGATGGGTGAATTTGCGCGCGCGATTAAATCTCTGACATCAATACCTTTAGCTGCCAATCGAGCCATCAGCGAGGCGATTTTGCGCTCGCCGCCTTGTCCGCCTCCCTCAGATAGACCAATGCCGCTCTGCAAGCCTCTCTGGGCCAATACGCGAGTCCCGTCAGCCAAAACATAAGCCGAGAGAACAATGCCCCCGATTACCAGAGGGCGATCAGGTGATCCATGAGTTGCAACCGGCAACGGGGCCTTTCCCTCATTTGCCCATCGCTTCATCACGGCGTTTCGAGCGATCTCGCTTCGCTGCGCAGGGGTTAACGATCCAGCGCGCGCAATACCGCCCTTGGCGGCACCAAGACGCGACAGCTCTTTGGCAGCTTTCGACGTTAATTTGGACGGTTCATTTTTCATGTCCAACACTCTATACTTGCCCGTGAAAGAATGCAACAAATATGTTGACTTCATGCACGAGCAAGTATAAGGTGATTCCATCATGACGCCGCGCACCCTCACTGAAGCCATTCGGCACTACTCAAACCCTCAAACCTGCATCGATGCTGTCGCGGCGCTCCGCTGGCCGGATGGTTGCATCGTGTGTCCCAAGTGCGGTGCTGCGGATCGCAAACACTACTGGCTGGACACTCAGAAGCGCTGGAAGTGCTACTTATGCCGGAAGCAGTTCTCGGTCAAGGTGGGCACCATCTTTGAGGATTCCCTGCTCGGGCTGGATGTATGGCTGACGGCGCTGTGGATGCTCTGCAACTGCAAGAACGGCGTCAGTAGCTACGAGATTGCCCGCGCTACCGGCATCGCACAGAAGAGCGCGTGGCACGTACTCCAGAGGCTTCGGCTGGTCCTTAAGGACATGCGCGAAGTCGCGCTAGGCGAAGAGGGACCAGTCGAGTGCGACGAAGTTTTTGTTGGGCCAGACCCTCGCCGCATGCACGCCAGCCGCCGTCTGAAAATGCAGACTGCGATCACGCAGAGGACGCACAAGGTTCCGGTGTTTGGAATGCTGGACCGCAACACCCGCCAGGTGCGCGCTCAGGTCGTCCCTAACGTAAGGCGTGAGACGCTACAGAACGCGATTCTGGAGAATCTGGCGCACGGTGCGACGGTCTACACCGATCAGTACACGGGATACGATAAGCTGGCCGCGCAGCAGTTCGTTCACGACACCGTGAACCACATGGAAACCTACGTGCGCGGGCAGGTCCATACGCAGGGCATTGAAAACTTCTGGTCGCTGCTCAAGCGCGGCCTGCGCGGAACGTACATCGCAGTTGAGCCGTTCCACCTTGAGCGTTACATCGATGAGCAGGTTTTCCGCTACAACAATCGGATTGGACACACGGATGCCACACGATTCCAAAAGGCTCTGGCGCAGGTTGCTGGAAAGCGCCTCACCTGGAACGATCTGACCGGCAAGGAGCAGCTTCCAGAAGAGCCGTTCTAGGAGCGGTCCGCTTCGGGGCCGTAAGAGTATCGCTTATGAGGAGAAGGCTTCTCGGGCTTGGCTTCGCGGAGCCTCTTCTGCATCTCCTCGCGGGATATGGAGAGAACGGAAGATAACGCCTTCGTAAACTTGCCGTTTCCCGAATCGGCTTTCAATGCGTGACGCTTAGGCACGCTATGCATCATAGCAGCAGCAAGCGTGCGGAGATTGTGGTAAGGTTTTGGCGTAATGTCAACGTACGTCATAATTTCTCTGGGTGAGTCATCCCCAGCCGTCGATAGTAAAGTCGAGCAGAAAATCCCCTCGGAAGATCGTCTGAAGCTTGACGGGGGACGATGGTTGGTTAATTCGTCGCTGCCGACCAGCAAAGAACTCTCAGACAGTCTGGACATTAGCGCAGCGGAACCCCTCGCAACATATCTAATTTGCCCCATTCGTGGATATTATGGACGTGCTCGGCCAGATGTTTGGGAATGGCTGGCTGCGAAATCGATCACGACGTCTGCCAAGAGCTAGCTGCCTATGGTTCGCCAAACTGCTCGGTCCAACGCGCCAACTACACCTGAAAACTATCCGATCCAATCTCCGCCCATCGCCCCGTCTGGCGATTACAGCTACACCCTTGAGATCGTGATGAATATGCAGGTGACTATGGGACGCCTGCTCGAAGCGGTGGAGAGCCTAAAGAACGATTCGCGGGAGCAGCGAACTGCGTTGAGTGATCTGACCAAAGAGATTCACGGATACAAGATCGGCATCCGCTGGGCCCTCGCCATCTGCGTCCTCTTTAGCGGCCTCATCGGATGGATCGTTAGCACGTATATTTCCACGCACCCGAAATAATCCCGTGGGTTAGCCAACGTACTTATTGCCCCCCGATCTAACACGATCTGTGGTCTGCAGCTCCGGTCCTCCCTATCGAGCCCTGAGGCGAAACTCAGGCCGGAGCCAGGAGCGGCAGGACGCGGTCCCGCACCTGGTCAGGCGTAAACGGCTTCCGAATGTATCCCTGAGCCCCGGCTGCCAGCGCCTCGCGCACGTGCTCCTCGCCGCTCTCCGTGGTGATCATCACCACAGGAGCCCCCTGGGCCAGCCCCTGGCTCTGCAGCTGCCGCAGAAACTCGAGGCCGTCCATGCTGGGCATGTTGATATCGGAGACGATCAGGTCGACCTTCTCGCGCCGCAGCGCCTCAAGGCCCTCGCGCCCGCTGCCCGCCTCCACCACTTTGGTCAGATCCAGCCCTGCCTGGCGCAGAGCCCGCTCGACTATCTTCCGCATGACTGACGAATCGTCGACAATCAGCACCGTTTTTCCGGACATCGCGCAGTCCCCTCCAACCTTCTTATCGGCTGCGCCCTCATTCTCTCTACTTCAAATTCTGCCGTGCTCTTCCCGGGCTCCCGATCGTCGCCAGCAGATCTTCGACGGCGTCCGCGGCCGGCAGCCCCGGCTGATCGGCCCCCCGCCGCCACAGCCGCAGCCAGTAGTAGTCGTGAATGCGCACCAGACGTGCCTCCACCGGCTTCGCGGCTTCGATCAGCTTCGTGATCGTCCGCGCCAAAACCCAGGAACTGGCCGCCTCCAGATACCGCGCCGGGGGCGCCGCGGTCGCGAAAAACTGCTCCTGTGCGGCCCGGAACTCGGAATCCCGAGCGATGCCCGCGGCCACCGGCAACCCGGTGATGCGCTCCAAAGCATAGCTCAGGCTGCGGTCGATGCCGCCGGAAAAGGCCACATACAGAATCTGGCCTCCAGGAGCCCGCACCGGCACGGCTCCCCCCGCCTCGGAAAGGAACCGCGGCATGGCCGTCGCCACCTCGGCCGGCCGGTAAGGATCGAGCGAGAAGACCGGGCAGTTCCACTGCGCGCTGAGCGCACGGGTCAGCGCCGGCTCGGACAGCACGCCGCTCCTCAGCAGCCATTCGCCCAGCCGTATCGTCTCGCCGGTTTCTTCCTCCGTGCGCCGCTGGCCCTCCAGAGCCGCGTGCAGCTCGACCGGCGTGATCTTCCCCTGGTCGACCAGCATCAGCCCCATCGGGACGCGATGAGGATACGGCGCCGGAACCGCGTCGCCCCCGTCCATCTCCCTCCGCAGAGCCGAGGCCACCAGCTCTCCCATGCATTCCGGCGAGCAGGCCCAGCGCCCTTCGAAGCTCGGAACCCGGCGGCTTCGCCAAAGGCGCATCCATCCGGTCGAGCACCGCGGATTGGCGCAGTGCGGAAACAGCGACTGACCGCGAGCCGCCATCGCTCCCGCCACCCCCGCGACGGCTCCTCGATGCGTTACCAGAGGCATCGGATACTCTCCAGCCGGCGCACCGGCTCGGCCACCTCGATCACCCGCAAACCAAAATTCCCGTTCACCAGCACCACCTCGCCGCGCGCCACAATCCTGTCTCCCACGATCAAATCCACTGGATCGGCCACCTGACGGTCCAGTTCCACCACGTCGCCCGGACCCAGTTCCAGCAGGTCCTTCAGCTCCATCTCGCGCGACCCGAAACGCACCGAGGCTTCGAGCTCCACCTCGAGCAGAAGATCGAAATTGCCCGCCGGATGCTGGACCGCCGCCGCTGCCGCCGACCCCGGTGCCGGCGCCCCTCGCTCGCTGCCCCGCTCGCTTCCCGCCTCGGGCCGCACCTCGGGCCTGGCCTCGACACCAGCGGCCTCGACACTGAGCGACAAACGCACCTGTGCGTTCCCCAAACGCAGCCCACAGGGTTCCGCCGAGGGTGCCTGCGCTGAAGACGGCGACGCTTTTCCCCCCATCCGCGACGCGATGCTGGCCAGGATGCCGGACCACAGCTCCCGCACCATCTCGCTATCGGCCTGGCGGGCCTCGATCACCCGGGCTTCGATCAGAAAGGCGGTCACATCCTCCCGGTCGGCGGCCAGAGTCAGGCGCGCCCCGGGGATCTGGATGGTGTCCGTCCAGCTGCGCGCCCCCGCCGGCGGCTCGCCACCGGCGGCCAGCGTCACCGGCTGCCCCAGTTCCTGGCCGATCTCGGCCTCGAACTTGCCGAACCACTGTTCCCGCTGGCTCATTTCTTCGCCTCGCTCGCCGCCAGAAGATGCGCCGCCCGATGGTCGGCGTGCCCGACGGGCGCGGCCGAAAACAGCACCACGCCTCCGGCGCGGAACTGGGCCGGGGTCCGGGACGCGGGCAGCTCAAACCGCAGGACGGCCCCGGGGCACAATGCGCCCAGCGAGCTGGCCGGCACACGCACCGGTGGCAGATGCAGCGCCGCGCCTGTGCGGCAGGCTCCGGCGAGTTCCCGCACGCGCAGCCGTGTCTCCGGGGAATGGCGCCGCTGCCGCGAGCGTTCCCCGGCCAGCCGGCGCAGGATGGTGTTCGAGGCCACTGCGGGAAAGGCGAGGTTCAGCAGGCCGCTGATCTCACCCAGCCGCAGTTCGAAGCTCAGGCACAGCGTCTTCTCCGATACCGGAATCAGCCGTGGCGTCTGGGTCTGCATCTGCCGCTTCTCGAAGCTGAAGCTCAGGCCCACCGGCTGCCAGGCCGTGGTCAGCTCGCGGCAGATCGCCTCCACCACCCCGGAAAGAATGGCCTCCTCGATGTCGGTCAGCTCGCGCGGCTCGCTCGGGCCCCCTTCGCCGCCCAGCAGCAGATCGATCATCGAGGGTGCGGTGGTCAGATCCATCTGCAGCACCGAGATCGCGCGCAGCGGTTCCAGGCGCACCGAGCAGACATACGCCAGCTCGGGAATCCGCAGCAGAAATTCGCTGAACTGAATCTGTTCGGCCGAGACCAGACTGACCTGCACCCGGCTGCGAAACCAAGCGCCCAGATGATGCGTCAGGTTGCGGGCGAAAATGTCGTTGATCATGCTGATGGCCCGCAGCTGTTCGTTCGAGATCTGTCCGGACCGCGAAAAGCTCCAGGGCACCACCCGGCTGCGCGGCGCATCCGGCACGGCCTGGCTGCGCGCCCGCGCCGCCTGAAACAGGGCGTCGATCTCCTCCTGCCCGAGTTCCTTCTCCATCGCCATACGCTATCTCCGGCCCCGCCCGAGGTCTTCGAGGCGCGACCGCAGGTGCACCACGGCCGAGGAATGAATCTGCGAAACCCGCGACTCGACGACGCCGAGCGCCAGTCCGATCTCCTTCATCGTCATCTCCTCGAAGTAGTAAAGCGTCACCACCAGCCTCTCCCGCTCCGGCAGCTGCTCGATTGCCGCCGTCAGACGCTCCTTCATCTCGCCCCGCAGACAGCGGAAGAGCGGGTCGTCCTCCGGATGGTTCGGAATGTAGGCCAGTTCCTCCTCATCCGAGTCTTCGGAGCGCTCCAGATGCAGCGTGCCGATCTCCAGACCCTTCAGCTCTCCCAGCAGCTGCTGGTACTCCTCGAGGCCCAGACCCAGCTCCCGGGCGACCTCCGGCTCCGACGGGCTCCGCCCGCACCTGGCCGTCAGCTGGCGAATCGCTTCTTCGACCGCGCGCCCTTTCCGGCGCAGATCGCGCGGACTCCAGTCCAGCGTCCTCAGGCTGTCGAGAATCGCGCCCCGGATGCGGAACTGCGCGTAGCTGCGAAACTGCACCTTCTTCGCCGGATCGAATTTCCGAAACGCATCGAGCAGACCCACGGTGCCGGCGCTCACCAGGTCCTCCATGTCGACGTGCTGGGGCAGCCGCTCGTGAATCCGGCGCGCCATCCAGCGGACGGCGGGCATGTGCTCGAGCATCATCTGCTGCCGCTCTTCGTCGGTGAGCCGGGAGGGTTCGGTCCCGACCCCGGCCCCGGCCGCGGCGCCCTCCGTCTCTTCCCCCCGCACGGTTTCCCGTCTCGCTCTCCGGGTCCGCTCCGGTTGTCTCCACGTCTCCGCTGCCTGGCCTGCGTATTCCATCGCGCCTTTCTTTCTCTTCCGACCTTGACCCTGCCTACGCCCCCTGGCGCACGATGCCCACCGCGCGAACCGGCACGTCCGGCGGGATCTCCGCCGGCGCAATCACCGTCAATCGCGGCAGCACCGGCTCGAGCCACCGCCGCAGGTGATAGCGCGCGGGACTGGAACAAAGCAGCACGGGCTGGGCCGAAACGGACCCCGGGCCCATGAGAGTCTTCAAAGAATCCGTAATGCGCTTCAGCACCGGCGTGCTGGCGCCGCCGGCGGTCAGCTGCCGCGCCGTGGGCTCGGGGGAGACCAGGCTCATCAGCTCTTCCTCCAGAGCCGGTTCGAGGGCGATCACGCGCAGCGTCCCGTCGGCTTCGATCAACGGCTGCGTCAGGCGCCGGCCCAACGCCTGCCGGGCGACCTCGACCAGCTGCGGCAGGCCGCGATTCTGCGCCCCCATCTCGACCAGCGCCTCCAGAATCGCGCCCAGATCCCGTATCGAAACCCGCTCCCGCAGCAACTGCTGCAGCACCCGTTCCACCTCGCCCAGGGAGAGGATCTTCGGCACCAGTTCTTCGACCAGCTTCGGGTGGCTGTCCGTGAGCGAGTCCAGCAGCCGCTTGGTCTCCGCTCGTCCCAGCAGTTCACAGGCGTGCTTCCGGATCAGCTCCGCCAGATGCGTCCCGATCAGCGTTCCCTGATCCACCACCGAGTAGCCTGCCGCCAGCGCCTCATCCTCGGCCGAGGGCTGAATCCAGCGCGCCGGAGCGCCGTACGCCGGCTCCTTCGTCTCCCTGCCCTCAAGCGGCCGCAGGCGCGGCTCGGTCGACACAGCCAGCAGGCAGTTTCCTTCCGTCTGCCAGCGCCCGATCTCCATGCCCCGCAGCGAGACCATGTATTCCCGCGCTTTTAGCCGCAGATTGTCCGAGATGTGCACCGGAGGAAGGAGGAAGCCCAGCTCCTGCGCCAGGTGCCGCCGCAGCGTCTTCACCCGCCCCAGCATCTGGCCGCCCTGCTTTTCATCGACCAGCGGAATCAGCTGGAACCCGATCTCGAGGCTCAGGTCGTCCAGCTTCAGCGCCGCCGCAAGATTCTCCGGCTTCTCGGCCGCCGCCGCCTTCTTTGCCGTCTCCGCTTCGGCCACGGGAACCTCGCGCTTCGACGCGCGCCGCCCCATGTACCCCAGCACCGCCGCCGGCAGCAGAAACGCCAGCTTGGGCAGCCCCGGGATCAGACACAGCGTTCCCAGCACGCCGGCCGCGACATAGAGGGTCGTGGCCTTGCCCAGCAGCTGCGTCCCCAGCTCCGTCGTCAGCTGCCCGGCCGAAGAGGCGCGAGTCAGCACCATGCCGCCGGCCACCGATACCAGCAGCGACGGAATCATCGTCACCAGACCGTCGCCCACCGTCAAAATCGTGTAGGTCCGGACCGCCTCGCTCAGCTCGATGCCCTGCTGCAGCGTTCCGATCAACAGGCCGGCGACGATGTTGATCGCCGTGATCAGAATCGTCGCCAGCGAATCCCGCTGATTGAAGCGCGCCGCCCCGTCCATGGCCCCGTAGAACTCGGCCTCCTGTGCGATCGCCTGGCGCCGCTTCCGCGCCGTGGCTTCATCGATCAGCCCGGCATTCATGTCCGCGTCGATCGCCATCTGTTTCCCAGGCAAAGCATCGAGGGTGAACCGCGCCGTGACCTCCGCGGTGCGCACCGCGCCGTGGCTGACCACTAAGAACTGAATGGCGATCAGGGCGAGGAACAGCACAAAGCCCACCACGTAGTTCCCGCCCACCACAAACTGCCCGAAGGCCTCGATCACGTTGCCGGCCGCTGCCGTTCCTTCGTTGCCGTGCAATAAAATCCGCCGGCTTGAGGCGATGTTCAGCGACAGGCGAAACAGCGTCAGCAGCAGCAACAATGTCGGAAAAACCGAGAAGTCCACCGCTCTGCGCAGCTGCACGGCCGAAAGGAAGACCAGAATCGAGGCCGCCATCGAACAGGCCAGCAGCATATCCATGACGAAGGCCGGCACCGGCACCACCATCACGAACAGAACGCTGATCGCCGCCAAAGGCAGCGCCATCGCGCGCAGCGCTTTCATCCAGCCGCCCGGCGCTGCTGCTCCCAGGGCTATCGCACCTGCGCTCATTCGATCATCCTCCGTCTCGGTTTCACCTTTGTCTCTTCCGTCCCTCAGCGCTTCGGTCTGGCATCGCCGCCCCCGTGGCTCTTCGCGCGGGCGGCAGCCTCGGCCCGCTCGCGCCGCACCCGCTCCTCGACCTCGCGGCGGTAGAGCCAGGCCAGAATCGCCGCCACCGCCGCATACAGCTCATAAGGAATCGCATGCCCCTGCTCCACCTGGCGGTAGAGCGAGCGCGCCAGCGGCGGATTCTCGACGATCGGCACCCCCGCCCATTGCGCCTCCTCGCGAATCTGCGCCGCCAGCAGATCGCGCCCCTTCGCCAGCACCCGCGGGGGATCCATGGTTTCGAAGCTGAAGCTCAGCGCTACCGCATAATGCGTCGGATTGGTCACCACCACCGAGGCGCGCGAGACGTCGGCCTTCAGCTGCCGCCGCCGCAGCTGCCTGCGCAGCCCGCGAATGCGTGCCTTCACCTGGGGGCTGCCTTCCATCTCTTTGAACTCGTCCCTCAGATCCTGCTTCGACATGCGCAGCCGGTCCTCCCGGCTCCGCCACTCCATCACGTAGTCGATCCCCGCCCACGCCAGGAAAATCCACGCCCCGTCGACCAGCAGGTTGTACATCTCGGCAAACACGTCCGGGTACTGCTCCACGCTCAGCGGCGGAATCTCCGCCTGCGCCTCGATGGCGCGCACCGCGAAGAATCCCAGCGCCAGCACCGGCACCAGCGATTTGCCCAGACGAACCACTCCGCGCAGCGAGAAGATGTTCTTCGCGTTCTCCACCGGATTGATCCGCTCCGGTTTCACCGACAGCGCCTCGAAGTTGAACGACCACCCGCCGCCCTGCGCGATCCCCGCCGCCAGAGCCCCGGCCAGCGACGCGAGAAAGACGATCCCTATCGGCTCCAGCGCCTTCAGCAGGATCCCGCGCATCGCCATCGCCGTCTCGGCGGGCGAAGTCCGCTCCCACACGACCGGCTGGCCCAGAGCCAGCAGCTCCCGGTAAGCGCCCGCCCATTGGCCAACCCATTTCTGCGCCACCGAGCCGAGGACGTACACCCCGGCCAGCATCCCCGCACCCGCCATCAGATCGCGGCTGCGCGCGCGATCGCCGCGCTCGGTCGCCTTCTGCCGCTGCCGTGGTGTGGCCTGTTCGGTGCGATCGCCCGGCATCGCTACGCCGTCCCCGCCGCTCCGGCCAGCAATCGTCCGGCGTTATCGAGCAGGGCCACAAAGTGCGCTTCGATCCAGTGCGGCCACAAGGCCAGCGAGCCGATCAGCACTCCGTACCCGAGCATCGTCTTGGCCGGCACGGTCAGCGACATCACCGGCAGCGTCGGCGCCATCTTCCCGGCCAGCGCCACCGCCAGCTCCGCCAGCAGCGTCGCCGCCATGACCGGAGCCGACAACTGCAGCGCCGCCGAAAAAATGCCCCCCGCTATCGTCACCAGCGCCCATCCCGCCCTCGGATCGAGCGTCACCGTGCCCACCGGCGCTGTCGAAAAGGTCCGCAGCAGCGCGGCCAGCATCGTCCGATGCAGTCCCGCCCCCAGAATCGTCAGAGTTCCCAGCAAACTGAACATCTGGCCCATCAGCGGCGTCGCTGCCGGAGAGTTCGGGTCCATCAGGTTCACCAGCGAGAAGCTGAACTGGAATCCCAACACCTGGCCGGCGAAATTCAGCGCCTCGAACAGCAGCGAAAGTGTCAGGCCGAAGACCAGGCCCACGCTCAGCTCCCCGAGCACCGCCAGAATCCCCAGCTCGGCGTGCGCCCTCGGAAAAGCCGCGACGATCGGCGCCACGAGGAACGAGACGGCCATGACGAACCCTGCCTTGATCCGCGGCGGAATCGCTTCCGAGGAAAAGACCGGAGCGAAGACCATCAAACCGCTGACGCGCACCACCACCAGGGTCATCGCTTCCAGCGTCTGTTCCCAGTCCGTTGTCATCCCTGCCCCAGAAAGCGATGAAAGTCCGAGAACAACCCCACCGTGTAGCTCATCAGCCGGGCCAGAAACCAGGGCAGCGCCGCCATCAGCAGGCCCACCACGATCAGCAGCCGCGGCACCGTCGAGATGGTCTGATCCTGCAGCGAAGTCAGCGTCTGCACCAGGCTGATCACGAAGCTCGTCACGCAGGCCGCCAGCAGCACCGGCGCTCCCAGGATCAGCGCCTCGCGCAGGCAATGCCGCATCAGTTCCGCCGCCTCATCCGGTCCCATCGCGTCTCCTCCGCAATTCCCTTCCCGTCCTCGCCTCTCGCCACCCCGCCCAGGTCAGAAACTCTTCAGCAGCGACCCGGCCAGCAGGTTCCACCCATCGACCATCACAAAAAGCAAGATCTTCAGCGGCGTCGAGATCACCACCGGCGGCAGCTGGAACATGCCGATCGAGGTCGTGATCGATGCCACCACCATGTCCACCAGCAGGAAGGGCAGAAACAGCACCGCGCCAATCTCAAATCCCGCCTTCAGCTCGCTCAGCATGTACGCCGGCACCACCACGCGCATCGGCACATCCTCGGGCTTCGCCGGGCGCGCGGTCATCGACGCCGAGACAAACAGCGCCAGATCCTTCTCCCGCGCGTAGCGCAGCATGTAGGTCTTTACCGGCTCCGATCCGCGATCGAGCGCGTCCCACCCCGAGATCTGCCCCGCCCGGAACGGTTCCACCGCCTGCTGATCCACCTGGATCAGCACCGGCTGCATCAGGAACCAGGTCATCATCAGTCCCAGCCCCATCAGCACCTGATTCGACGGCGCGGTCTGTGTTCCCAGCGCCTGGCGCAGAAAGTGAAACACCACCAGCAGGCGCACCATCGGCGTCATCGACAGCAAAATTGCCGGCAGCAGCGTCAGCAGCGTCAGCGTGAAGACAATCGTCCACGGAATCGAATTCTCGTTGCCGATGTGCCCGGAGAGGTCGAGCCCCGGCAGCCCGCTCTGCGCCTTCGCCGCGGCCACCAGCAACAGCGGGATCACTGCGCGGGCTCCCGTCTGCGCCGACGGTGCGCCGGAACTTCCATGATGGGCGTGATCGTTTCGCTGCCCATCGCCAGCAGCACGCTCTTGCCCCGGCAGTTCACCAGCACCAGCGACTTCTTCGGTCCCAGGTTCAGCCTGCCCTCCAGGCGAATCGGCATCTCGCCGGAGGTAGGCAGGCTCATCAGCTTCCGCAGCCACAGCCCCATCCGCATCGTCCAGCTGTAGCGCGGCATCGGCGTGCTGCCATCGAAGACCGGATTCAGTACCATTCCCATTCTCGTCCCTCTCCGCCGTCCCTGTTCAGCCGGCCCCGCGATCTCCAGACCCTGCTTCACGTTCCCTCGCCTCCGCTCTATGCCAGCCGCGTAATCCGCACCGCCAGCTGCTGGTCCAGAACTTCGAACTCCGACCACAGCAGCAGCGCCCCTCCACACAGCACCGGCACATCCTGCGTGTGCTCCTGCACCGTCTCCACCACCGTGCCCTTTTCCATCGAGAGCAGATCCTGGACTCGAAAGGAGTGGACCCGCAGCAGCACATCCACCTGCATCGGCAGCCGGTCCAGACGCCCGTCTCCCTCTTCTTCCTCCGGCTGCGTTTCTTCTTCCGCGGTCTCGCGGACCGCCAACGCCTGGGTTCCGGCCGCGGCTGCTGTCCCCGGCCGCACCGCCATTCCGTTCGCGGCTGGCGGCGCTGCTGCCACAGCAGGAGCCTGAGCCCCCGCCACGGCCCCCGCCCCTGCCGCTGCCGCAGCCTGATTTGCCGTTCCGTTGTTTTCCGCTGTAGGGGCCATCGCACCTGCCCGCGGTGCGTTTCGATGACCCAGATCAAGACACCAGGATTAGAGAATTCTCATGGGCCGCCCTCCGGCCCCGACTCTCCGCCATTGACCTCAGAGAATCTGCAGCTTACGGCCCAGCTCAGGACCGAGCCGCGCCTCCAGCCGTTACCGAAGGTCGCTCCTCAGCATGAACCAGAACGTCGCGCCCTTCTCCACTGCGCCCTCCGCCCAGATCCGCCCGCCGTGCCGCGCCAGAATCCGCTCCACCGTCGCCAGACCAATCCCCGTGCCCGGAAACTCGCTCCGGCTGTGCAGCCGACGAAACGGCTGGAACAACTGATCGTTCAGCTTCGGATCGAAACCCGCCCCATCGTCCCTGACGTAATACACCGACTCTCCACGCCGGTTGATCGCCCCGAACTCGATGCACGCCCCAGCATGGTGTGACGTGTACTTCCACGCATTGCGGATCAGATTGTCCAGCGCCACCCGGATCAGCCCTTCATCCGCCTCGACCGGCGGCAACTGCGCGATCATGAACTCCACCCGCCGCTCCGGCTCGCCTCGCTTCAGATCCTCCGCGATCTGCGTCACGATCCCCGTCAGGTCCACCCGCTTCTTCTTCAGCGCCGCCGTATTCGCCCGCGATAAATTCAGCAGGTCGTCGATCAGCGACGCCATGTTCCGCGTAGCCAGCCTCAGTTGCCCCAGAATCTCGGCGCGATCCCCCTCCTTCTTCTCGCGCTCCAAGCTCTCGAGGATGTACGCCATCCCCTGCACCGCATCGAGAGGTCCCCGCAAATCGTGCGCCACCGTATACGAGAAGGCCTCCAGCTCCCGGTTCGCCACCCGCAGCGCGGCTGTGCGTTCCTCCACCCGCGCCTCCAGCTGCTCCCGCCCCCGGTTCAGCGCCGTGTCCCGTTCCTGGATTTGCGCCAGCATCTCGTTGAAGGCTTCCACCAGCACCGAGATCTCGTCGTTGTCCGGATGCTCGGCCGCCCGCACCGAGTAATCCCGCTCCCGCGAAACCCTCCGCGCGGTTTCCGCCAGCGCCACCACCGGTTGCGCTACCAGCTTCCGCGCCGTCCCGCTGATCAGCACCCCCGCCGCCATGCAGATCAACAGCACCCCGCCCGCAATCAACAGATACTGCCGCGCCCGCTGTCCGGTCTCATTCAGCTCGGCCGCGATGTACACCGTTCCCGTCTGCTTTCCCTCGAACACGATCCGATGCGCCAGCAGCACGTGCGTTCCGTTCACCCAGGCCTGGTCGTCTTTCCCCGCGTCCATGGCCATCGCCGCGGGCACCGGCAGGTTCGCCGCGCGCTGATACGAAGCGAACGTCGATCCGTCATTCGTCACCAGCGTCGCCGACCCAACATCCGGCGAACTCCGCAGCGCCTGAAGGGTGGTCGCCGCACTCTGCTGGTCGTCGAAAAGTAGTGCAGATACGCTATTAGCTCCAACAATTTGCGCCGATGTTATCAAGTTTCGGATGAGGTTTTGCCGGAACGATACCAAATCGTAGAAAAAGAACGCTATCACCGCCAGCACCAGCACCGTGGCGCTCACCACCACATTCATCCACATCAGCTTCGCCGAGATCGACCGGGAGCCTGGCTTCATCGCCCCCCTCCCGTCCCTGGCTTACCTGTAACCGTGACTGCTACCTTGAGCAGCTCCGAGCTCAGCACCACCCGATGGCGATTCACTGCCTCCAGATTCACCGAGAATCGAACATGATCCTCGACCAGCACAAACTGGATCATGCCCCCGCGCGCCAGAAAATCCGCCGAATCCCCCACCGTCAAAATCGGTTTCCCCTCGGCAGCCTCCAGAAAACTATCCTCCTGCCCGTGCGCGGTCGAGCTCACAAACAGAATCGAACAGGCTCCCACTCCCTCCGGCCGGTCCAGGTTCCGTTCCTCGATCGGTCGCCCGTTGATCTGCTCCCCGTCCACCAGCTTGCCGATCGTTTGCCCAAGCGGATCCTGCCCCGCTACGCAAACCAGCATCGGGCCGAGCCCCCGGCTCTCCGGCCAGCGAACGAATTTCCCAAAGTTGTAGAGATACGCCGCCTGCACATCGTCCCGCGATGGTTTCTGCGCCGGCGCCCACCGCGGCAGAAAGGACAAAAGTGCCACCCACGCGGCCAGCAGCACCTGCGCCCGGCCACGCCAGCCTTGCCTTTGCCTGTGGGGCTTCACCACCATGTCAACTGTGCCGTCCGCCTTACCTCGACCACTCTACCGCACTCCGGCTACGCACTCGGGCCCTTCCCGAACAGAACTCCAGCGCGCCGTCTTTGAATCAATATGGACCGCGCAGGCCCGTCGCGGGTGCCAGGAAGAAAGCGCCAGCAGGCTCTCGTCGACGCGCCGGACAAGGCGGGACGGACCGCGGCGCCGTCGTGAGATGCCCGGCTCGGGCCACGCAGTTGTCTCCAGCAACCTCACCGTCTCACCTGAATCTGTAACAGCCTTCGGTGCTTATGCCGCGCCGTCCGGCTCGATCGCGAGCTTAGCGAACTCCGCCAGCGTGGCCACCAGCTTCGCCGGCTCGCCCTTTCTCACGAAAGCCTGCACGTGCGGCGCAATGTCCGCCGGCAGGTCGTACACGTCTGACAGCAGGATGATCGGCGCATTCGGATACCTTGCCCTCGTTGCCTCCGCCGCCTCCACCGCGGTCAACTTTCCCGTCAGCCGGTAATCCAGCACCACCACATCCACCCTGGCCTCCGGATAATCGATCCCGTCGCTCCTCACCAGCGCCGGCAAGGCTTCATACCCTGCCTGAGTGATGATCCACCCATAGATCCGCAGATGGCTCGGATCGTCATCGATGATCAACACGCTGGCCCTGCCGTCCACGCAATCTCCACCCGGGAATCAGAGACTCACGCGCTCCGCTGGCGCACAAAACCGCCCGGTCCTGACGCAGTGATTCCTGGGAATATTCCCGGTCATCCTACTTCGCCCCCAACCCGAAACACAATGGCTAAAACGCAGCATCGCGTCTTCGGCGCAATCTGGCTTCCTTCGCAAAGTTGCTGCGCGCCATTCCCCAGCATCAGGGCGAGCGCGAGTGAACCCCACCGCGCTGCTGACCTCGAGCGCACAGTCCCGGAGCGCGAACCTGACCCCGCAATTTTTCGCGCCGAAGAGAGTAAACTTCTCTCTCCCACGTGCATCCGGAAAATCGGGTTTCAGACCACTGCTACTCCGGACTCTGCACGAGGCGCAGGAGGTGCGGTATGAAGTTGGCCAACCGATTCGCTCTCTTTCTCGCGGCGTCAGCCTGTGCGGCAGTCATGGCCGGATGCAACCGGCACAGCAGCGCCGAGCACTTCTACCTCGTCGCCGCCAACACCAAGCTTACGTACTGGCAATCCGCCGCCGCAGGGCTCGACAAAATCTCCAAAGATTGGGACATCCACGCCGACATGCGCGGCCCAGGCACCTTCGATCCCCAGGACGAAGTCGAGGAGTTCCGCTCCGTCGTCGCCCTCAAGCCTGCCGGCATCCTCGTCTCCGTCGCCGATGCCAAACTGATGCAGCCCGAGATCGACGCCGCCATCAACGCCGGCATTCCCGTCATCACCGTCGACTCCGACGCCCCCAACAGCAAGCGCCTCTACTTCATCGGCACTAATAATCGCCAGGCCGGCCGCCTCGGCGGCAAAGCGCTCGTCGACAAATTGGGCGGCAAGGGCAACGTCGTCTTCTTCACCAATCCCGGCCAGCCCAACCTCGATGAGCGCCTCGACGGCTATAAAGACATCCTTGCTGGCTCACCCGGAATTCACATCAAGGAAGTCGTCGATATCAAGGGTCAAAGCACCGCGGCCTTCGACTACGCAGAACACGCCCTGCCCCTCACCGGCAAGGATCGCGTCGACGCCTTCGTCTGTCTCGAAGCCTCTTCCGGCAAGGAAGTCGGCGAGGTCCTCAAGCGCGGCAACACCAAAGACCGCGTCGTCGTCGCCATGGACGTCGACAAAGACACCCTCAGCCTCGTCAAGGACGGAACCATCGCCGCCACCATCGCGCAAAAGCCCTTCACCATGGCCTACGTCGGCGTCAAGATGCTCGACGACCTGCACCACTATCCGCTCGCCTCGCTCACCAAAGACTACGAGGTCGACCCCTTCGCGCCCATCCCCGCCTTCATCGACACTGGCTCGGCGCTCGTCAACGCGAGCAACGTCGATCAGTTCATCCAGGCCCAGCAGGGCGCTCCAGCCCAGTAGCTCCGGGCACCAGGCTCCGCCTATTAACTGACTAGTTAACATACACGCCTTCGCCCAACCTCCGCCCGAGTCGATTCAACCACCTGCGGAGGGCTTGCCCCCCCTTTCGAGCCTGCCCAAGGCAGCCTAAGCGAAGTCATGCCGTCATACGTTCTCGTGGCCGACATGAAAGTCGCGAAAGAAGCGCATGGGACAAAGGCAGGAGCTGTTTTCCAGCCGAAAAAAGCTTCCAGCTTCCTGCTTCTGGCTTCCCGCTGATTCTTGTCAAGCTTTTGTGGAAAAGTCCAAAGTAATGACGATTGACTTAGAGCGACTTACACGCCAAAACCACAAAAGATATTTGGCAGGTTAATTCTCTCAACCTGATATTCTGAACTTATAGAGTAAAGAAAGAAAAAAGCTCCGCCCTCGGCGGGGCTTTTTCTTTTGGAGGGTCATGATGCAGCAGGACGAAAGACAGCAGGCGAATTTCGAGGGCGAGCAGAGCAACCGCGGCGGGGCTGCGCCGGAGAACCGGCGATGCCAGTACATCAAAGCCGATGGGAAGGGGTGCCAGGACTGGGCCGTTCGCGGCCAGGAGTTGTGTTACCGGCACGGCGTCTTCCTGCGCGCCGGGCGGGGAATCGATGTGCCGCTGCTCGAGGACGAGTCCTCCATCGTGCTGGTGCTGTCCGAAACGCTGCGCGCTGTGGCCCACGGGACCATCGCGCTGAAGAGCGGAAGCCTGCTGCTGGAGGGCTGCCGCCTCGCCCACACCATGCAGATGGAGAGGGTTAGGGCGGCGAACGCCGAACGCAGCCGCAGGCGGACAGCTGTCCGCGAAGAGGAGATTGGTGAGGAGAAACAGGAGACAGAAGACAGGAGAACGGAGGCGGAAGCCAGGAGCACGGAGTCTGGAGCTGAGCCCTGCGCTCTGAGCTCTGAGACCTGTGGAGAGACGACGGACAGGTTCGACCCGCGCTACGAAGAGACCCGGGAGGGGGTCCTCGCCGCACAGGCTGAGCAGTTGGATGAACGAATGGAGGAGGAGCTCGCGGTTGGGGTGCGGTGAGGCGTCATAGTCGCCGAATGCCCCGAACTTCCGGAAAGCCGGTCACACACCCCTGTCGGGGGATTGACCAAAGCAAACACACCGTCGAATCTCGTCGTGATGCGCTGGAGGCGGTTAGAACACGATGTTCCATGATTCTGGCTTGTTTTTCATCCTTCTTTTTTTTCATAACGGGATTGCGCTCTTTGCGGGGGCTGGTGCGCTTTGGCTAAACCTACGATGGATGAGTAGGCATGATGTTGACTGGCGAATGAGATGTAGTTGGGCGGCCCTCCTCATTTTCGCTGCTGCAGCTCTTGTCCAGGCATGGCCATGGCGTCGCATGCCCGAGAGCTTTGCCGTTCTGGAGCTAGCGTCTTTCATCCTTTGCGTCGTGCTTTGCTCAATCGGAAAGGGAGCCGGTCGCATGCTCGTTGGGGTCGCTTCAGCCGCGTTCGCGTGGCTATGGCGAACAGCACTCCATCGGTGAACTCGCTATTCGTACTGCCATAGCAAATGGTTTTGGGTCGGGACGCTGCCGTAATGTCGGCGATACGGAAGTTTCGAACTACGATGTGGGGAAAAGCAACCGCAGGTTCTTCCGCCGCGCGATGCGCGACCTCAGAATGACAGCACGGGTGAGGGGTCGGATGACCTTCGGGTTTGGGGCCGTGAGGTCTGGTTCGTCGGCAACACAGAACCTTCACCGTTTAGGGATGCAACCGCTCCGTCCCGACGATTGTGCCATGCCATCAAGCCCACAGCAGAGACGCCTTTCCCAAACGTCCTCTGCGGGATTAGCGGAGCCTTCTGGCTTCCTGCTTCCTGCTTCCTGCTTCCGGCTGATCACTCCTGGAGAATATTGAACGGCGACTGAACCGGCTGCGTCGGCGGCCGCTGGAAGCTGTCGCGCAGATTCCTCCAGCTTTTGCCCAGACGATCCGACGCCAGGAACAGGTGTCCCGCCGTCAGTCCACCAACCACGCGGTGATGCCCCACAGCCGCCAGCACCATCGACGCAACGCATCCGCACTGCGCGCAATCCGGATCGCCGCCGAACTGGCACGGTGTAACCTGTGTCGTTAAATCAGCAGAGATCGTTTTGGTCGTCCGCGCGAAAATGCACTCCTCCGGGCTGCTCGGCGGAGCTTCAAATTCATCCAGCAGCACCTCCGGCATTTCAAGGATCGGGTAATTCACCCGAAGACGCCGCAGCTCTTTGATCACGGCCGCGCGTTGTGCCGACGTCAGGATCTCCACGTCAGTTGCGCCACGTTGCGGGGTGAAAATGCTGAACCACACCCTCTCGATCTCCGGACGCGCGCTCCAAAAGCGCAAGAATTCGTCAAGATAGCCAGGCCGTTCCGCAATTTGCGAAGTAATCGTGCTGTGAATCGTGACGCGGGCGCCCTGAATGCTCTTCAGAATCCGCTCGTACGTTGCCGGCTTGCGCCGCGCGTCGTGTTCTGGCTGCAGGCCGTCAATCGAAACCACCACGTTCAGCTTGCCGTATCCCTTCCACGCCGGCGGAATGGTCCTGAACGCGCTCGTCACCACCTGCGCATAAATGCCCCGAGCTTCAATCTGCGGCAGCAGCACCTCCAGCTCGCGATACCGCACCAGCGGATCGCCTCCCACCAGCGAAACATGCAGCGGCTTGTGTTCGTCGATCAGCGCCAGCACCCTCGCCACCAGCTCGTCGCCCTTGTAATCCGACAGCTGACGCAGTTCCGTTCCGCCGCCCAGGTGCGCGGCGTCGAACGCATAGCACCCCGGACACCGCAGCGGGCACTCCTTCGTGATCTCGATTGAAAGCGACGGTGCGCGCCCGCCCAGAATCCTGGCCCAGGCTTGCAATACCTCAGACTTCTTCATTGTCTCTCCGCTGCAGCTGTGCGAAAGCTGCTCGTCAAAGGACTGGAAACTGCGCTGGCAGGGACCCTGTTGAATTTCTGGGAAAAGGGCTCTGTCAACAGATTATCGGATAAGCAGAATTCCGTGAGGCTTAGACTAAGCCAATTCCGTGAGATTCAGATGCTGTGGGGGATCGACGCGGAACTCAGCAATACCCCGCTTCGTCAAGCCTCCGGCAGCGCTGGCTTCCGGCATTTTCTCCCCGGCATTTTTTCTTAGACGCGCCTTTGGCCTTCCCGGTCGCAGTTTCCCCATCGGACCCGAGCGCGCCCCACCTCGATGCCAGGCCGTCACTCCACACGCAGCGCCGTCATCGGCTCCACGCTTGCGGCTCGCTGCGCCGGAATCACCGCCGCAAAAAACGCCGCGATCGCCAGGATCGCCGTGGTCGCCAGCAGCACCACCGGATCCCACGTCTTCACGTTGTACAGCAAGCTGGCCATGAACCGGCCCCCGAAAATCGCCGCCGGCAGCCCAATCAGCAACCCGATCCCGGCCTGCAGAAACGCGCTGCGCAGCACCATCTGCACGATGCCCCCGCGATCCGCGCCCAGTGCCATGCGGATCCCGATCTCGCTCGTGCGCTGCTCCACCGAGTACGCCGTCACCCCGTACAGCCCGATCGCCGCCAGAGCCAGCGCCAGGAACCCAAACACCGACGTTAGCTGCACCAGAATCTCCTGCTGGTTGAATTGTCCCTCCACCTGCTCCGCAAAAGTCTCAAACTGAATCATCGTCAGATTCGGATTGATCTGCGAGAGCATCCGCCGCACCTGCGACTCCAGCCCAGGCACGAAGCCCGCAGTCTGAATTTCGATCGCGCCCATCTCCAGGTGCGACACGTTCTCGAACATCCCTTCCGACGGATCCTCATACTTCACCCACTGCTGCCCCGGCAAAAAGAACATCGGCTGAATCTTGTGCATCGGCTCCCGGTACTGCGTGTCCTCCGTCACCCCCACAATTTCGAAGTTCCCCGCGTACTTCGGATCCTCATCGCCAAAATGCTGCCCGATTGCGCTTCCGTCTTTGAAGAAATGCTTCGCAAAAGTCTCATTCACCACCGCCACGTTGCGCGTCGATGCTGTGTCCTGTTCCGTAATCGCGCGCCCCGCGATGATCTTCGTCCCGATGTTGTCAAAGTATCCGGGGCTCACGCGGTCCCACGAGGCATTGTTGAAGCCGCTCCCCGGAGCCGCCGGCGCCTGCCCTTCAATCCAGACGCCCTCACCCCAGTTGTTGCCGTCCATCGGGCTGTAAAGCGAATACGTCACCGCTTTCACCCCCGGAATGATCGCCAGCGTATCGTGCAGCTGCCGGAAAAACACATCCGCCTGCTCAGCCTTGTAACCCGCCATCTGCGGATCGATGTGCAGGATGTACCGGTTCTTCGTCTCGAAACCGAAATGCTGGTGCTGCAGATTCCCCAGGCTGCGGATCAGCAATCCCGCGGCACACAACAGCGCCAGTGAAACCGCCGCCTGCATCACCACCAGGATCTTCTGCGTCCATAAGCCGCTGTGCCGCGTCGATCGATTCGCCCCGCGCAGCGCCTCGATCGGATCGGTATGCGCCGTCATCCATGCCGGAGCCGTGCCGAACAGCGCCCCCGTGATCAGCGAAACCGCAAAAGCAAACCCCAGCACCGGAAGCGACGGCGCCGCGTCGATCGGCAAATAGCTCTTGCCCGCAACCATGTGCACCAGCAGCCGCGCGCCGCCGTACGCAACCGCCAGCCCCGCCGCCCCGCCCAGGACCGCCAGCACCACGCTCTCCGTCAGCGCCTGCCGCACCAGCCGGCTCCGCGGTGCGCCCAGCGCCGCCCGCACCGAAGTCTGCGCCTTCCGAGCCGTCGCCCGCACCAGCATCAGATTCGCCAGGTTCGCGCACGCGATCAGCAGCACGAACGCCGAGATCCACATCAGCAGATGCAGCCCGTCCCGCGCCACATCCTGCATCTGCTGCACGCCTCCGCCACCATAGGAAAGATGCAGCGTCTGCTTCGGAATCAATCCCGCGTTGCGCGCATCCACTTTGCTCACCGGGTCCTGCAGAAACTGCCGCAGCTCCACCTGCAGCTGCGCTTCCATCTTCTTCGTGTCCGCGCCCGGCTCCGCCCGCCCGATCAGATTCAGCCAGTCCAGCTCCGGACTATCCAGCACATTGAAGCTGCCTCCCGCCACCACCGGATTGTCATCCAGAGGTATCCAGATCGAAGCCGGATCGCTCGTCAGCCGCTCCCCAAAGAATCCCGGCGGCGTGATCCCCACAATCGTGAACGACTGCCCGTTGAAGAAAACCGGCGATCCCACAATCGATGGATCCTTCCCGAATTTCTGCTGCCAGGTGCGGTAACTCATCACCGCCACCAGCGGCGCTCCCTTCACGTCGTCCGACGGCCGCAACAGCCGTCCCATCCATGCGCTCAGCCCGAACGTGTCGAAGGCATTGCCGGAAACAAACTCAGCCTCAAACGGCTCCGCCGCGTGATCGCTGCCTGCCCGGCGCACGCCCACCAGCGTCCGTCCAGCCTGGAACGCCGCCAGATTCGAGAATCCCGGCGTGTGATCCCGAAATCTCCGGTACTGCTCCGTCGAAAACAGCGACCAGTTATCCTGCATGCCGCCGTTGATGCAGCAATTTTCGTTGTCGCCGACCCGGATCAGCTCGCTCGGCTTCGCCACCGGCAGCGACTTCAGCAGCACCGCATGAATCAGCGTGAAGATCGCCGTCGTCGCGCCAATGCCCAGCGCCAGCGTCAGAATCGCCGTGATCGTGAACCCCGGCGTCTTCAGAAACTGCCGGAGCGCGTACCGAATGTCTTCAACCATAGGGACGAACGCCTCTCTCTGATTTCTCCTACGTTATCGCAGCCCCTGCGGTTTCGGGAGCTTTCTGGGACGAATGGGACACCCGCGCAGCGGCCGTAATTCCCTCTATGTTCTCCGTGTCCTCTGTGGTAAAGGCTTTCGCCATCCCCAGCAAGATCTCGCCCTCCCGCCGCTTCACGCCCAGGCATCCACCGTCACGTAACGGGTACTCCCGGCCTTGTAGCGTTCCAGAATCATCCGCGCCGCTTCTACCGACTGCGAACGCTCCGCGCCAAAGTCCAGATGCCCGCCATCGTGCAGCAGCAGGTTCGAACCCCGCCCGCGTCGCCGGTTCCGTAAGACGCCGCGCTCCAGATGCGCCGCAATCTTGTCGGCCGTCGTGTTCAGCCGCCAGTCATAGCCCATCGCGTTCCACATCACCGCCGTCAGTCCCAGCTCCCGCGCCGCACGCAGCACTTCCGGCCGGCGCGACCCATGCGGCGGCCGAAAAAACCGTACCGGCCCGCCCAGCACGTCCTCGAGCGCCCCATTGCAACCCGCTAACTCCTCGCGCACCCGCCGCGCACTCTCCATCGCCAGCCACGGATGCGTCACCGTGTGATTCCCAATCAGGTGCCCTGCCTCGCGAATCTCCCGCACCAGATCCGGCCGCTGCCGCACATATTTTCCAATCAGAAAAAACGTCGCCCGCACATCATGCCGAGCCAGCACATCCAGCAAACGCCCCGTCCACGGATCGTTCGGTCCGTCGTCGAACGTCAGCGCAAACTCCGCCGCGTCCCGCCCCGCGATAATCGTCCGCCCAAACAGCTGCGACTCCGGAGCCATCGACCCATAGGCGCCGATCGCCGCACCCACCCCAGCAACACCCACCGCACTCGCAACCACACCAATCATCCGGGTTCAGTGTATGCGGGTTTGCCGGCTTTCCTGAACAGCCTGCCCTGAGCAAGCTCCGAGCCCAGCGAGGTGCGCGTCGAATGGGCTGAACGCTGACAACTGAACGCTGGCTGAGTTTGCTTCGCGCCCAGCCCGTGGTATCTTCGTATTTCCTTCGCTGCACTCTTCTTGCCTGTGGCCAACCTCTTCGAACAGCCGAGTTTCATCGCCGTCGAAGGCCCCATCCGCGCCGGCAAGTCCTCGTTGGCGCAGGTCCTCGCGGAAACCCTCCACGCCCGCCGCGTCGTCGAGCCCGAAGACAATCCCTTCCTCGATCGCTTCTACCAGGGTCAGCCCGGCTTGGCGTTCGACACCCAGATGTGGTTCCTCATGCGCCGTTATGAACAACTACGCGAGCTCGAAGACTTCACCACTCCCATCGTCGCCGACTACCTCTTCGAGAAGGACAAAATCTTCGCCTACATCAACCTCACCGACGCCGAGCTCGACCTCTACAACCGCTACTACCAGATGTTTCGCGCCGAGGTCCCCACGCCCGAGCTCGTCATCTATCTCCAGGCATCACCCGACGCCCTCAAGCAGCGCATCCGCCGCAAAGGCGTCCCCGGCGAGCGCGCCATCAGCGACAAATACATCGAGCAGGTCGCCGCCGCCTATGAGCACTTCTTCTTTCACTACTCCTCCAGCGACCTCCTCGTCGTCAACACCAGCGACATCGACTTCGTCAACAACAACCGCGATCTCCAGCTCCTCCTCAAGCGCCTCGCCGAGCCCATCCACGGCACGCAATACTTCCTGCCCCTCGGGTAGAATTCGGATTCGTGCTTCAGACCATGCCCGTGCCGCAGCAGAAACTCACTTGCGCATCCTGATGTGGCATTCTCTGCGCACTCTGTGTCCTCTGTGGTGAAGGAAATGCCTAAGTCCGCCGAAACCACCGCACCTCCCAGCTCTTTTCCGCCGATTGAAACAGATAAACCCCCAGAATCGCGATCAGCGGCTCCAGCGGATGCCGAAAACGTGCATGGACTGTTACAAAATAGTAGGTCAGCGGCAACAACGCGAACGCCCAGAAGAACAACCACGACGCCGGCACGTGTCTTCGCAGCGCCAGCGCCAATCCGAGCAGCCCCACAATGCTCGTGAACTGAAAATTCAGATTCCGCCCATACTCATTCACGAACCCCTCATCCCCCGGATGCGGCACACTGAACCAGAAATAGTAGAGCCGCCGCAGACAAAGCACCGCGAACCGCGCCGGATCGGCCCGAATCACCGCCTTCGCCATCGCGCCCCGCATCTTCACGTACGCAATCTCCCCCATCTGGCTGTACAGCCGAAACTGATCCGGCGCCTGGGCCGGATGATCGTATTCCATCAGCAGCCCCGTCGCCCCCGGCCCGTTCCCCAAATACAGTTCCGCTCCAAAATTCGCACGGACAGGCACAAATTCGTGAAAGGCCCGCCAGTTTCTGTACGTCCACGGCGCAACACAACCCACAAAAATCGCCGTCGCCAGCGCCACCGCGGCAATCTGCCGCAACCACCCCCGCCGCGGCACTCCCATCAACACCCACAATCCGCAAACCGGCATAAAAAGTAACAGTGACGGATTCGTAAGCGCGATCAGCCCCCACAGCAATCCAAACAGCGCCCACTGCCCCATCCCCGGCGCCCGCTCAACCCCATCCGTCTCGCCAACGCGACGCATCCGCAGCGCCAGTACTACCACCCACGAAAACAGAAACGCCGTCAGCGTCATCTCCCAAATCCAGCGCACCGCATACTGCATCGCCGCCGGATACAGCGCCCACACCCACGCCGACCACACCGCCCCCTTGCGATTGAAGCATCGCGCCCCAATCTCCCACGTCGTCCGTACCATCAGCGCGTTCAGCACGCAATCGAACGCGAGCACCACCCACGCCGCAAACGCCGAGTAAATTCCAAAAATCCGAAAATCCCCCGCCAAAATCCACGGATAAACCGGTGGAACCCACGCCGTCGGCCCCGTGTGCCCGACAAACGGATCGGCGAACCCGTACCCCGTCACCAGCGCGCGCCCAATGCGCCCCATCTCATACCCAAACGCAAAATGGTCTTCATACGGACGCAGATGCCAAGTCCGCGCCAGCGTCATGTATCCAACGCGGATCAGCAGTGCAACCCAAAACATCGCCCACGGGGACTTCGCGTCCAGCGATCCCCGCCTCTGGCGCCTCGTCTCTCCGCTGATCACAGCTTCCTCACTTCCTGCCCCGTCTGTTCGAACTCCGCATTCAGCAGAGCCTCCGGCGTCAACGCATCCGCGCGCCGCAGACTCGGAAAGAACACGCTCCACAACCCGGTGATCACCAGCGACCCAATCCCGCCAATCACCACCGCGCGCACCGCGCCCCACCACTGCGCCGTCAGCCCGCTCTCAAACTCGCCCAGTTCATTCGAAGCCCCGATAAACAGCGCGTTCACAGCGCTCACCCGCCCGCGCATCTCCGCCGGCGTCGCCAGCTGCAGCACCGACGCGCGAATCACCACGCTCACCATATCCGACGCGCCCACGATAAACAGCGCCGCCATCGAAATGGGCAGGCTCTTCGAAATCCCGAACACCACCGTCGCCGCTCCAAAAATCCCCACGCAAATCAGCATCCGCACGCCCGCGCGCCTCCGAATCGGCCGCATCATCAGCCACAGCGAAACCGTCAGCGCGCCCAGTGCAGGCGCAGCCCGCAGCATCCCCAGCCCCCGCGGCCCAGCATGCAGGATGTCCTGCGCGAAAATCGGCAAAAGAGCCACCGCACCGCCCAGCAGCACCGCAAAAAGATCCAGCGAAATTGACCCCAGCAGCACCTGCGTCCTGCCCACGTAGTGAAATCCCGCCAGGATCACTTCCTTCGAAATCGCGCGATGCTCCATCCGCCCCGGCCGCACATCGAGCGACCCCACCAGCACCAGGAACCAAAGAACCGAAGCCAGCGAAAACAAATAAACCAGGCTCGCCCCATGCAATCGATAATGCAGCGGCAGCGTGAACAGCACCCCCCCGATAGCCGGTCCCACAATATTCGCAATCTGAAAAATCGCCGAGCCCCATGTGATCGCGTTCACGAAGTGTTCCCGCGGCACCAGATGCGGCACCAGCGCCGTGCTCGCCGGTCCGCTGAACGCCCGCCCCGTCCCAATCACGAACAGCAGCGCGAAGATCGGCCAAACCCGATCGATCCCCATCCATGCAAAACGAAACAGCACCAGGCTCGCCACCGCCTGCATCGCGTAGCAAACCAGAATCACCTGCCGCCGATCGTAGCGATCCGCCACGTGACCCGCAGGCAGCAGAAAAACCAACCCCGGCAAGAACAAAATCAGCCCCGTATAGCCAAGGTCGATCGCGCGATGCGTGATCTGGTACACCTGCCACGCGACGGCCAGCGCCTGCGCCTCCGCGCCGATAATCACCACGACGCGTGCCATTTGATAACGGAGAAAGTCGCGGGAAAGAAATGCGGCTGCGGGTTGGGCCATGCCTCATCCCTTTATACCGGCCTTCCCCGCGACCGTGCCACTTCGCCGGGTGCGGCAACAACGCAGCCTGTTCTCCCCACTCAACCACCCACAACGACTCTGTGTTCCTCTGTGACCTCTGTGGTGAAGATTGTCTTATCCATGATCCCCATGGCCACCCCGCCAATTACTCTGTCCTGTGGACCCTTCGCTGCCCACCTCCAAACTCGCCGCCGCCAATCCGGCCGCCACGGTCATCGAGCCGCAACCGCAGCGCCACATGGGACTCCACCCCGTGCGTCCCGTCGCCGCCGTCTACCTCTGCGGCATCTTCGCCTTCCTCAATCTCTACTCAACCCAGCCCCTGCTGCCCATGCTCACCAGGATCTTTCACGCCTCCAAAGCCGCGGTCGGACTCACCGTCAGCGCCTCCACCCTGGCCGTCGCCCTCGCCGCGCCCATCCTCGGCGCGCTCACTGAACGACTCAGCCGCAAGCGTGTCATCGTTGCGTCCAACCTCATCCTCGCCGTCCCCACGCTGCTCGCAGCGACCTCAACCAATCTCCACGCCCTCATCTTCTGGCGATTCCTCCAGGGCCTCGCCCTCCCCGGCATCTTCGCCACCGTCATTACCTACGTCGGCGAAGAGTGGCGCCGCGAATCCATCGCCCTCGTCATGAGCCTCTACGTCAGCGCAACCGCTTGCGGTGGATTCCTCGGCCGCTTTCTCACCGGCCTCGTCGCCGACACCATCGGCTGGCGCTGGAGCTTCGTCCTCCTCGGCCTCCTCACTCTGCTCGGCGCCGTCTTCATCGCGCGCTGGCTTCCCCCAGGCACGCCTCACACCCACCCGCACCATGACCAATCCCCACCCAGCCTCTGGATCACCCTCCGCCACTTCCGCAATCCCCGCCTGCTCGCCACCTTCGCTGTCGGATTCGGCATTCTCTTCACCCTCGTCGCCACCTTCACCTGGTCCACCTTCTATCTAGCCGATCCGCCCTTCCGCCTCTCCACCCTCGCCCTCAGCTATCTCTTCGCCATCTACCTCATCGGCCTCGTCGTCACGCCCTTCGGCGGATACCTCGTCACCCGCATCGGCATGCGCCGCGGCATCGCCCTCGCCATCGCCATCTGCCTCATCGGCGAAGCCCTCACCCTCAGCCATCATCTCTGGATCGTCATCTTCCCCGGCCTCGGCCTGCTCTGCACCGGCGTCTTCATTGCGCAGTCCACATCCACCAGCTTCCTGCGCATGGCCGCGCCTGCCGGATCACGCGCCTCGGCAGCTGGCCTCTATCTTTTCTGCCACTACATCGGAGGCACCGTCGCCGGGGTCGCGCCAGGCTATCTCTGGAAATTCGGAGGCTGGCCCGCCTGCGTTGCCCTCGTCGAAATCGTCCTGCTCATCATGCTCGCCGTCGCCTGCTTCGGCTGGCGCAACGTAGGCTGGTCCGCCCACTGAACCACTAATCACAACTCTGTGATCCTCTGTGACCTCTGTGGTGGGCTCTTATTCCCTAACCACTGCCTTCACCAGATTCCGCGGAGCATCCACATTCACCCCACGCTGCACCGCGATGAAGTACGCCAGCATCTGCAGCGGTACCACCTCCAGCATCGGCAGCAAAAACTCATCCGCCGCAGGAACCGCCACCGAGTACCGCGACAACTGCGCCGCCTCATCATCGCCCTCCACGTGAACGGCGAAAACCTCCGCGCCCTGCGTGTGCATATCGCGCATCAGCTGCAGTGTCTTCTCATACCGCAGCGCCGAGTCAGGATCGTCCTGGTCCCGCGTCGCCAGCATCACCAGCGGAGCCTCCGGGCTCACCAGCGCATTCGGCCCGTGCTTCAGCTCGCCCGCCGGCAATCCCTCCGCCTGCACGTACGCCGACTCCTTCAGCTTCAGCGCGCCCTCGCGCGCAATCGCATAGTGAATCGCCCGCCCCAAATATAAAAACGTCCGCGCCTCGCGCAGCCTCTCCGCAATCGCTGAAATCCGCCGCTCCCACTCCTCAAGTTTTTCCTCAAGAAGATGGGGCAAGCGCTGTAACTGCTCGCAATGCGACCCAACCGCCTGCGCCGTCATCCGCCCGCCAATCCGCGCCAGGAACAACGTCAGCAGATACAAAACCGTCAGCTGCGTCGTAAAGCTCTTCGTCGCAGGAACCGCGACTTCTTTGCCCGCCATCGTCGGCAGCGAAGCATCTGCCTCCCGCGCCATCGTCGAATCAGGATCGTTCACGATAGCCACCGTCGCCAACCCCCGCGCCTTCGCCTCACGCAGCGACGCCAGCGTGTCCGCCGTCTCGCCCGACTGCGAAATCACCATCACGCCAGGATCGTGCAGCGTGTGCGTCGACCGATACATATACTCACTTGAATACTCAACGTCCACGGCGAACCCCGCGTAGTCCTCCAGCATGATCTCGCCGGCGAGCCCCGCATGCCGGCTCGACCCACTCGCCGCGATCACCACGCGCTGCCGCCCGCGCAGCGCCTCTGCCACCGGCGCAAAAACGCTCGTGTCCAGCGTTCCCCCCGGAGCGTATCGCGCCATCGTGGCCCGCAGCGCCTCCGGCTGTTCGTAAATCTCCCGCAACATGGCGTGAGCAAAAGTGCGTGTAGCTTGCATAGTCACTCTGATCTTAGCGGAAGCGAACGCCTCGTTCCGCCCACAAAGCCGCGCCGCGCGCGGCTTTTACTATTCCCTATTCCCTATTGCCTACTGCCTGCTTCTCCACCGCAGCACAGGCTTCCGAGCCGCCGTCGTCTCATCCAGCCGCGAAACCCGCGTCGAGTGCGGAGCCTCCAGCACCACCTCCGGATTCTCCTCCACCTCGCGCGCAATCTGCCGCATCGCGTCCACAAACAAATCCAGCTCCTCCCTCGACTCGCTCTCCGTCGGCTCAATCATCAGCGCCCCCGGCACGATCAGCGGAAACGAAACTGTATAAGGATGGAACCCATAATCGATCAGCCGCTTCGCGATGTCGCCCGTCCGCACGCCATTCCGCAATTGCCGGCGATCGCTGAACACCACCTCATGCATCGACGGCGTGGTGTACGGCAGCTCGTACAGGTCCTCGAGCTTCTTCCGGATGTAATTCGCGTTCAGCACAGCATCCTCGGTCGTCTGCCGCAAGCCATCCGGCCCGTTCGCCAGAATGTATGCCAGCGCCCGCACGAACATCCCAAAATTCCCGTAGAACGCCCGCACCCGCCCCACCGTCTGCGGCCGATCGTAATTCAGATGCAGCATTCCGTCCTTGCCTTCCTCCACCACAGGCACCGGCAAAAACGGCTCCAAAATCTTCTTGCACGCCACCGGGCCCGACCCCGGACCACCGCCGCCATGCGGTGTCGAGAAAGTTTTGTGCAGGTTGAGGTGCATCACGTCGACACCAAAATCCCCAGGCCGCGTCTTCCCGCACAGCGCGTTCATATTCGCGCCATCCATATAAAGCAGCGCGCCCTTCGCATGCAGAATGTCCGCGATCTTGTGAATCTCGTTCTCGAACACCCCAATCGTTGAAGGGTTCGTCAGCATCAGCGCGGCGGTCTCCTCATTCACCGCAGCAGCAAGCGCCTCCACATCGATCCCGCCCCGCGCGTTCGACTTGAAGTTGATCACCTCGTACCCACAAATCGCCGCCGTCGCCGGATTCGTCCCATGCGCCGAGTCCGGAATGATCACGTCCTTCCGCGGATTCCCTTTCGCCTGGTGATACGCCCGCGCCAGCAGGATCCCCGTGAACTCCCCATGCGCCCCCGCCGCCGGCTGCAGCGTGATCGCCTCCATCCCCGTAATCTCCAGCAGGCATTTCTGCAGCAGCCGAAGAATCCCCAGCGATCCCTGCGACAATTCCTCCGGCTGATACGGATGCGCCTCCGCAATCCCCTCCAGCCGCGACACAAACTCGTTCACCCGCGGGTTGTACTTCATCGTGCAGCTGCCCAGCGGATACATCCCCAGATCGATGGCGTAATTCCACGTCGAAAGCCGCGTGAAGTGCCGGATAATCTCAATCTCGCTCAGCTCGGGCAAAGTACCCGTGTCTTCGCGGGCCAAATCTCCCAGCAAAGACGCCGCATCCACCGCCGGAACATCGAGCTCCGCCAGCCGATAAGCCTTCTTCCCCGGCGCCGACTTCTCAAAGCTCAGCCCCTCGTTCTGCGTCAGGTGCGCCGTAACCTTCCGCGTCGTGCCAACGAATTTTTCTGTCTCTGCCGTCATTCCATCTTCCTGTCTTCCTGCGCCCACTCCAGCGTCCTCTGTGCTCTCCGTGTCCTCTGTGGTGAAATCTCTTTCCTACCGCACCACAACAGCCGCCGGAGCCTGCGCCACCACCCCGCCGCAGCATCAATCTGCTCCCGCGTAGTCAGCTCCGTAGCGCACCACAAAGTCGCATTCCCCAGCTCCGGATACCACCGCTTCAGCGCGACTCCACCAATAATCTTCTGCTCCAGCAGCCGCGCGTTCATCCATTCCGGAGCCTCCTCCGTCTGCAGCACAAATTCGTTGAACCGCGGTGACCGCCCAAACAGCAGCGTCCCATGCGCCCCCAAAGTCTTCGCGGCATAGTCCGCCTTCGCCAGATTATGCAGAGCCAGTTCCTTGATCCCCTCTTTGCCGTACACCGTCATGAACACCGTCGCCATCAGCGCCACCAGCGCCTGATTCGTGCAGATATTCGAAGTAGCCTTCTCTCTCCGAATATGCTGCTCGCGCGTCGACAACGTCAGCACAAATCCGCGCCGGCCCTGCTTATCCGTCGTCTGCCCGACCAGCCGCCCCGGCATCTGTCGCACATATTTTTCCTTCGCCGCAATCACGCCGCAGAACGGACCACCAAAACTCGGCGCCACTCCAAACGACTGCGCCTCCATGATCACGACATCGGCCTCAACCGGCGGCCGCACGATCCCCAGCGACACAGCCTCTGCAACCGCAACCACCAGCAGCGCGCCCTTCTTGTGCGCAATCTCCGCAATCGCCGCAACATCCTCAATCACGCCAAAGAAGTTCGGCGACTGCACCAGCACGCAAGCTGTCTCGTCCGTCACCGCAGCTTCGAGCGCCGCCAAATCAACCCGCCCGGCATGTGGGCTGCCGTCCGGGCCGTACCCAACCTCCACTGCGGCCACGCCCGAACTCACCTCGCGGTGCTGCGCGTACGTGTGCATCACCTCGCGATATTCCGGATGCACGGTCCGCGCCACCACCACGCCATCGCGCCCCGTCACCCGCATCGCCATCATCACGGCCTCGGGCGCAGCGGTCGACCCGTCATACATCGACGCGTTCGCGATATCCATCCCCGTCAGCTCGCAGATCATCGTCTGAAACTCGAAGATCGCCTGCAGCGTCCCCTGCGTAATCTCCGCTTGATACGGCGTGTACGAAGTCAGAAATTCCCCACGCTGCACAATCGTGTCGATAATCACCGGCCGATAATGCCGATACACACCGGCACCCAGGAAGCTCGCGTACCCGTTGGCATTCTTCGCCGCCGCAGCCTTAAAGTGATCGACAATCTCCGATTCACCCATCTGCCGCGGAATCGCAAGATCGCCCTTTACGCGGTACTCCTCAGGAATAATCGCAAACAAATCGTCAATCGACGACGCGCCAATGTCGCGCAGCATCGCCGCGCGCTCAGCATCCGATTTAGGTAGGTAGCGCATGGGAATCTTCAGGGTATCAAGAACATTAGGCTGACTATCGAGGAGTTTTTCTGAACGCTGAGCACTGACAACTGAACGCTGCGGAGCGCTGTCAGTGCCCCGTCTCTTCCTTCGCGTAAGCCTCGTAATCCGCCGCCGTCAGCAGCGAATCAATCTCCTTCGGATCGCTCAGCTCAATCTTCATGATCCACGCCGCATGCGCATCCGCGTTGATCTTCTCCGGAGCCGTCGTCAGCTCTTCATTGATCGCCGTCACCGTCCCCGTCGCCGGCGAATACAAATCCGACACCGCCTTCACGCTCTCGACGCTGCCGAACACCTTCCCCTTCTCAACCTTATCGCCGACCTTCGGCAACTCGACAAAAACAATGTCGCCCAGCGAGTCCTGCGCATGGTCGGTGATCCCCACCGTCGCCGTTTTCCCGCTCACGTCAATCCATTCGTGCTCGCGCGTATATCGATAATTTGTGGGATATGCCATCTCTTCAGTTCTCTCCCCAATTGTAAGGGCTGTTTTCTGCAGCCCGCGACAACTCGCCAAACCCCAAATAACTCTGTGTTCTCTGTGCCCTCTGGTGAGGCGTTTAGCCCTTCTTCGGCTTCTTGTAAAACGGCAGCGGCACCACCTCCGCCTTCACCGGACAATTGCGAATCTCCACCGCAACCTCCGTCCCCACCTCCGCAAAACTCCGCGGCACATACGCCAGCGCAATATTCTTCTTCAAAAACGGCGCCGGCGACCCGCTCGTCACGCCGCCAATCGAGTTCCCGCTCAAATCCATCACCCGATACCCATCCCGAGCGATCCCCCGCTCCACAACCTCCAGGCCCACCAGCTTCCGCGCCGGACCACCGGCGTCCAACACTCCCTGCAACCCGGCAGATCCAAGAAACGAACCCTTCTCCAGCTTGCAGAACCGGTCCAGCCCTGCCTCCCACACGTTGATCGATTCAGAAATCTCGTGCCCGTACAACGACAGCGCCGCCTCCAGCCGCAGAGTATTCCGCGCACCCAAGCCACACGGCACAATCCCAAACTCCACGCCCGCCGACATCACTTCGTTCCAAACGCGCTCGCTCGTTGCCTCATCCGATGGAATGTAAATCTCAAACCCATCCTCGCCCGTGTAACCCGTCCGCGCGATCAGCGTATTCGGCAGCCCGCACACCGTCCCCCACGTGAACCAGTAAAACTTCACCTTGCTCAGATCCGTATTCGTCAGCTTCTGCAGCGTCTCCTGTGCGCGCGGCCCCTGGATCGCCAGCTGCGTGTAGTAGTCGCTGTAGTCGCTCACGTGGCAATCGAACCCGCGCGCCTGCGCCCGCACCCACTCGTAATCCTTCTCCCGCGTGCCTGCGTTGATCACGAACAGATAATCGTTCTCGCTGAATTTGTGCACGATAATGTCATCGACGAACGTCCCCTCGGGATACAGCATCGCCGAGTACTGCGCCTGCCCCACCTGCAGCCGTGCCGCATCGTTCATCGAAATGTGCTGCACTGCCCCGAGCGACCCAGGGCCCCGCAGCTGAAGATCTCCCATGTGGCTGACATCGAAAACGCCTACGCCCGTGCGCACCGCCATGTGCTCGGCGATCAGCCCCGAGTATTCGACCGGCATATCCCAACCGCCAAAGTCGACCATCTTCGCGCCCAGGCGGCGATGCAAACCATTCAGCGGAGTTTTGCGGAGCGCGACAGGTGTTGTGGACACAAGCCCTCAAACAAACCCAGGATTCTCAAGCACGAACTTCTAACGTTACAACCCGTCAGGTTGTCGGTCAACGCATGGGTCAATTGCGGAAGACGGGTGAAGCCGTGCGCTGATTAAGTCCGCGACGCGAACTTGACTCCGATCACTTCCGGTCAGGAACAGCCGCTACCGCCGAACCAGCCAGAGGATCGCGATGGCGACCACCGCCCCACCAATCACCACGGCCCGGATCGCCTGAAACCGATTCATCCATGGATTCTGCATCGCGTCACCTCGGCCCGATTATAGCCCGGCCATCTTCCATCCCACTCCCGCGCCAACGCCTCTTATACCCCCAAAAAAGAGCATTTCCTCCGCGACCTCTGTGCTCTCTGTGGTAAATCAGCGCTCACCACCCAGCTACGATAACAACGTGCCCCTCCCGTTCCCCATCGTCCCCGCGGCCATCGCACTCGCCCTGCTCCTCGTCCCGCTCTTCGCCTTCGGATTCGCCGGCGAACCGTGCACCCGCGCCGCGCAATCTCTGCCCACCGCCCTCCGCCTCACCCTCCCCGCCATCCTCGCCCTCCCGTACCTCATCGTCGCGCTCGGGTCGCACATGCTCGCGATCCCCTGGTTCTTCCTCTACCTTCTCGCCCCCGTCCTCCTCGCCGCGCTCGAAGCCCTCGCCGCCCGCCTCGACCCCAACCAGCGCGGCCACCTCCTCGACTTCCTCGTCCTCATCCCCCTCGGCCTCGCCGTCGACCTCCGCTGGCTCGAACCCGCCTGGCCCCACAAACTTGCCCTTCTCGGCAAGCTCACCCTCTTTGACGCCGGCCTCTACGCCTTCCTCGCCGTCCGCTGCCTCACCGCCGTCGGTTTCGACCTCCGCTTCCGCGCGCGCGACTGGACCACCGGCCTCCGCGAATTCCTCTTCTACCTCCCCATCGCCGTCCCCCTGGGCCTCGCCCTCGGCTTCCTCCACATCCATCGCCACATCGACCACCCCTGGCTCATCGTCCCCGCCTGGATCTTCACCTTCGTCGGCGTTGCGCTCCCCGAGGAAATCTTCTTCCGCGGCTGGATGCAGAACCTACTCGAGCGCCGCATCGGCCGCACCGCAGCCCTGCTCGTCACTGCCGCCGTCTTCGGCCTCTCCCACTTCAACAAACGCACCACCTTCTTCAACTGGCGCTACGTCCTGCTCGCCGGCCTCGCCGGAATCTTCTACGGCCGCGCCTGGCGTCGCGACCACCGCATCGCCGCCTCCGCCATCACCCACTCCACCGTCGACACCCTCTGGGGCGCCCTCCTGCGTTAGTTTTCCTTCTTCCACCACGGAGATCGCAGAGGACACAGAGACTCAAAGCTCCCTTCTCTGTGTCCTCTGTGCTCTCTGTGGTGAATTCCTTCCCCGCGTAAAATAAGGCTTACAGCACCATGACCACCACTCCCCTCGCAACACCCAGCACCATCTCGTCCTCGCCCCTCCGCGAACAAACCCTCGAAGCCTTCCGTCGCTGGGGCTACCTCCAGGCTCACCTCGATCCTCTCGACCAATACCTCGCCCCGCTCCCCGTCCCCGAGCTAGACCTCAACAACGACTACGTCGCCGAAGCCCGCCGCGTCTACTGCTCCACCATCGGCGTCGAGTTCATGCATATTCCCACGCGCGAAAACCGTGAGTGGATTCAGCAGCGCCTCGAAGCCGAAGCCCCAAAGCCAGACCAGAACCACATCCTCGACCTCCTAGCCCGCGCCGACATCTTCGAGCAGGTCATCCAGTCCCGCTACCTCGGCACCAAGCGCTTCTCCCTCGAAGGCGTCACCGCCCTCATCCCCTTCCTCGACGAGCTCCTCAACCGCTCTGCCGAACTCGGCGCACAGCGCGCCATTATGGGCATGAGCCATCGCGGACGCCTCAGCGTCATGGTCAACACCTTCGGCAAATCGCCGGTGGACATCTTCGCCAAATTCGAAGACGTCGACCCGCGCAGCATCCTCGGCGGCGGCGATGTGAAGTATCACGTCGGAGCCACCGGCACCTTCGCCGCCCGCAACGGCACAAGCGTCGCTCTTCACCTCGTCTCGAACCCGAGCCACCTCGAAGCCGTCGACCCCGTCGCCATGGGCCGCACCCGCGCCCGCCAGGACCGTATCGGTGCCGACGGCCTCGACCGCGTCCTCCCCGTCGTCATCCACGGCGACGCGGCCTTCGCCGGCCAGGGCATCTGGGCCGAAACCATGAACCTCGCTTCCATCGACGGCTACTCCGTCGGCGGCGGCATCCACATCGTCGCCAATAATCTCATCGGATTCACAGCCGAGCCGGAAGAAACGAACTCCACCCGCTTCTCCACGGACCTCGCGAAGCGCCTGCCCGTCCCCATCTTCCACGTCAACGCCGAGGACTCCGCCGCCGTCGTCCGCGTCGCCACTCTCGCCGCCGAATACCGCTACCAGTTCCACACCGACGTCGTCATCGACCTCATCGGGTATCGCCGTCACGGCCACAGCGAAGTCGACGACCCCACCGTCACGCAGCCCCTCCGCTACGCAAAGATCAAAGATCACCCGCCGCTCTACCAGCTCTACGCGCAGCAAATCGGCGTCGACATCAGCACCACCGCCAAACAGCTCCAAACCGAATTCGCCGAAGCCCAGAAAAAAGCCACGACCGTCCGCAAGAAACCGGCCCTCGTCGAACTACCGGAGTACTGGAGCCCCTACCAGGGCGGACCCTGGAACGCCAGTCTCGAAGTCGACACCGGCCTCGATGCGGCAACCATCCAGAACATCGCCGCCAAACTCGCCACCTACCCCGAAGGCTTCCACATCCACCCCAAGATCAAAAAGCTCCTTGAGCAGCGCGCCAAAATGGGCCAAGGCAAGCAGCCCTTCGACTACGCGATGGCCGAAGCCGTCGCCATCGGCTCCCTGCTGCTCAACAACACCCCCGTCCGTCTCAGTGGCCAGGATTCGCAGCGCGGCACCTTCAACCAGCGCCATTCCGTCCTCATCGATATCGAAAACGAGCAGCGCTGGATCCCGCTCAACCACCTCGATCCCAACCAGGCGCCCTTCAGCGTCTACAACTCCATCCTTTCCGAGGCTGGCGTCCTCGGCTTTGAGTACGGCTACAGCCGCGACTACCCCGAAACCCTCGTCCTCTGGGAAGCGCAATTCGGCGACTTCGCCAACGGCGCGCAAATCATCATCGATCAGTTCATCGCCGCTGCCGAAGACAAGTGGGGACTCCTCAGCGGCGTCACCCTCCTGCTCCCGCACGGCTACGAAGGCCAGGGTCCCGAGCACTCCAGCGCCCGCATCGAGCGCTACCTCCAGTTCGCCGCGCGCGACAACATCCAGGTCTGCCAGCCCTCGAACGCCGCGCAGTATTTCCACCTGCTCCGCCGTCAGGCTCTTCGCAAATGGCGCAAGCCCCTCATCGTCTTCACGCCGAAAAGCATGCTGCGCCACCCCGACGCGCTCTCGCCCATCGCCGACCTCAGCCGCCCGCGCTTCCTCCCCATCCTGCCCGAGACAGAAATCCAGAACGCCCACCGCCTCCTCATTGCAACAGGAAAAATCGGGCACGAACTCCGTGTCGAGCGAGCGAAGCGCAAGGACACCACCACCGGCATCCTCTTCCTCGACCAGCTCTACCCGTGGCCCGAAGCCGAACTCAAAGCCGCGATCGAAGCCCATCCATCAGCACACGAAATCGTCTGGGTCCAGGAAGAACCCGCCAACATGGGAGCCTTCAACTTCGTCATGCCGCGCCTCCGCCGCCTGGCAGGAGAACGCCAGGTCCTCAGCGTCAAGCGCTCCGCAGCAGCCAGCCCAGCCACCGGCTCAGCAAAAGCCCACGACATGGAGCAAAGAACCCTCATCGACCTAGCATTGAAAAGCGGCCAGTAAGCCAGCGGTTTCACTTGGCTTCGGTTTCATCGCCTTCGTCACCAAACGGCCATCGTTCATTTTGGAGCAGAATTTGCCGGAGATTTCTGAAAAGCGTCTTGTGGTAACGCTCAGACTTAGGATCGTTCGTGACCCAGGTGTTCCCGCCGTGTCCGGAAATGTGAATGTGAATCTGTCTGCCTGGCTTCTCGGCCCACAGACCTATTGAAACCGCGAGGGCTCTTTTCTTGCCCTCAAACAGACGGACATCACCGGTCTTCATCTTCGGCATGAACGGCCTCCAGAATAGCAGGAAGAGTATAGCTGCGGGTTCAGTCCGAGAAAACACTCCCACGAAAAAAGCGGCCAGGATTCCCCAGCCGCCTTTCTATTCCCTATTGCCTACTGCCTATTCCCTGCCCCTCTCGTGCCAGTGCATCTCCCAACCCAAGTACCGGATCGCCGCCTCATACACAGGCGCCGCCACATTCGAAAAATTCGCCGCCACGTGATGCTCAAATCCCTGTTCGCAGATTTCGTGCAGCAGCTTCTGCATGTGCGGAATCTTCGCCACACCCGCGCCGCCAAAGGTCTCCAGCGGATCGTTCGTGAATTCGCCCTCCCCGATGTACCCGCGAATCTTCCCGCGATAATCGTCCGTCGAGAAGCGCACGTAGCTCATAGCCCCCGGCTTCACGCGCCCATAGCAAGTGCCAAACGTATTCTCCTTGCCCACGGTCCCGGCAATGATCTCCTGGAAGTTCATCACCACGTCCTGGAAGAAGTGCTTCGGCAAATTCGAGCAGTGGAAGCAAACGCACTTGTCAGGATCGTCGCCGTAGTTGTTGTTCCAGTCCAGCAGCGCGCTCGGCGTCTGGCTGGCCAGCGCCAGCGCGTGCATCGAGACAGTCCCCATCACGTCCGTCTCGCACGCCGCCGGCAGCAGGCTCTCGCTCATCATGCTCATCACCGTGCACGGCACCACGCCGAAATTCTCCTCGAGCGAAGTCCAGCACTGCACCGCGCTCACCGTGCAGTGCGTGTCCTTCATAAAGCGCTCAATCGCCACGCCCAGCTTCGACATCTTGATCAGCGCCGCTTCCGGCACCGCGCCCGTGTTCACATACCCGCGGATCGCCGCCAGCTTCGCTTTCACTTCGCCGTCGTCGTCCTTCATCCGCCCAATCGCGCCAAAGATGTCCGACAGATCCAGCGTCACCACCGAAATCCCATACCGCTCCAGCAGCTTCTCGCTGTACCGAACTGTGTTGAACGCCTGCGGCCGTGCGCCGATCGCGCCAATCCGCAACTTCCTCAACCCATTCGTTACGCGGCAAACCTTCTCGAACCAGTCCAGGTCCTTCGCAAACGCTGCCGAACTCGGCGACACCGTGTGATTCGCTGTGATCGAATACTTGATCCCGTACTGCATCAGGTTGTTGCACGCCGACATCTTCCCGCAGAAGCTGTCGCGCCGGTCCGTGATCTTCATGTCGTCGCGCCGATCCGGCGTCGCCTGCACCAGCACCGGCACATCCAGCTTCGAATACCGAATAGAATCGGCGATCCCGCGCTCGTCGCCGAAATTCGGCAGCGTCACAATGATCCCGTCAATCTCGTCGCGATGCGCGCGGAACAGATCGCCGCATTTGATCGCGTCGTCGTGCGTCTCTACCGACCCGAACTTCGAGTCCTCCGGCTTCAGCGTGATCGCCCGGATGCCGGCCTTCTCCAGCACCCCCAATATCTCGTCGCGGCCCTCTTTGGCCAGATGATCCGGGAAAAATCCGCGGTTCCCAACAATAACTCCGAACGTCAGTTGCTTTTTCATGCGTGCATTCCCTCAAAAACATTAGTCCGTTTCGACTCGCCCGTTACCGCGGACGAAATCGCAGAGTATAGAACAGTCCCGCCACCGTCATGATGGCGCCCCACCAGATCGGCGCATGCAGCTCGTAGAGCACCGGCGGATTGACCAGAGGATGACTCAGCTCCCACAAACCAGTTCCCGTAATCAGCACTCCGTAAACCAGCAGCAGGATACCCGAGAAAAACCAAATCTGAATGTGTCCGCGCACACAAGCCTCCTACCAAAAAACAATGTTCAGCACCACGAAAACGACTGCCACCGCGCTCGCCCAGATAATCGGTTTCTGATACCAGTGCTCGTCGTGCTCTTCCGGAATCTTCGACGCGCCATAGACCAGCCCTTCCAGTTCCACCAACGGCCTCGGCTGCGTCATCAAACTCACCACCACCGTCACCAGCACGCACGCTGAACACGACCACATCGCGCGATACATATCCTCGGCCATCGCCTTGGCGTCTGGCGAAAACGCTACATACCGCAGCGCCGCAGGATTGAAGTGCACCCACAGAAACAGCCCGATCGCCGTGCAGGTTCCGGAAAACAATCCCCAGAATCCCCCCGCCTTCGTCGCCCGCTTCCACAACATCCCCAGCAGCACCGTGCCCAGCAGCGGCGCAATAAAGAAGCTGAACAGCCCCTGCACATAATCCATGATGCTGGCCGCGTGCTGCACCAGATACGCCGTGCCCACCGAAAACAGCACGCCGACAAACGTGCACCACCGCCCCATCGCCACGTAGTGGCTGTCGCTGGCCTTCTTGTTCATGAACGCGCCGTAAATGTCGTACGTCCACACCGTCGCAAACGCGCTCACGTTGCCCGCCATGCCCGACATGAAACCCGCAATCAGCGCCGTCACGCCCAGCCCCAGCAATCCGGGCCCGCAATAGCGCACCAGCATCAGCGGCAGCACCTCGTTATAACTATGCTGCCCGGTGGCCACCGCCACATCCTGCCCCACCAGGTGGTACGGCAACACCGACAGCGCAAGCAGCCCCGGCAGAATCACAATGAACGGCACCATCATCTTGAATGCCGATCCGATAATAGGCGCCATCCGCGCCGCCCGCAGATTGTGCGCCGAAAGCACCCTCTGCACCACCAGAAAATCCGTCGTCCAGTAGCCGCAGCTGATCGCTATCCCCAGCCCAAACACCAGCCCCGTCCAGTGAATCCCCATCGGATTGTCGCGGAAATGCGCCGTCGTGCTCCACAGGTGCGTGTATCGCATGCTGCCCATTCTCGCGGCGATCTGCGCCTTCAGGGGTGTCCACCCGCCCGCCTCGATCAAACCCATAATCGGGATCAGCATAGCCCCCAGCCAGATCAGCAGGAACTGCAGAATCTCATTGAAGATCGCCGAACGCAGTCCGCCCAGCGCCACATAAATCGCAACCGTGATCGACGAAACCCAAATGCTGAAGTTCAGATTCCACCCCAGCACCACCTTCATCACCAGCGCCATCGAGTACATATTGATGCCGCTCATCAGCACCGTCATGAACGCGAAGCACACCGCCGACAATCCCCGCGCACCGTCCCCATACCGCAAATGCAGATACCCAGGCACCGAGTGCGTCTTCGAGATGTAGTAGAACGGCATCATCACGATGCCCAGAAAAAGCATTGCCGGGATCGCGCCAATCCAGTACCAGTGCGTCGCCAGAATGCCGTACTGATACGCCGACCCCGCCCATCCCATCAGCTCCAGCGATCCCAGATTCGCCGACACAAAGCTCAGACCCGCGATCCAAGCCGTCATCTCGCGGCCCGCCATGAAGAACTCTTCGCTGGTATTCGCCGCGCCCTTCAGATAAATGCCGATGTAGATGACCATCGCGAAGTAAATCGCGATCACCGTGATGTCGATCCAGCCCAGATGAACCAGCGACTTAACCGGCGCCTGAAAAAACGCAACCGCGGCACTCACGAATGCAAGTGACATCCCTGTCGACCCTCGGTGTGTTCCAACATGTGCGGGAACCGGAGTGGAGGAGACCCGAGTTCCAGGTTAAAAAGTCCGTTTAACGGCCCGTTCAACTGCCCTGACCGTAAGTGGCCTTCACGCCGTGCTTACGAAAATGATGCCGATCCAGCAACGCCTGTGATATTCCCCTGCAGTCCGGATTCAGCGTCGCGGTATAGTACGCCATCCGCGCGATCGACTCCAGCACTACCGCATGATACGCGGCCTCCATCGCGCTTTTCCCCCACGCAAACGGCGCGTGCCCTGCCACCAGAACCCCCGGCAACGCCACCGGATCCAGCCCCTCGAACCGTCGCACGATGGCCTTGCCCGTGTTGAGGACGTAATCGTTTCCGACCTCGTCGTCGCCCAGCTCTGCGGTCACCGGCACCGGCCCATGAAAATAGTCCGCGTGCGTGGTTCCGTACGCCGGAATCTCGCGCCCCGCCTGCGCCCACGCCGTCGCAAACTCCGAGTGCGTGTGCACCACGCCGCCGATCTCCGCAAACGCCCGATACAACTCCAGATGAGTATCGAGATCCGACGACGGCTTCAGCTTCCCGCCCACAACCTTCCCATCGAGGTCGCTGACCACCATGTCATCGGCCGTCAGATCTGAGTAAGGCACGCCGCTCGGCTTGATCGCCACCAGCCCCTGCTCCCGATCGATCCCGCTGGCGTTGCCAAACGTGGAGAGCACCAGCCCCCGGCGCACCAATTCCAGATTGGCTTCCAGCACTTCCGACTTGAGCGCATCCAGCATCATGCAGGCGTTTCGCAAGCCGCACTCTGCGCGCGGCAAACCATAGGCAAACCGCCATTCTACTAAATCGCTGCATTTTCGGGTAATCGTTTACCGAAGAATCCGTTTACATCCCCTACCCGTCTCGCTTCGCCCCCTCACTTCGCAACCGTCAGTTGGATCGCCTGGCTCCCGTCCACCCGCGACCCCGCCGCCGGCGTCTGCCCCACCACCGTCCCCGGTGGATACATCGCGGGCGCCGGCCCACCCGCCGCCCCCGGCGACGCCACATGCATGTCCTGCTCCTTCACCGGCGCCAGATGCAGCCCCATCCGCGTCAGCGTCAGCGCCGCCGCCGTGAACACCTGCCCCTCCAAATTCGGCATTACGTATCCGCTCGGCATTACGTATCCGCCCGGCATCCCAAGGCCGCCCTGCCCAGCCTCCGCGTCCACCGGAGACGCGATCAGCAGATTCATCGTCGGGCTTTCCACCCCCGACGCATTCGGTTCCGGGCTCTGCGCAATCACCGCCCCCGGCGGCCCTTCCGGCCACGGCATCTCCGCCACCACGCCCGTCAGAAAACCCGCCCGCCGGATCGCGATCGTCGCGAATCGCTGATCCCTCCCCTTCACGTCCGGGATCGCCAGCTTCTGCGGGCCCAGGCTCTCCGTCAGCCACACCCGCCAGCCGCGCCGCACCAGCGTACCCGGCGCCGGCGACTGATTCGTCACCCGCCCCGCCGGCACGTCTGCCGAATACAGATGATTCTCCACCTGCAGCGTCAGCCCCAGCCCCGCCGCCTTCTGCCCCGCATCGGCCACCGCCATTCCCTTCAGATCGGGAATCTGCACCTCAGAGCCGTGAATCGCAAAGTGCATCGTCAGGATCGCCGACGTCATCGCCACGACCATCAGCAACAGCACCACCAACACGAAACGAAAAAATCCAATCATGATTGGTATTCGATCGAGTACTCGATCTTCGCCGCCTTCTCCAGCATCTTCGAAACCGAGCAGTACTTGTTCTTCGAAAGCGCCACCGCATCCTCGGCCGCCTTCTCCGTCACCTTCCCGCGAATCCTGTAGGTCAGCCGAATATGCGTGAACACGCTCGGCGATTCCGGCGCTCGTTCCGCCTCAGCCGAAACCACCAACCCCTCCAGCGGTTCCCTCTTCTTCTGCAAAATATTCACTACATCCACCGACGTGCACCCGCACAACGCCATCAGCACCGCTTCCATCGGACTCGGTCCCGCCGTGTGCTCCTTCGTCGCGTCGAAATGAATCGTCTGCCCGCTCTCCGATTTCCCGTCGAAGATCATCCCCTGCTTCCACTCCGCACTCGCAATCAAATCTTCTCTCCCTCCATCCCAACCGGCATTCCTCCGTGCCCTCCGCGTCCTATGTGGTGGACTATCGCCTTAACAAGCCACCGTGCCCCAAAAACCATCGAAACTCCTTCTCCCGCCGCCACTCCCCCTTCGGGTCCTCTGTGCCCTCTGTGTACTCTGTGGTGGGCTATTGCCGATGCTGATTATCCGAAGCCGGCTCCGGATGTACCAGCAGCCGATCCACCTCCGGACACTCCAGCTTAAAACGATGCTCCAGCTCCGTAATCAGCTCATGCACCCGCCGCATATCCATATCATCCGGCAGCGTGCAGTGGCACGTCACGTGGAGATGTTCTCCCACCCGGTCCACCTTCACCTCGTGAATGTCCACGATGTCCGGCACATTCGCAGCCGCATCCCGCAGCCGCTGCTCCAGCCGCCGATTCTGCTCCACCGGCTCCGGCGCTTCAATCGTCCCCGGCTCGCTCTCGATATGCGTCAGCACCGATCCCACCTGCGGCAGCTCTTTCCGAATCTGCTCTTCCAGCTCATGGACAAATTGATGCGCCTCCACCAACCGCATCGTCTCCTTCACCTCAATGTGCTGCTCCACATGCAGCCCATCGGCAAAAGCCTCAATGCTCACATCGTGCAGCAGCGCGTTGTTGCGCGCCGCCACCGCCCGCACCTGGTCAAACAAGCTCTCCGCCAGTGTTGACCGCGGCACCGTGTGGATCACCACGTCCGCCCCCGGCAGCACGCGCTGCACCGCCGCCGTCGCCCGGCCCACCAGCGCCTCGGTCCGCTGAAATGTCAGCTGCCGCGGCAACGACAGCGTCACGTCCGCAAAATAATTGCTGCCCGACTTCCGTACCCGCGCCTGGTCGATCCCCAGCACCCCATCCGTCCGCCGCACCTCTTCCAGCATCCGCGTATGCAGCTCCGGCGAAACCGCATCCGTCAGCGCGAACACCGCCCGCCACGCCAGCCTCCAGCCGAAGATCAAAATCATCACCGACACCGCCAGCGCCGCCATCGGATCCGCGAACCGCAGCCACTCCACATGTTTCACCGTGCCCAGCCACGACGCGCTCAACCCCACCACCACCGCCGCGCTCGTCCAGATGTCCGACGCAAAATGCAGCGCGTCCGCCTCCAGCGCCTCGCTCCGGTGCCGCTTCGCCACCTTGCGCAGCTCCTGCGATCGCCAGCGGTCGACCACGATGGAAACCCCCATCACCGCAAACGGCCATACCGAATATCGCAGCGCCACAGGATGAAAAAATATCCGGCTGATCGCATCCGCGGAAATCGCCACCGCCGAAGCCGCCATCAGCCCCGTCTCCACGAACGCAGAAATATTCTCGAACTTCGCATGCCCGTACGGATGATTCCAGTCCGCCGGCCGGTCCGACACACTTACCGAAGCAAACGTCAACGCCGCGCCCAACAGGTCCAGCGCCGAATGCGCCGCGTCCGAAAGCACTCCCAGGCTGCCCGTCAGCAGCCCCACCACGATCTTCAGCGCCGTCATCGCGCACGCCGCCGCCACTGAAACCAGCGCCGCCCACCGCTTCTCCGCGCTGGCCCGCGATTTCCCCGGAATAGTCGTGGTCGACATGCTAGCCTTCAGCCTACCGCCGTCCGCTGCCTTCTGTTTCCTGCGTGGTGAAAGTTGTCACTGAGCCTTCACCCCCCGCCAAAGCCCCGCAGTCCCAAACGTGTACGGCGTCCACGAAACCTCAACGAACCCCGCCTCGCGCATCAGCTCCACCATCGCCGGCGGCGGAGGAAACCCCTCCACCGAATCCGGCAAATAACCATAAGCCCCCGCATCCCCCGAAATCCGCGCCCCAACCCACGGCAGCAAGTGCCGAAAGTAAAACCCAAATATCCGCCCCACCACCCCGCCAGGCTTACTGCAATCCAAAATCCCCACCTCTCCGCCCGGCCGCAGCACCCGCAAAAACTCCACCAGCCCGGCCCGATAATTCACCAGATTCCGAAACCCAAACGCCGTCGTGATCAGATCCAGCGACCCATCCGAGAACGGCAGACGCATCGCATCCGCCTCAACAACCTCCACTCGTCTCCCCGCCAACTTCACCCGAGCCAGCGCCAGCATCGCCTCAGAAAAATCCGCCGCCACCACGGGCTCCGCACCCTCCGGCCGACGCCGCAGCAACGCCAGCGTCATATCGCCCGTGCCACAACAAATATCCAGCACCCGCGCATCAGGCCGCTCCAAAATGTGCCGGAATCGACGCGCCGTCCGCCACCACCACGTCCGATCCGCATTGCACGAGAGCACATGGTTCAGCAGATCGTAGCGCGGCGCAATGCGGTCGAACATCTCCCGCACCGCCGCGGCCGAGCTCGCCTCGTCGCTCGCCCCCGCAGGCCTCGACCCCGCATTGTGACTTACGTTTCGCAAACCTTCAGCATAGCGCAGCGCCGCATGCTCTCATCGCCGCCCCCCAGGATTAAACTGCGCCTATGCGAATCTCTCTTCGCTCCTTCGCTGCCCTGCTACTCGCCTCGCTCCTCCCATTCGGCTCCGCCGCGGCGCAAAAACCCGACCCCGACGATGCCCAGCCCGCACTCGCCTTCGCGCGCGCGCAGCACCTGCTGCACGGCATCAACACCAGCATGTGGTTCGCCCAGGCCAACGACTACTCCACCCAGCGCCTGCAAACCTTCACCACCGCCGACGACATCGCCCTCATCGCGAAAATGGGCTTCGACCACTGCCGCCTCTCCATCGACGCCGGCCCCCTCGTCGCCTGGCAATATGCCGGCAAAGAAACTCCCTTCATGACCGAGCTCGACCGCGTCGTTAAGACCATGCTCGACAACCATCTCTCCGTCATCATCGACATCCATCCCAGCAGCGAGTACAAAGCCCAGCTCTTCCAGGGCTCATCCGGCGTCAGCAACTTCGTCGCCCTCTGGCGCGCTCTCGCCGCTCACTACGCCAGCACCGATCCCGAGCACGTCTTCTTCGAGATCATGAACGAGCCCGAGCAGAACGACCCGTATCGCTGGCTCGGCATCCAGGCCTCCGTCGTCGACGCCATCCGCCAGGCCGCCCCGCACAACACCATCATCGCTTCCGGCGCGCACTGGTCCTCGCTCCCGGACCTCCTCGTCCTCGAGCCCCTCCCCGACCCCAACATCATCTACACCTTCCACGACTACGAGCCCTTCCCCTTCACCCACCAGGGCGCAACGTGGACCAGCCCCGAAGTTCGCCCCGAGCGCGCCATCCCCTACCCCTCGACGCCCGACAACATCGCCCCCAGGCTCGACGAAGAGCCGAACCTATCCGGCCAGTTCTTCCTGGACACCTACGGCGAGGACCGCTGGGACGACGCGCGCATCGAAAACTCCATCGAGTTCGCCGCGAAGTGGTCCACCCTCCACCACGTGCCCGTCTACTGCGGCGAATTCGGCGTCCTCCGCAACTACGCTCCTCCCTCCGACCGCGCGCAATGGCTGCACGATATGCGCGTCGCCCTCGAAAACAACCACATCGGCTGGGCCATGTGGGATTACCAGGGCGGTTTCTCCGTCGTCGTCAAACAAAACGGAACCACCACCCCCGACCAGGACGTCCTCACTGCCTTAGGCCTGCACATGCCGCAGTAATTCACGGAACCCCAGCGCTCATCGATGCGTATCAATGAAGTTCGACTCGAGCGCTTCCAGCTAAACGGCCGGGGCGCTCGGGTCACGGATCTTCGGGATCCGATTCAGGAGCAAGCCATGGCAAAATTCCTGCTCTTCTGCATCCTTCTCATTCTCTGCTGGCCCCTGGCTCTGATCGCCCTCGTTGCCTACCCCATCGTCTGGGTGCTCCTAATCCCCTTCCGCATCGTCGGCATCGCGGTCGGCGGCGTCCTCGAGCTAGTCAGCGCCGTCATCTTCCTTCCCGTCCGCATGATCCGCGCCATCTAAGATCGAACTTCCGGAAAGCCGACGAACCGGCAACTCACCCCAAGGCTGTCATTCTGACGCTGAGCACCGCGAGGCGGAAGAACCTGCGGTTTCTTTTCGCAGCGACCCGTAAGCTCGAAACTTCCGGAAGGCCGACAATCCATCCGGATTGCCGTCACCAACGATTTGAGGCTCACACAACCTGCTCCCTTGCGTCTCCCCTGATGGCCTGAAATCATGAGGTCGAACATGTCGGAACTTATACAGATCGCTGTTCAGCCGTCGAAGCCCGCCGCCGCTCGATCTCCGAAGCCCCACGTTGCAATGCTCTGGTTGCAGGGCGTCACTCTGGCATGGATGCTGCTGGAATTCGGCGTCTCGGCGTATGCGGCTGTTACGGCTCACAGCCCCGCGATGTTGGCCTTCGGCTCCGACAGCCTGGTAGAGCTGCTGTCCGCTACTGTTGTGCTCTTGCAGTGGGTTCCGAGCATATCTATCTCGGAACGGCGGGCAAGCCGAACGGCCGGAGTTCTGCTTTTCGT
>PMUI01000040.1 GCA_003166955.1 Acidobacterium sp.
CAACTTCACACCTATTCCCTGTCTTTGGAGGACCTATGGCTCCCGAGTGCCGCTTCATCCTGCCCAACGGCCGCAACTGCCGTTGCGCCGCCACCCGCAATCAGGAATTCTGCCGCCACCACGCGCCCCGGCCCGCCATTCCCGGCCCCCCACCCATCCCCAAACGCGATCGCTACTCCCGCATCCAACACTGGGCCCAACTCGGCCGCAATCTCGCCTGGCTCGACCCGGTCGAAATCCCCCTCGAAGTCCACGCCATCCTCCATTCCCTCCTCCAGGACGGCATATCCGACCGCGAGGCCGGACGCCTCCTCCGCGGCCTCCTCCAGCGTTTCGGTTCCGTACCGTTTCCGGTGCCCGAACCGCCCGACGAGTGGTCCGACGCAGCGCTCGCCGTCCCGCCCATGGCTCCGAAGACCAATTCGGCCAATCCGTCCCCGGCCATCTCGCCCTCGCCCACCCTGCCCTTCCTCCACGAACTGCAACGAGCCAGACAGGATCCTGACCGCCTGATCGCGTTCCTCTCGGCCCTCGGCGAACAAGCCTTCGACGAACAAGTCAGGAAGCGCCCGCCGTCCGCTCAGCCGCAGCTGCATCAAACCCGGCCCACCATGACGTCAACCCGGCCCTCCCTGATAGCAACCCGGCCGCATCCCCATCAAACTCGGCCAGCCATGCATCAACCGCAGCCGAGTGCCAAATGATGTTCCACGTATCATCTGCGCCCAACTCGGCCGAGCCTGACGCAAACTCGACCGAGTCTGCATGAACCTCAACCAGGGTTCAATCTGATACATCCGTAGTCACTTATCCAGGCCATCCAACCCGGTCAAATCGTCAAATCGCTGAAAACAAGTCATCGGCCCAAAGAGAGAGGGGCTCATTTTTGCCGAACCTCGCCTTTCCAGGCCAAAATCGTTTATGCGCGCCCCCATCTTCCAGGTCGATGCCTTCACCACCCGCCGCTTCGCCGGCAACCCCGCGGCCATCATTCCGCTCCCGAGCTTCCTTCCCGACGAAATCCTTCAGGCCATCGCCGCCGAGAACAACCTCGCCGAAACCGCCTACCTCGTCCCCTCAAACGGCGAATACAACCTCCGCTGGTTCACGCCCGGCACTGAGGTCCCGCTCTGCGGCCACGCCACTTTGGCCAGCGCCGCCGTCGTCATGGAACGCCTCGAGCCCGCGCGCACCCAGGTCGTCTTCCACTCAGCCAGCGGCCCCTTAACCGTAACTCGTAACGGTAACGGTTACATAATGGATTTTCCAACGCGCCCCTCGTCACCGATCCCAACTCCGCCCGCTCTCGCCCAAGCCTTCGGAGCCACGCTCGTCGAAGTCACGGAAAACGACTTCAACTACCTCGCCCTGCTTCCGGACGAAAAGACCTTGCGATCCGTCGCGCCTGATATGCCCGCGCTCATCCGCATCGGCAAGCCCGGCTTCATTATCACCGCCGCGAGCGATGATCCAAAAATTGACTTCGTCAGCCGCTACTTCGCTCCCGTCAAAGGAATCCCCGAAGATCCCGTCACCGGCTCGGCCCACTGCATGCTCGCGCCCTACTGGGCGAAGCGCCTCGGCAAAACCGACTTCACCGCCTTTCAGGCATCGCCGCGCGGCGGCAAAGTTCTCTGCCGCCTCCGCGGCGACCGCACCGAGCTCGAAGGCGAATGCGTCTTCTACCTCGAGGGCGAAGTCGAAATCTAATGGCCCCGGCCCTCGCGCCCAGAGTGGGTTCGGCCTTGACAATTCGCACTCGCGCGGTGAAGGTAAGGCATCCCCAATGAAGTTGCCAGCTCTCGCGCTCGCCTTCGCCGTCTCGCTCCTCGCCTCCGCGCAGGAGGCCCGCTGGACACAGATGAGCCAGCAGGTTGAGCAACTCCGGCATCAGGGCAGGATCGCCCAGGCCATTCCGCTGGCACAGCAAACCGTCCAGGTCGCTGCAGCCACCTTCGGCCCGCAGGACCGCCGCGTCGGCCTCTCTCTCGATGCTCTCGGCGTTCTGTTCACCAATCAGGACGATTTCGCCGACGCCGAAACCAGCCTGCGTCGCGCGCTCGACATCCTGCAGAAATCCGCGGGCCCGGAAAGCAAAGAGGCGGGCGAAACCCTGCTCCATCTCGCCAAACTCTACAGCAGTCACGGCCGATGGGGCGAGGCCGAAGGCGCATTTCACGACGCGCTCACCGCCGAGTTGAAGACCTACGGCCAGAACGACCCGCATGTCGCCGATGTGCTGTTCTACGGCTCCAGCCTGCTGATCGACGAAGGCAAACTCTACGACGCCGCGCGCGTCATTCGCGGCGCGATCGCCATCTACCAGAATGCCGGTCCCGCGTATAACCTCCAGCTGGCCGCCAGCTACAACACCGCGGGTGAAGTCGTCGAGTACTCGGGCGATCACAAGGTCGCCGAAACCCTCTACCAGCGCGCGATCGACATCGGCGAAAAGGCTTTCGGTCCCAACGGCTCCGACCTCGCCGTCAGTCTCATGGGTCTCGGCAGCGTTTACAAAAGCGAGGAGCGCTATGCCGACGCCGCGCCACTGTTCGAGCGCTCCCTCGCGATCCTCCAGCACAATCTCTCTCCCACCAGTCCCGACCTCGTCGAAGCCGAGGCCAACATCGCCCTCTTCTACTATGCCTGGGATAAGCCGGATCGCGCCGGCCCCTGGTTCGACAAATATCTTGGCAATCGCATCGCGCAATGGCGAGCCAACGCCACCACCATGAGCGAGCGCGATCGGCTGGTCACCTACGCCACTCTGCCCGGCACGTTTCCGCTCTACTTCAGCTTTGCAACGCGCTATCACGATCGCGATCCCGCCCTCGCCGGCAAGGTCTACGACGCTCTGCTCGTGGAGCGGGGCTTCGTCGCCGAAAGCGCTGCTTCCATACGCGCCCACATCATCGTCAGTGGAGATACCCAGGCGCTCGCCCTGCTGGACAAGCTCGCCGCTGCGAAGACTCAGCTGGCCGCGCTCTCGCAGTCAAACAGCGACGACGATGTTCATCGCAGCCAGATCGCGCAGTTGGCGCAGGAAACCAACCAGATGGAGCAGGAGCTGGCGCGGCGCTCTGCTGTGCTGTCGGAAGCCAACACGCTCGCGGTTGCCACGTGGCGCGATGTGCAGAAAGCTCTCAAGCCGGGCGAGGCCGCGGTCGAGATTACGCGCTTCCAGTTTCACAACGGCAGGACCTTCACCAGTACGCGCGTCTACATCGCGCTGGTCGTCACGCCGCAGTCGAGATATCCCCAACTCATCGTGCTGGGTGACGCTAAGGATCTCGAAGCGACCCCGCTGACCAATTTCCGGCTCGTCGTCGCAAAAACCCGCGGCGTCACCGCGGAACCCGAGCCTGGCGCTCCCGCCGCGAACGTTGCCGCCTCCGTCGATACAGGCGCAGCGTACGAGGGCTTCTGGAAGCCGCTCGAGCCCGCGCTCAGAGGCGTCAACCGCGTCTACGTCGCGTCCGACGGCGTTCTCAGCCAAATTCCCATCGGCCTGCTTTCCGATTCAACCGGCAAGCTGCTGATCGAGAAGTATCAGCTCCGTTGCATCAACAGCACCAGAGATCTGTTGCGTCCCCAGCGCAGCGCGACCGTCAGGTCCGCTGTGCTGCTCGGCAACCCGAGGTTCGAACTGACCCAAACCGGCCAACGAGCCGCGTCGACTTCCAGCCAATCCTCCTCGTCCGCCGCGTCGACCCCAGCCTCGCAGCGCGCTGTCGATCTCAGCGGAGGCGCTCTCAATCCGCTTCCCGGCACCGAAGTGGAAGTGACTGCGATTGAAAAACTCCTCCGTCAGTCCGGATGGCAGACCACGCTCTACACCGAAGACCGCGCTCTCAAAACATCCATTCAGAAAGTGCGCGGCCCGCGCGTTGTCCACATCGCAACCCACGGTTTCTTCCTCGAGGACCAGCGCCCCGCCGACCAATCCGGCCGCGTTGTGCGACTGAGCGGCGCAGCCGACGATCCGATGCTGCGTTCCGGCCTGTTCTTTGCAGGGGCGAATCGAACCCGTGCCGGCGCTGCGCCCGCAGCGGGCCAGGATGACGGTGTCCTCACCGCGTACGAAACCAGCCAGCTCAACCTACAGGGCACAGAACTCGTCGTCCTCAGCGCCTGCGAAACCGGTCTCGGCGAGCAGAGCAACAGCGAGGGCGTCTTCGGCCTGCGCCGCGCGCTGCAGGAAGCCGGCGCCGAATCCGTCATGATGAGCATGTGGTCTGTCCCCGACCAGGAAACCCAGGAACTGATGTCGCTGTTTTATGCAAAGTGGCTCGGCGGCCTCGACAAACCTGAGGCGCTCCGCCAGGCGCAACTCGCGGAACGCGAGGTCGTCCGCAAACGCTACGGCAAAGACCTGCCCTACTACTGGGGAGCCTTCGTCCTGGTCAGCCGATAGGTTCCGGCGCCATCGCGGATTCCGCATTCCTTCTTTATAGATTTTCTGCGACACTCGCCAGTGGTCCGCCTCAGGCGAACCACTCGGCTCTACGATGGGCTTGTATAACGCGGTTCAGTATCTTCTCTTCGTCGTGATCCTCACGCTCTGTGTAAGGCCGCTTGGCGGCTACATGGAACGCGTGTTTTCCAGGCGAAGAACTCTGCTGGATCCCTTGTGGGTTCCAGCGGAACGATGGATCTATCGCCTCATCGGCGTCGATCCCGCAGTCGAAATGACCGCCGCACAATACACAACCTGCTTCGTGATCTTCGGTTTCATCTGTACCCTGACCCTCTACGCCATCCTCAGATTCGAGCGGCTCCTCCCGTTGTTCTTCCCGCAATACTCCACCACCCCACTCACTCCCGGCCTCTCTTTCAACACCGCGATCAGCTTCTCCACCACCAGCACCTGGCAGGCTTATGCAGGCGAAAACACCATGAGCTATTTCAGCCAGATGGTGGGGCTCTGCGTGCAGAACTTTCTCGCTGGGGCGGCGGGTCTGGCCGTGGCCATTGCCTTTATCCGCGGTCTCGCGCGCGAGGAAGCACAGACGCTCGGCAACTTCTGGGTCGACCTCACGCGCAGCGTCCTCTGGATTCTGTTGCCGGGCTCGGTCCTGGGCGCACTTCTGCTTGTCGCGCAGGGAGTTCCCATGAACTTCCACCATTACGCCGTCGCCCATTCTCTGAACGGAACCCGGCAGATCATTCCGCAAGGTCCAGTTGCCGCACTGGAAATCATCAAGAACCTCGGCACCAATGGTGGGGGCTTCTTCAACGCGAACGGCGCTCACCCCTATGAAAATCCCACTGCGCTGGCGAACTTCCTCGAACTCCTCTCCATCGTTCTGCTGCCCGCAGCCCTCACCAACACGCTGGGTCGCATGCTGAACCACCGCCGCCAGGGCTGGCTCTTCTATTGGGTGATGCTTCTCCTCTTCGTAGGCGGTCTCGCAGCACTGCATGCCAGCGAGCAGCACGCCAGTCCGCTTCTGCACCACGTCGCTGCTCAGCGGACCCAACTCCAGCCGGGTGGAAACATGGAGGGGAAAGAAGCGCGGTTCGGGATCGCAGGTTCGGTACTTGCCGGTGCGGTCACCTCCAACGCCGCCACAGGCTCCACCAACGCTCAGGACGACAGCCTTACTTCGCTGGGCGGAATGATCCTGCTCGTCAACCTGCTCCTTGGTGAGATTGTCTTCGGAGGGCTCGGCACCGGACTCTTCGGCATGGTCATGACCGCCGCGATCCCGGTCTTTCTGGCAGGGCTGATGATCGGCCGCACGCCCGAATACCTGGGCAAGAAACTCGGCCCCTGCGAGAACAAGATGATCATGCTCTACGCCCTCGCCGGGCCGGTCACGATCCTGATCCTCACCTCGCTCGCTGTCGCCACCAAAGCCGGGTTGGCCGGGCTCGCCACCAACAGCGGACCCCACGGGTTCACCGAGATTCTCTTCGGCTACGCTTCTTGTTTCGCGAACAACGGACAGAGCTTCGGTGGACTCAGCGCAAACACCGGCTTCTATAACTTCACCACAGCCACCGCCATGATGGCGGGGCGATTTGGCCTGGCGATTCCGGCGCTCGCCTTCGCAGGCCTCTTCGCGCGCCAGAAGATCGTGCCGCGATCCATCGGTACTCTGCCGACAGATTCGTTTTCGTTCGCGCTTTTGCTCACGGTATATCTGGTGATCGGGACGGCTTTGAGTTATCTACCGGCTCTGACCCTCGGCCCGGTGCTCGAACGTCTCCTTTTCAAAACCTAGCCACGCTGAACGCCGAACGCTGTTCTTACTCCAGCCTGTATCTCGTCTCCGCCAGGTGATACAGCGGCCGCCACACCAGCCGGTTGATGGTCACCACGATCAGCGCCATGATCATTGTCGCCGCCAAAAGCACTGGATAATTCCCGTCGCTGCTCGCCGCGCTGATCTGCGCCCCCAGCCCCGTCGTCGCCAGCGTGCTGCCTTTCAGCTGAAAATATTCAGCCACGATCGACGCGTTCCACGCCCCGCCCGAAGCCGTGATCAGTCCGGTGATCAGAAACGGAAAAATCCCCGGCAGGATCACCGTCGTCCAGCGTTGCACGTCCTGAAATCGGAAGAGTGTTGCAACTTCGCGCAGCTCCGACGGAATCGCCTGCGCTCCGGCGATCACGTTGAACAGGATGTACCACTGCGCCGCCAGCAGCATCAGCACCACCGACCCAATCCCCAGCCCGATTCCAATCCGCGCCAGCGCCACCAGAATCAGCGGAAACAACGCCGTTGCCGGAAAGGACGCCGCAATCTGCGCGATGGGCTGCAAAATCTGCGACAGCTTCGGGTTGAATCCAATCGCCACGCCCACGGGGATCGTCCACAGCGACCCGATCAGCAGCGCCGCATTCACGCGCACCAGCGTCAGCGCTGCCCCGGCGAGCAAATGCAACAAGTCCGAGCGATGCATCCCTTTCAGCAGCAGCAGCGCATGGAACGCCGCGACGCCAACCACCGCCAGCACCGCCACAGCCGCAGTCAGATAAATCGCTGCTGCGCCTCTGCGCGGCTTGTCGTCCACTGGCTTCGGCCGCCTGCGTTTCCGCCGCGCCGCCAGATCCAGATAGAACCGTTCCGCCATCGGCTTGAATGTGTAACGGTTGATAATTCCAATCACGCTCGAGTTCCGCAACGCATCCAGCACCGGCGACGTCACCCGGTCGCCGCTCTCCACAGTCTCGAACTTAAACTTGTCTGACCACGCGATGAGCGGCCTCCACAACAGCTGGTCGGTGATCACGATGATCAGCACCATCGTGATGAGTCCCCAGGTCACTGCTGCAAAGTCCCCGTGCGCTGCCGCTGTTTGCAGGTACGAACCGAGCCCCGGCAGACGGAAATTCCGGCTCCCCACCGGGAACATCTCGCACACCATCAGGAAAAACCACCCGTTCGCCACCGACACAATCGAGTTCCACACCAGCCCGATCGCGCCGAAGGGCAGCTCCAGCTGAAACAAGCGCTGCCAGCGCGAGAACCGGTTGATGCTCGTCGCCTCCATCAGCTCGCGCGGTATGCTCTTCAGCGATGTGTAGAAACTGAACGCCATGTTCCATACTTCGCCGGTGAAAATCAGCAGAATCGCTCCGAACTCGATCCCCAGCTGCCGGGAAGGGAACAGCGACATCATCGCCAGCATCACGCCCGGCAGAAAACTCAGCACCGGAATCGACTGCAGAATATCCAGCGTCGCAATCAGCAGCGATTCCACGCGCTTGTTGTACGCAGCCGTATATCCATACGCGACCGCAAACACCAGGCTCAGCGCGTACGCCACAAAAATCCGTACCACCGAATAGAACGCGTACAGCGGCAGGTGCGCCGGCGACCGATAGATCTCAACCTCTGGAATCGCAGAGCTGAACCAGAACTTCCCGATCCAGAGAATCGCGTAGAAACCGGCCAGCAGCGCCGCCGCCACACTGAGATCGACAAAAAACGGCCAGGTCCGCTCCATCACGAACGCCCGTGAGAGCGTCAGACGCGGCCTCATCCAGCTTTCTCCTGCTCCTGTTCCTTTTCCCGCTCCGCAATCGGCTCCGCTGGCTCCTCGCCCTCATGCACGTGCAGCGTAAACCGCCGCCGCGCATCGTCCCAGTCGAACAGCTCCGCGTACCGGCCCCAGTTGATCGCCGTCTCCAGTTGCCGCGCGCATTCGTCTTCGCTGAACTGCTCATCCAGCATGTCGAGGAAGAAGTCCTCCGGCACCGAATGATCGCTCTTGTTGGCCAGCGCGCGCGCAATCTGCCGCAGCAGCAGCACATGGTCCAGCGCCGCTTTGCGGAACAGCTGCTTCTGCTTCAGAATCTCCGACTCGGCATACGCCCGTCCCTCCGGCGTGATCGCCGCATCGCCTTCCTCCACCTTCAGGAACCCCAGCAACTGCGCGGCCTCCACGATCGGGAACAGATCGTCGATCTCGAACGCCAGCTCATCGGCCAGCCGATAAATATCCGTGCGCCCGCCCAGGTCGATGATCAGCTCCAGCAAACCCGCGATCCCGCCCGGCCGCGCATGCGGCAGCATCTCGTACCGCATCTGCCGCTGATCCCGCACACGCCGCCCATCGGCCAGCACCGGCACCGCCGCAGGCGTTACGTCCGGCCGCGTCAGCACCTTGTAGATGTAATCCACCAGCGCCGTGAATGCGTGCGCCTTCCGATCCCGCGGCTGCGCCAGCGAAACTTTGAAATCTGTCCGCACATGTCCGGGATTGCGCCCCAGCACAATGATTCGATCCGCCAGCAGTACCGCCTCGTCGATGTTGTGCGTGACCAGGAAAATCGCCTTCGTCGGGATCGTCTTTTTCTGCCACAGCTCCAGCAGTTCGCTGCGCAGATTGTCGGCGGTCAGCACATCCAGCGCCGAAAACGGCTCATCCATAAACAGCACTTCCGGCTCCACCACCAGCGCCCGCGCAAACCCCACACGCTGCCGCATCCCGCCGGACAGTTCCTTCGGGTAAGCAGCCTCGAAACCGTCCAGGCCCACCGTGTCGAGAATCTTCAAACTCCGCCGGTACCGCTGTTGCGCCGCCATTCCCCGCGCCCGCAGCGGAGCTTCCACGTTTTCCTGCACCGTCAGCCACGGAAACAGCGCGAAGCTCTGGAACACGATCGAGACATTAATCTCCACCGAGGCCAGTTCTTTCCCATGCCACAGAACCGACCCCGCCGAAGGCTGCGACAGCCCCGACAGCATCCGCAACAGCGTCGACTTACCCGACCCCGACGGTCCCAGCAACGCCACAATCTCGCCCGGATAGATCGCCAGGTCGGTCGGCGCGATCACCTGGATCCGCGCCTCGCGCGACTGCGCATAGTACTTCTCCACCTGCCTCGCTTGGATGATCGGATCCGTCATAAGAATCAGGCCAGTCACTCCCGGAAATTGCGGAGCATCCGCTCAGCATAATGGTGCCGACAACAAGGTTCCGTTAAGATTCTTGTGTTTGGTGGCTGCAGGACGGAGCGTGCCGGCGTGAAGCATCTCCCCGGGAAAGCGTATCATCATAGGTGCAGGTTATCCCGGCACGACTGTCCCCAGGGGTCCGCTCGGCGATTCTGCAATCCTCATTTTCATATCCGTTGGACGACAAGGAAGCGGTAAGAAACGAATGTCCGAACAGCAGGCGAAACCCAGGGTGCTTGTCGCGGATGACGAGCGCGTAATTGCCGACACCCTTGCAATCATTCTTAACCAGGCCGGATTCGATGCCACTGCCGTCTACAGCGGCGAGAAGGCCGTCGAGATGGCGCAAATCCTCAAGCCCGACATGCTTATCTCCGACGTCATCATGACTGACTTGAACGGCATCGACGCAGCCATCCAGATTCGTGCCATGCTGCCCGGCTGCAAGATTCTCCTGTTCTCAGGGCAGGCTGCCACCGCTGATCTGCTCGATCGGGTCCGCGTCCAGGGTCACGAATTCGAAATCCTCGCCAAGCCTGTCCATCCTCAGGACCTGCTCGCTCGCCTCCGCAGCTAAGAAAACGTCCGCCCGGATTCATCCCTGCCCCGGTGCCCTGAGCCCGGTGCCCGGTGCTCCGCTTTCACTCCTTCGCCCGCGGATACCAGGTAATCTGCGCTGCTCCTGAAGTATCGCTTTGCGATCCGGTCGCGTAAATCGGCGCCTTCCACTGTTCGTACTGCAACCAGCCCTTCACCTCGATATCCTTCCCGATCCGCTTCACCACCGACCCCGCAAAGTCATTCTGCGTTGTCCCGCCGGGAATGAATTGCGCCGAAGCCTTCGCGTTCCGGTACATGAACTGAATATCCTCGTTGCCCGACAGATGCCAGGTCAGCCAAGCCTGTCCGCCCTTGCCCTGGCGCCCCACCCAGTCCGGCAAAAAGCCCTTGTTGGTCGGCCCCTGCTTCTGCACGGTCTCGACATACAGAAACTGGCCCTGATTGATTGGCGAGCCGTCGGGATTACTGTGGCTCGTCGGCTCCGTGCTCGCCCCCTCCAGCCGCAGATCCAGCTGGTGCAGGTACGGAAACTGCGCCAGATAAATTCCCGGATGCAAGCCAGCACGCCGAGGCGCAGCTATCGGGCTCACATCGTCATGCACGAACGAATCCGAATACAGCGTCAGCCACTTCTGCATGTACGGCAGCCGCCAATCGAAATCGAAGTTGCCGAATCGCGCCCCTGGATCGGTTCGCGAGAATTTTTCCGACGCGGTCACGTTCTGGAAGCTGAAGAAGCTCTTCAGGAACGTGTGAATCGTAATCGGCTCATGCCCTTTGCCGCCCCAGATCACCATACGGCTGAACCCGAACTCCAGATCGTGCGTGGGCTTGAAGCTGATCTTCTCCACGTGTACCCATGGATCGTTCGGATCCGTATGCCCCTTCAGGCTTCCCACAAAAAAGTCGTAGCGAAAGGGTCCCGTCAGCTTCGCCAATCCCGGAATCCGCAGCGGCTCCACGCGGTTGATCTCGAAATCGTAAATATCTTCCGCGTTGTTGCTCCACAGCATGCTCGCGCCCCGGTCCGGTCCAAGCCAGTGGTCGTTCTTGCCAAAGGAAATTTCATGCCCCAGCAGGTGATACGAAAGGTTCGCCTCCAGAATCCGCGCGTTGTTCGCCGCCGCAATCGGTCCACCCGGAATCGTCGCCTGATTCGGATTCGGAGTGCAGAGGTTCGTCGTGGGATTGATGGCAATCAAATCGACATTGCAGGAAAGCAGCGTATACAGTGCTGGCGAATACCCCGTCGCGCTCGGAGCATATTGATATTCGCCGCGGAAATACAGCGAAAACCGTCCCGCCTCCGCCCTGGCGCTGAACCCGGTGTAGTTATTGAACCCGCCCTCATAAGGCCGCCCATAGTCGTTGATTATCGTCTGCCCCAGGTGAAAGCTGTCCCGCAGCGGCGTTCCGCTCATCCCCCGCAGCTGCGTGTAGACGCTCTCCAGTTGCCCGCTCGGATGGTTTAGCTCCGTTGCGTTATCGACGTCCGGCTGCACTTCCTCGAGCACTGCCAGGTAGATGCTCTTCGCCTCGTCGTTCCCGGTATCCGTGTCGATGCGGTCCGCGCTCTGCTCCAGCATGTGCGCGATGCTCAGCCGCGTCCACGGACGCAGCCCCATGAATGCCGAGTCCAGATAACCCAGCGAGTGCAGCCGGTCCAGAGCCGGATAAATCCAGCTGTCCATCGGTACGTACGTCGATCCCTGCGCGCTGGTCGCAATCGTCTCAGACGGCGGCTTATACCCAGGAGGGAACGGCTGCTGCGTCGTGACCTGTGCTTCAGTCAGTGACAAGAATGAGCTGAACAAAAGAACTGCGGGGAGAATAACGGAGGATCTCAAGCAGACCTCGGCGGGTTTTTACCGTTCCGGGCGCGGGGGACCTGCATCATGCGCCGCTGAATTCAGACTCATTCATCGACTCTGTGGTGTCAAGCGAGCGCGCTCCTTCGAAAAGCAGTCACGCGATTCTCACATGTGTGCCGGATCGCCGCGCTCCGTATCCACGCCCAGCTCCGCGAACGCCTTCTGCGCTTTCTTCGCATCAAACTTGCCCTCGCGCGCCAGTTTTGACAACATCGCCGCCACAATCGACTCCGCATTCACCTCGAAGTGCCGCCGCAGATGCTCGCGATTGTCGCTGCGCCCGAACCCATCCGTCCCCAGCGACACCAGCCGCGTCGTCAGCCACGGCGAAAGCTGGTCCGGCACCGCCTTCATGTAATCCGTCGCCGCGATAATCGGCCCCTTCGCCTTGTTCAGCGCCGACACGATATACGGAGTCTTCTCCGCCTCGGTCGGATGCAGCCGGTTCCAGCGCTCCACGCCGAGAGCCTCGCGACGCAGTTCGTTGTAGCTGGTCACGCTCCACACATCCGTCTCCACGCCGTATTTCTCCGCCAGGAGATCCTGCGCGCGTAGTACCTCATTCAGAATCGGCCCGCTCCCGAACAGCTGCGCCACCGCCTTGCCACTGGCCCCTGCCTTCAGTTTGTAGATGCCACGCACAATCCCTTCGCGTGCGCCCTTCGGCATCTCCGGCATGGCGTAGTCTTCGTTGTACATCGTGATGTAGTAGAAGACGTCCTCGCCATCCTCATACATCCGCTTCAGCCCATCCTGCACGATCACCGCCAGCTCGTACACAAATGCCGAGTCGTAGCTCACGCACGTCGGGATCACACTCATCAGCACATGACTGTGGCCGTCCTGATGCTGCAGTCCCTCGCCCAGCATCGTTGTGCGCCCCGCGGTACCCGCCATCAGGAAACCCTTGCCGCGCGCATCCGCAAACGCCCACATCATGTCGCCCACGCGCTGAAATCCGAACATCGAGTAGTACATATAGAAGGGAATCGTCGGCACCAGGTAATTCGAATAGCCCGTGCCGGCCGCCGTGAACGACGCCATCGAGCCGGCTTCCGTGATCCCTTCTTCCAGAATCTGTCCGTCCTTCTCCTCGCGATACGACAGCACCATATCCACGTCGTGGGGCTTGTACTTCTGCCCCTCGCTCGCGTAAATGCCCACCTGCTTGATCGCCGACTCCAGCCCAAACGTCCGTCCCTCGTCCGGCACAATCGGCACGATGTACTTGCCCGTAGCCGCATCCTTCATCAGCGCGCGCAGGATGCTCACGAATCCCATCGTCGTCGAAACCGCGCGCCCCCGCGATCCGCCCGTCCACTCCGCGAACGTCTCCAGCTTCGGCGCCTTGAAGTCGATCTTCGGAACATCGCGCTTCGGCATGAAGCCGCCCAGCCCCTGCCGCCGCGCATGCATGTAGACCATCTCCGGCGCATCCTTCGCCGGCCGATACAGCTTGCCCGCCCGCGCGTCGTCGTCCGAAATCGGCAGCTCATACCGATGCGCAAACTCTACCAGCGCATCGTCCGCCATCTTCTTCTCCTGGTGCGAAGCGTTCCGCGCCTGCGTGCTTCCGAGGCCATAACCCTTCACGGTCTTCGCCAGGATCACCGTCGGCTCGCCCTTGTGCTCCACGGCGCGCTTGTAGGCGTTATAGATCTTCGTCGCATCATGGCCGCCGCGATGCAGGTGGAAGATCTCATCGTCGGTCATGTGCTCGACGAGCTTCAGCAACTCCGGATACTTCCCGAAAAACTCGCTCCGGATGTACGCGCCGCCCTTCGCCTTGAACGCCTGATACTCGCCATCCACGCATTCTTCCATGCGCTTCAGCAGCAGCCCGGTGTGATCGCGCTCGAACAACTCATCCCAGTCGCGGCCCCATATCACCTTGATAACATTCCAGCCCGCGCCCAAAAACACCGCTTCCAGCTCGTCGATAATCCGCCCGTTCCCGCGCACCGGCCCGTCCAGCCGCTGCAGGTTGCAGTTCACCACGAAGATCAGGTTGTCCAGCTTCTCCCGCCGTCCCAGCGACAGCGCGCCCAGCGTGTCCACTTCATCCGTCTCGCCATCGCCGACGAAGGCCCAGATCTTCCGCGGCGTCTTCTCGATCAGCCCGCGGTTTTCGAGATACCGCATGAACCGCGCCTGATACACCGCGTTCAGCGGACCAATCCCCATCGACACCGTCGGGAACCGCCAGAAATCCGGCATCAGCCACGGATGCGGATACGACGACAGCCCCGGCGTGTCGCGCAGCTCATGCCGGAAATTCAGAATCCGCTGCTCATCGAGTCGCCCCAGCAAAAACGCCCGCGCATAAATCCCCGGGCTCGCGTGTCCCTGGAAATAAACAAAATCTCCAGGCTGCTCCCCATACGTCGCGTGAAAGAAATGATTGAAGCCGACCTCCAGCAGCGTCGCCAGCGATGAGTACGTCGCGATGTGTCCGCCGATGCCGTGGTCCTTCTTGTTCTGTCCGTGCACCATCGCCGTCGCGTTCCACCGGATCAGGCTCTCGATGCGCCGCTCCAGCGTGCGATCGCCGGGGTAGGGCACTTCCTCGTGTTTCCCAATCGTGTTCACGTACGGTGTCGTCAGCTCGCTCGGCTGCGAAATCCCTGCCTCGCGCGCGCGCTGCTTCAGCGCCGTCAGCAGATCCGCGCCCTGCTCCGGCCCCTCACCCACTACCACGTCATCGAACGCCTCGATCCACTCCCGAAGCTCCGCGGAAAAATCGCTCACCGCCGGATTCGTCACCTTCGTTGCCATAAACTCCTGATCTCTCCTCGTCCTTACGCGATCGCCCGCGTCTCCGTCTCTTCGTCTTCGTTCAGGCTCTCACTCGCCTGGGCCGCGAACGCTTGCCCGCGCCTGTTCGCCTCAAACTCCGCGACGATCTCCCTCCGCCACGCCTGCACCGGCAATCCTCGCGCGATGAGCCACTGTTCCAGATGCTCAACCGCGTCCTGGGTTGCGGCCTTCGCCGCGCGCTTCCGCCCGCTCGCCGTCGCGAGCTTCCACCGCACACCCACAATGTGCGTCGGCCCGCCGCCATCGCGCGCCCGTGTAATCGACTCGTGCGCCACCCGGTACATCGCGATCACATCCTGCGTGTCCACGGGAATCGACGGATACTCGAACGCCGGCTGCTTCTTCTTGTCGTTAGCGCCGCGCGCCTTCTGCTGCTCCTCGACAAACAGCACCGGCAGCTTCGCCGCGATCGCCAGCGCGCGCGCCTCCTGCAGAATCGTTCCACCCCGTACGCCGTCGAGAAATACGACCGTGATCCTCCCTGTCTTCCGCATACGATCGCCGACCGCATCGCTCAGCGCTTCGATCACGCGCTCTTCAAAGCTGCGACGATCCATGCGCACCCCGGCATGTCCCCGCAGAATCTCTTCAACGGATCCGCCGTGCTCCGCAACCACCACGTCGCCATCGCGCAAATCCCCCGCAACTCCTGCGAACACCGCCTCGTGGCCACGCAGCCACGTGAGGCCATCGCCCCCGGCGCGCTCGCTGGCCAGATGCAACTTCAAAGCAAGCTCGTAGAGCCGGCGAAATTTCGCATCGCTGATGAGCGAGTGCCCATTCTTGCCATTCGCTGCGGCAGACGGAACCCTGTTCCTTGCCTCAATCGTCATCTGTTTTGAGAGTCCTTGCGGCCGCTCGATTCGGGGATGCGCGACCGTCACGTCCAGTGCGATACTTAACACAACCAGTTATAGAAAAATTGTAGCGCAGCCGCGTGGGTTGTTCCTGCCGTCACAGCCGCCCACTCACGAACTCTCCGCTCGCGCAGATTTCAACAGTTTTGTGAATAACCCTGTGCATTTCCCGCTCGCCTGCGCCCGAAAGTCGCCAATGATGCGGACTTCACCATTCTGCACTCCACCCGATGCACTCTCGCATCGCTCCTGAATGTGATTTCCATCACCTTGCGCGGTGCGCTGACCCCTCTTCTGAGGTCTGAGCTCTGTGCTTTCGTCTCTGGTCGCTTCACAGCTGACCGGTTCTTAGCTGACCGCCTCATCGCTGACCGCATTATCGCTGTCTTACGTCGAGTACTCTGCGTTGATCTTCACGTACTCCGCCGTCAGGTCGCACGTCCAGAACCGGCATCGCCCCTCACCCAACCCAAGCGCGATGCGAATCGAATACTCCCGCTGCCGCAAATACGCATGTGCAGCATGTTCGTCGTACTCGGGCGCCCGCCCGCCCTGCACGCAAATTGGAAGCTCGCCAAACCAGATTGCAATCTTCTCCGGATCGATCGCCACGCCGGAATAACCCACCGCAGCTATCAGCCGTCCCCAGTTCGGATCCGATCCCGCCCACGCCGTCTTCACCAGCATCGAGTGCGCAATCGACTTCGCCACTCTCAGCGCATCCGCATCGCTGGGCGCGCCATCGATCACCAGCTCCACCACATGCGTAACGCCTTCGCCGTCCGCCACAATCTGTTTCGCCAGCGACATGCAAACTGAAGTCAGCGCCGCCCAAAAACCCGCCTCAGACTCGAGAGACTCGAGAGTGTGCACATCCGGCTCGTCAATCCTCACCCCCGACGCACCCGACGCCAGCAGCAGCACTGTGTCATTCGTCGATGTGTCGCCATCAATCGAGATCCGGTTGAAGCTCACCTCCACCGCCGCGCGCAGATAATCGCCCAAAATCGCTGGATCGACAGCCGCATCCGTGAACACATACACCAGCATCGTCGCGTGCAGCGCAGGCACCAGCTGCGGATGAATCATCCCCGCGCCCTTGCACACGCCCGCGATCCTCACCGTCTTCCCGCCGACCTCAAACGACGCATGCGCGACCTTCGCCCGCGTATCCGTCGTCAGAATTGCCTGCGCGAACCCGGCAAGCCCCGCTGCATCGCCAGCCAGTTCAGTCTTAACTGAAGGCAACGCCGCCACCAGCTTCTCTGCCGGCAGCGGCACGCCAATAATTCCCGTCGAGGAAGGAAAGACCTCGTGCCCCTCGCATCCAAACGCCTCGGCCGCCGCGCGACACACCTGCTCGCATGCCGTGATCCCAATCTCCCCCGTAGCGCAGTTCGCATTCCCAGCATTCACCGCCACCACGCGCACCTGCCCGCCGCTGCGTGCCAGATGTCTGCGCCCCACCATGATGGGCGCCGCCTGCACCTGATTCGACGTGAACATCGCGGCCGCGCTCGCGCATTCATCGGCCACGACGACAGCGAAGTCCGCCTTCCCGCTCGGCTTGATGCCCGCTTTCACTGCCGCAAATCGAAATCCCCGCGGCAGCGCCTCAGAAGAAATCAGAGAAGGATCCGTCATGTCTCGTCTCAGTCACCCGTCTTTCGCCCGCTCTGCGGAGGCGCAGACATCAGCTCAACAAACTCCCGCGTAAATCTCGCGAGATCCACGTCCATCTGCGCGTGAACCTTCTGCACGTCCGTCGCCGGCCGCATCGCATCCGTCCACGTGACTGTGTCACCGTAACTCGGACCATGGCTCAGATCCACATCCATATACACCTGCTTTTCCTTCGTGATGATCGAAGGATCAAGCCACGCACAAGCCGCCAGCTCATCCCATAGATAGTAGCGATCCTGCGACCATGCCGCGATGTACCGCGCCGCCGGATTCGGCGACTTCGCAATCTCGTCCAGCATCGCCTGCGTGAACGGCGCCTTGATCGAAACATCTACAGTCGTCACGTCAACCCGCGGCCAGTGCCCGCGCAGCACGATGTGCGCCGCCTCCGGATCGAACCAGAAATTGAACTCATGCCGCGGGCTCTCCGCAAATTCCGGATCGTCCGTCTGCGGATTCAGGCTGCCGCCCATGATCACGATCCCCTGCGTCAGCTCCGCAAACTCCGGATCGATGCGAATCGCCAGCGCGATGTTCGTCAACGGACCCGCCGCGTAAATCGTCACCGCATGCGGATGCGCATGCACCTGCCGGATGAGGAAATGCACCGCGTCCTCATCGATCGCCTTCGTATGCGGCGCGCCCTCCGGCATCGGTGGCACCACATCGGGCGCATGGATCGTCGGCCGTACCGCACTCCCGGCCACCCCGCCACTATGACCTGTATCGACCAGCGTCGTTGGACCCTCTCCCCACGCGCCCAGCCAGCTCACGTGCCCCACCAATGGTGTGTTCAGCCGCGTCTCTTCCTCGGTCCGCACCAGCGGGAAAACCGCGCCCTTCGCCACCGGCACGTCCGTGCGCCCGATCAGCTCCAGCATCCGCAGCGTGTGCTGCGTCTCTTCATCGCGCCAGGCGTTGCCCGTTACCATTGTGATGCCCAGCACCTCCGCCTGCGGTGACTGCAGCAGCACCATCATCGCCATCTGGTTCGATCCGCCAGGCCCCGACCCATCCTGATCGATCAGCACCAGCCGCCTCTGCGCACAGGCCGGCAACACGAGGCAGCACGCCAGCACGGCCGCGGCCATTCGCGCCCGCGTCCGCCGTACGTCAGGCGCAACTCGAAATCCGCGTCGCTCTGCTCGAGAAACCAAAGAAAGTTCAGTCATAGGTGGGTGCAGCGATATCTAATCTACCAACTTCGCACTTTGAAATACGCTCTTTGAAATACGCACTTTGAAATAATGATTCCGCCCTGTCCGACGCCCGCCAATCCGACTTCCTCGTCATGCGCGACGTCAGCGTCGCGCGCGGCGACAACGTCGTCCTCCACAACATCTCCCTCCGCATCGCCAACGGCGAACACGTCGCCATCCTCGGCCCCAACGGCTGCGGCAAATCGACGCTGATCAAAACCATCACCTGCCAGTGCTACCCCATCGTCACGCCCACCACCGAGCTGCGCCTCCTTGGCCGCGAGCGCTGGGACGTCTCGCAGCTCCGCGCCCACCTCGGCGTCGTCTCCGCCGAACTCCCCGGTGAGCGCACCCCCGTCACCCGCGGCCTCGATGCCGTTGTTGCCGGATTCTTCTCCGCCTCGACTCTCTGGCCCAACCTGCACGTCACGCCGGAAATGCGTGAGCGGGCCCACGAGGCACTCCAGCTGATGCAGGCCACGCACCTCGAATCGAAGCTTGTCGGACAAATGTCTGCCGGCGAGCAGCGGCGTATCATGATCGCCCGCGCCCTCGTCCATCAGCCCGAAATGCTGCTTCTCGACGAACCCTCCAATGCCCTCGACCTGGCCGCGCAGCGCGAACTCCGTGCAGCCCTGCGCCGCGTAGCGCAGCAGGGAGTCGGCATTCTCATGGTGACCCACCACATCGCCGACGTTTTTCCGGAGATCGACCGGGTGATCATGATGCGCGACGGGCGCATCTTCGCCGATGGCCCCAAAAGGGAACTGCTGACCCAGGAAAAGCTCCGCGACCTCTTTGGGGTCGACGTCACGCTCATCGAGCACGACGGCTCCTGGTACTCCTGGTAGCCGCTCTGGACACGGGTTTCCGCAATGGCTGACGCGCGTCCGACACGCGTCGGACAATGTCCGACGTAGCCGGGTTTCGCCAGAACCCGCCCTGAGCAAGGTCCCGCAAGGGACCGCGTCGAATGGGTCTTTTCCCCGCCGCTTGCCCCGTCGCCCGTCTCCGAGTTAATGTATCCGTACACGGGAAAGGAGGATGATCCAGCTAATGACAAATTCTGATGGTAGTAGTACACGCAGAACCCTACGTGAGGTGACTGAGGCTTAGAGCCGCTCCTGGCTCCAGTGAACTAAGTCCTGGCGTAACCCAAGCGCCGAGGCCACTCCGAAAGCGGGGGCGCCTCAGGTCAATCTCCACAGTCAACCGGTGATCAAGGCCCGCATGCCCAATCTGGCTGCGGGCCTTTCACATGTCATCCTGAGAGCTTGTGACTTTATCGATTTTGGACACCTTGTGAGGCCCTTAAGCTGTTCGTTTGCAGCATCGCATTTTCCGAAAGAACAATTAAGTCACAAGCTCTGAGCGAAGTTCATGTGCGCAGCGCATGAACGTAGTTGAAGGACCCGCTTTTTCATTCCACGCCATCCCCTCCGCGGTGCGCCCTGCCCCAGTTCTACAATGGTCCCCATGGAACCCCTCGTCATCGCAGGCAAAGCCTTCCAGTCGCGCCTCATCGTCGGAACCGGCAAATACCGCAACGGACCCGAAACCCAGGCCGCCCTCGAAGCTTCCGGCGCCGAGATGGTCACCGTCGCCGTGCGCCGCGTCAATCTCGACCGCTCCATGGAATCCCTGCTCGACTTCATCGACCCGCACCGCTACTTCCTGCTGCCCAACACCGCCGGCTGCTACACCGCCGACGAAGCCATCCGCGCCGCGCGTCTCGCCCGCGAAGTCGGCCTCTCCGACTGGGTCAAAATCGAAGTCATCGGCGACCAGGCCACCCTCTATCCCGACGTCCAGGCCACCCTCGAAGCCACACGCGTCCTCGTCAAAGAAGGATTCACCGTCCTGCCCTACACCTCCGACGATATCGTCTTCGCCCACCGCCTCATCGATGCCGGAGCCGCCGCCGTCATGCCTCTTGCCGCCCCCATCGGCTCGGGCCTCGGCATTCAGAACCGCGCAACGCTGCAAATTCTCCGCGAGAGAATCACCGCCGTCCCCCTCATCGTCGATGCCGGCGTCGGCACCGCTTCCGACGCCACCCTCGCCATGGAGATGGGCGCGGACGGTGTCCTGATGAACACCGCCATCGCCGGCGCCTCGAACCCCATTCTTATGGCCGAGGCCATGCAGCACGCCGTCCTCGCCGGACGCGAAGCCTACCTCGCCGGCCGCATGCCGCGCAAACTCTACGCGACCGCCAGTTCGCCCCTCGAAGGCGTATCGCGCTGACACCGTCGTGGACTGCCTGCTCGATTGCGTCGCCGAAATCGTGCTTGAGTGCCTCCTCGGGTTCCTCACGGAAGGAGTCTTCCAGATCAGGCATCAGTGCCGCCTCCATCAGACGCGGCGCGAGCGCTCTTCCAACTTCGGCCTGATTTGATCCATTACAATCCTCCGCGCCCGCCTCCTCGCCTGCGCTAAACTGGCCCGTAGCGTTTCCGTACGATCAGTTCCTGCTCTGAGGCCATAGCGTTATGCGTGTCTGCGGCATCGACTGCGGAACCGAAACCACCGGCTACGGCGTCGTCGAATGGGACGACCACGCCCGCAACCCCCATCTCGTTTCCATCTGCTCGGGTGGCATCTGTCCTCCGAAAAAATCGCTGCTCCCTGACCGCCTCGCCCTCATCCACGCTGAGCTGATCGCGCTTTTCGAGCGCTACCGTCCCGATGTCGTCGCCGTCGAAGAGGTCTTCTACTCCGTCAACGCCAGGACCGCCATCAGGCTGGGCCACGTGCGCGGCGTCGCGCTGCTGGCGGCGGCCAACGCCAGCCTGCCCATCGCGGAATACGCGCCCCTTACCATCAAGTCCACCGTCACCGGCTACGGCCTCGCCGCAAAAAACCAGGTCCAGTTCATGGTCGCGCGCCTGCTCTCGCTTCCCGCCGCGCCCCAGCCCGCCGATGCCGCCGACGCCCTCGCCATCGCCATCTGCCACATCCACCACGCGCAGACCTTGTCTCTGCAGGAAGTTCGCGCAGTCTGATGATGCGGATCCATCCGGCCCCATTCTCGCTGCTTCTCGTCTTCGCCGCTCCCCTCTCCGCCCAGACCCCTGCTCTCAGTTCGGCTCGCATCGTCTTCACCTTCGAGCATCCCCAACTCCAGCCTTCGCGCTACACCATCACCTTCGACGAAACCGGTGCCGGCCGTTTCACCTCCCAGCCCGGGCCCGTCGGCGACGCCAGCGACGGCGTCTTCCCCACGCCCGTCGATCGCGCCATCCTCCTCGACGACGATCTTCGCGCCGACCTCTTTCAGTACGCCCGCAGCCACAGCTTCTTCTCCACGCACTGCACCACGCCCGCCCAGGCCGCCCTCGCCTTCACCGGCAACAAGACCCTCGCCTACTCCGGCTCCGATGGCGCCGGCTCCTGCGCCTTCGTCTGGGCTTCTGACCCCGCGCTCCAGCGCATCGTCGATCAGCTTGGCGCCGTCGCCTTCACCATCGAAGAAGGCCGCCGCCTGCACCTCGAGGTCCTGCACGACCGCCTCGGCCTCGACGCCGAACTCGAATCCCTGCAGGACGCCTTCAAAGACCACCGCGCATCCGACCTTCCCAACATTGCCGATGATCTCCACGCCATCGCCGACAACCAGCAGGTGATGGACCGCGCCCGCAAACGCGCCCAGGCCCTCCTCGCCAAAAGCGAAACTTCCCAAAAGCGCAACTGATCCACTGCCATGTCCCAGACGCACCCACACTCTCAGCCGATTCTCACCTCAATCGCCGCACACCTGTACGTTCGCGACTTCAAAGCATCCACCGACTTCTTTACCGCGAAGCTCGGCTTCACCATCGACTTTGTCTATGGCGATCCGCCGTTCTACGGACAGGTGAGCCGCGACAACGCCCGGCTTGCGCTGCGTTCCATGGATGAGTCGTTCTTTGCCGCAGACATCCGTGAGCGGGAGGACCTGCTCTCCGCCTCGATCACGCTGGGCAGCGCGGACGAGATCAGGCAGCTCTTCCTCGCCTACCAGGCCGCGGACGTGCCGATCGCTCAGCCTCTGAGAGACGAACCATGGGGAGCCAAAACCTTCATCGTGAAAGACCCCGACGGCAATCTCATTCTTTTTGCCGCGCCCGCCACTTAAGACAACCGAATCCATCGTCCCTGGGTTAAAACAAGGCGCAAATCGATGCGCTCCTGTGAGCCGTCGATTTGCATCGAGCTGCATCAGTACCGCGTCCGGCCGGAATTCAGCTGTCGCCGCGCCTATATCATGCGAAAATAGGTCGAAACTTAATGCGACCCTCGCACGTTATCTAAGTGCAGATGGGTTGTGGGCCACAGCGTCTTCACACCAGGGGCCAGGGCGGCAGGGATCTCCGGCAACCAGTTCCTCCCACGGATTCCCGCCTCACCGGTGACGCGGGAAGACGCTAAAAGGAGGTGCCGTCATGAGGCGCCGCTCTCTGTTCCGTCTTTCCGCTCGTCTCAGTAACTCTCCTCGCCTGGTCCTCTTTGCTGCCTTCGCTCTCCTGTTCGCCGGGTTGACTGCCCAGGCGCAGGACACCACCCCCCCGCCACCCCCGCCTGACATCCAGTCCGCCGCGCCTCCGCCGGAAACCCAGGGCCAGTCCCAGGTCCGCGCCGTGCGTCTCAGCGATGTCGAGGGCAAAGTCCAGATCCTCCAGGGCAACGACGTCGCCTTCGATCAGGCGCAGCCCAACATGCCCGTCGTCGAAGGCATGCGTTTCGTTGCCGGCGACAATGGCCGTCTCGAAATCGAGTTCGAAGATGGCAGCGTCACCCGCGTCACGCCTGACAGCTCCATCCGCCTCACCCAGCTGCGCCGCAACGCCGACGGCAGCACCGTCACGCAGATCGACGCCCTCACCGGCCTCAGTTACTTCGAGCTGAACGGCCGCGGTGGCCAGTACAGCGTGCATTTCGGCGTTAACACCGCAACGCCCGTCCAGAACGCCGTCTTCCGCCTCGGCCTCGACTCCTCGCCCTCGCAACTCGCTGTCATGCACGGCGCTGTCCACGTCGACGACGGGATGGGCCTCTCCCTCGACGTGCATCCCAGCCAGACCTTCCAGACCGATCCGCAGCAGCCCGGCGAGTTCACCGTTGCGCAAAATGTTGCCGCCGACTCCTGGGATCAGTGGAACTCCGACCGCGATCAGCTCCTCGGCCAGATGGAAGCCAGTCAGACCACCGCACGCGCTAGTTCCGGCAACCCCGACAATCCAGCCTGGAGTGACCTCGACTACTACGGTAACTGGTATAACCTGCCCGGCTATGGTCAGGTCTGGTCGCCTGCCGGGGTCGGCGCCGGCTGGGATCCCTTTGGTGTCGGCTCCTGGGGTTACTACCCCGGTATGGGATACACCTGGATTTCAGGCTACCCCTGGGGCTGGTGGCCGTATCACTGCGGTGCTTGGGACTTTCTCGATACATGGGGCTGGCTCTGGGTTCCCGGCAACTGCGGCTATGGTTTTTACGGATCCGGCTGGTATCCCTACGTTCCGGTGTGGCGCGTGCCACCGGGCTATGTGCCGCCGCTTCGTCCTCACGGCGGGCCCATCCATAAACCCGGCCAGCCGCGTCCGGTGAACCTTGTCGCTGTCAACCGTGGCTCCCAGTTCTCCGCTCCGTTCCACTTCGACCACGGGCTCAAGCCGGAGCCGCGTCCTCTCAGCTTCGCGGGCCGCACGATTCAACCTCTCGATCCCGGCATTCACCCCCTCCAGCGCGGACCCATGGGCGAGAGCTTCACCAACGCTCTCATCCGCACGCATCCTGAAATGGCGCCTCCCGGCATGCGTTCGGGCATCGTAGCCGGTCCCCGTGGTACCTACAATCCGTCCGCGGGAACCCGCACCTTTGGTGCGCCTCCATCCTTCGGGTCTCCCCGCTCAGGCGGATCCCCCTCTGAAGGATTCTCCGGACACGGCTCCTTCAGTGCCGGCGCCAGCGGCGGCGCATCGCGCGGTGGAGGAGGTGGCGCTAGCTCTGGTGCAGCCTCCGGAGGCGGTGGCCACGCGGGCGGTGGCACCAGCGGTGGCGGCGGTGCGGCTCCCAGTTCCAGTGGCGGCGGCGCAGCCCACCATTAATGTATTGCCCGGGAGAAGCTCGCTCCACATCGCGCGGCTTCTCCCGCCGGCCCGCCGTCAACCCAACCTGTTCTGATAACGAGGCTGTTTCCAGCCGTGCCGTCCCGCGCTACGCCGCCCCGGCCGGCCTGGGCCGATCCGTGGTTCGCTCGCCTCTCCGAATCGCTCTCTGCTCCATGCCTGCACCAGGGTCGCTCATCGCCTGCTCGCGCGAACCTCTCCCGTGTTCCGCTCTTGGCTCGATCCCCACCGCCTTCAGCACAGCGGCGACGTGCGCCGCCCCCGAGTTCACGTACATCACCCCGCCATACTTGAAGGAAGGTTGGGCCGTGAACGCCGGAAATGCCTGCCGCAGCTCCGTGCACGCAAGGCATACCACCGGCTCCTCCTGAAATCCCCAACTCGCTCTCACGATTCTGCCCAGCCGCGCCGCGGCACCCTTTTCCCTTCCACGCTGCAACTCTGCGATCAACGTGATCGTCTTCTCCCGCGCCGTCTCATCCTTCGGCCCCGACAGTGCGATCCCGTGCTTCCCAAAACCTGCTCGGAATCCCCCCGACCTCATCGTCAGCGCTCTTCCCAGAATCAGCACCCGCCGCGCCCCAATGCGCACACACTCCCCGGCCGCAGCATCCAGAATGCTGATCACCTGCATTTCCAACCCGCGCACAATCTCGTCAAACCGATGATGCGGTCCGTTGCTGGCCATCACCGCCACCTCGGCGCCCGCCAGTTCAAGGCGCCGGAATGCCCCCCGGTGGTACTCATCGAACCGCTGCCACGATTCTTCGTCTCTATCCCGGCCATGCAGCGCAAGACTCCTCGCCAGGTCCAGCGACTCGATCGCGATCTCCGGGGTCGACGGCGTCCCCGTTAGCTGCCTCGCCGCGTGCCATTCATCCGCGCGCCGGCAGATTTCCGAATAGTACTCGACGGTCGACCGCCAGCCGAGCCCGCCCACAATTCCGATCTTCTTCATCCGCAGTCCCCGGGAAAAAAAGAATCAAGGTCCGAACATCGCAACGATTTTCTGTGTGCTTGCTGCTCTCTTCGTGAATCGAAATGTCCCGCGTTCCTTCATCTCGCGCGCCGCGCCCATAAATGCCCCCAGCGCCATCCGGCAAAGCGCGCCCCCCACACTCACCCGCCGCACTCCCATCTCCGACAGCTCTTCAATACTGAAATCCATTCCCCCAAAACCCATCAGCACGTTCACCGGCCGGTCCACCGAACTCACCACCGCCGCGATCTCCTCCTTCGTTCCTAACCCCGGCGCATACAAAACATCCGCGCCCGCCTCCTGATAGGTCCGCAACCGGTGGATCGTGTCTTTCAGATCCTCCCGGCCATACAGGTAGTTCTCCGCGCGCGCCGTCAGCGTAAAAGGAAATGGCAGCGCATGCGCCGCCTCCGCCGCTGCCTGAATGCGTTCAATCGCGTGCTCGATTCCATAGATCGGCTGCTCCTCCCTCCCTGTCGCGTCCTCGATCGACCCGCCTACCAGCCCCGCCTCCGCCGCCATCCGAATCGTCTCCGCCGCCCTCTCCGGGCTGTTGCCAAATCCGTTCTCCAGATCCCCGCTCACCGGTAAATCCGTCGCCCCCGCAATCGCCGACGCGTTGGCCAGCGTCCGCTCCCCTCCCACTGTCCCGTCCTTCTGCCCCAGCGAGAAAGCAAGTCCCGCGCTGGTCGTTGCCAGTGCCTCAAATCCCATGTGTGCCAGCATGCGCGCCGTCCCCGCGTCCCACGGGTTGGGCATGATAAACGCGGTACCCCGCTGGTGAAGAAAACGAAAGTCCTCGCCTTTTTCCTTTTGTGTCCGCATTAATCGCTCCCTCCCCGCGACGCTGCCGCGACCCCGAAAGTTTCATCCACCACTTCCAGAAATGTCCGCTCTTCCCGAAGAATCAGCCGCATCTTCTCGGCCATCGCGAAATTCTCCCTTGCCTCGGCGTCGCTCTTCAGCCGCGCACGGTACGCCTCATACGCCGCTAGGCTTTCGAACGCGATCAGCCCCCACGCGATGTCGTTTGTCCCCTCGTGCGGCAGAAAATACCCCACCAGATCTCGGGTTCAACCTCGACCAAGCCCGAACCCGGCGCCGCCGCTTCGCCTATGCCTGTCTCGACTGGAGCGAGTGCCGACCCCATCTCGGTGGCGCACTCGGCGCCGCGCTCCTCCATCTCGCCCTATCGCGCAAATGGCTCGCCCGCGAGTACGACAGCCGCGCCCTCACCGTCACCCGGCTCGGTCAGCGCGAACTCCGCGCCCGCTTCGGCATCGAGCTCTGAAGCTACGCGCTACCGGCCACAGGCTACGACCTTCCGGCTTCCGCCTTCCAGCTTCCCGCTATACGTCCTGAACGCTCAGCGTCCGCGGATCCTTCACCCGCTGCATCATCGCCGCCGCCACCAGCAGAAATACTCCGCCCGCAATGATCGCGTAGATTCGGTTGTTGCCCAACAGATGAATCATCAGCCATCCGAAAAACAGCGACGCCAGAATCTCCGGCGTCACGATGAAGAAGTTGAATATCCCCATGTACACGCCGGTTCTCTCCGGCGGCAGGCTCGCCGCCAGAATCGCGTACGGCATCGACAGCGTGCTTGCCCACGCAATCCCCACTCCCACCATCGTCAGCAGCAGCACGTACTTGTCGTGGATCACCACCACCGACGTCAGCCCCAGCGCGCCGCACACTAGGCACACCGTGTGCGTATACCGTCGCCCAATCTTCCGCGCCAGCGACGGCAGCGCGAACGAAAATGCAAAGCACACCGCGGAATACAGCGCGAAGCAGATCCCGCCCCATTCCACGCCCGCCTTATACAGTGGCGAACTCGGATCATTCGCCCCGAACACGTTGTGCGCCACCGCCACCGGAAAATACAGCCACATGCAGAACAATCCCAGCCACGTGAACAGCTGCACCGGCCCCAGCTTGCGCATCGTCTCCGGCATCTCCTTAATCGCCCGCAGAATCTCCCTCGCGTTCACCGCCAGCCCCGTCTTCTCCGCCTTCGCCTTCCGAAACGCCTCCAGATCCCGCGGCGGATACTCCTTCGTCGTAACAATCGTCCACAGCACCGATCCCAGAAACACCGCTGCCCCGATATAAAACGACAGCCGCACCGTCGTCGGCACCACGCGCGCATCGCCCACCGCCTGGTGCATGTGGAACACATTCGTCAGCAGCCACGGCAGCGCCGACGCCACCACCGCACCCAGCCCGATGAACAAACTCTGCATCGCAAAGCCTGCCGTCCGCTGCCCCTCCGGCAAAATGTCCGCAACAAAAGCGCGGAACGGCTCCATGCTCACGTTGATCGACGCGTCCAGGATCCACAGCATCCCCGCCGCCATCCACAGCGCCGAGCAGTTCGGCATCAGGATCAGCATCAGCGAGCTCAGAATCGCGCCCGTCAAAAAGTACGGCCGCCGCCGCCCCAGCCGTCCCCATGTGCGATCGCTCGCGTGCCCAATCAACGGTTGAATCAGCAGCCCCGTCAGCGGAGCCGCCAGCCACAGAATCGGAATCTGATCCGCTCGCGCGCCCAAATATTCATAGATGGCGCTCATGTTCGCCATCTGCAGGCCCCAGCCAAACTGGATCCCGAAAAACCCGAAGCTCATATTCCAGATCTGCCAGAAACTCAGTTCCGGCTTGCGAAACTCCGTGCCGCGCGACGCTCCCGCTCCGCCCGCGTCCTTCTTAACTCCCGGAATCTCCGTCGTCGCGCCCATCCTCAACCCTCCAGGCCACGCAATACCGTACTCCAAAACCCCCACAACCGAACAGATCACCTTCGAACGTCGATCACCGCCCGCTTCCAGCTTCCAGCTCCCCGCTCCCCGCTCCCAGCTCCCCGCTCCCCGCTCCCAGCTCCTGGCTCCCAGCTCGTAATATGCTGGTTCACCAAGGTCCCCATTGCACAAGCGCGAATTTCTCCGAACCTCGAGCGCCGCCCTCACCGGCTGTATCCTGTCGCGGATGCTTCACGCTCAGACCCAGTCCGCCCCGCGCACCAACTGGGCTGGCAACTTCAGCTACTCCGCGACCAACCTCATCGAGCCCCGCTCCGTCGAAGAAGTCCAGACCCTCGTCCGCGCCCATCGCCATCTCCGCGCCCTCGGCTCGCGCCACTCCTTCAACGCCATCGCCGACAGCCCCGAAAACCAAATCTCTCTCCACGCCCTCAACTCCATCGACCTCGACCCCGCCGCCAAAACCGTCACCGTCGGCGCCGGTGTCCGCTACGGCGACCTCGCCCCTGTCATCGACGCGCGCGGCTTCGCCCTCCACAATCTCGCCTCGCTCCCCCACATCTCCGTCGCGGGAGCCATCGCCACCGGCACCCACGGTTCCGGCCTCCACAACGGCAACCTCGCCACCGCCGTATCCGCCCTCGAATTCGTCAACGCCCACGGAGACCTCGTTCGCCTCTCCCGAAGCAGCGATCCGGAAAAATTCAAGGGTGCCGCCGTCCATCTCGGAGCCCTCGGCATCCTCACCCGCGTCACCCTCGACGTCCAGCCGACGTTTCAAGTGGCCCAAACCGTCTATCTCGATCTGCCCCTGGCCGCTCTCGAGCACCACCTCGAACAAATCTTCGCCTCAGGCTACAGCGTCTCGCTCTTCACCGACTGGCAAAACTCCCGCATCACCCAGGTCTGGATCAAACGCCGCACGGATCAAAGTTCTGCGCAAAGTTCTGCCCAGACCTACGCGCCCACCGCCCTCGGCCCCGAATTCTTCGGAGCCCATCGCGCCGCCCAAAACATGCACCCCATCCTCGGCCACACCGCCGAAGCCTGCACCGAACAACTCGGCATCCCCGGCCCCTGGTACGAGCGCCTGCCCCACTTCCGCATGAACTTCACCCCCTCCAGCGGCCAGGAACTCCAAACCGAATACTTCGTCCCTCTCGACCACGCCTACGCCGCCATCCGCGCCGTCGAAGCCCTCCGTGACCAAATCAACCCACACCTCTTCGTCACCGAACTCCGTACCATCGCTGCCGACGACCTCTGGATGAGCATGGCCCACCAGCGCCGCTCCCTCGCTATTCACTTCACCTGGAAGCCCGAGTGGCCCGCAGTCCGCACCATCCTCCCGCAAATCGAAGCCCGCCTCCGCCCCTTCGACGCGCGCCCCCACTGGGGCAAGCTCTTCACCCTCCCTCCAACTCAACTCGACGCCCTCTACCCCCGCCTCGCCGACTTCAAAGAACTAGCCGCCCAATACGACCCCGAAGCCAAATTCCGCAACCCATTCCTCACCGCGAATCTGTACAGCGCCTGACGCTTACCCTGCACCCTGTACCCCGTAACCCGTAACCCGTAACCTGGAACCTGTCACCTGTCACCTGTAACCTGTAACCTGAACCATGCGTCTCTCACCGCGCCTGGGATTCCGCCTCATTCTTGTCGCCATCCTCGTCGCCATTATTGCCCTGCGCCTCATCCCCCGCCATCCAGCCAGGCCACACGCGCCGTCCATCCCCGACCGCTCCGCCACCAACCCCCTCAACCAGCCCGGCGGCGGACCCGCACCCGCCGAAGCCTACCCCGAGTACTCCGCGCTCTATCAGAACCCGCCCCAAACTCCGTCCCCAACCCAGCCCCCAACACAACAAGACGAGCCCCTCGTCTTCGCCGCCGAGTCCCGCACCGACATTCCGCAGGTCGGCGGCTCCTGCCTCCAGCCCTCCACGCCCGCGGAGCACGAAATGGCCGACGCCTTTGTCGCCGCCAACCAGCAAAGCCATCTCTGGGAGCAGAAGCTCACCATCCCCCAGGGCTACACCCTGCTCTCCCCCGCAGAAGAGGCTCAGCTGCAGGCCTGCCTCGGCCCCGGACGCCGCGCCCCTGCCTGCCAATCTTGGAAGGGAGTGCAGCACATCCGCTACCTCGGCGTCCCGGGTTTCGACCACACCCACACGCACGCGCTGGTCTCTGTGATCAAACAATGCGGAACCCAATGCGGCAGCGGCGGCATCTTCGAGGTCGAGAAGGCGGGCAGTACCTGGAAGCGCTCCGCCGCCACCGACTTCACGAGCGATTGCAGCTGGATCTATTAACGCAGCAACGCGATGATCTCAGCCCTCGGCGCCCCCTCACCCAGCGTCACCATCGCCACCGTAACCGGCAGCGAAAACCGCCGCAGCCCCGCGCTCCCCGGATTCAAATACAAAACGCCCCGCCGCCGCTCCACCCGCGGCTGATGCGAGTGCCCGCTCACCACCACGGCAATCCCCGCCGCCACCGGATCGAGATCCAGCGTCTTCACGTCATGCAGCATATAAAAGCTAACCCCGCCCAGCTCAACCAACTCCGTCGCCGGCAGCGCCGCGCACGCTCCTGCCCTGTCGATGTTGCCCCGAATCGCCGTCACCGGGGCAATCGCCCGCAGCGCATCCAGAATCTCCGCATCCCCCACGTCGCCGGCATGCAGGATGTGATCGACGCCCGCCAGCGCCGCCATCGCCTCCGGCCGCAGCAACCCGTGCGTGTCCGAAATCACGCCAATCCGCATCGAAACATTCTCGAACGAAGCACCAGAGCCCGTCATCGCAGCTCCCTCTCCTTGACAGCTTAGGAGTATCGCGATACTCTCCTAATTGTATTAGGAGGAACGCACATGGCCGATCAGGCCCAGATTCTCCCCGGCACCCTCGATCTGCTCATCCTCAAAGCCGTCTCCCTCGGTCCCCTCCACGGCTACGGCATCCTCCTCCGCATCGGACAAATCTCCGGCAGCGCGCTGCTCATCGAGCAGGGCGCGCTCTATCCGGCCCTCTTCCGCCTGGTCCGGCAAGGCCTCCTCAAGCCGAGCTGGGGCACTTCGGACAATAATCGCCGCGCCAAGTTCTACGAGCTCACCGCCGCCGGACGCAAGCGTTTCCGCGAGGAAACCGAAGGCTGGAACCGCCTTGCCGCCGCCATGTCTTCCGCGCTCGCCGCTCAACCGGAGGAAGTATGAACCCCCTGGCCTGGTCTTTGGGGTGGTTTCGTTCCGTTGCCGCAAAGTTCTTTCGCCGCTCCGAAACCGCCGACGACATGGCCGAAGAACTCCGCTCCCACATTCAGTGCCGCGCCGACGATCTGGAGCGCTCCGGCCTGAGCCGCCCCGAGGCCGAACGCCGCGCCCGCATCGAGTTTGGCGGCTACGAAAAATTCCGCGAGCAAACTCACGAAGCGCTCGGCGGCAACCGCATCGAGAGCTTCCTCCATGAGCTGCGATTCTCGGCCCGCGTGCTGCGCAAGTCTCCGGGATTTGCTTTCGCCGCCGTCGCCACGCTGACCCTGGCGATCGGCGCCAACGCCGTTGTCTTCGGCCTCCTCGACGGCCTCATTCTGCGCCCGCTCAACGTCCCCCACGCCGAAGATCTCTACGGCACCGAGTACGGCGCCGACGCCGGGTTCCAGTCCTATCCCAACTATCTTGACCTGCGCGACCGCAGCCACTCCTTCCAGGACCTCGCCGCCTTCAAGATGGTCTTCACCGGCATGGATACCGGCGGCGACCCGCAAAGCGCCAATGGCTTCGCGGCCACCGGCAACTACTTCAGCGTCCTCCAGCTCCAGCCGTACCTCGGCCGCTTCTTCGACGTATCCGATGAACGCGGTCCCAACAGCGCGCCCTACATCGTCCTCGCGCATGCCTACTGGCACACCCGCTTCCATGGCGACCCAAGGGCCATCGGCCGCGTCGTCCAGCTCGACAGGCATCCCTTCACCATCATCGGCGTCGCCCCGCCCGGCTTCCATGGCACGCTGATGTTCATCTCGCCCGACTACTTTATGCCCATCGTCAACCAGGCGCAGGTCGATGGCGGCGACCTCCTCCACGATCGCTCCACCATCCAGGCCATCTTCGAAACCTTCGGCCATCTTCGTCCCGGCGTCTCTCCGGAACAGGCCTCTGCCGACGTCAACGCCATCGGCGCATGGCTCGCCAGGACCTACCCCAAAGAATGCGGCCAGAAGCACTTCGTCATCGGGCGCACCGGCCTCACCTCCTTCAACACCCCCGCGAAGGAATTCGTCGGCGGACTCATGCTGCTGGCCGGACTCATTTTGCTGGCGGCCTGCGCCAACCTCGGCAGCCTCTTCGCGGCGCGCGCGGCCGACCGCTCCCGTGAAGTCGCTTTGCGCCTCGCCCTCGGCTCCAGCCGCAGGCGCATCGTCCGCGGCCTCCTCACCGAAGCCGCCCTCATCGCCCTCGCCGGCGGCATCGTCGGCCTCGCTGCCAGTGTCTTCCTCCTGCGCCGCATCGCGGTCTGGCAGCCCTTCCCCGGCGCGCCACTGCACCTCCCCGTCACTCCGGGCCCGGCCGTTATCCTCGTCGCCCTCTTCCTCGCGCTGGTCAGCGCGCTCCTCTTCGGCATGGTTCCCGTGCGCCAGGTCTTGCGCGCCAATCCCTGGGAGATTGTCAAAGCCGGATCGAGCCGCCGCGCCGGCCGCCGCGTTACCCTTCGCGACGTCCTCCTCGTGCTCCAGATCGCCATCTGCGCCGTGCTCGTCACCTCTTCGCTGGTCGCCATCCGCGGTCTGGTTCGCTCCCTCCACGCCCCCATCGGCATCGAGCCCCGCAACACCATGGTCGTCATCGCCAACCTCGCCGAGTCCGGCTACACCATCGACCAGGTCCCCGCTATGCAGAAGCGCCTCATCGCCGCCCTCAAGTCCATCCCCGGCGTGGAGCACGTCGGCGTGGTCAACAACTACCCTCCGCTGGTCTATACTGCCGCCTTCCGCGCCAACATCTTCAAAGAGGACTCCACCGACCTCCGCCCGGGGAGCGCCGTCGCCAATCCCTTCCGCTACGACATCTCACCGGAATACTTCGCCGCCGCCGGCACCGCCTTCCTCTCCGGCCGCGACCTCGCCTGGCACGACGACAAGGGAGCGCCCGCCGTGGCCATCGTCAACCGCCAGTTCGCCGTCACGATGTTCGGCTCGGTCCCCAGCGCCCTCGGCCGCTACTACAAGCTGCAGGATGGAACCCGCGTCCAGATCGTCGGCGTCGTCGAGGACGGCAAGTATCTCAGCCTCACGGACTACGACGCGCCCGCCATGTTCCTGTCCAACCTGCAGTCCACCGCGCCGCAGATTTCGCTGATCGTGCGCTCGCAACGCGACCCGCAGCAGCTCACCGCCGCCATCCGGAGCAAACTGCGCGGCATCGACTCCGGCCTCCTCATTCAGCCCGACACCTGGAACAACTTCCTCAGCGTCGTCCTCTTTCCCGCGCACGTCGCCACCATGGCCCTGGGGGTGCTCGGCATGATGGGCGCGATGCTCTCCATCACCGGCATCTTCGGCATGGCCGCCTACTCGGTCAGCAAGCGCCTGCGCGAACTCGGCATTCGCATCGCCCTCGGCGCGCAGCGGAGGGAAGTGCTGGAAGCAGCCCTGGGGCGTGCTCTCAAATTGCTGGCTCTGGGTTCGGTTGCGGGACTGATTCTCGGCGTCCTCGCGAGCCGCGTCCTCTCCTACATCGTCTATCAGGCGAGCCCGCGCGATCCGGTGGTCCTCGCCGGTGTCGTCCTGGCCATGGCTCTGCTGGGCTTGGTCGCTACCTGGATCCCCGCGCAGCGGGCGCTGTCGCTCGATCCTCTGGTTCTGTTGCGCGAGGAGTAGTGCCGCGGCCCAGCCTCACCGGAAAAATCCTTCTTCGGTGGTTCGCCCGGACCGCGGAACTGAACTCTGGGGCCCTCGGAAACCGCTGAATACTACCGGTGGTGATTGGCGGCTTCTGCTGCTGCCTTCAGTTCGTGGTTGGCCTGGTCCAGCAGGTCCTTCGCCTTCTGCGCATGGCCATCCATGTCCCACTCATTGGCCGCCTGCGCAGCAACGATTTTGTTATAGGCCCGCGTTGTCAGGTCTTGCGCGGCTGCCAGGTTGGGGTGCCGGCCTGGGCTGATGTTCCGCGCAGGTTCCTGCGCAATGATCAAACTACCTGCAAGGAGCCCGATACCGACTACGGAGCCTAAAACGGTCTTGCGTACGTTCATGGGTTTTTCCTCCCCGGACACGATAATGACACGGGCTCAGGTTGCGCAAGCTTTCTTCCAATTTTTATTCCCGGGAAATCCCCCCAAAAGCGGCCCCACCGCCGCCCCGCTCAGGGAAGCCACGGTTCTCCGCCGATCGGACAGCGCGGCCTTGGCTCCCGCCGAGTGACAATCGAATGACAAGCCGCTGACAATCATTCTTCTTCGCCCTCTGTATTGTTCCCCTGTCCATGCAGGCGCTCGTGTGACTCGGGCCTGCTGGCTCAGGAGAACGCCATGTCGCTCAATCTCACCCAAAGCTGCTCTCGCAGGGTTGCTGTCCTGGCCCTCGTTCTGGCCGCCGTCGCGCCGGGACTCTATGCGCAGCACTATGCGCAAACCAATCTCGTATCCGATCAGACCGGAGTAGCTGCCGCCACCGATCCCAACCTCGTCAATCCCTGGGGAATGTCCCGCAGTTCCGGTAGCCCCTTTTGGATCTCTGACAACGGGACCGGCCTTTCCACCCTGTACACAGGCACCGGCACTGCCGAGAGCCTCGTCGTCACCATCCCCACCGGCGATCCCACCATGAGCAGCACCGGCACCCCCAGCGGCACCCTCTACAACGGCGGCACCGGATTTGTCCTCCCCAACGGCAAACCCGCCGTCTTTATGTTCGTCACCGAAGATGGCACCATCTCCGGCTGGAATGGCGGCACCGCTGCCGTCATCGCAGTCAACACCAAAAGCGCTTCCGTCTTTAAGGGTGTCGCACAGGCCACCATTCAGTTCCCGTCCTTCGGCCCCGCCACCTGGCTCTATGTCGCGGATTTCCGCAAAGGCCGGATCCAGGTCTACGACTCCTCTTTCAACCACATTGACGCCATGGATCACCAGTTCCGCGACGACTGGATTCCGCGCGGCTACGCCCCCTTCAACATCCAGAACATCGGTGGCGATCTCTACGTCACGTTCGCCAAACAGGACTCGGCGAAGCACGATGAAGTCGACGGCGCAGGCCTCGGTTTTGTCGACGTCTTCTCTCCTTTTGGCTTCCTGCTCCGCAGGATGCAGCACGGACCCTGGCTGAATGGCCCATGGGCTCTCGCGATGGCCCCGGGCGACTTCGGCATCTACAGCCACGACTTGCTCGTTGGACAGTTCGGCTCTGGCAACGTCGCGGTTTACGATCCGGGTACCGGCGAGTTCAAGGGTCTGCTCGAAGATTCCACGAACACGCCGATTGCTGTCTCGGGACTCTGGGGACTCTCCTTCGGAAGCGGCGGAACATCTGGCCCCGCCAATACTCTCTACTTCACCGCGGGTCCCGACTCTGAAAACCACGGCCTCTTCGGCACCATTACACCGATCCAAAACACCCTCGGCAACTCGCAGTAACCGCAAATCGGGGCGCCAGAGCAAATCGGGGCGCCACATCAGAGGGAGTCCGGATAAATGCGGAGAATCCGGATTCCCGCCCGATCCGCGAGTGCGGTACTTTCGTTTAGCTTGCTCGCGGATTGTTCTTGGATTGCCTCCGTGCATCCGCGATGCTGGAAATGAAACCTGAACCAGGGAAGACCCGCGAAAGCGGGTCTTCCCGTTTCTGGGGCTCGCCGAGTCGGAACCGGCTGGCAGGCAGGGTAATCGACAAAAAGTGTTACTACAGAAGTTGAACAAAACAAAGCCCTAGCCAAAACAACCCCCGGGGGGACAAATATCCGCTTCACACAGATAATGAAAACGGCTGGAAGGTTACCTAGTAATCGGTTGGATCGGTTTCTGGGATGCCGTTCCACAGCGTCAGGAAGGGGTTCCACGTTTTCGTTGACAAACCCTTCGGAGGAACAGACACTACCGTTATGTCGAAACGAAATCAAACCGTTTCGAGAGAAGTTTGGCGGAGGGCGCGGGGTACGATCCCGCAAGCGCCGTTAAAGCGCGGCAGATTATAAGTCTGCTGCCTTTGCCAATAGGCGGAGCCCTCCGCTAACGGAGGCCCGGATCAGAGTTGCACTGACGTCTCTCAGGATGCGAACCCGAGCGTCTGGACTCCTCGACCACCGGGCCTCTGTACTCTCTATACCACTCCCGCAGTCTGTAAGGGTGCGCTTCCGGGGCATAACCCTCTGGAAAACTCGGCCCTAATATGCACTATTCGCGATGCACCAATGGTGCACTCGCGGCATAGAATGACCCTGTGAAGGTAGATCGCTCTCAATTCGAGCACGTTGTCGGGAATCTTCTGAAACAACCCCCAGCCACGCGCAAGGCGCAGCGCACGGGCCAGAAGAAGGTGGGGCGGATAATCCCAGTTACTGAGTCGGCTCCGCAATCAACTTCTGGTAAGGCAGGGGAGAAGTCTGAGCCGTCCTGCTGACCAGGTCCTCAAATCTCTGCCCATTCTTCCGCTCATTGAACCTGTGCTCAAACTCGCTCAGGTAGCGGTGCAGATGCTTTATCGAGACGCGATGGAAACTCCCTATTAGGCCCCGCTTGAGCAGGGAGAAGGCGGATTCGACGGTGTTGGTGTGAACGTCCGTTCCGGGCACAATCCACTCGATAGTGTGATTCACCATCTTGTGCCGCTTCTTCAGGAGTGGGTGAAAGGCGAAGTCGTACACGGCGGCTGAATCGGTGTAGATGTTCTTCGCCTGTGGGTGAACGTTCGCACTCACGGCCTTGCGGATCGTCTCCTTCTTGTTATCGGGGATGTGAGCGAAACGCACCCGGCCACCGCGCTCACGAAACCCCATCACCATGTCGAACTTTTCCGCTCTGGTTTTTTTCTGGCCACCGCGCCGTTTAGCTTTGCCGCCGATGTAGGTTTCGTCCACTTCCACCGTGCCCTTGAGCAGGGAGCCGGAGTTGTCAACCATCGCTTCGCGGATGCGGTGAGTCATGTGCCATGCCGTCTGATAGGAGCCTAGGCCGAGGTGCTGCTGAAGTTGCTTCGCGCTGATGCCCTTCTTTGCGTCCATGACGAGCGAGATAGCCATAAACCACTTACTGAGGGGGATTCGGGAGTCATGGAAGATGGTGCCGGACGTGACGGAGAACTGCTGTTTGCAGGTCGGCTCCAGGCACTGATAGACCTGTGCGCGCTTGTTTTTCGACGGGGCCACGCGGGTAATCCGGCTGATCTTGGGAGCCCCGCAGGTAACGCATTTCACGCCTTCCGGCCACCGCTGCTTTTCAAGGAAAGAGAAGCACTCCTCTTCAGTGCCTAATTCGCGCGTAACGTCTATCAGATTCATTGACTTGCCTCAAATCTGAGACCATTATGCGCTCACTTTGTTTCTGTGTCAACAGGATAATCATCCCCGGGGGAGATCGAAGGCCGGAAAAGCGAAATGCCCAGTTTTCAGGGCAAAATCGCGAGTCAGAGCCCGACTTCAATCCGAGTTCGCGGATCGAGATAATCGCGAAGCGCGTCGCCCAGAAAATTGAACGAAAGCACGCAAAGCATCACCGCGATTGCCGGAAAAATCACCAGATGCGGAGCCTCAAAGAGAAAAGGCCGAGCATCATTCAGCATTGAACCCCAGCTCGCCGCGGGCGGAGGAACCCCCAGGCCGAGAAAGCTCAGAGTCGCTTCCGCCAAAACCGCGCCGGCCATTCCGATCGCCGCCTGCACAATCAGCGGCTGCAAAATGTTCGGCAGAATGTGCCGCGTGAAGATGCGAAAATCGCTGGCGCCCAGCGCGCGGGCAGCTTCGACGAATTCCCGCTCGCGCACAGCGAGAACCTGGGCTCGCACCAGCCTCGCGTAGCCGACCCAGCCGCCAATGGAAAGCGCAAGAATCAGGTTCAGCAACCCAGGCCCAAGGAACGCAACGAAAGCGATCGCCAGCAAAATACCTGGCAGCGCAAGAAAGGCATTCATCATAAACGTGTTGATCGTCACGTCGAGCCAGCGTCCGTAAAAACCGGCGATCCCTCCGAAGATCAGGCCGAGCAGCAGCGAAAGTCCGACCACCGAAATGGCAACGGTCAGCGAAAGCCGCGCTCCCCAGATCACGCGGGACAAAAGGTCGCGCCCGAGCTCATCGGTGCCAAGCCAGTGCAAACCGCTGGGAGGCCCCAGGCGATGAGCAAGATCGAGAGATGCCGGGTTATAGGGCGCCAGCGCTGGCGCCAACAGAGCCATCATGCCAAAGCAGATCATCAGGAAGGTCCCGATCCAGGCCAGCGGATGCCGGGCAAACGATCTCCGCACCCAGGAACTGCATCTCACGAACCGCGGAACGGACGTCTTGGCAGGATCGATCAACAAAGGGCGCCGGTTTTGCGTTTTAGTCTTGTGTTTCAGTCTGATGCACCGAAAAAGCCGCCCCTGTTCGGGGTATGGCAATTCGGGACGCGTCGAATAGAATCATTGTAGTGAGATTCGCGTCGCAACGACCGTCGTTCTCCGAGAGCTGATAAGTCAACATCTTCGCGCGGCGGGCGTCCGTCGCCACAAGGGAGTATTCGAACTTCCATGAAGCTGAAAGGTCACAGGGTCGCCGTCTGCGGGGCAGGCGGATTTATTGGTGGGCACCTCGTTACATACTTGCGTGATCAGGGTGTCGATGTCGTTCGCGCAGTCGACGTAAAGCCGCTCGATGAGTGGTACCAGGTACCGAAGGGCGTCGAAAACCTCGTCCTTGACCTGAAAGAAAAAGACAACTGCTGCAAAACCGCGCACGGGGTAAAGGTAATCTTTCAGCTGGCCGCGGATATGGGCGGCATGGGCTTTATCGAAAACAATAAAGCCCTGTGCATGCTGAGCGTCCTCACCAATACCCACATGCTGATGGCGGCCCGCGATTCGGGCGTCGAGCGCTTCTTCTACTCCTCCTCCGCGTGCGTCTACAACGGCGAGAAGCAGAAGAATGAGAATGTCACCCCGCTCAAGGAAGAGGATGCATATCCCGCGTTGCCCGAAGACGGATATGGATGGGAGAAGCTCTTCAGCGAGCGCATGTGCCGCCATTTCGAGGGAGATTTCGGCCTGATCAGCCGCGTCGCTCGTTATCACAATGTGTACGGTCCGCTCGGAACATGGACCGGCGGCCGGGAGAAGGCTCCGGCAGCGATCTGCCGCAAGGTCATTGAGGCGAAGTCCTCCGGTAAACACGAAATCGAAATCTGGGGCGACGGCAAGCAGACGCGCAGCTTCATGTACATCGATGACTGCACAAAAGGAACCCTCGCCATAACCGAGAGCGACATCGATGAGCCGATCAATCTCGGATCAAGTGAGCTGGTCACGATTAATCAGCTCGTGGATATCGTCGAGGAGATCGCCGGCGTGAAACTGAAGCGCCATTACAAACTCGACGCTCCCAAGGGCGTGAATGGCCGCAACAGCGACAACACGAAAATCCTCGAAAAACTGGGATGGGAGCCCTCGATCCGCCTCAGAGATGGGATGGCGAAGACCTATGAGTGGATCGAGAGCCAGATGCTGGTAGGAGCAAAACGTTAGATACCCGGCGGCGGGACGCAGCGGCGTGTTATTCCCCATTTTCGGGAGCTGCCTTGTCGTCCCTGATCCGCCTGGATACCTGGTCGCTGATCCGATGCGAATATTTGTCAACGAGTTCTGCGGGCACCCGTTTCAGATGGAGCTCAGCCGAAAGCTGGCGAAGATGGGCCACCAAGTCTATCACGTCTACTTCGCCGACAACGACTCCACGCCAAAAGGCGAGACGCAACGCCGGCCGGATGACGCCCCTGGCCTGACGATTGAGGGCCTGCATATTCAGCGCGAGTTTTCCAAGCATTCATTGCTCACTCGCCGCCAGGCCGACCTCGCCTATGGCCGAGAAGTTGTGAACAGGGTCGATCGTTTTCGACCCGACGTCGTAATCTCGGCGAACATGCCGCTCGATGCGCAGAACCTTCTGCAGCAGGCAGCGCGACAGCATGGCGCGCGATTCGTCTTCTGGCTCCAGGATGTCTACTCGGTCGCAGTTCGATTCGTGTTGCGCAGAAAAGCCCGCATTTTGGAATGGGCCGGCGGTTGGTATTTCGAGCGGCTGGAGAAGAGATTGCTCCGCCAATCGGATGCCATCGTGTGCATCGCGCCTGGGTTTGCGCACTTTGTGCGCAGCTGGGGAATTCCGGAATCAAAGATCACGACGATTCGAAACTGGGCGCCGCTCGATGAGGTCACGCCGATGCCTCGCGACAATTCCTGGGCGCGGGACCACGGACTCACTGGCAGATTCTGCTTCATGTACTCCGGCACCCTGGGCATGAAGCATCGGCCCGAACTCCTGCTGGATCTGGCGAAACGTCTCGAAGCCCGCGGCGATGCACGGCTGGTGGTCATTGCCGGCGGCGCTGGCGCCGACTGGCTTCGGCAGAGAGTGCACGAGGTGAACCCGGAGTTTCTAACAGTGCTGCCCTTCCAGCCGTACGAGAGAATGTCCGAGGTCATGGCATCGGCCGATGTGCTGATCACGCTGCTCGATTCGGAAGCGAAGACCTTTGCTGTCCCCTCGAAGACGCTCTCGTATCTCTGCGCCGCGCGCGCGCTCATCGTCGCAGCACCTGCGGCCAATGAAGCGGCGCGTGTGGTGGAAGAAGCGGAGGCCGGCCTGGTTGTCTCTCCGGACAATTCTGCCAGCATTATTGCAGCGGCGGAGCGTCTTCTTGCCGATCGGCCGCTTTGCGAGCAGTGCGCGACGAATGCCCGGAGATACGCCGAGCAGCACTTTTCGATCGATGCCATTGCCGACCGCTTCCTCGCCGTGCTCCGGACTCCGGCGGAGGCAAAGGAGATGGAACTGGTGCTGGCGAGCGGGGATCCTGAACGGAAGCAATCGTGGAAGCATCCAGCCTGAAACCTGTGCCCAGCGAGACCGTCGTCCTGTTTGGGGGCACAGGCTTCATTGGCACCCACACGGCCATGCACTGGCTGCGCGAGGGTCTGGCGAAACAGGTCGTCCTCGTTGATCTGAATCCGCCCCGCAACGAGCCCTGGACAGAGCCGCTGCAACAGGCACTGCAAACGGGTCGCGCTGCTTTCTTCCGGTGGGATGTTCGGCAGAAAATTCCCGAGGCGCTGCTTCCCAAGGCCGATCTCATCTTCAATCTCGCAGCCGTACACCGCGAGCCAGGCCATCAGCCAGACGAGTATTTTGAAACCAATCTCTACGGCGCAGAGAATGTCTGCGCCTGGGCAGCCTCCGTTGGATGCGAGCGGATGGTTTTCACCAGCAGCATTGCTCCTTATGGGCCCTCTGAGGATCTGAAAGATGAGGGGTCTCTTCCTGTTCCCGATTCGCCCTACGGAAGCTCCAAGCTGGCTGCGGAGAAGATGCATATCGGATGGCAGGCCGGTTGCCGCTGCAGGAAGCTGCTCATGCTTCGCCCCGGCGTGGTCTTCGGTCCCGGCGAGGGCGGCAATGTGACGCGCCTCATTCGCAGCATCGTCAAAGGCTATTTCGTGTACATGGGCAACCGGCAGACCCGTAAGGCCGGCGGCTACGTCAAGGAGCTCTGCAATGTCGTCCGATTCGGGCTCGAACATCAGGACGAGGCCGATGAGAGACTAACACTGCTGAATGTCTCGATCGACCCGCCCCCCACGCTCGAAACTTACGTCGCTGCGATTCGAAAAGTCGCGGGTGTTCGACGGTCGCCGTTCAATCTGCCGCGATCGCTTCTGGTCGGCGTCTCTTATCCGATACACGGCGTTGCGACATTGTTTGGAATCAGGCAGCCGATCAGCCCGGTTCGTGTGCGCAAAGTTTTTCGATCGACTTCAATCGATCCAAAGAGACTGCGGGAGCTTGGGTACCAGCCGCAATTCACACTGGAAGAGGCTCTCGAGGACTGGAAGCGGGACCTGCCCGGGGATTTTGCACGCTAGCCGGCCTCTTGTGCCGAGGAACTTTTGTGAAAACTGCCATCGTTTTACGCGGACTCCTTTGTTTTGAACTGCTCGCTCTCACTTGCCTCGCTCAGGCGCAGAGGCGGGACGACGCGCGGCGGATCTTCGATCTCACCAACCAGGACCGGCTGGCCCGCGGACTTTCCATCCTGCGTTGGGATGAAGCGCTGGCTACAGCGGCGCAGGCGCACGCGGACCGCATGGCGCGCGAGCGTGCGCTCTCGCATCAGTATCCAGGCGAGCCCGAGCTGATGGAGCGAGCGGCTTCCGCTGGCGCTCACTTCCGGGCGATTGCCGAAAATATCGCCACCGGCCCGAAGCCGGAGTCGATCGAGCGCGAGTGGATGCATTCGGTACCGCATCGCGCCAACATTCTCGATCCAATAATGGATGCGATCGGCGTTGCTGTTGCAGTGCAGGGCGGCACTCTCTACGCGGTCGAAGATTTCGAGCAATCCTCCGAGGCGCTGACGCGCGAGCAGGTCGAACAGCGCGTTCGGGAACTGCTGCGCGCTCGCAACGTCGATCCTTCAGCCCCCGCCGGACCTGCAGAGCAGGCTTGCGCGATGGCGCGGGGCATTCCGGAGGGATCGAATGCCCGCTCCATCGCGCGCTTTGAAACCGCGGACCTGAGCCAGTTGCCGGCCCAGGTGGAGCAACAGATTCGGAGCGGCGATTTTAGAAAGGCCGCAGTCGGCGCATGCGCTCCCGGGCCGAGCCAGGCGAGCTTCACGACTTACCGCGTGGCCATCGTCTTTTACTGAGCCGGGCGGACTCCACCGAAAGAGCGGGCTATTCTGTGCCTTCGCCGGGTTTGGTCGGTTCCATCTGCAACGCGTTGTTGAAGCGGTTGAAGTAGTTGAAGAGGCCGATGGCCGCCATCAACTCGACGATCTCGCCTTCGTCGAAATGTTCGCGCAGAGTTTCGAAATTCTCGTCGGGAATGTGGTTCGCGTCGAGGGTCATCTGCTCGGCCAGGCGCAGAGCGGCCTTCTCCGCCGAGGTGAAATCTTTGCGATCGGCATAATGCGCCAGCTGGTCGAGCTGTTCGCGCGACCAGCCCAGGCGCATCGCGATCTGGGTGTGCGAGCCGAGGCAGTATTCGCAGCGATTGAGCTGCGAGGTGCGCACGATCACCAGCTCCTTGAGCCGCACCGGGAGAGTGCCGGTGTTCAGGATGGCTTCGAAGTGCGCGATCATCGTCTCGAAAATTTCAGGCCGATGCGCCATGGTGCGGAACATGTTGGGCACGTTGCCGCGGGTCCGCATGTATCGGTCGTAAATTTCGGCGACGGCCGGGGCGGCTTCAGACCGGGGCACCCGCGAGAGGCGCGGAGCGGTTTTCAGCATCGGGTTCTTCTCCTGACAGTAACCAGCGTATCGCACGATGATTGGCTGGGCACGGTTTTGCGTTTGGTATAATCGGCGGGAGACAAGCAAGCGGACACACTCCTCAGTAGCTCAATGGCAGAGCATTCGGCTGTTAACCGAAGGGTTGTAGGTTCGAGTCCTACCTGAGGAGCCAAATTTTGTCTGCCAGGAATCGTCCTGATTCTCGGCGTCTCGTTCTCCCAGAAAATTTCCAAACTTTCTGTCGCGGGATTGGTGCAAAGAGCGACCCCCGCCCCCCCTGGACCGTTTTCCGGCTAAGTGTTTCATTCTGCTGGAGTTGACGATTTGTGACGGACCGCAACCGATTCATTGCAGGCGATTTAGGATCTCAAGTGGCTGAGCTGTTGGGATTTAGGGGCTGTTTTGGCCTTCTGATGCTGTATCTGTCGGATTCTGCGGCGTTTGGGTCGCCTCTCATTGATTTCATTGGGTGGAGGGACCCGGTCGAGGATGCTGCGTTCGGTCGACGGTGCTGGCTGGGGGACTGACAAAGACGACATGGGTTCTCTCCTTTCCGCAACAGAAAAGCCTGCCGGGATGGCAGGCTTTTTCTCTTTTTTCCACTTAAGTTCAGTATATCAGGCTGGAGGGGGTAAAACTGCCAAATATCTTTGGTGGTTTTGGCGTGGAAGTTGTTTGGAATCAGGGAGCGTTACTTCGGTTTTTGGGGCTGGGGGTTGACAGTTTTTGGGAATTTCGGGGTTTTGGGGAGATGGCGGTTGAAGCAAGGTATCGCAAAGAGCCGCAGGCGCGTCAGTCGAGGCGCAGGGCGTTCACAAATGCATCGATCTGGGGTCGCACTTTTTCGGTCGCATTGTGAAGCGAATCCTCTTTGGTATAACCGGCGCCGGCAGCTGTGAAGCTCTGGGTCCCGCAGACGGATTGCTGCCTCGTGTTAAGGCATTTCAACTCCAGGGTTAGGTTAGTCGTGATGAGTCCCTCAAACTCGCTCGAATTGGTGGTGCTGGATGAGGCGTTTCCGATGAGGACTTCGTCGACTCGATCCGCCATCCCAAACTGACCAACCGCGTCCCAGTCTCCGGCGAAAAGTCTTTCCGCGCGCCCCTCCTGAACAAACCGAGGTTTGAAAAAGGATGTGACAGGAGTGAGACCTCGGCCGGAAGTTGCCTGGCGAAGGGCTTCGTCGAGACCGGCAAACTGGCTGTCGCCACTGGAAAGGATGAGGATGGCAATCTGGCTGTTTTCCGAGCGCCTTCTGACCTGAGCGTTTATGTATTGCGCAGCAAGAGCGTCCTGGTTTCGTTGTTGTTGCTCGGCTACGTGTTGGTCCTGGAGACGGATGGCATCGTCACGAGTCTCCAGATCCATTTCCCTGAGCGGTGCGCTGGTCTCAGGGTCAAACCCGGCCCGATCAAAAAACTCGTAGGTTCCGTCGGTCCTTTTGTGGTACCACACGCGCGGATTGTGTGTGACGGGATCAAAGAACGCAAAGGTTCGGGCGTCACTTACGGATATTCTCTGTGGACCCAGCCCGGGATTCTTAATGCGCCTGATCTCGACAATCTGCTGAAATGTGCAGGGTTCGGTCTGTATGCCATAGACCGGGTCCTTCACGCGATCGTCGAACACCTTGATTCCCTCCGGGGTAACGGCGCAATATTTGTAGGCAAGTGAGTCCCGCGAAACAAAGTACGTGGCCAGAAAATAGAGGCCGACATACGCGACGATGATCATGCCGTGAATACTTTTGTAGAGCCTGAGTCCTGGCCGCAGCCCGCGCAGCCAGAACCATGCCCCATGCATGTACTTTGCTACCGCCCAGAAGAAGGGGATGGTGCCGATAATCACGATCGCATAGAGAAGGTTTGTGCTGATACCGGAGCGGCTGGCCAGGTTCTCAACGACATACTTGATGGTGGACGTTATAAAGCGGCCCCACCTCCACCATGTAAAAAGGACAAAGGCGACGGCCACAAAAGCAAGCAGGACCATGCCTGCACTGGCTTTGCCGAGAGCTGATTTCACGTCTTCGCGCATATGCACTTCGTGCCTATCGTCCTTGCAGCTTTATGTTGTGAAGTATGGTTTTGTGGCCATTGGCGAGGAAAATGATAGTCACGGATTGGACCTCGGCTGAGAATCCGCGGGAGTCAAACCAGAATTGCAGGGGAAGGTCTGGCTCCATCGCAAAGACATCACAGCAGGGGCCGGGTGCGGCGCCGCCGATGCTGACCCAATTGATTGCCGCTTGATGGCCAGTATTGTCCACAACGTAGGTCTCTTTGCTGATAGCCACATCTTCTTTTTGGGCTCCCTTGTTTGTAATGCTTCCCCAACAGACGATTTGGTCAGCAAGGCCCGCACCCGTGCCCATCCTGCATCCCCGGAAAGAAAACAGGAAGTCGCCAGCCAGAAAGGCCGCGCCCTGTGTTGCCGGTGGATTTTGCTGTTCGCCCGCGCCCTGCGCTGGACCGTCAACCTCACTCCCGAGTAGATCGTTGATTGCTTTCGTTCGCGGAATCTCTACGGTTAGACCGCTAATCACCATTGCGGATTGAGTATCGAGGGCCTTGAGGCCCACATGTACGCTGTCCCCCAAAGGAGTAATGGTGCCGGTCACGAGGGTGTCTACACCGGCGATTTGCCCCAACCTTCGTGCAGTTGCCGGATCGATGAGGCCCTCGGACGCAAGTTTGTTTTCCTGCAGGATGACTCGGATGCTGGTTCGATCGATTACTTCGAATTGTCGGGCGTCCTCCGCGAGTGCGATAGAGAGCTCTTCGGCGATAAAACGGCCCAGTTGGGTGGCGTGGCCCTGGAGATCCGTAAAATCTACCACGGCGACTTTCTTCCTGTTTGCTGCCGCAATCTTTGCTGCAAGCGCGGCGGCGGTGGGACGCATGTCCTGTCCGAGCGCGACGGTGGAGCTGCAGTGCAGAAATATGACCAGTGCTGCGATCAAGCTTGTGTGCAGTGCAGAAACTTTCATTCACATCTCCCAAAGGGTCGGCACCCGCAGCGCACGCTTCTCAGACTGCGTGTGCGCCGTTTTGTCACTTGGTCGGCGGGTCACAATCCGGATTGGAATACTCCGCATTGTGAACTTAACCGAAGGCTGCCGCAGCTCAGCACTAGTGTGTTCGTACAGTAATGTTTCTCATTACCGTCTTTCCTTCTTGCGTAGACAGAACAATTGTGACGTAGGTAGCGGCATCGTCGAGCGCCGTACCGGAGACTTGGAACACTAGGGGAAGAGACGGTTCCAACTCTGCACCCACGGTGCCCCCTGGCCCTAAAGTCTGAGCGTTGCCGATCCTGATAATCGTCTTCGACATGTTCATGAACATGCCACTTCGGCTGACATTACCGAAGTTGTCTACGATGCTTGTGGCTCGATCATCGACGACAAGCGACGAACGCTTTGTACCTTGGTTAGTCACATTTCCCCAACATTCAATTTTTTCCCCATTGTGACGACACGCCTGAATCAAAAAATGAAACTCCCCGATATCTGCAGCTGCAGACTCTTTTGTTTGGGGCTGAGTCGTGTTGGCAGGTGGAGCGACATTTGTGGCGGCCGGCTCGGTCGTCTTAGAGCCTCCGCAGTTGGCGACGCCTTTCGCCAACAGTTCCTCGACCGTTTTCGTTTTGGGAATGTCTGCGGTGATGCCTCCAAGCATCTTGGCTGTCGCCGTGTCCAATACCTTAGCCGACACGTGAACACTGTCGCTTAGGGGAGCGATTGTGCCGGTAACGAGTGCGTCCACTCCGATGACGTCGCCGAGTTTGCGGGCGGTTGCAGGGTCAATGATTCCTGTTGATGCGAGCTTATGTTCCTGCATGAGCACTCTGAGATTAGTACGGTCAATAACGTCAAACCCGTTGGCGCTATTAACAAGCGCTACTGAGACATCTTCGGCCATATAGCGGCCGAGCTCGGTGACGCAACCCTGCAGGTCGGTGAAATCCACCACCGCGATGGTCTTTCTCCCTGAACGTTTCGCTATCTCCGACAGTCCGGCGGAAAGGGAGCTGACGGCGGGGCCTTGAGCTAGCACCGGTAGCGTCAGAAGAAGGAAAGCGAAGCTCAGAATCGCGGCCCGCGAAATGAAGGCAGCCATGCTCCGCGAATAGGTAGAGCAACTCGCCAAGAGCCGTTGCACGAACCTACCTCACTCTCAGGGGAAGGAAATTAAGGAATCTTATCAGTTGCCGGAACTCTACCTCCTCAGCCCCCTGTCGTCAAGATAATGCGAGTGCTTGAAGAAGCTTTGAGAACGGAGAAGCACTCCGGACGCGATACGAACCGATGTTGTCCCTGAGCACGATTCGTGAGTCGTGTATAGCCGCGCGCGATGTGGTCAGATGTATTTCGCTTATGGGGCGGTGCCTCCGCAGGCTCTTGGGAGTTGGGCTGTTGGGGTGGCGTGTAGAACCGCCAGGGTGAAGCACTGGGTTGAGACCGGGTTCATGATGACTATTGGCCGGCCGGCTACCTGGTCCCAGGATTTTAGCAGCGTTTGTAAGTAGGCGAGGGGGACGTTGTAACTGGCGAAGATCGACTGGGCTAGTTGCGGGAGCGTCGCGGATTCGGCGGCGGGGGCCTGGGCGAGGATGAGGATGGTCTTGTAGTCTCCGAGATTTTCAAGGGGCATGACGCAGAGAGCGCCGACGACGGCGAGGTTGCCGGAGGGGTCGGTCATGTTGCCGGCGAAGCGGCCGCACTGGCCGAGGTCGGCGGGGACGGGGATGGGGGTGACGGAGGTGACCGATCCCTGGGGAGAGGGGAGGCCGGCGGCGACCTGGAGGCGTTCGACGAGCATGGCGACCTTGTCCTTAAAGTCGGCGGCGTAGGGCATGTCGAGGCCGGTCGAGTCGGAGCCGGCGGCGTTGGGGTTGTAAGGGGCGTTGTGGGCGCCGGTGACTTTGCCGAGGATGGCGGCCTCGCCGGGCTGGGGGCCGGTCATGGTGATGAGGCCTTCAGTGCCCTGGGCTTTCCATCCCGCGGGGACGGTGACGGAGGCGGTTTTGTCGGGGAGGGTGAAGGGAGTGGCTGCGCCCTGGGCGGGTGGAGGCGTGGACTGGTGAGATCCG
>PMUI01000041.1 GCA_003166955.1 Acidobacterium sp.
GAATTCGGGGGCACGTCACCAGCGCTGCAAGAGATCGAAGCAATAATCAACGACGCGCTCGGAACTGGTTCGACTTCACCGAGGTGCTATCCTCTCCCAGCAATGAAGGAACTCCGAGGCGCTCTCAACCCTCCAGTCCAAAGCGGCAAGAAGAGAGCCGATGGCGTCTTCGTAAGGGTGATCCCGCTGCACAGGCCAATTGGAATACGAATAACCCATCAGAGAAAGCACTACGACTTTCACCATCCCAATCAATTCAAATCAGACGTGATCCGCGACCAGATTCGACAATGGGCCTCGGCAACAAAAAACCACGAAAAGCCATAACCGAAAAGGAATTCGGTGACGGTATCGCGCTCCCCGGCGGTCAGTTTGAGTCGAAAAGGCGAAAGCACTAGTGGCCTGTCGCAGAGAGTTCGTTAGCGCCCCTGAGGCGCGCCGGAAAGTCTGCAAGCCGTGGCTCTTTTCAATGCCACCCCAGAGTAGAAAGAGCCCCGGCGCTGGATCGGCCAGGTTCACCCCACAGCAAGAAGCTAATGCCTCCGCTGTCCTGATGGTCAACGCATTTCATTCCGGGCGCCAGCCTGAAGTACTGTCCTGTACCGTTTCGGGAACAAATCAGTCTCGAGCCTTCGCCAATGGCACGTCGCAGAGAGTTCCTTACGATGCCTGAGGCACCGGAGAGTCTGCAGGGGGAAACCCCGTTCCGAAGAGGTCTCTGTCCGACCGGTTTGCCCTGCTAACGTTGTCTATGCGACAGGCCACTAGATGCTGACTGGGACCCCTAAACCCCAATCACAGCGCACAATTCCTTCACCGCCGCAGCACTCTTCTGCAGCGCCGCATCTTCCTCGGGCGTCAGCTTGATCTCGATAATCTGCTCGATCCCCCGCGCCCCCAGCTTGCACGGCACGCCGATGAAGTACCCGCGAATGCCGTACTCGCCCTCCAGATACGCGGCGCACGGCAGAATCTTCTTCTTGTCCTTCAGAATTGCTTCCACCATTTCCACCGTCGCCGCCGAAGGCGCATAATACGCGCTGCCCGTCTTCAGATACTTCACAATCTCCGCGCCGCCGTCGCGCGTCCGCTGCACAATCGCGTCCAGCTTGTCCTTCTCAATCAGCTCCGTGATCGGAATCCCCGCCACCGTCGAATAGCGAGCCAGCGGCACCATGGTATCCCCGTGTCCGCCCAGCACAAACGCCGTCACATTCTCGACCGAGACCTTCAGTTCCTCCGCAATAAACGTCCGGAACCGCGCCGAATCCAGCACGCCCGCCATCCCAATCACTCGCTCGCGATTAAACTTCGCCTGTCGGAACGCCGCCTGTGCCATCGCATCCAGCGGGTTCGAAACAATAATCAGGATCGAGTTCGGCGACGCCGCCGTCACCTTCCCCACCACATCCGACATAATCTTGTAATTCGTCTGCAGCAGATCGTCGCGGCTCATTCCCGGCTTGCGCGGAATCCCCGCCGTAATCACCACAATGTCGGAGTTCGCCGTGTCGGCGTAATCATTCGTCCCGATGATGCTGCAGTCCATCTTCGCAATCGGCATCGCCTCCAGCAGGTCCAACCCTTTCCCCTGCGGAACCCCCTCCACCACATCGACCAGCACCACATCAGCCAGCTCTTTCGAGGCAATCCAGTGCGCCGCCGTAGCGCCCACATTTCCCGCACCCACAATCGTCACTTTCTTCCGCATACTTTTCCTCTTTACGTAACAATGACTGCTACTTGAATCTTCCGCCGTCGCCAGCCTGTCAGGTATTTGCGTCGAAGATGCGCCCACGCCGCTATCAGCTACTGGCTACTGGCTACTGGCTACTGGCTTCGTTCACATATTCCCGATCATTTTCGTAGCAAACTCGCTCGTCTTCACCTTCGTCGCGCCCTGCATCTGCCGTTCGAAATCGTACGTCACAAATTTCTGCTGGATCGTCTTCTCCAGTGACGTCTCGATGAGCTTCGCCGCCTCCGGCCACCCCAGAAACTCGAACATCATCACCCCCGACAGCATCACCGACCCAGGATTGATGACGTCCTTGTCCGCGTACTTCGGTGCCGTCCCATGCGTCGCCTCAAAGACCGCGTATCCGTCGCCGATATTCGCTCCCGGCGCAATTCCCAGGCCGCCCACCTGCGCCGCGCACGCATCGGAAATGTAATCGCCATTCAGATTGGGGCACGCCAGAATGCTGTATTCTTCCGGCCGGATAATCACCTGCTGAAAAATCGAATCCGCAATGCGATCGTTGATCAGCACCTTCTTCTTCCACTGCCCGTTGCCATGGGATTTGCCGATCGAATCCAGCACGCCCTGGATCTCCGCATACAGCGCCTTCCTGAAGTCGTCGTTGCCGAACTCCAGCCCCGGCTCAATCATCGCGGCATTCTGCTCCACCGTCAGCCCCGGATTCGCCTCCACATTCCCCAGAATCCAGCTCTCCCGCTCCGTCACCACATCGCCGCGAAATTCCTCCACCGCGACCTCATATCCCCACTCGCGAAACGCGCCCTCGGTAAACTTCTGAATGTTCCCCTTGTGCACCAGCGTCACCGACTTGAGCCCGTTCGCCACTGCGTGCCGAATCGCATACCGTACCAGCCGCTTTGTCCCCGTAATCGAAATGGGCTTGATCCCGACGCCCGAATCTTCGCGAACCCTCTTCTTCCCGCCCTTCAGCAAGTCGTCGTTCAGGAACGAAATCAGCCTTTTCGCATCGGCCGTCCCCTCCTTGAACTCGACGCCCGCATACACGTCCTCGGTGTTCTCGCGGAAGATCACCACGTCCAGCTTTTCTGGCCTCTTTACTGGCGACGGCACACCCGTGTAGTACTTCACCGGCCGCACGCACGCATACAAATCCATGATCTGCCGCAGCGCCACGTTCAGCGACCGAATCCCGCCACCCACCGGCGTCGTCAGCGGCCCCTTGATCGACACGCGGAAATCCGTCGCCGCCTTCACCGAGTCATCCGGCAGCCAGTTCTTGAATTCCCGATATGCCTTTTCTCCGGCATAAATCTCAAACCACTTCACCGCCCGCTTGCCGCCGTAAGCCTTCTCGACCGCAGCATCGAAAACCCGCCGCGAAGCGCGCCAGATGTCGCGCCCCGTGCCGTCGCCCTCGATAAAAGGAATAATCGGATGATCGGGAACGCTGTACTTCCCATTCGCGTACTGGATCGCCTCGCCGCCTTCGGGCAGCGTCAACCCGTTATAGCTGGTCTGCATATGTGCTGATTTCCTTCGCTGGTTTCTTTCGCTGTTTGGCGTCGCTGATTAGCTTCGCTGATTAGGCTTCATTTGACCGACTTCGTTCGTTGGCTTCGTTGACTGGCCCGGCGGTCGATTTTGTTTGGTTGGCTTCGTCAATTAATTTCTGTGGACTGATTTCCAGGACCGGTTTTTGTGGACTGATTTCGAGGACTGGTTTGCAGACGAATCGAATACTCAAGCTACCACCCTGGAAACCGGCGTTGCAACGAACGCACGAACCAGTACTGTCCTTTTTCTGCGTTGTTCCTCCCGTGGCGCCCTCGGATAGTGAGGCCGCCAGCGATTCATGCGGTTTCACCCCCTGCAAAAGGCCTCTCGTCCGGGAAAGGAAGCAGCAAGGTGCGGTTGTACCTCGGAGCTGCGCGATCTACGGCCTGATGAAATCCATTCCAGTCGTCATCGGGGAACGTCTTAGCCAAAAACGTTAGACCGTCGAGATGCTGCTTCAATGCCGGATGACCAATATCGGGAGTGAGCCAGCGATGAAGATGTCTCTTTCCCCCTTGCGTCACACGGCGCTCAATTTCCTTCTGCTTCAACTCGTGAGTGAGGCCTGGACCGATTCGGTCATAAACAAGATCAATCGTCACTTTCGCCATCGCCATCGGGCGCTTCGAACTGTTGGAGTCATATTCCCAACCGCGAAGCCGAAAAATCTGCTCGTAGAATGACGCCGGGAAGCGCTCCGCCCATTTTGCCAGTTCTTTTCCGACGTACTGATCGAGGATTTTCTGGAGCGCTTGGCGATCACGAACCTCCTGGTATCCCGTGGCTTCGTCTACCAAGGCCACAATGCCGACTCTCGCGAGGCCGCGCATCAGGATGTCGCAAGCCAGAAGGATGTGCGCTGACTGCCGCGGCAGTTTCACAGGCTCGTTTCGCCGCGCGGCCTCTTCCTGCACAGAATCGCGCAGCTTCAGGTAAACCTCGCAAACCATGGGGAGTAATTCAGCGGCGTATCCAAACGCCTTGCCCCCCTTTTGGTTCCGAAACAAAATTGGCGTAGTCGACTCGCGTAACTCCTCCGAAATGAAAGGCTTGAGATAGTCAGCTTGCAAGAAAGGCGGCAATCCGTCGACCAGAGCGGTGCTACCTGTTCCAGCTTTCGCTTTTCGCGCACGGCCAATCGAATCAAGGAAGCTTTCCTGCGTCAATACGCGCTTGCCGTTTTCAAGTACGGCAGCAGAGATTTCCTTGCCGCCGATCCTGAAGTTGCCCGAATGCGTAGCACGCAATATTCCGGCAGACCAGCGAGATTCCGCAGCCTTTTTCGCGATCGCGCTACGCTCTTCCTTGGTCAGAACGGCGGCGCGCGCTTCGCCGCCCTTCGCGCCACGCTCATTCGCAGTGAGTACCTTTTCTTTCGCCATGATGCTAAGCTAACGTAATTAGCTAAGCACGTAAATATGTCTTCGCTAAGCATAATGACATAATTACCGCCATGCATCATACCCGCCGGGCGACACAAAGGCCCCCGATCAGCGCGCTAACGCCAACCGGGTGCCAGAATCCATCACAGCTTGAGCCGCGATGAACTCGCAAATCCAACACACTGTTAGGACACTACCCACGAATTGCAGCGAAGCCCCGCACCCCAACGCTGCCTTGGCCAGGTTCCACCCCACAGCAAGTAGCAAACGCTCCCGTCGTCCGATCGTCAATACGATGATTCTGTGCTTCAACCCGAAAGTACCGCGTTCAGAAATCTCATGGACCATTTTGGGAAATTACATTCTCAAAAAATACACTCGCAACGCCGCCGCCGCGACCCTCACAACCGCCGCGCCCGCGCTAGCATAGACCTATGTCGTCCGGCTCGTCGCTTCGTCTCCTCCTTCTCGCTATCCTCTGCTCTCTCGCCGCCTCGCTCCCCGCGCAAACCCCGCCCGCTCCGGTGCGCGTCGCCATCATCGGCCTCGAACACGGCCACGTCGTCGGCTTCCTCCAGCAATTTCCGAAGCAAACCGACACGCAGCTCATCGGCATCGTCGACCCCGACCCCGGCCTCCGCGCCAAATACCAGCAGCAATTCCATCTCGACGCCAGCCTCTTCTACCCCACCCTCGACGACCTATTCGCGCACCAGCAGCCGCAGGCCCTCCTCGTCTACACCTCCATCGCCCAGCATCGCCGCGTCATCGAAGCCGCCGCCGTCCACAACGTCGCCGTCATGGTCGAAAAACCCCTCACCCTCTCCCTCGACGACGCGCTCGCCATCCGCCGCATCGCCCGCGAGCACCACATCCAGGTCCTCGTCAATTACGAAACCACCTGGTACCCCAGCAACCGCGCCCTCTACGATCTGCTCCGCCACGACAGCCTCGGCGAACTGCGCAAAGCCGTCATCCACGACGGCCACCAGGGCCCCAAAGAAATCGGCGTTCAGCCCGAATTTCTCAACTGGCTCACCGACCCCGCGCAAAACGGCGCCGGCGCACTCTACGACTTCGGCTGTTACGGCGCCGACCTCATGACCTGGTTCATGCACGGCGAATCGCCCGTCAGCGTCACCGCCGTCGCGCAAACCGACAAGCCCGACACCTACCCGCATGTCGATGACGACGCCACCATCATCCTCCGCTACCCGCACACCCAGGCCGTGCTCATGCCTTCCTGGAACTGGACCTTCGGCCGCAAGGACACCGAAGTCTACGGCACCAAAGGCTATGCCATCGCCGTCAACCCCAGCCAAATCCATGAGCGCGTCAACGAAGCCTCACCCGAAGTCGCCCTCGGCATCCCGCCCCTCCCCGCGCCCAACGACACCTCCCTGCACTACCTCGCCGCCGTCGTCCGCGGCCAGCTTGATCCCGACCACGACCTCACCTCCCTCGACACCAACATCACAGTCATGCAAATTCTCGACGCCGCCCGCCAATCCGTCCGCACCGGCCGCACCGTCACCCTCCACCCATTGCCCTGATGAGCGAGCCCTCGCGCATGCTGCCAGCCGGCGAAGGAATCGTTGTGTGCGCACCACGGCAGCTACGCGGATGACCGAGCCGCGCACCGCGAACAAGCCCAACCCCGACCCCCAACCCGAACCCCGAAACCCCAAAATTCTGGATCGGCCAGGTTCACCCCACAGCAAGGAGCTGAATCCTCCGCCATCCGATCGTCAATACCACTCGATCCCGTGTTTACCCCGAAAGTACCGTCCTTGACCATTTTGGAAAAGCACGGTTCCAACTCCGTCACATTGCCTTTTGCCACAGATCTTCGGCCTTATCGTAAAAAGCCGCCGCTTGAACCCAGCTTCAGCCACTGAGAAATAGTTCGAAATGCCCCGTGGATTCTTCCACAGGCCCGACCCTCTCCCCGCGCAATACTCGCGTCTCCGTGACCTCTGTGTTCTCTGCGATGCGCGCGGCGTATTCTGAAGTGTGCTCCGTCCCCGCACCCACACCCTCATCCTCGCCGTCGCCCTCAGCGCCCTCATCATCCCCGCGCACGCGCAGTACTCCGCCGACCGCCCCGTTGGCGCGACCGCCCAGCAAGCTCCCGCCTGGCAGAAAAACGCCGGCATCGATCAGAACCTCAACCGCCCGCTCCCCCTCGCCGACGCTTTCAAAGACGAAACCGGCCGCGACCTCAAACTCGGCGACCTCTTCAACCACAACCGCCCCGTCATGCTCGCGCTCATGTACTACAACTGCCAGATGCTCTGCCCGCAGGTCCTCCATGGCATGGCCTCCGCCCTGCGCCAAAGCGGCTTCCACCCCGGCTCCGAATACGACGTCGTCGTCGCCAGCATCGACCCCGCCGACACACCAGCCAACGCAGCCGCCGAAAAGCAGCACTTCCTGTCGATGATCGGCGCAGACCCCACCGCCTCCCCCGCCGTCCACTTCCTCACCGGCCCGCAAGCCTCCATCACCGACCTCGCCCAGGCCACAGGCTTCCATTACGTCCGCGTCCCCGGCCCCGACGGCAAGATGACCCAGTTCGCCCACTCCTCCGTCATCATGATCGCCACCCCCGACGGCCGCATGTCAAAATACCTCTTCGGCGTCGACTATCAGCCGCGCGACGTCCGCCTCGCCCTCATCCAGGCCAGCACCCGCCACATCGGCACCCTCAGCGACCTCGTGCTCCTCTACTGTTGCAGCTATTCACCCACCCAGGGCCGATACACCGTCGCCGTCCTGCGCATCCTCGGCCTCGCGGGCTGCGCGTCTCTCGCCGCCGTCATCGCCATGCTCTGGCTGCTCTCAAAAAAACCAAAAACCACGCCCGTCGGCGCCTGATCCCACACGCGCAAACCGCCCCTCCCATCCGCGATTCACACAAAAGCGACCAACCGCCCCTCCCCGTCATCCCACCAACGGAGGAGATATTCCCGATGAAAGCGGTTGTTCTTTACGAATACGGCAACGTCGACAAGCTTCAATACAAAACCGATCAGCAGGAACCGCCCTTCGGGCCGAATGAGGTCCGCGTCCTCGTGCGTGCCACCAGCATCAATCCCATCGACTGGAAACTCCGCAGTGGCGCGGCCCGCGCTCGCATGCCGATCCAGTTCCCCGCCATCCTCGGCCGCGATCTCGCCGGCGAAGTCGTCGACCTCGGTCGAGACGTTACCAAATTCAAAAAAGGCCAGCGCGTCATGGCCCTAGCCAATGCGACATACGCGGAATTCGCCACGGTCCCCGCCGACATCCTGGCGCCGATTCCGGACAGGCTCAGCTTCGAGCAAGCCGCCGCGCTGCCCCTCGTGCTCACCACCGGCGCGCAGCTCATCGAGCGCGCCGTCCAGCCCCAACCCGGCTGGACCATCCTCGTCACCGGCGCCGTCGGCGGCGTCGGCCGCACCGCCGTCCATGTCGCCCGCAAGCACGGCGTGCACGTCATCGTTGGTGTCAAATCCTCCCAGCGCGATGAAGCCGCGAAGCTCGGAGCCGACCGTGTCGTCGCTCTCGATGATGAAAAGGAAATCGCCACCCTGCGCGACCTCGACGCCATCGCCGACACCGTCGGCGGCGAGACCATCGCCAAACTGCTCGGAGCGATCAAACCTGGAGGCGTATTAGGCTCCGTTCTCGGCGAACCGAAAGAAGCCGCGGGCAAAAACATTCAGGTCCGCGCCGTCTTTGCGCAGCCCGACGCCAAGCGCCTCCACGAACTAGCCGAAGACGTAGCCCGGGGAGAATTCACTATCCCCATCGCAAAAACATTTCCCCTGGAAGAAGCGCGCAAAGCCCAGGACTTCGCCGAAAACCAGCATCCCAACGGCAAAGTTCTCCTCGTCGCCTAACGATGACGCGAGAACGTAGCAGGGGCGGAGCCGTTCCCCGCCTCTGCTGCTGCTTCTTCTGAGCTCTGCGTGCTGAGCTCTGAGCGCTGTTCTGTGGCCTGTGGCGTGTGGCCTGCGGCCTGTCTCACCATCATCGCCGCCACATAAGCCGCGCCAAATCCGTTGTCGATATTCACCACGCACACATTCGGCGAACACGAATTCAGCATCCCCAGCAGCGCCGCCACGCCGCCAAACGCCGCGCCATACCCGATGCTGGTCGGCACCGCAATCACCGGCGCAGCCACGAGGCCCCCCACCACACTCGGCAGCGCGCCCTCCATCCCAGCGCACACAATCACCGCCCGCGCCGTGCTCAATCCCTCCCGCGCCGCCAATATCCGATGCAGCCCCGCCACCCCCACATCCCAAATCCGCGACACCTCGCAGCCCAGATACTCCGCCGTCGTCGCCGCCTCTTCGGCTACCGGCAAATCGCTGGTCCCCGCGCAAACCACCGCCACCGGACCAGCCTTCTCACCCGCATCGCCCGCCCGCAGCCCAATCACCCGCGCCATCTCGTGATACACAGCCTCCGGCACGCGCGCCTTCACCGCGTCATACGCCGCCGCATCCGCTCGCGTCGCCAGAACGCTCCCGCCCGCCGCAGCCATCCGCGCAAAAATCTCCGCCACCTGCGCCGGACTCTTCCCCGCCGCGTAAATCACCTCCGGCAATCCCAGCCGCAGCGCCCGATGATGATCGATCCGCGCAAACCCCGCATCCTCATACGGCATCACTGCCAGCTCGTGCATCGCCGCCGCCGGCGTCGTCGTCCCCGCCTGCACTGCCTGCAGCAGCTGCAGAATCGTCTCGCGCGTCATGTCTTTGCCTTCTCGCCCCGCACTTCGCTGTAGGCCGCCACTGCGGCTTCCATCACCGCCCGCAGGGCCACGTCGTGCTCCCGCGCCGCGCGCCGGCAATCCTCATACTCCGGCATCGCGTTCAAAATTTCCCCACTCGCCGACCCAACTTTCATCCGAACCTTTCCAAATTGCGTGTCCACAGTTACAAATTCCCTGTTCAGGATCACGCGCTCTTCCTCACGCCGTCGAATCCCCAGCGTCGTCGTCTCGCGAAACAGCAGTCTCTCCAGCTCCTCTTCGCTCTCCGGCCTGCACAGCACCGTCACCAGCGTTCCCAGCCGCCCCTTCTTCATCGTCACCGGAGCCGCCATCGCATCGAGCGCCCCATGCTCCATCGCCAGCTCCATCGCATGCGCCACCACCTGCGGCGTCGCATCGTCCAGCGCGCACTCGAGTACCACCACGCGATCCCCCGAGAACCCGCGCTTTAATGTCTCAGCCTCAACCACGGTCCCCACCGACAACCGAACCACATTCGCAAACCCTGCAGGATTCCGCCCGCCAGCCCCGTACCCAATGCTGCTCATCACCAGCGGCGCGCCCGCCCCAAACTCACACTCCAGCGCCCGCAGCATCGCCGCACCCGTCGGCGTCGTCAGCTCCATCTCCGGTCCGGCCGCATACACCGGCACACCCCGCAGCATTTCCGCCGTCGCAGGAGCAGGCACCGGCATCTGTCCATGCGCGCAGTTCACAAACCCGCTGCCCACATTCACCGCCGACGAGCGCCACTTCTCCACGCCCAGCGAATCCAGCCCCACCGCCGCGCACACAACGTCGGTGATCGTGTCCACCGCGCCCACTTCGTGGAAATGCACTTCCTCCGGCGCGATCCCATGCACCTTCGCCTCAGCCAGCGCCAGCAGCTCAAACGCCCGCAGCGCAATCTTCTTAGCGCCAGCCGGCAGCTCCGCCCGCTCAATCAGCTTGCGAATCTGCGGCCAGTTCCGGCTGTGTGACAGACCAGGCTCGCCCGCGTCTGCAGTCTCACTATCGCCATGCGAATGCCCCGGAGCCCCGTGATGATGTTGCGCGCCCGAGCTATGAGAACGATCCCGGTCTCCGTGATCATGGTCTCCATGTATATGGCCGTGCTGCTCAGGGCGATGCTGCTCAGGGCCGGACCCCACAGCAACAGCGGTCTCCGCCAGAACACCATTCTCCAGCACATCGACCTTCGTCGCGCGAATCCCACCGCGGTCCACCGTGTGGACCCGCAACTCGGCCCCCACCCCCAGCGCCGAAGCCGCATTTTGCAGAAGCTCCATCGGCACGCCCGCATCGATCAGCGCGCCCAGCAGCATGTCTCCGGAAATCCCGGCAAAACACTCAATCGTCCCAATCGTCATCGCGCCTGTCTCAGGAAGTCACTTTGAAGAGGCACATCTCTGAAGCGCTGTGCCGTAACCCAGCAAAGAGTCCAAAACACCCACACCAAAAACCAAAAGCGCCGATGACCCGGCCAGGTTCACCCCACAGCAAGTAGCGAAGTCTCTCGTCAGCTCATAGTCAATAGCAATCCGCTCCCCACCTCTGCCCGAAGTACCGTATCCCCGCATTTCTGTTCCCATTTTGGAAAAAGCACCCTGAACGAAAACTCGCTACGAGTTTCCGGCCAGGCTCTCGCTTCCTGCTTCCGGCTTCCAGCTTCCGGCTTCCAGCTACAGGCGACCGGCTCGCCTCGAACCCGCCAGCATCTCCGCCGGCAACAGCTCATTCATCCGCCCCGAACGGTACCCATCGCAATCGACCGCCACATAAGGAAAGCCCGCCCCCCGCACCGCCGCCGCCATCTTCCGGAAAAACTCCGGATCCAGCGCCCCCGCCATCTCCTCTTCGGCAATCTCAATCCGCGCCACGCTCCCGTGATGCCGCACCCGAAACCGCACCAGACCCAGCGCCCGCAGCGCCTCCTCGGCATCCTCCACCTGGCGCAACGCCTCCGTCGTCACCCGCCGCCCATACTCGATGCGCGAAGACAAACAAGCCGACGCCGGCTTATCCCAAACCCGCAAGCCCGCCGCCTGCGCCAGCGCGCGAATATCCGCCTTCGTCAGCCCAGCCTCCGCCAGCGGCGCCGCCACGTAATGCGCCGCCGCCGCCCGCTGCCCCGGACGAAAATCCTTACCATCATCGAGGTTCAACCCATAAGCCACCGCAGCGAAACCCCGCCCAGCCCGCTCCGCCTCCAGCACCGTGAACAGCTCGTCCTTGCAGTGGAAGCACCGGTCCCCGTTGTTCGCCGCGTAGGCTTCGCGCTCCAGTTCCTTCGTCTCCAGAACCAGCAGCGGAATCCCATTCTCCTCCGCAAACGCCAGCGCATCCTGATAATGGCTCCGCGCCAGCGACGCCGAATCCGCAATCACCGCCATCGCCCGTTCGCCCAGCACGCGATGCGCCGCCCACGCCAGATACGCCGAATCCACTCCGCCGGAATAGGCCACCATCACGCTGCCCAGCTTCCGCAGCCGCTCTTCCAGCGCCGCCTGCTTCTCTTCGAGCATCATCTTCCTCAACTCACCTGCTCCCTCATCCTACCGCCGCGAACGTGCCCCGCGAAATCTGCGGCACTCCACTGAGATGCGCCGAACGCAGTATTTCCTGAGCGCTGATCGCTGAGCGCTGAACGCCCCCGGGCATCCTGTACCCTGCACCCTGAACCCTGTACCCTGTTTCTTCAGGAGGAACCAGCACCAATGCTCCACCGCGCAAGCCGCACCGCCGCCATCCTGCTCCTCGCCACACTCCCCCTCTTCGCCGCAGCGCAAAAAAAGAAACCAGCCCCAGCCGCCCCAGCCGCCGCCACCGACCCAGACAAAGGCCCCTGGTCCGAGCCCCAGCCCACCACCGAAAAACTAGACCTGACCATGGTCCAGCGCATCCGCGAAGAAGGCCTCCAGCACTCCCATGTCATGGACTACGGCTCCGCACTCGCCGACGACATCGGCCCCCGCCTCACCGGCTCGCCCAACCTGGCCAAAGCCAATGCCTGGACCCGCGATCAGCTCACTGCTATGGGCTGCGTCAACGCCCACCTCGACGACTGGGGTGAATTCGGCATGGGCTGGCAGCAGCTCAACACCTGGGTCCGCATGGCCGCCCCCGACACCGCCGTCTTCATCGCCCAGGCCACACCCTGGTCCCCCGCCACCAACGGCCCCATCACCGCCGACGCCACGTACGTCAACATCCAGTCCGACGACGACTTCGCCAAATATCAAGGCAAGCTCGCCGGCAAAATCGTCCTCCTCGGCGAAATGCGCCCCGTCCCCCCCGTTGACGCCGCCCTCTTCGAGCGCTACTCCGACAAGGAGCTCGAGGACCTCGCCGCCTACCCCCTCAATAACAACGACGGCCTCACCCCCGCCATGCGCGACCGCCTCCGCACCTTCGCCCAGCGCATGCGCCTCACCGACAAGCTCATCCAGTTCCTCGCCGACGAAAAAGTCGCTGCCGTCATCCGTCCCTCTCGCGACGCCGAGCACGGCGGAGGCTCCGGCGGCACCATCTTCGACGACAACGGCGCAGCCATGGGCCGCTCCCCCTACATCCGCGGCCACGAAATGAAAGTCCCCACCGTCGTCATGGCCATCGAAAACTACGGCCGCGTCTACCGCCTCCTCCAGGCCCACGTTCCCGTCTCCATCGAGATGAACGTCGAAGCCAAATTCACCGGCGACCATGAACACGGCTACGACACCGTCGCCGAAATCCCCGGCACCGATCCCGACTTAAAGGATCAAATAGTCATGGTCGGCGGCCACCTCGACAGCTGGATCGCCGGCACCGGCGCCACCGACAACGGTGCAGGCACCATCGTCGCCATGGAAGTCATGCGCATCCTCACCGCGCTTCACGTCCAGCCCCGCCGCACCATCCGCATCGCCCTCTGGACCGGCGAAGAAGAAGGCCTCTTCGGCTCCCGCGGCTACGTCAAAGAACACTTCGGCTCCGCGCCCCTCTCCACCGCCCCCGACCAGGCCGCGCTCCCCGAATTCATGCGCCGCGCCAGCGGCCCCTTAGCCCTCAAGCCCGAGCAGCGCCTCATCTCCGGCTACTTCAACCTCGATAACGGATCGGGCAAAGTCCGCGGCGTCTACCTCCAGGAGAACGCGGCCATCGCGCCGATCTTCGCCCAGTGGATCGCCCCGCTCAAGGACCTCGGCGTCACCACCCTCACCATGCAAAATACCGGTGGTACCGACCATCTATCCTTCGACGCAGTCGGCATCCCCGGCTTCCAGTTCATCCAGGACTCGCTCGATTACGAAACCCGTACCCACCACTCCAATCAGGACGTCTACGAACGCCTCCAACCCGCCGACCTAAAACAAGCCGCGACGGTAGAGGCAATCTTCGTCTACAACGCAGCCATGAGAGACCAAATGCTCCCGCGCAAACCCCTACCCCACCCCGAGCTAAGAGAACAACAGATGAGCCCCATAAAAAACCTCTTCCCCGGTGCCGTAGAAGAACAAACCCCGCCACAGCGGTAGCCCGTCGGTTCAGCGGATGCTCGATGCGTGAGACAGGGGGTCAGCCCTCTGCAAGGGCAATAATATACTTGACTAATGACGAATCCTGTGAGATTCTGTCTTTGCCATGAAGAACGATGTCAAAACCCTTTCAGATGCAATCAGAAACTTCGCTGACGAGCAGGTGTGCATTGATACCGTGGCCGGGATGCGCTGGCCTGATGGCCCTGCCTGCCCCAAGTGCGGATCGGCGGCGGAACGCCAGCACTACCTGAAGACCCAGAAGCGCTGGCAGTGCCGGGATTGCGGCAAGCAGTACAGCGTCAAGGTCGGAACCATCTTCGAAGACTCCGCAATCAAGCTGGATAAATGGCTGACCGCGATGTGGCTGCTGGCGAACTGCAAAAACGGAATCAGCTCATACGAGATTGCGCGCGCTGTAGGTGTCACCCAGAAGTCAGCTTGGTTCATGCTGCATCGGATTCGGTACGCCATGAAGAATGGCTCACTCCGCAAGCTGGGCAGCACTGGCGGCCCCGTGGAAGTCGATGAGACTTTTGTGGGCGGAAAGCCTAAGAACATGCACGCCGGCCGTCGCCAGAAGCTCCAGACTGCCCTGCACGGTCATGGCGACCACAAAACCGTGGTGATGGGGATGCTGGATCGGGACACCCGCGAAGTCCGCACCAAAGTGATTCCGAACGTGAAGCGCGAGACTTTGCAGAACGAGATTCTTCGCCAGGTACAGGGCGCTGGCACCGTGTACTCGGATCAGCACTACGGCTATGACAATCTGAAGTTTCAGCAGTTCGTTCACGAGACCGTCAACCACATGGAAGAGTATGTTCGGGGCGAGGTTCACACTCAGGGCATCGAAAACTTCTGGTCTTTGCTCAAGCGGACTCTGAGCGGAACCTATGTTGCAGTAGAGCCGTTTCATCTGGACGCCTATGCGGACGAGCAGGCGTTTCGCTACAACAATCGCACCACCAAAGATAATCCTTTAGACGATCAGGACCGTTTCATGCTGGCTGTATCGCAGGTTTCAGGGAAGAGACTGACCTATGCAGACCTGACCGGCAAGGTGGGAGAAACGACGTTCTAGGAAGGGTTGGATGGTTCGTCAGAGGCGTGGGAAGCATCTTTAATCTCGATTTGCATCGTGAGATTAAGGTCCGCGCTTGTTACCCTAAGAGTTTCCTTTAGCTGCTTAGTTGCGTCCCTAAACAGGGAAACCTGCGATCCGATTGCGCCCCGTTGCATCGTATTCCAGACGCCTTGGCATGACGGGCAGGACGGAGGCAGCTGCATGCGATCCGCGTCCAGACGAAGAGAAAGCGATGCCTGACAAAGTTTGCACGTTATAACGACAGCGACCAGATCGTCAAAATCGATGTATTGTTTCGTCGCTGATGTCATTTCGATGGCTTCCGCTTCTCAGGCGTTCGCTTCTCGCGCTTGTCCGCTTCCATGCGCCTGTTCAGTTCTTCTTTCGAGACGGTCAGAACCTCGCCCAGAAGGTTCTCAAATCGACGGTATTCCTCAGATTGAGGTTTTCTCTTCATCGGAACTATCATACTGCGAATCGGAGCAAATAAATGTCAGCGTGGGATGACGCCCGTCGCAAGATCGAACGGGCCAATGAGCATATCCGCGACATCAAAGCACGCATCGTCGCGCTTCATGAAACTGATACTGCCCGAGTCGAGAATCACCCTAAATTCGGAACGGAACGCCTGATACATGAGTTCACAGATACGAAAGCGTTCGATGACTTCGCCGTCATGATTGGGGATGCGATCCACAACCTTAATTGCGCTCTGGACTATGCGTGGCTGGAAACAGCGAAGAGGCTCGTTCCTTCCATCATTAGTGAGCGCACGAAGCTTCCGGTCCGGAAGTCCCGCGATGAGCTTGAAGGTTGGCTTAAGAAGCCCGGCAAAAACATACCCGCGATTCTTGACGTCAGTCCCGAACTCAGCAATTTCCTCCTCAACGACATACGCCCTTATCGTGGAGGGAATCGCGCCATTTGGCCCATACACGTTCTGGACAACATCGATAAACACCGGCTCCTTATACCCATACTGTCCAGTGTCTACCTCGAAGGTATTGTTGCAGTGGACGACGATGGCAATTTGTGGCCGGGATATGGGTTCTCGCACCCCATGTACCCCCAAAAACCCCCCTACGTCATCGATATCGACCCTGGGGCAAAGTTCAAAGAGTACGGCCATTTGACCGCCACAATAATTGTCAAGAATAGGCAGCTCCAGTACGGCGTCCGCGTACCGGAGACGCTCCTCGACTACTCCCAACTCATCGTTAAGGTGGTGGAACTCTTTGAGGAGTTCGTTGAATCTAGGCCGTAGCTTCTCTACATCCACCCATCTCCAATCCGAAAAAACGGCTAATGCTTACCTGGCTGACCTGTCACGGTGATGGGATTCTATCATTAGCCAAGTATGTTATTGCCTCTGCAAGTTGTTGATTGGACTGGGGCGACGATCGGAGGTAGGGGTGTATATTAACTATTTAGTTAATATACGGACGGAGGGGTGTTTGTATCAGGGCCGGGTGCCCCATTCTGGTCGCGCTTGATGTTGAGCGCGGCCAGGGTGGGGGCGTTTCTCAACAATACAAATGTCATCCTGAGCGAAGCGCCGCCACCACACTTTCCAGCGGTGCAGGATATATCCCGGCGCGCAGTCGAAGGACCCCCCGAAAGGGAATGCCGCGTCCCGGCCCCAAAATTCGGGCGGAGGGGAATCGGTCGCCCAGCGACCGACCAGAACTGAATCGGTGGCCGGTTTGCAGTGATCCGGACGCACCACCCCTCTAAAAAGAAGAAAAGAAAGTGTCATCCTGAGCGAAGCATCCGAATATCAGCGCGCTCGCTTTTGAGCGCGCTGAATCATTTCAGAAGCGTGTCGAAGGACCTGCATTTCCCCGCCAGAACCACCCCCCATCTCAAAGGAAAGAGAAAACCCAGTCATCCTGAGCGAAGCATCCGAATATCAGCGCGCCGCTTTTGGCGCGCTGAATCAATTCAGAAGCGAGTCGAAGGACCCGCATTTCTCTCTTCACCAAAAACAAATCCCACGTGTCCCATCTTGGCGCGGCTTTGTCGCGCGATAGGGTCGAATACCGCAGCCCTCAACCGACCACAGCATTTCTCAACCAACCAAAACTGTCATCCTGAGCGG
>PMUI01000073.1 GCA_003166955.1 Acidobacterium sp.
CCTGGTGACGCTGCACGGCGTCGCGATCACCAGCAACACAGCTGGAGACGCGGGCGGCGGTATTTACAGCGGTGGCGGCGGCCTGACCATCGACCAGAAGAAAGTTATTTCTAACAACACATCCGTCGGCGCAGGTGGCGGACTCTACGTACCTATCTACAGCAACTCGACTAATCCGTCCTACAACGTCTCGTTCTCCAACATTACGGTGACGGATAACCACACCACGGCTGCTTCACAAGCCTACGGCGGTGGAGACGCGAGTTTGTTGTCATGGCAGCCGCTGCATCCCCCGGTTGGCTGGGGATCGGCGACGCATCCGCCGCTGATGCTGCGCCAGGAAACGAACTTGCCGGGCTCACCATCGCCGAAGCCTCGCGTCGCATTCATGCCCACGAGTTGACCTCGACCGAACTGAACCAGGCTGTCCTGAAGCGCATCGATATCTATAACCCGAAGATCAACGCATACATCACCGTTATGCATCAGGAGGCGCTTGCGCAGGCAGCGCAACTCGACAGCGAGGCGAAGGCGGGCAAATTCCGTGGTCCGCTGCACGGTGTTCCGATTGCCCTCAAGGACAATATCGATACCGCCGGAACCCGCACCACCGGCGGCAGCGCGGTGTTCGATGATCGCCTGCCCGACGCCGATGCCGGGGTCACCCGTCGCCTGAAGGACGCCGGCGCCGTCATTGTCGGCAAGACCAACATGCACGAGTTTGCCGCGGGCGGAACCTCCGCCTCCACCTACTTCGGCCCCGTGCGCAATCCATGGGCTCTCGACCACGTACCTGCCGGATCCTCGGGCGGCTCCGGCGCGGCCGTCATCGCCGATTTGGCCCTGGGCGCGCTGGGCACCGATACCGGAGGTTCCGTTCGCATGCCCGCGGCTTACTGCAGCATCACCGGCCTGAAGCCAACCTACGGACTGGTCTCCATCCGCGGCATCATTCCCCTCATCTACTCACTCGATCACTGCGGGCCCATGACCAGGACCGTCGAAGACGCAGCCATCCTGCTGAACCACATGACCGGCTACGACAAGCTCGATGTCGCCAGCGTCGATCACCCGCAGGAAGACTACATCTCCTCCATGAAGCAACCGGTTTCCGGGTTCCGCATCGGTATTCCCCGGGCGCCCTTCTTCGACTTACTCGATGGCGAGATTGCCTATGCCGTCGAGACCGCCATCGGTGTGTTGCACAAACTGACAAAGAGCACAGAGGACTGCCACCTGCCCGGGACTTCAGGCTTCAACACGCTGTCACTTACCGGTGAGTTAGAAGCCTACCACCTCGAACTCTTCAGGCGGAACGCGCAGCGTTACTCGCTCGGTGTCCGGCAGAATCAGGAGAACGCGCTGAAGACGATGAACGATGTTGCCACCGAGCCGTGCTCGGAGAAGGTGGTCGACTACGTGACCTCGAACTGGAAACTGATCCTGATGCGCAAAAGCATCGCCGATGCCTTCAATAACTTCGATCTCGTCGCACTCCCTACCATGCGCATTCTGCCGCGCAGCATCGATGACGCTCTCAACCGCGAAGAAGTCGTGACTCCAAGAGAGCCGGAGGTCATTTCTAATTGCACGCCCTTCAATATCTTTGGATTACCGGCTATTTCCGTCCCCTGCGGTTTTTCTTCAACCGGGCTCCCCATCGGGCTCATGATCGCCGGGCCCCCGTTTTCCGAAGGCAAAGTGCTGGCGCTTGCCAACGCTTATGAGAAAGCCACCGGCTGGCATACGCGGCGCCCCGTGCTCTCGCCGGACATGGCCGTTCCGCCGGTGGTCCGCAAGACCTAGGGCCGAGTTACCTGACCGAGTTACATGACCGCCGACTGTGGCGTATCGGAGAATACCCCCGAAGCGATGCGCTGAAATCCCGCGGAGTTCCGCAGCCGGGCGAAACGCGGATCGTGCTGCACGAAGATCATCTTCATGTCGCGAACGCCCAGCGCTTTGTGAATCTGCTGCAGTGCCTTCTGCTCCTGGTTCAAGGCCGCGTGCACGGCTGAAACGTCGTAGGCGGGAAAGCAGTCGCCGTGGTCCTGTTCCAGTTCGTGCAGCAGCGCGTTGGCGCTGAAGCGATCGCCGCTGCCCGCGTAGCCGAACGCCAGCAGCGCCTTCATGAAGGCCGATAGACCTGACGTTTCCGAGCCGCGCCGAAACGCATCGATCGCCCGGTCCCAGTGGCCCAGCTGGGCCTCGGTTCTGCCCAGCAGCGCATATCCCATTGGATATTGTGGCTGCAGGCGGATCGTCTGCTGAATAAACGAGAGCGCGTTCCCGTAATCGCCCGCGTAGAAATATGCCAGAGCTACCTGGCCGTTGATCAGATCAGAGTGCGGCTCCAGGCGAAAGGACTCAAGCGCGAGCCGAATCGCATCCTGATGCCGGCTGCGCAGGCTCATCAGGCACGAGTAGAGCTGCAGTGTTCGGCTGTCGTGAATGCCCCCGTCGATCACCTTGCGGCAAACACGCTCGGCCGCCGGCAAGCTCCAGCTGCAGTGCATCAGCATGTTGACCAGCGCATTGCGTACCGTCACCGAGCGGCCGTCGAGTCTCAGTGCCGCGTCCACCGATTCTCTTGCCTTGTCTGCCGCCTGCCGCGCTGGCATCAGATGATTGTAAGAAAGGGACACGTATGTATCCGCGAGCCCCGCATAAGCTTCCGCGCAGCGTGGTTCTAACTCGATCGCGTCTTTAAAGTAACTCAGCGCTTTGTGCAGAGCACTGCGACTCCGTCTCTGCCAGTAATAGGTGCCAAGCTGGCATGCACGAAGCGCCAGTTCATAGCTCGACACCCGATCCCTCACCGTCGCCTCGCGGCTCTGCGGGCCACGTTCGGCAAACGCACGACAGATCGCGCGCGCCAGCTCCACCTGTGCTGTCACGATGTTGTCCAGACCAGTCTCGAATCGCTCCGACCATACGCACGAGCGATCCGAAGCTCGAAGCACCTGCACCAGCACGAGCACCCGGCGATCGTAGTGGCGCATGTTGCCGCTGAGCAGAAAATCGGCATCCGGCTCCCTCGTCATGTCCCAATCCGGCAGTGCTGATCCGGAACCTGTCTTCCGCGCCGGCGGCACCACGAGGCGGGCGCCGAATCGTCCTAACTCCACTACAAGGTCGCTGCGCAGCCCCTTGCAAAAGTGGGTCAATTTCTCGCGCAGCGTCTCGTCATCCGTGGCCAGGGCCAGCGTCTCAAACTCGCCGCACAGAATCCGGCCCCGCCCGCCTTCCGGCGCTTCCACCGCTTCGGTGTGCCGGTCCTCAATGGTACCCGCCGCACATCGTGGGTGTACGATGTGCAGATTCGAGCGCGCTACCCACCATGCTTCCAGCTCGCGACGATACGCATACACCGTACACAGCTTCTTGTGATGTTGACGCCGCACAGGCAGGCCTTCGCTCTTCTCCCATAGCTGTACCGTGCGAACCTCGCGCCGAAAGAAGGAAGCCACCTCCTTCCACGAATCCAGCCTCTCGCCTATCCACCGGGTTGAATCGACACTCGTGCCCACCGCTGAAGTATTCTGCATCGGCGTTCGCCTCGTTTGATTCAGGTTCGGCCGACGTGGGCCAATGAAGGACAGCTTGTTGCCAGCGCAGGGACCGGCACAACAGGGGGTGCCGGGGTCGTCACGGGAAGGACCTGCGTTCTTTGTTATTTAGCAGAGGTGTTGTCAACCGTCAACTTTTTTCTCCCGGATGTCGGGCCGGAGAGGCTGCGGCAAGCCGCACAACCGCACCTGCGCCCCGTCTCACCATGCAAGCCGCGATGGGTCTGGCTGTCCGGTTTCTCCATTCTCGCGCCCCGGTGATTTCGCACCATTTCGCTTGTTTCCCCCGCAGGCCGCATGGCATCGTGGCTCCATCGCACTACCCGTTCCGCTGACTCAGCTTTTCTGACGCCTACGAATTCCTGATCCCTCGCATTCGCAGACGGAGTTGCAGGGGGCGGCATTTCATGGCCCGACGATTCTCGCCCGATCACACCGGAGAGCACCAACCCAATGAGCTTCCTGACACGTCGCCAGTTTTCCAAAACATCCGCTCTGGCCGCGGCCGGCGCCTGGCTCGCTTCCAGCGGCCTTCGCCCCTCCATGGCCATGGCTGCCGATTCCGGCGCCGATGAGATTGCCGGGCTCAGCCTCACCGAAGCCGCGCATCGCATCCGCGCCGGCTCGGTCACCTCCACGCAGCTGACCCAGGCCTGTCTTGAAAGAATTCGTATCTACAATCCCAAGGTCGACGCGTTCATCACCGTGCTCGCCGACAGCGCGCTCGCCGATGCCGCGCAGTGTGACAAGGAAGCGAAGGCCGGCCGCTATCGCGGTCCGCTTCACGGAATCCCCATCGCCCTGAAAGACAACATCGATACCAAAGGGATCCGCACCACCGCGGCCAGCAAAGTCTACGACGACCGCATCCCCACCGAAGATGCGGAGGTGGCGCTGCGGCTCGCTGCAGCCGGCGCGGTCTTTATTGGCAAGGCCAACCTCGACGAGTTCGCCGATGCCGTCAGCTACTACGGCTCGGTCCGCAATCCATGGGCGCTCGATCGCGATCCCAGCGGGTCATCCAGCGGATCCGCTGCGGCTGTCGCCGTCAACCTGGCCTATGGCGCGCTCGGCACCGATACCGGCGGCTCAGTCCGTCTGCCCGCCGCCTACTGCGGCGTCGTCGGCATCAAGGCCACCTATGGCCTGGTCCCCATCCGCGGCATCGTGCCGCTCGCCTTTTCGCTCGACCACTGCGGGCCCATCACGCGCACCGTCGAAGATGCCGCGCTCATGCTGAACCAGCTCGCGGGCTACGACAAGCTCGACATCACCAGCGTCCAGCATCCGAAGGAAGACTACGTCGCGGCCATGCAGCAACCCGTCTCCGGATTCCGGATCGGCATTCCCCGCTGGCCCTTCTACGACCATCTCGATCAGGACACAGCCCAGGCCATGGAGACCGCCATCGGCGTCCTCAGCGGGCTGACCAAAGGCGTACGGGATGTGACCCTGCCTTCCACCGATGCCTACAGCTGGGCCAGCCTCAACAGCATCGGCAACGAGATCTACTCCTACCACGAGGAGCTCTTCGAACTGAATCCCTCTCGATACTCGCTCTCCCTGCGACTCCAGCTGCAGGAAATGAAAGATGACCTCAACTCGCGCCCCGCCAGCGCCCGCGTCACCCAATACATCCGCCACCGAGCGGATATGGAGTTGTTGCGCCGCACCGTTGACGATGCGTTCACGAATTTCGATCTGGTCGTGCTTCCCACGCTCCGCATCGTGCCGCAAAAGCTCAGCTATGTCATTGCGCAGGAAGAGTCCGTCGCCCCCCGCAATCCCAACATCATGGACCTCGACAACTGCACGGCGTTCAACATCTTCGGTCTGCCCGCCATCTCCGTCCCCTGCGGTTTCAGCCGCGACAACACCCCCATCGGCCTGATGATCGCCGGCCCACATTTTTCCGAAGGAAAAGTATTTGCGCTGGCTCGCGCCTATGAGGATCAGACAAAGTGGTACACACACCGGCCACCGCTCACCCCGGACACCCCGGTGCCTCCTATCCGGGCCGATGCCTCCTGAGAACACGCTGGGTGCCCGGGACATACTGCGACGGCGACGAACACCGTCGCCGCAAGCACGCTGCGCTCATTGCGAGTCATCGCCGTTCAGAGCGCGCGCCGCTAACTCGCATTCGAATAGATGGGTTGTCGATCTCCGCGACTTGAAGTTTCACGCGCCCGGAGCAGGCCGTTCAGTTGCCGCATCACCTCGAACGCATCAGCAACGTACAGCACGTCGGCCTTCCCTCGCGCCCAACCGCAATTCGCATCGAGGTTGACCGCGCGCCTCTCGCGAATGAATCTCCAGCCGACAACATGTGGCTCCTCGCCGTGGCAACAGGCGGAGAGCCCCTTCGGATGCCGCGGCGTCGACCCGGTCTGGCCCACTTGGTTCATGTGGCTCAGGCAATGCAGCACCGCCAGGCCCTCGCCGGCAATGTCGGTGAGTGACTTCGTACTCCCCAGCGAAGCGCCCGTCGCGCCCAGAAAACCCAGAATCAGCTGCTCTGCTTCCTCCGTGTGGGTCTGGCCGTCCTTCTGCTTACGCGTCCATCCTGCACCAGCCACGAACAACAGCGCGGCGTCAGGGCGAATCGTCTGTTCCGCCGCGGACGCCTCTCTCAGACCGACCGTCTGCGTTCGCGTCGACGGAACCAGAACTGTAATCGTCTCCGGTTCGATATCGACGGAAGGGCCGACATAAGCAGTCGCCACACCCGGATCGATAACTAGAAACCATGGCCGCTGCGTGCGCCGCGCCATGCCCTCGATGCGCTGACGGTAAAACCAGCGCGCAACTGCGATGCTGCCATCGCTCGAATCCACGGCGCTGACATGTGTATCGATGCAGCCGTTGAGCCGGAACGCTACACCGGCCAGGACGCGGGCCAGCCGTGAGGTGTGTGCCGCAACCACGATAGTCGCATCCGTTGCACGCGCAATCGCTTCAGCGGCTGCAGCATCGCTGGCATAGCGAGGCGACGCGAAGTCCGCACCCGCAACCGCGAAAAAGCGGCTCGCGCCACAGCCCCCGACAGAAGCGGCCGCATCACACACATCGCCGCCGAACAGCCCCACAACCAGCGACACGTGCAGACCCGCGGCCGTGGTCTGTGCAACCGTGAGCGCCTCAAGCGATGCCCGCGAGAGCGAGCCGTCGGCCTCCGTGTGGGCGAGATACAGAACCGTATCAGTCATTGGCGATCCAATCGAAGATCTCCAGCGCGATCTCTGCGGGAGGCATGTCCTTCACAATCCGCGTCTGGCGCTGCTGAAGGGGAAGCCGCACATCGTGATACGAGAGACCCTCGGCCGCCAGGCTAACCGGCGTCGCCTTTTGCAGAGCGGGCATGATCGTCCGCATGTTCTTCATGCCCATCTGAGGATCGTTGCGCGGCTCGGCCCGCTCCCCCGTTGCCCAGCCCAGCAGTGCGGGCGGTCCCGTGCACCACGAGACCAGGTGCCTGCCACCCTCGACCCGCTCCATCACCTCAAACGATCCGTCGTCTCGCAGCGTGATGCGATCTACTCCCTGAAATTGATCGGCGATCCCCAGCCTCTCGCCCACCATCTGCAGCGTCACGCCCTGGCCGCGGCTGGCGGATTCCCATCCGCCAAAGAGCAGAAGGCGACCGCGATCGAGGCCCTGGATAGAAACAATGGCTTCCGCCAGAAGCGCGGCCGTCTCATGAGCGTCGGTAAATCCGTGCGCCGGACCATCCAGCGCCACCAGCTCGAATGGCGCTTTCTGCGCGAGGCTCATCATCACCTGCTGCAGTTTCGCCTTCGGCCCAAGACTCACCAGCCACACACGGCTCCCCTCGCACTGCTTCGCCAGATGCGCCGCTTCATGCAGCGCGCATCCCGCCCATGGATCGAGAATCGCCGGCAGCAGCAGCTCATTCTTCAGTCCAGGACCAGCAGCCGTCGCGACCGGCTCGAGGGTCTGCAGCGGATCCGGAACGATTCCCCCGCAAACCACAATGTGCAATGGATTCACCTGGCTTCTGGCTTCCTTTCCTGGGTTAATTCTCCGCCGAGTGCAGGCCTCCCGCGCCGGCGCTGAAGATCAGATTGGCCTGTCCCTCTTCGTCAATCTCCGTGCAGTTCCACAGGCATGCGCCGCAGTGGACACACTTCTCGCGGTCGAACACCGGCAGACCGTCGCCATCCGGTGCGATCGCCTGCCCCGAACACATCTCGACGCAGATGCGCTCCTCGCACTTGCGGCAAACCTCCGCGTCGCGAAAGCGTACATGATCCCGAAATCCAGCCGGAGCCTGCACCTTGCCGCCCATCAGCAACGCATCCTGCAGCGTGACCAGCAGCTGCCCATCGTAAGGAATATCGGGCCAACCGCAGCTTCGCATTACTGCATCGTGCAACGGCAGATTGCGGAGCTGGCAATCCTCGCGCAGCATGCGCAGCGCGTCGGCACTCACCTTCCTGCGGCAAAACTCCTCGAGGCTGCGGATGCGCCGTCGCCGCCGCGACGAAAACGGCAGATGCAGCCGCCCACCCGTCACTCCCGCCACAACCATGCCCGCCATGCCACGCAGGAATCCGCGCTCGAACCCGTCGCGCGCATGCTCGGCGGCGCGCTGCTCTCGTTCCAGCCAGCTCCCGCGCCGGCGCTCTACGTACGCGCGCTTCAGATTCTCCCGGGTGAATGTCCTTCCCTTCTTCCAGAGTTCGATCACTCCCTCGGCCAGAAGAACCCCGGAGAACCAGGCCTCGTCCACACCCGATCCCGTGAGAATGTTGGTCGTTCCCGAGCCTTCACCGATGCGCGCGCAGCCATCGAGTACCAGGAACGGCTCACCGCGCCGCCCAGACTCCTCCAGCGACTTGGCGCCCCACGAGCGCAGCCGGCCGCCCTCGAGAAAGCGCCACAAATAAGGGTGCTGGATGTAGTGCTGCAGGTAGCGCCACACGGTGCGAACAGGATTGTCGAACCACGACGGCACAAAAATCCCCACCGACGCGACGCGCCCCGGATGAACATAGAAGAAGCCGAAGATCTCCGGCTCCGGATACCCGATCGTGTGCAAGACCGTGCCTGCTGCGAGGTCCACACCATCCGGCAGATCGACGACAATCTTCATGCCAAGCGCCCACTCGCGCCGCTGATCGTCCCTGGGCAGACCGAAAAACTCGTCCAGCTGATGCGACACCGCCCCCACAGGCCCGTCGCCAACCACCGTCAGTGCGGCGCGAATGTCCATCCCCGGCGTGAAGCCTGGTTCAGGATTGCCAGCCTTATCCGTGCCCTGATCCATGAGCCGAACTCCGGTCACCCGCCCCCCGTCGATCAGCGGTTCGGCAACCGGAGAGCCCGGCCAGATCTGCACATTGCCTGCGGCCATCAACTGTCCCGCTACCCACTGCGTGAACTGCCCCAGGGAAAGCACGAACCCGTCATTCTTCCTCGGAAACCCTGGAATCCATGGAATCTCCAGCGCGCCATGGCGGAGCGGCAGCACTGGCTTCAGCATCCGGAGCAGGCCGTCGATGGCGCGCAGCCCCAGCCTCCGCCGGCTCGCGCCGATGGGATCGAGCAGATAGACCAGCTTTTCCTGCGCCACCGGCGCCGCCATCGGCACCTGCGCCGGATCGAAGTCAGGAAAGCTCGCGCGAATGGCCCGCCCGCGTGTGACCACGCCCGAAACGCCGAAGCCAAGGTCGTCGGCGCGCTCGTAGCAGACCACCTGCGGCGGCATTCCCGGCACCGCCGTGCTCGCCAGGCTGGGATTCTCGCTCAGTCCGCGCGAAAGTGTCGTCAGGAAGCCCGCGGCCGCGGGGCCGAACCCCACGCACGCGATGTCCACGTCTACTGACGGGCGCTCGGCTACGGGATGGATCTCTTCAGCGATGGAGCGCTCCTAACGCGGATAATCCGGCGCCTCGGGAATCATGACCGTCGCCAGCGCCCGCGCCGCGCGGTCCTTCGCCAGCTGCGATCCCGTCAGGCAAAGATCCAGCCGATTCCGCAGCTGCTGGAACGCGCTGTTCTCCCCGCATTGCGCGCAGGGCCCGGCCTTCTCCGGATGCGAACCGTCCGCCTGAATTACATCCAGCGCATACGCTGTAATCCCCGGCGCGTAAGCCTCCCAGGCCTCCAGCTCTTCGCCAAGGAAGCAGCCTTTGTGTTCCGGATCGTCCCACACCGGATGCCGGTTGTATCCATAGACCAGCTCGGCGCAGATGCGCCCCACTTCGCCCGCGGCCCGCGCCGCCTGCACATGACACAGGTCGGCCATGAAACTCACCGTCCCCTGCAAATCCTCGCCCGCGTTCGCCGCTGCCTTCTCTTCCAGTTCCATCGTGTCGAGAATCTGCTGCCGCGATGCGAGCAGCCAGCACAGCGCATCCGCCAACCGGAACGTAACGCCCTGCCGCGCTGAGTGGTACAGCTTCGTGCCATCGGCGTCGCTGCTGTTTTGCAGATGATGAAGAGCCCACATCCACAGCTTCATCGCCGACGCAACAATGCATGCCCCCGTCGACGGCCGGCGTGCGGCAATCCGCCGCATCTCCACCATCCACACCCCGAACTGCGCAAGGAACAGATCGTTCGTCATGGTCACGATCAGATTCCGCCGCTGCACGGACTCCGGCCCCTCGTAGGTCGCCTCCAGCTGCGCGTCCATCCATTTATAGGTAAGGAAACCAGGGCAATCCTCGGTGATGCCGTAGCCGCCCATCAGGCTCAGTGCTTCACGCATCGCATTCGCGCCCGTACCCGTGTTCCACAGCTTCGCCGCCGGACACAGCACACCCGCCACCGAATCCGCCAGCACATAGCGCACCAGCACGTCCTTGTCGCGATTGTTCGCGGTCGCAACAGCAGCCGGACGATGCAGCGACTCCGCCGCAGCAGGCCACACGCCCTTGAGCCACTTCGCCTCTGCGCGTGCGCCTCGAACACCAGCCTCTGTCTGCAGCCTGTCCTTCTCCTTCTCCAGCGGATCGAGTTCGTCGAACGCCCGCGCCGCCGCGAATCCCAGCGCCGCGCCCGCTTCACCCATCGCCCACAGATCCACCACGCGATGCAGCGCATCTTCACGCTGCTGCAGGCCCTGCTCGTAGCGCACCGATCCCGCCTTGATCTGCTCAGCCCCGCGAAACCGGTTCCTCTGATAACGAATAATCGGCTCAACCGCGCTCAGCAGCTTGGCCGAAGTCATCAGCGCCACCGTCACGCGCGTTCGCGCAAAGACCGCCTCGATAATGTCGCTGTGATTGAAGTTCGGAACAATGCGCCCGTCCTTAACCGTGTATCCGCCAACAATCCGGCTCGCCGGCACGCACAGGCTGAAGATCGGATCGCTGGTCGACGAAAGCTGATGCACCAGCTTGCGTGTCACACTGCCACGGTCAAACATCCCCGGATCGCCGTCTTCGAGAATCACCATGCAGCTGCCCGCAATCCGCGGATCGCCGCTGTCCACTGCGGCCGTCACGAAATTCGCAAAGCCCATGTTGGTGATGAAGCGCCCGCGCTTCTCCACCTGCAGCACCGGCTCCTCGCCGTCCTTCCACTCAGCAATACTGACCTTGCCGCCGAGCATGCCCGTGTCCACGCCCGCGTACGGCAGCGGCTCCGTCAGGCAAAACGCACCGCGCCAGGGCTTGCGGACTTCGCCGGGCGACGCCGGAGCGCACAGGCTCATGTAGTGTGCCCGCTGCTCCGCGGTGCCACGCTCATGAATCGGCGAGAGTGCCAGGCATCCCGCCAGACTCGCCGTAGCCGCGCCCGCATCCACCCACGCCAGCTCGAACGCAATCAGCGCCAGCGCCAGGTTCTTCGGCCCGGCAAGATATCCGCCGCTCTCCGCGTCGAGAAATGCCGCTGTGATCCCGGAGCTGTCGAACTCCTCGAGCAGCGCGTTCTTCGCCGGCGTCCACTCATGTGTCTGCCGTGCACCGCCGGCCACCAGTCGCGCCACCGGACCGCGCGCCACCTCACGCACCGCCTGCACCAGCATCTGCAGGTCATAGCGATCGGCAAAGCGCCACTGCATCTGACGCACCGCATCGCCCGGCAGCGTGCGCAGAACATCTTCCTGAACCCTGGAATCGATAGCTGTCGCCACAGGCTGACCTCACGCAGACAACGGCCCCACGCTACGCGGGCGCCCACAGAAAGGTCAGTGACATTCATCACACGGAGCCGGCCCGAGCCGGCAGCAACGCCGCCACCCTGGTCAATGCAGCTTGATCAGGGCGCGCCGTTTCCTGCCCAGCCTCTATGGTTCTTCACCACCGACGACGCCAGTGCCAACCGAACCGCTTTGCGCCATGGCCGGCGGAGCCGTGAGCGCCGCGACGACCGGCAGCAACGCCGCCGCCGCCAATCCGATTCTGCCCATCATCTGTCTGCGCGAAATCCCCTGCGGCAAAATCTCTGCCGCGCCGGATTCGACGAGCCCCTTCTTGCGCAGCTCCTCAAGCGTCAGCAGCACCAGATCCTCCGTGACCGCTGACTCCAGTTCCGCGGACGCCACCGCTGCGATTTCCGCGACCGTGTTCTGTCCATCGCACAGTCGCCACACACACGCCGAGCTGCGGTTCAAACACCACGCCTTGTGAGTGCGCTCGTCGTAAACGAGCGTTTCCGTATCGACCTCCTGCACAGTGATGCGATCACCCTGAACTCGGCGTGGCCTCAAAATCGGCGTCATGATTTTTCCCCTTCTCTTTCTCTGGTGTTTTACGTTTCAGGTTGCGAGTTGAAAGAACGGCGCGAGAAGCCGCCAGCGGCCCATCATCATGGCCCGGCAGGCGCTGCGCGAACGCTCGTGAGCACAAGGCGAACCGGACGCAGCAGCCAGACTTGCCAGGTCTGGCGCAGTTTGAAGCGCTCGGCAAATGCAAAATCCGCATCGATGACCCGCGTCAGCAGAATCCGCAGGTGACGCAGGCCTCGCACAAAGCGCCTCCATCCCGACGTCTCAATCTTCAGATAGAAGCCGTGCTTGATCCGCCAGTCGACGGGAGCCGCCGGTTGCAGCATGCGCTCCCGCCACACCCGATCTGCCAGCTCTTCGAGACTCCCGCGATTCCGGACCCTCTCCAGCACGTCGACCGAAATCGACAAACCTGGATCAAGCCGTGCCGCCATCATCGCGCCCAGAGCGAGAATGTTGCCGGATTCCGGACTGCGCCGTAAACCTGTCTCGCCGCGTGGTACCCGCAGCTGCCGGAACCCCAGCGCGAGATCGAGAACATGGCTCAGCCGCTCAAAACAGTGGCGCGTCCCATGAAGGCACAGAAACAGCAGTTCGTCCGAAGGCGCAAGAAGCCAGGCTGGAACACCCTCGAACTCTGCGAGCCGCGCGCGCCTCCACACCGCATCAATGCCAGCGTCGAAAGCGAGCGGGTTCTCCACATCGTGGTGCAACTCAATCCATAATTCGCCGCGATACCACGGCCGTTCGTAGTCATCGCGACGTCCGGCAGGGCGAAAACCAAGTCCCGTCAGCAAACACTCAGCCCCCGCGATTTCGGATCGGCGAATCAGCAGGTCCAGGTCTGAATAGGATCGAAGCGCCGCGTCTCCATAGACTCGCTCCGCAAGCCACGGGCCCTTCAGCGGAATCACCGGCATTCCGTTTTCGTGAAACGCCGCCAGCAGGCTCCTGAGATTCGACCTCCAGAGAAACGCCGCGATCCGCCCATTCCGCTCGACTTCACGCAGACGCTCGTCCAGCATTGGCATCGATGGGCGCGCCGTCGTTCGCAGCCGCGCAGCTACCCAGAGCAGAACGTTTTCCTTTGCGGCAAGATCCAGAACCGTCATCCACTCCGTCTCAGAGACCTCGCACGCGGCCCCCTGCCCACGCAGCAGTTCCAGCAACCGCTGCATTCCGGGTCTCATACCGGCAGCTCCCCTGTAGCCAGAGCGGCAAGCAGTGAACGCGCCGCAGCCTCGGCTTCTCCACGTTGCGAGCGCCAGGCCGTTGCATGGCGCATCACAGCCGTAAGCGTGGCCAGCACCCGCCCCGGCGTTCGCTGCACCGGCGTGCTGTGCAGCAGCATTTCCAGCACCGCCCTCCCGGGCAACACCGGCTCTGGAGCCCAGCGTGCGCCTTCGGCAAACTCCGCGAAGACCACCATCGCCACCACGAGCGCCTCGGTTCCGGCGCGTCCGTTGAGTTGCGCCAATGGAATGGGCGTCTGATCAGGCAGCCCAGGGTTCCGCATCCGCAGGTCTCTCGTGAATGGATGAACCTTGCCCTCGCAGTCGAGAAGCGCAAATTCGTCGGAATAATAAGTCGCGCCCGCGCGAACCAGCTCCGCCACCAGCGTCGACTTCCCCGCATGGCTCTGACCCGGAAGAAGCAGCGCCCGATCCTGCCACGCCACCGCTCCCGAGTGAATAAAGACAAGGTCCGGCGCGTATTCGGCCACATGAATCATCATGTGCCCGCCCAGCTGGATCAGAGCCGGGCCCAGCGTTTTCGCTTCCAGCAGAAGCTCATCGTCCGCAGTCACCTGATAGTGCGCATCCGGCTCGGTGCTGCGCAGCGCAAACGTGCGGGCATCCGGCCACACGCTCCGGCACTCAACCGAGCCGAAGGGCGCCTGTTGCCGCATTAAATCGAGCAGCGCTCCGGATTTCGCGGAGAGCCGGAACGGGACTCCGTAGGAAACCATATCCACGGCATGATCCCCCCCATCGGGCAATGCGTCCTGAGAAGAAAGGCTCTCCCGGTGCTGCAACATCGGTCTTCCTCGCGTGATGACGGCTTGGGTCCAACGTTCACGGTTGAGGGGATGTCTGAAAAGTTTCACCCATTTCGGTTAAGGGCAG
>PMUI01000099.1 GCA_003166955.1 Acidobacterium sp.
TTTGCCGCTGACGTCGCCGATGACGACGAGGGTGCGGCCGCTTTTGAGAGGGATGAGCTGGAAGAAGTCGCCGCCAACTTCGGCAGCGGGAAGGTAGACGCTTTCGATGGCGAAGCCGGCGATTTGGGGCAGGCGCTCGGGGACCATGACGCGCTGGACTTCGCGGGCGGCGGCCATTTCGCTTTCGAGGAGGGCCTTTTCGGTTTGGGTCTTGAGGTAGCGGCGGCCCTCGCTGATGGAGCTATAGACGAAACCAATGTAGCCGAGGGTGACACAGACGATGATGGCGAATCCGTCGAAGGTGAGGCGATTGCGCAGGCGCACCGTGCCGGCGACGTCGTACTGGCTGAGCTGGGCTTGCTCGGGGAAGCGATGGGCGAGCCCGGCCATGAGCGTGAAGTGCACCGCGAGCAGGGGCAGAAAGGGTTTCCAGAATTTTCTGCGCAGCACGATGCCGCACGCTGCGTAGGAGGTGCAGAACACGCCATAGATCAGGATGGACAGGGCGAAACGAAGCAGAGGCTGGCGGCCCATGCCGAAGATGTCGTTGGTGAAGCCCAGTTCGGCGAAGATGAAGAAGACGGCGAGCAGAAAAATGACGATGGACTTGCGGGGAGTGGTTTGCCAGACGCTGGTGGGGTGCATTGCTTCCGGAGCATATCTTTTTCGGTTTGGAGACAGGAGACGGCAGGGAGGAGGGAGATGAACGAGGTTCAGCGTTGACGAACTATCCCACCCTGCTCGCGCGGAAGAGCGCCGCACGCCCGGGATGGGGCACCCGGATCGTGCGGGGGTCAACGAATTGCACCCTGGAGTTAGAGGGCGGTGAGTTTGGCTTCGATTTCGGCGAGGGCGGCTTCGAGGGCTTTGCGGCGGATGGGGCTGGAGGTGCGCTCGTCGAGGATGCGGTCGCGCTGGAGTTCGAGAGCCTGGCGCTGGAGGCTGCGGACAGCGGTTGCTGCGTCGACGGCATCCTGACCGGTTTTGGCTTTGGGTGATGTCTTAGAAGAACGCTGCTCGACTTGCTCTTCCACGGATTTACTTTCCCATCCTCTGGCCATAGTTCTATGGTACGCGCTGCGACAGTTCGGAGCTGGGAGCCGGGAGCTGGGAGCCTGCAGGCGGTTGCCGGTAGCGAGTAGCTGGTGGCCGGTAGCGTTCAGCGTTCGGAGTTCTGAAACAGGAGGTCGGACTGGATGCAGTGGCCTGCGGCGTCGTACGAGGGGTTGTAGATGCCGGAGAGGTGGAATCCATTTTCGGCAAGGAGGGCGATGACATCGGCGGCAAGTTTTTGGCCGGTGTAGAGCTCGACGAAGGAGCACTCACAGTAGATCCACTGGAAGCGGGGAAGCAGGGAGAGGCAGCCGAGGAGCGCGTCGTACTCGAAGCCCTGAACGTCAAGTTTGAGCAGGGCGGGCGGGGCGATGTCGGAGGGTTGGAGGAAATTTGCGAGCGGCGCGATGGGGACCGGGGTGGTGGCGATTTCGGCGGTGCCGGGGAAGAAGGTAGTTTGCGCGGCGGAGATAGGCAGGAGGGAGGAGGAGTCGTCGCGGGCGGAGATGTGTATGGTGCGGGTTTCGGCGGTGGGACCGATGGCGGATGGATGGAGAGTGACCTGGGAGTCGTTGGAGAAGAGGCGGCGGAAGATGGCGGCGGGTCCTGGGAGCGGTTCGAAGGAGACGACGCGGGCGCGGGGCGCCCAGTGACGCGCGGCGAGAGCGAACTGTCCGCGGTTAGCGCCGATGTCGACGATGGTGGCGAGCGGGCGCGAGAGAACGGCGCGATGTTCGACGCCGGCGAGGACGCGGTGCTGGAATGCGGCGCGCGTGAAGCGAGCAGAGCGAAGGACCTGAGCGACTTTGGAGAGGGTGGGCAAGACTCTCTTGATTCCTGGGGGATCGATTCTTTATTGAAACAGATGGCGAGTCCTTCGCGAGGCGGATTGTATCGAAGAGGAACAGCCTCGGCGGAACAGCCCTGACAAACAGGCTGGCGGGAACAGGCTGGTGCGAGAGCATGATTGAAGTGAGGAGTGGGTGCGATGAAGGGGTGGCGGATTCCTGCGTTTGGAATTGAGAAGCTGGAGAAGGTAGAGTTGCCCGACCCCGCGCCGCAGCGGGGCGAGGTGTTGGTGCGGGTGCATGCGGTGTCGTGGAACTATCGCGACCTGATGATGACCCTGGGGAAATACAACCCGAGGATGAAGCTGCCGCGGATTCCATGCTCGGATGGAGCGGGGGAAGTGGCGGCGGTGGGCGAGGGCGTGACGCGGGTGCAGGTGGGGGATCGGGTGGCGGGAATTTTTATGCAGAACTGGATCGATGGCGATGCCGATGCTGCGAAGACGCGCGGCGCGCTGGGCGGAGACATCGACGGCATGCTGCGTGAATTTGTTGTGCTGAACGAAAGGGGAGTGGTGCATTTTCCCGTCCATCTCTCGTGGGAAGAGGCAGCGACGCTGCCGTGTGCAGGGGTAACCGCGTGGAACGCGCTGGTACATGCCGGAGGTATCAAAGCGGGGGACACGGTGGTAATCCTGGGCACGGGCGGAGTGTCTGTTTTTGCATTGCAGTTCGCGAAAATGATGGGCGCTCGCGTGCTGGGAACGTCGAGCAGCGACGCAAAACTGGAGCGCGCGAAGGCGCTGGGACTGGATGCGGGCATAAATTATCGCGCGCAACCCGCATGGGATGAGTGGGTGATGGCGGAGACGGGCGGAAAGGGCGCGGACATTGTGGTGGAAGTGGGTGGCGCGGGAACGCTGACGCGGTCGCTGCGGTCGTTGCGCATAGGCGGAGCGGTGGCGCAGATTGGCGTGCTGAGCGAGGGCGGGGAGGGTATCGAAGTACCGTTACTGTTGTCCAGACAGGTTCATCTGCGCGGGATTTACGTGGGATCGAGAGCGGATTTTGAGATGATGAACCGAGCAGTCAGCCAGCAAAAATTGAAACCCGTGGTGGATGAGGTGTTTAGCTTTGGCGATGCACCGGCAGCGCTGCGGCGGATGCAGTCCGGGACGCATTTCGGGAAGGTAGTTACTTCCGTGATGCACTGAATTTCTTTGTTTCAAAGGCGACATTTTGCCTCAAGATGCATCTGAAGAAGTGCCGTTGCGCAACATATGAAAGGAGCACCCCCAATGAAGTTCCTGATGGCCTGCCTGCAAGCGGTTCTCAATTTCTTTTCAGAGATTTTATTTGGATGCACCCATGGACGAGTGACGCGCCCGTTCACGCTGGGCGAAGAGACGTATGAAGTTTGCCTGGATTGCGGGAAACAGATTTACTACTCCGCGACGGAAATGCGGCGACTGACGCCGTGGGAGATCCGGCGGATGAAAGTTGCCCGAGCCGGCGAAGTGAGGGTGATCCCGATCAACACGCCGCTGCCGCATCTGGTACAGCGCGACCAGAAGCCCAACGTGGCCGCGTAAAGTTTTCTTTCTCCTTGTAGTGCGGTTTCATTTGAGGGAGCGTTTCGACGCTCCCTTTTCACTTTTGGGCGTGGTTTAAGGAAGCTCGGATTCAGCCATCGAGACATCCCTTCAGGTGCTGAAGCTCCTGCATCCCACCGCGCCGAAGGCGGGCGCGGCGGGAAGCCGCAAAGACGATCTCCGCCCCAGCGACCAAGCGCGGCTCGCTGGGGACCCCGGGCCCGCGGGAGCAAAAGCGGCTTCGGCGCGCTGATTTTCGGCACGACTGACCAGCTTGAAAAAAAATCCTGAGGGGAGGAACAGCCATCCCTCAGCGGCTAAAGCCGGACTGATTTTGCAATTCTTACGGCACAGCCGAAGCTGTGCCCCTTCAAGCCGGCGAGTTTTTCCGCAAGCGGCCGGGCCTGATACAGGGGTTGGTCCGACCTCGAGGTATTTGGCGCGGGTTCGGCACGAGGCGCGAGGGGGCTGAAGCCGGGGTTGTTTTGGAAGTTTTTGGCCCGACTGAAAAAGCTTGTTGAAGAGTGCGATGGACGGAGTTGAGACGGTGCTTTTTCAAAATGGGACAGGACAGTACTTTCGGGGTGAACCCAGAATGGATTCGCATTGACGTTCGGACTGCAGAGGAGTTCGCTACTTGCTGTGGGGTGAACCTGGCCGCCTCTGCTTTTGGGGGTGCGGGTTTTTTCAGCAAGCAGCTGTTCAAGCCGCGCTCCTTCGAAGCAGAGGCTGCATCCGTGGGGTGGTTCACTTTTGTACGGAGATTCACTTTAGTGGGAGAGCAGCGGGTGGGGGCGGGGCGATAAGATAGACGCTGGCTTTTTGTCCCATGGTTCGCATTTTCACAAGCCGTTGGCTGCTGGCATTGCTGTGTGCGGCGGTGGCCGGATGCGGCAGCATCAACTACGCCGCGCAGGCCGGCGACGGGAGCTTCGCGCTCAACGCAGGGAGTTTGACGGTGGGGACGAACGGGCAGATCGCGCTGCATGCGGTTTTGGCGTCGGACGATGCGGCGGCGGTGACGTGGCGGATCGCATCGGGGACGAATGCGGTGTCGCTGGGGCAGGGACACGTGGACGCGGACGGAATTTATACCGCGCCGGGTTCGCTTTCGGCGGACAGCATTGCGGTGCGGGTGGAGGCGGCGCTCGCGAGCAATCCGCAGAGCACGGCTTCGCTGACGATTACGGTGCATCCTGGATTTGTGCAGCCGCTGCTGCCGCAGAATGTGGCGCTGACGCCGGGCGCGACGGCGGATGTGACGGCGCAGATCGCGGAAGTGGACGCGGGGAATGTGAAGTGGTGGCTGGCGAGCTCGCCGACGGGCGAGGAGAGCGCGGCCGCGGGAGCCCTTGGATCGCTGAGCAGCTCGGAGTGCCAGCGCAGCTCGGATCATTACACGACATGCACGGTTACGTATTCGGCGCCTGGCACGATTCCGCCGAGTGTGGTTCCGGCGGGCGCGGTGTATGTGGTGGCGGCGGTGAACGGGACGCGGGTGACCTCGCCGCTGCGGGTGCTGGTGAACGGGCAGGGAATTGTATCGAATCCTGTTACAAATCAGGCGATCCAGACAGGCGCGGCGGTGCTGGGGGCTTCGGGCGGGAACGACGGAGACTTCGACACCTATGCGGGGCGCAACGGCGAGTCGTTCGTGGCGGACTGCTGTGGCGGGACGCTGGGCGCGCTGGTGGAAGACGAGCAGAAGAACCAGTACATCCTGAGCAACAACCACGTGCTGGCGGAGAGCGACCAGGGACATGTGGGGGACACGATCGATCAGCCGGGGTTGATTGACGGAGCGTGCACACCTCTGAGCCAGCCGGGATCGACGCTGAAGCCGGTGGGGACGCTGGAGTATTTTGTGCCGCTGGAGTCGAGGCAGACGAATGTGGACGCAGCGCTGGCGCTGGCTACACCGGGGGCGGTGGATTCTTCGGGCGCGATTTTGGGATTGGGGACGCCGGGGCGCGATGGAACGCTGGGGGCTGGTGCGCCGATGGCGGGACGCGGCGAGGTGCTGAATGCTTCGAACCTGGGGATGAATGTGGTGAAGAGCGGCCGGACCACGGGCCTGACCTGCTCCAATGTGGATGCGGTGGCGCTGACGGTGAAGGTGAACTACTACAAGGATTGCGCGGAGACGCAGCCGTACACCACGAAGACGTTTGAGAATCAGATTGGGATTGGCGGTACGCACTTCACCGACAGCGGCGACTCGGGTGCCCTGGTGCTGGACGCGAACAACGCGCAGGCGGTGGGGCTGTATTTTGCGGGCGGGACCGATGGCGATGGGAATGGGCTGAGCGTGGTGAATCCCATTGGCGATGTGCTGCGCGAGCTGGGCACGGAGACCGGGAGTTCACTGAGCGTGGTGGGGACGAACACGCCGCACTCGGTGGCATGTCTGCGGTACGACCCGGCGGTTCCGGAGTCGGCTCCGTATGTGGGGCCGGCGGCGCTGGTGCGGGCGCAGACGATTGCGGAGCGGGGAGCGGATACGCTGCGGGGGACCGGACTCGGAGGAGCAGGGATTCTGGGGACGGCGGCGGGACGGAGTTTGGATTCGCCGGGGGATGCGGCGGTAACGGTGTATGTGGATCATGCTGCGGCGAGTGTGCCTGCGACGATTGGCGGGCTGCGGACACAGGTGGTGGTGACGGATGCTGGGTCAGTCGCGCGCGGGACGGCGCCGGCGATGCCTGCGCTCGAGGCGGGGATTCATTTGTCGAGTGCGGCGCTGGCTGGGGCGACGGTGGCGGAGCGGAGCGTGGCTCCGGAGCTGATGACGGATCCGGCGATTTTTGGAGTGGGGGTGACGCAGAGCCGTGATAATCCTGCGGAGCCTGCGCTGCTGGTGCTGGTGGATATTGGGCGGAGTCCCGCGGCTATGCCGGCGACTTTGGGGGGGCTGCGGGTGGTGTATATGCGGATGCACCGGTTTCACACGACGCTGTCGAAGTACTCAACCGGGCGGCCGGCTTCGGCTTGTGAGGTGCAGGGGTTGAGGAAGATCAGCCAGCCGTAAAGTGACTGCTACTGTCGCGGCGCAGAGCACGTCACCCCGATCAACGTCGCGAATCAGAAGATTTGGATGGGACCGGAGTAGGGGGCGATTCCGTGATCGACGGTGAGCAGCAAGAGGCCGTCGGCGATGGCCTGCGCGATGAGCATACGGTCGAAGGGGTCTTTGTGCAGAGGCGGAAGCCCTGCGACGGCAACCGCATGCCTGCCGGTGATGGCAAGTTCGATATAGCCGTTGTCGAGCAGTCCGCGGCGGAGGAGCGCTGGATCGGCGCGAAAGTCGGAGCGGCCGAGTCCGTTCTTGATGGCGATCTCCCAAAGGCTGGCGGCGCTGAAGACGAGCTGATGGGCGGGGTCTTCGATCATGGTTCGGGCAGGAGCGGGCAGGCGCTCGGGATCTCCGGCCGCCCAAAGCAGCAGGTGGGTGTCGAGCAGGAGCTTCATTCCGCGCCGTTCGGTGTGCCGTCGAACGCGGCCGCGATTCCATCCGCGCCCATTTGATCGAAATCACCAGGGACGGAGATCTGCCCGGCGAGAAATCCGGTGCGGCGGACAGCCAGCGGCTGCGGGGCGTCGATGGCGGTGACCCTGACAACGGGTTTGCCAGCCTTGGCAATGATGAAGGGCTCGCCCTGGACCGCTTCCTCGATGAGACGGGAGAGGTGCGTCTTTGCTTCGTGGATGTTGACGGTCTTGGTGGGTTTCATTGTGGACTAAGTCTAGTTAGTCTAGTTCAAATTGTCAACCCACAATCCTGGAGCCTATTCCTGGAACGAGCTCTTGGGAAAGCGGCATTAAGTCTGCAGGGCGGCCAGGGTTTCTGGGGAGGGTTTTTCTTTGCGGAATTCTCCTTCCCACTTTGCTACTACGGCGGAGGCTAAGCAGTTGCCGACTACGTTGATGACGGTGCGGCCCATGTCCATGATGGCGTCTACGCCGAGGATGACGAGGATGGGCTCGGTGGGAAGGGAGAAGATGGCGGCCGTTGCGAGGAGGACTACGAGGACGGAGCGGGCTACTCCGGCTACTCCTTTGCTGGTCAGCATGAGGACGCCGAGCATGGCTAGCTGGCGGCCGAGGGTCATATGGATGCCCGCGGCCTGCGCGGTGAAGATGGCAGCAATGGAGAGATAGAGCGCGGAGCCTGCCATGTTGAAGGTGTAGCCGGTGGGGATGACGAAGGCGACGATTTTGCGGGGGACGCCGTAGGCTTCCATGGCTTCGATAGCGCGGGGGAGAGCGGCTTCGCTGGTGCTGGTGGCGAAGGCGATGGTGGCGGGCTCGGCGACGGCGCGGAGGAATTCTCGGAGGGGCAGGCGGGCGATGAGGAGGGCGGGGAGCATCGCGATCAGGGCGAAGAGAATGATCGAAACGTAAAGGGTGAGGGCCAGCTTGCCGAGGTTGAGCATGACGCCGAGTCCGGATTGGGCGACGGTGAAGGCGAGGGCGGCGGCTACTCCCACGGGCGCGTAGAGCATGACGAAATTGGTGAAGGCGAACATCGTCTCGGTGAGGGATTCGAGGAGGCGGAGCATGGGGGCGCGCTTCGGTTCGCTGACCTTGCAGAGGGCGAGGCCGAAGAAGATGGCGAAGACGGCGACCTGGAGGATCTGGTTGTCGGCAACGGCGCTGGCGATGTTTTCGGGGAAGATATGCAGGAGGAATTGCTGCCAGGAGATGGTGGTTTGCTGCGGTAGCGAGCTGGAGGCGACGGCGTGGGTGGCGGAGAGGTTGAGCCCCACGCCGGCTTTTGAGATGTTGATGGCGATGAGGCCGATGACCAGCGCGACGGTGGTGAGGACTTCGAAATAGACGAGGGATTTGAGGCCGAGGCGGCCTACGGTTTTGCCGTCGGCGTTGCCGGCGATGCCGGTGACGAGGACGCCGAAGATGAGCGGGGCGACGATAACGCGGATGAGGCGGAGAAAGATTTCGCTGAGGACGCGGGAGGCGAGGGCGGCGTGGGGGGCGTCGACGCCGAGCTCGATGCCGGCGAGCATGCCGAGGAAGATCCAGCCGGTGAGAGAGCGGCGGCGCCAGGCGGCTGCGGCGAGGAGGATTAGGGCGAGAAGGCGGAGGGCGATGGATTCGGGACGGGTCGCGGGGAGGAAGTGTTGGGTGAGCGCGGCTGCGGCGTAGACAGCGAGGGCGATGAGGATCATCGCGGAGAGATTAGGTTTTCGGCCGCCCGCTTTCATGAGACGCAAGGATATCAACTCGCCGTTCGGGATTCGGATCTATCCCACGCGGCCTGCGCCAAAACGGGGCGGCGGGCGCGTCCGATCTCCGATCAAGAATTTCGCTGACACTGCACCGAAAATCTTTGTATACTCGGGTACCTTTTCTTCCCACGCGTTGTAAGAGTAACCCCAGATTGCTGCAGTACCCCGGGCCAATTCGCTCCTGCCAGGGCCCGCCCCAAAACAGTATCGAACCTACGCAGTCGACACGATCGGAGCTGTCGCATGACCAAGCCTGTTCCCCGCACCAACCCCTACCCGATCCTCGCCCTTGCTCTCACCTTCGCAGCCTGCGCCGTCCCACAGTCTCAGGCACAGCAGGCTTATACCGGAGGCTTGGCCGCCCGCCCGCTCATCACCCAGCCCATCGATGAAAAGAGGCTCGTCGTGCTCGAAGGCAACACGCGCCTCGAGGCCATCGCCGATAACGACCGCGGCCTCGTCCCCGATTCCCTGCCCCTCGAGCACATGCAGCTCGTACTTCAGCGCCCGCCGGAGCTCAAAGCCCAGCTTGAGAAGCTCATCGACAACATGGGCCGCCCCGGCTCTCCCGTCTACCACAAATGGCTAACCGCCCAACAATTCGGCGCGCAATACGGCCCCGCCCAGCAGGACATCGACCGCATCACCGGCTGGCTCCAGTCCAACGGCTTCACCATCGACGGCGCGCTCCCCAGCGGCATGGCCATCGTCTTCTCCGGCAACGCAGGCCAGGTCCGCCAGGCCTTCCATACCGAAATCCACTACCTACAGGTTAAGGATCAAGCCAAGGATCAGGTCAAAGGCGAAACCCACTTCGCCAACATGACCGACCCGCAAATCCCCGCAGCCCTCACCCCACTCGTCAAAGGCATCAGTACCCTCCACAATTTCAAGCCGACGAACATGATGATGAAGCCCCAGTTCACCATCGCCGACACGGATAATGGCGGCACTTTCTGGTTCATCGCGCCCGCCGACCTCGCCACCATCTACAACCTCAATCCGGCCTTCACAGCCGGCTACACCGGAACCGGCCAAACCGTCGTTGTTGTTGAAGACACCGACATCGCGAACGCCAGCGATGTCTCCACTTTCCGCACCGATTATGGCCTCAGCGGTGGCTCCTACACCGAGATTCATCCCACCCAAACCTCGAACCCCTGCCTCGATCCGGGGGCGAACGGCAATGAAGGCGAAGCCGCTCTCGACGCCGAATGGGCAGGCGCCTCCGCCCCCAACGCCGCCATCGAACTCGCCTCCTGCGCCGATACCACCAACTTCGGCGGCCTGCTTGCCGTTCAGAACCTCATCGCCCTCGCCACACCGCCCAAAATCATCAGCATGAGCTACGGCGACTGCGAGATCAACCAGGGTTCTGCCGGCCACGCCGTCTATGTCAACACCTTCCAGCAGGCTGCCGCCGAAGGCGTCTCCGTCTTCGTCTCCGCCGGCGATTCCGGGGCCGCCGTCTGCGACCAGAATCAGGCGTACGCCACGCACGGCATCTCGGTCAGCGGATTCAGCACCACGCCCTACAACGTCGCCGTCGGCGGCACCGACTTCAGCGACTACTACACCTACGGCACCGGTGGCGCCCCGATGTCCACCTACTGGAATGCCACCAACACCTCGACCCTCGAATCCGCCAAATCCTATATCCCCGAAACCCCCTGGGATTCCAACTGCGCCGGCGCCCTGCTCTATAAGTATTACAACGCGGTCGTCGCCACCAGTTTCACCCAAACCTACGGTACCGGCGGCTTCTGCAATTCCGGCTATGGCTTCCACAACACCGCCGCAGGCAGCGGTGGCCCCAGCACCTTATCCACTCAGCCCAACTGGCAGGGTGCCTTCGGCGTTCCCACCACTCCTCCCACCGGCAGCAATACCTCGTCCAACCCACGCTATGTCCCCGATGTCTCCCTCTTCGCCGCCAACGGCCTCTGGTTCCACGACTATCCTTTTTGCATGACCGATACCAGCAACGGGGGACACACCCCCTGCAGCACGACGAACTTCGATGAAATCCTAGCCAACAGTGCAGGCGGCACCTCCTTCGCCGCGCCCATCCTGGCAGGCATCCAGGCCCTCATCAATCAGGCACAGAGCAGCGCCCAGGGAAATCCCAACCCCATCTTCTACGCCCTCGCCACCACGGAGTACGGCTCCGCAGGCTCCACCCCCTGCAATTCCTCGCTAGGCAATGGCGTTAACAGCGCCTGCATCTTCTACGACGTTACCCTCGGCAACAACGATGTGCCCTGCTACGCCACCACGACCAATTGCTTTGGCAATGACAACTCCACCGGCGTCTATGGCGCGCTCTCCGTCTCCGATTCCACCTTCGAGGACGCCTACCCCACCAGCACCGGCTGGGACTACGCCACCGGCCTTGGCACCGTCAACGTCTATAACCTCATCCAGAACTGGAACGGCGTCCTCACCAACACCGCCGTCGGCGGAACCAACCCCGTCGGCCAAAACACCAACGTCACCTTCACCGCCACCGTCTCCTCCACCGTCGGCCAGGGCCTCTCCGGCAATGTCACCTGGAGCGCCAACACTGGCTGCGCCCCCTCCGCCCTGGTCAGCGGCCAGGCAACCTGCACCACCTACTCGCTGCCCACCGGCACGCCCACCGTCACTGCCACCTATGCCGGCACCACCTTCGCCGACGCCTCGCCGTACTTCCACGGCAGCTCCGGCAATCAGGTGGAGACCGTCAACGCCGCCACCAACCCCACCATCA
>PMUI01000011.1 GCA_003166955.1 Acidobacterium sp.
AATCGGCCGTGGTGTTGACGTTAAAGGTTTGATTGGCCAGCGGCATCACGACCGACGGCTCCCTGCTGCCTCGCGGCACGTAGACGATCCCCGGACGCGCATCGATGTTGACGCGAACGGGCAGCGCCATCACGGCATCGGCGCCCAGGTCGTCGCGGGTCTGAACCTGAGCCACGGTTGGGTCGTTGTCGGCGTGACTGAGAACGGTGAGCCCGGAGGGGCCGACGAGGGCGAGATCGTCCGCGCCGTTGTTGGAAACCCGCGTGCGGAACAGGAGGGGTGGATGACCAGCCTGGCTGGGGCTACCCTGTCCCGAACCCAGACCAGGATTGTTTTCGATTTCCTGCCAGTTCAGGCTTCGTGCGGCCACCGTCTGCTCCGGGGTTCCGCTGCGCCTCGCCTGAACGGCGCGGAGCCGCCTCGCGTGCATTTCCGCGAGGGACCAGGGCGTGTTGTCAAAGTCGTCGTGCGCGAGGATGTGAAGGCTGCCATCGGAGGAGAGCAGCGCGATCTGGCGCAGCGGATCGCGATCGAAGACGAAGTTGCCGAGGGCAGCGGCGGTCACCCTATAGCCGACGCTGATGGGTTCGAGTCGATTGCTGCTGCCGTGGAGGATGGCCGGTTTGCCGCCCGCGATCACCAGAAGATCGGGACGACCTTCGCCCTCGAGGTCACCCGATGCAAAGGCGGTCGCGTCGCCGGAAAGCGGAATAACGCTGGCCGGCGCCAGACCTTCGTTGGCGCCGGTGTAGAGCAATAGCTGCGGGCCGCCTGGCGTGCGAACACCCACCGCAAGCTGCCAGTATTTTCCGGACCTGCGATTGTAGGAAGCGAGGGCGGTGATCGGGCCAGGCGCCGTTATCGTCTGCTGGACGACCATTTTGCCGGAGCTGTCGCGCGCCAGCACCTCAATGCTCTGGCCACCCTGAGTTGCCGCGACGAGGGCTGAACCGCCGAGTCCGATGAAGTCGCCGCAGGCGAGAAAATCGGGCCGGCTGGGAATTTCGACCAGCTCGGCTTGAGCAAGCCAGGGCGAGGGAAACTCGCCGCGGCCGATAGCCTCGAAGCTGGATTCACTTTGCGGCGCAAACGCATCGAGGTTGCCACGGCGAATGGCGATCAGACCGGTGCTCATGCCGATGGCGAGGTCGTCGATGCCATCGCCATCGAGGTCGCAGGCGGTCATCGAAAGGGGCTGGGGGCGCGCCGCCATCATTTTCACAGCATGAGCCGACCCCTGGTACGACGATGCGCCAAATTGCTGCGCCGCTCCCAGCCACGGACGTGGCTTCTGGGCTTGAGCGCTGGCCGGCGCAGCCGCCGACAGCGCCAGCAATGCAACTGCAGATAAAGAGGGGCTGAGCAGGAATCCCAGGCGTCGCATCGCAAATCTCCCACCATTCCAGAGCGGTTCAACTGCGTTCGACAGAACCTCCCCGGCTCTTGGAAACTGGGGACGCGAGGCAAAGGGGCCAGATAAGACGGCAAGATGGTTGCCGCCATTGGACGGACCCTCGGAGGAGTGTCCACCAACATAAACCTGGGTAGCAGTCCGGTCAACGCGCGCGGGCTGGGCGTACCCATGTTTTCAATTTGCGGCGGAGTCGGCGCCGGCGTGCGCGAGGGATTGTGACCGACCGCCGCAAGCTGCCCCACTTTCCGTATCAGCAGCCCCCTGTGAGCCCCTCGCGTCGGCCTCCTGATAGATCGTTCCCCATCGTCAACTCCATCGGCGCCGCACTGAACGACGGCCGCCGCGAGGAGCCGCCCGCAGTTCCCATCCAGCCAATCCCCACCCACCCACGCCGTCGGCCCCCTCGGCCCCTGAACCTCCCAGCTTCAGCCTCCGAGCTCCAGGCCCTGTGCCCTATGGCCTGCACCCTGTGGCCTTGTGCCCTGTCCTGTGACGGCCCACACATCCACCGCCCCCGCCATCCCCCTACCCTGTTCCCTGGAGACCTCCCCATGAAGATCACCATCCTCGGCGCAGGCGCCATGGGCTCCCTCTTCGGCGGCCTCCTCGCCGAAGCCGGCGCCGCCGTCACCCTCCTCGACGTCAACCAGCAGCACCTCGACGCCATCCGCCGCGATGGCCTCCGCCTCGAAACCGACGCCCTCCAAACCGACGCCCTCGGTACGCCAGACCACGCCCGCATCATCACCAACCTCGCCACCGCGCGCCCCGAAGAATCCACCGACATCCCCGATCTCCTGATGATCTTCACCAAAACTCATCAGATCGCCCCCGCCCTCAACTCCGCCCGCCAACTCCTCGGCCCCGCCACCTGGGTCCTCACCCTCCAGAACGGCCTCGGCAACGTCGAAGCCATCTCCGCCTTCGTCCCCCGCGACCGCATCCTCGTCGGCGTCACCACCCTCCCCGCCGACTTCCTCGGCCCCGCGCACGTCGCCTCCCACGGCGGCGGCCTCATCCGTATGGGCCACGCCGACACCACCACCCAAACCGACCACCCAGGCCATCGCCCCTTCAACGACTGCTGCATGCTCTGCCAGGTCGTCGACCTCTTCAACCAGGCCGGCCTCCGCACCACCGCCGACCCCAACGTCTGGGCCGCCATCTGGGAAAAAGTCGCCTTCAACGCCGCCTTCAACGCCCTCTGCGCAGTCACCGGCTGCACCGTCGAGCAGATCGAGTTCGTGCCCTCAGGCCCGCAAATGGCCCTCGCCGTCGTTGCCGAAACCATCGCCGTCGCCCACGCCGCCGGCATCCCTGCCGACCTCGAACGCACCCAGGCCACGCTCCTCGGCTCCTTCAAAACCCACGCCGGCCATCAGCCCTCCATGCTCCAGGACATCCTCGCCCACCGCCGCACCGAAATCGACTCCATCAACGGAGCCATCGTCCGCGCCGCCCGCGCCCACGCGATCCCCGTCCCCCACACCGAAATGCTCTATACCCTCGTCTCCCTCATCGAAGCCCACCAGCGCGCAGCCGGCACCGCGCCAGCACCCGAGCACCAACACGAATTAGTGCCCTCATCCTGAGCAAGAAGTAGTGCTGTCATCGTGAGCGAAGCGAAGAGCCTGGCCCAAGCAAGTCGCCGCGAAGCGACCCGCCGAAGGATCTCCATTTCGTTGGCGACGAATCAGAAAACGCGCTTGCGCGTCAGCAGTCCTGCACAGCAGGATTGCAGGACCACGGAGAGAAAGAAAAAGAACCACCCCCAATACACACGGCCAGGTTCACCCCATAGCNNATAGCAAGAAGCGGATACCTCTCCAACCAGAAAATCAACAAAACTCCGCTCCCGACTCACTCCAAAGTACCGCCCCGTCCCGTTCCGGGAAACCACCCCACCCGCAACCGAAACCAGACCCCCGCCCCTCCCCACCCCCCAAATCGAACACCCTCACCCCTCCACCTCCCCCTACCCCCACTCCACCCCCCGAGTCTCCCGCACCATCCCCAACCCCAACAAAGTCAACCCCGCCATC
>PMUI01000097.1 GCA_003166955.1 Acidobacterium sp.
CCACACCTATTCCCTGTTCCCTATTCCCTGTTCCCTGCCGTATAAAGCTGAAACGATCCCCAGAAAAACGGCCGCCGAAATTCCCCGCTTTCCGTACCCGCCCCACGCAGCAGCTTCAGCTTTGCCTGGCGCAGCGCCGCACTCGGCGGCAAACCATCCTGCAATCCCTCATACAGCCCATCCATCAGCCGCGGAGCCGACTCGTCGCCCACCTCCCACAACGCGCCGATCACGTTGTGCGCCCCCGCCCGCAAAAACGCCCACGACAATCCCACCAGCCCCTCGCCCGCATACGACCGCGTCCCCCCGCCGTAGCAAGCCGCAATCGTCACCAGCCGCGCGTCAATCGGATGCTGCATAATCTCCCGCGCATACAGCTTGAACGAATCCTCCGCCCCCTGCGTCCGCGACAAATTAGATGTCCGCGACAAAATAATCGCCGAGTCCAGCGGATCGGTTCGGCTCGCCACTCCATGCGCGACAAAATCGATGTACGAAAACCGCCGCGGCTCGCTCCCCAGATACGCCGCCGCATTCGCCTTCCCGCGCGCAAACACCGTCGCCTCCGCCGGCCCAAAATGCTTCTCGATCTCCCGCATCTCCACCGAAGCATTCCGCAGCTCCGGATATTCCGGCCCCGGCGAAACCGCATCCCCCACCAGCAGCAGTTTCCCGCCACCGCCATTCGCAGGCTTCGAAGACGCAAGCATCAATAAAGACGGAGCCGAAACCACATCCGCATCCTCAATCCAATAATGCGGAGCCGCCCCATCCACCAGCAGCGTCTCAAAATTCAGTTCGCTCAGCACCCCATCGCACAACACCACCACCCGCCCGCCCGGCGCGATCAGCTCCTTCGCCGGAGCCACCAGCATCCGATACAGCGCCCGCCCATCCTCATTCCTCGCCCGCAGCGGATCCTCCGGCCCCAGCAGTTCCTGCTTGTATCGCTCCGCCACCCGCGCGATCTCCGCCTTGGCCGGCAGCGGAAACACCATCGTCTTCCGCGGCGTAATAGCCCACAGCCACGACTGCTTCTCCCCCAGCCAATAAAACAGCAGCGTAGCCCCAGCCCGCGCAGCAATGGCGCCAGGTCTCAACACACCAGGCTTCAGCCCCGACCCCTGCAACGATGCCCCGCCCGCCACCAGCCCCAACCCCTGCTCCAGCGTCCGAGCCCGGCTCTGATCCGCCGCCGCCAGAGCCTCCTCGCTCTTCCCCTGCGCAACCAGCAGCCGGATGTAGTCGTCATAGATCGGCGTAGCGTTCGCGAAATAAGGCAGCTTCGAAGCCTCGTTCTTAATCTCCGCCCGCGCCGACTCAAATGTGCCCAGAGCGGTTACATATTCCGCCCGCGCATCCTCCACCCGCCCCTCAGCCTCAAAAAGCCGAGCCAACTCATGCTCCGCCCCCAAACGCATCGTGATCTGGCTGGCCGGATCCCCCTCCACCGCCCGAAACAACCCTTCAGCATTCGCATCCTGCCGACGAGCCGCCGCAATCCGCCCCTTCGCCAACATCACATCCAAAGCATCAAGCCGATTCCCATTCGCTCGAATCAAAGGATCCACCTGCCCCAAATAACTCTCAGCCTCATCCAGCTTCTGTTCCTCAATGGAAACGTGCGCCAGATCCTCGAGCGAATTGATGATGTCTTCCTTACTGCCGATTTGTTTTGCCAACCCGAGGGCCTTGCTATACGACTCAGAAGCCCGACTGAAATCTCCTACATCTTGATTCACGAAAGCGGCGGCAGTCAGCCACCTCAGCTCGTCCCGAATGTTTCCGAAGCCGGCTGCGTCCCTCTCTGCCTCAACAAAGACCTCCCTCGCCCGCTCTCCGTCGCCGAGCTTGAAATATGCCCAGCCGAGGTTGCCCGATGCCCGTTCCGCCAGGTCGTCCGCACCCATCTCCTTGGCATCGCGATAAGCTCGCCGTGACCACTCCATCGCCCCGTCGTTGTCATCTTGCTGGAGAGAGATGAATCCCAGATTCAGAAGTGCCGTAGTTTCCAGCCACTCGTCGCCCACCGATCGAGCGAAATAGAGGGACCGAAGAAACAGCGATCGAGCGTCGCCGAACTGTCCGCCCTCCGTCGCCAGAATTCCCCGCGCTCTGATCACCCCGCCGCACGCGGGCTCTACCATCGTCTGGCAAAGAGTTTCCGCATCCGTCAGCCTTTGATTTGCAGCGGAGAACTGTTGTAGGCGAGTGAGGGCGATCCCCTCAAGCGTTGCCCTTTCAATTCTTTCTTCCGGATTCGATGAGCCGCGTGACCCCGAACCGAGAATCCGGAGAGCGTCCCCATACAAGCCTCTCCACACCATCGACTCCGCTTCTAACAGCCGGAATCGAGTCACCCAGCCTTGGTCGGAAGACAAAAACCGTATGGAATCGCGTTCGGCTGCGAGTTGGCTCTTCTCCAGATAGCCGTGAAGGAAGAGTTGCCGGTCTCGTCGGTACTCGGTATCGGGATTAAATGAGCGAGTATCCCACAGGGGAAGTAACAATAATCCAAGAACCGACAGGTATACGAGCCGCAACAGGAGACCATTGCGACCACGGGCTAAGGGGCCGTCGTTCCGTTTGTCACCGTGTTCCCGCCCCCAGCCCCGCCGTGCCCGATGCAACCCATCTTGATGTCCACCATCGTCAGCTTGATCGTTGTCTGCGGATGATCCCCCGGCACCGACGTCTTGTACACCGACTGCTCCAGCGTTACCACGCCCAGATAGACCTTGCCGAAATGCGGTATATCGATCACATGCCCATGCGTCCGCCCAGGGTAGGAACCCTCCACGTGCTGGACCAGCGAGCATTCAATCGACTCCTGGGGATTGGGAGTGGGTGGTAGTCGATTGTACCGTTTCGCAATCTCCTCAGGAATATCCGACCCCTTCAGAATCTTCTCCCGCTGCACCGCCACCCGCCCGCGAAAATCCTTATCGCTGTGATACGTGGCATCATTCGCGGGTTTGTCGCCGAAGAGATTCAAATCCAGTTCCACCCGCACCGGGTGCCCCGCAATCCGCAAATTCTCAAACCGCGTCCCCAGAAACGTGACCTCAGGCACGTAGCCCTTCTGCGGATAATGCGTCGAAATCTGCGACACGATCCGGTCCGCCGTCACCACTTCCAGCACATTGAAACCCTCAATCACCGAGGTCGCCAGCGTCGTCCAGCCCCCGTCCGGCTTCAGGCTCTCATGCCCTGCCACCTGGGTGTACGCATGGCGAAACGCGAAGATGCCCTCCAGCCGGTAATCGACCGACCGCTCCGATAAATATCCGCCCGTTTCGGCCACCTTCACAAACGCCTGCGGTTTCACCGGCGATTTCAACGGCAGCTGCAGATCGCCATCGAGGGCGAAAGCTTGTGCGTGATAACTATGCGTTCTCCGTGCGGAGGAAGGCGTGGGAGTCGTATCGCCAGACATGGCTTGTTATGCTCACTTTCCGGGGGGAGTCGTACTACTCGTCAAAGCGAACATCCAGAACCCGCCGGTCCAGCTGCGTCCGGCTACCCTGAGCGGTGATGCCCGTGATAGTAAGCGCATACGAGCCCGCCTGCAATCCCCCGCCCGGAATCAGCAGCGACATCGTCCCGTCCCCCTCCGCAGGCGCCTGCACCGTCTGCGTCCAGAACGCCTTCCCCTGCGGATCCGTCATCTCGAAATTCAAAGCCCCATAACTCCCGTCATTCGCCACGTCGATCAGCAGCACCGCTCCGGCCTTCCGATCCGCAACCACCGCCATCGCCCCGCCGGCCCGCGTCGCCACATGCAGCGTCGTCCACGGCGCAACCCGCGGCGTCCTCGCCGCCGAACGCAACCCCGGAATCGTCGCGAAATTCTGATACCCAATCACCATCAGCAGCGCCGCAAACGCGGGCACCGCCCACGCTGGACGCATCCACCCAAACCACTCCCGCCGCCTCGGCTCCGTCTTCGTCCGCACCGCTGTCGCAACGGGCACGGCCTCGGCCACAGCCGTCGCCGCCGTCGTCATCGTCGGCAACTCCACCCGGGCCTCCTTCAGAAACGCCGCTTCCGCCCGCACATCCAGCGCGCACTCATAACACTCGAAAAAGTGTTCTTCAAACGCCTCCCGCTGTTCCCCGGACAACTCTCCCAGGAGGTATCGCTCTGTCGCCATCAGCTGAACTGCTTCGCCATGATCCATTCGTTCAGCCCTCCCTTTCCTGCTCCAATAAAATAGTGCCCCCACCCGGTGAAACGTTTCAGCGTTTTGCCCCATCGGGATCCCCCATCCGTTTCAGGTACTCTGCCTTGAAATTCTGCTTCGCCCGAAACAACAAAACCCGCAAATACTCCCCATCCACCCCAAATTCCCGGCATACCTCGTCCCGATCCCTCTCATCCAGAAAAATCGCCTTCAGCACCGCGCGATCTCGCGTCGGCATCTCCTCCAGAATCTCCCTGACCTTGCCGCCCAGCTGCCGCGCCACCGCAACATCGTGCGCGCTGGCCCCCGTCGCCGGAAGCTCAGGCCGATCCTCTTCGTCCAGCGACTCGCTCCGCGACGTCGACCGGTAGTGCTCGAACAGCACGTTGTTGCAAACCGTGCTCACGAACGCCCCCAGCCGCTCCGGCTGCCGCAGTCCGTTCTCTCTGCGCAGCGTCGTCAGAACCCGCGCGAACGTCTCCTGCCGCACATCTTCAATCGCCTGCCGTGACTGCAGCTTCGAGCGCAGTTTCAGGTGGATCAGTTCCGTAAAATACCCGGCAAAATGTTCCTGGGTCCGAGGGTCCCCTGCGCACAGACCTTCGACGTAACCCGCATCGAACGCATAAAACTGCAATGGGGCCCTCGCAATGCTGGAAGGACGAAAGTATAGCATCGGCCCATTTGTGGCCGAAGAACGCCCCCGCTGATCGCGCCCCGCCCGCGCATGCCGCGCCCCATCGCCGACACGCTTTCCTGCCGCTCCTCGCACCACTGCAGAACTCATGCCATCGCTCCATCTCTCGCTTCGCCACGCGCTACCCTCCCCAGCTGGCAGGCCTTGCGGAGGTCGGCCCGCCAGTGGAGAAGCAGTCCATCCCAGCCGCTGTTCAGCCAGATGGACAACATAAGAGCGAACTCAGGACAGAAGCAGGCACACCAGTACGCCAAAGTTTCCCGGAAGTTCCAGAGTGTCGGCTGCGCCATCGCTCGCTCCCTTTGGAATTGCCCAGCCCCGTGGGTCGAAGGCGGGCCCCGTCGAGGATTCTCCGGCGCCGGTTAGCGCCTTCCCATCCTCACGGCTCCATAGTGCCCAGCCTCGTTCCCGCGTTTCACCGCGCCTCCTTTTTTCTCCGCAAATGTCAGCGAAATGTCCTGGCCCTGGTTCCCGTCTCTCCTCGCGCACCCACGCATACATACCTACAAAAGAGTGACAAATGCTTAACAAGTCCCCGCGCCCATCTCCGCATACTCGCCCCCATGGCATTCTTCCCCGCCTCATCCCGAGCTATAGGAGACGACCGCATGCAACCCACGCTTCTCGCCCGCCTCCGTGCCGCCCCATTCTGCGCGCTTCTCCTCGCAGCCGTCGCTGCCGTCGCGCAGACCCCCGGCACCGGCGCAATCTCCGGCGTCGTGTACGATCCGCAGAACCGCACCGTCACCCACGCCGATGTCCTCGCCGAAAACGAATCCACCCACGTCGTCCGCTCCGTCACCAGCGATGCCGACGGCGACTTCCATATTCCACTCCTGCCCCCCGGGGCCTACACCGTCACAGTCAACGCGCCAGGATTCACCGCCAACGCCACGCACTCCGTCGACGTCACCGTCAGCGAAACCCGCTCCCTCACCATTCAGATCGCTGTAGCCGGCACAGGCGCCACCGTCCACGTCTCAGGCCGCGCTCAGGATGTCCAGACTGAAAGCTCCACCCTCGGCGGTACCGTCGACGAAACCGCCATCCAGCTCCTCCCCCTCTCCAACCGCAACTATACCCAGATCCTCGGCCTGTCTCCCGGCGTCGTCGTCGATCTCCCCAACGCCGCCGAGCTCGGCTCCGGAACCCAGAACGTCGCATCCGACGGCGCAACCCCCACCGCCAACAACATTCAGTTCAACGGAGTCGACGCCAACAACCTCGCCGAAAACTCCGCCGCCATCGCCGAAACCTCCGAAGTCGGCACCGCCATTCCCGCACCGGACACCATCGAGGAATTCCGTGTCCAGACCGCCAACTTCGACGCCGCCTACGGTCGCGGCAGCGGCGCCAACGTCGACCTCGTCAGCAAATCCGGTACCAATCAATTCCACGGGAGTGCCTGGGAATTCGTCCGCAACAACATCTTCAACGCGAATGATTTCTTCTCGAAGCTCACCGGCCAGCCGCGACCCGACCTCAAGCAGAACCAGTTCGGCGCAGCCGTCGGTGGACCCATCCTTCACGACCGCACCTTCTTCTTCGGCTCATACCAGGGCCTCACCGAAGTCAACGGTTTCGGCGACGAACAGAATCCCACCCTCCCCCTACTCACCTCCGACCGTTCCGCCGCGGCCCTCGGCGCACAGTTCTGCCCTTCCGGACACCTCGACGCCGCAGGGCAGCCCGCCACCGGCTACTTAACTCAAGCCGGTGGCGCCCAGATCGCCTGTGACGGATCCAACATCAACCCCGTCGCTCTCGCCATCCTCAACGCGAAGCTCTCCAACGGCCAGTTCGCCGTTCCCAGTCCGCAAATCGCGCTGCCCGTTTCCGGCCCCGACGCCTCTGACCAGCTCCCCCTCGGCCAGTCCACCTTCGCCATCCCCGCGCATTATCGCGAGGATCAGTTCTCCATCAACCTCGACCAGGTTCTCAGCCAGAAGAACACCGTCGCCGGCCGCTTCTTCTACTCCCGTGCGCCCACCACCGAGCCCTTCTCGCCCAACGCCGCCAACGTTCCCGGCTGGGGCACCAACGAACTCAACCGAAACACCATGTTCGTCCTCGCCGATACCCACGTCTTCACCTCGAACCTCGTCAACATCGCCCGCTTCGGCTACATGCGCTTCGACGGTCACTCCGCAGTCGAGAATCCCCTCACCGCGCAGGCCATCGGTGAAGGCGTGCCCACCGGCCCCGCCAGCACCGGCGCCGGCGCCCCCGGTCTCACCGTCGGCGGGTTCACCATCGGCGATGCCGGCACTCCCTCGCAATGGCAGGTCACCAATTCCTTCATCTGGCAGGACACCATCGCCTGGACGCACGGCCGCGACAATTTCCGCTTCGGCGCCGAAGTCAAACGCCACCAGGTCGGTGAAGAAATTTCCTTCAGCATCACCGGCCTCCTCCAGATCGCCACCTTCGACGACTTCCTCCTCGGCCAGAGCGCCGCCCAGAACGGCAGCCCCTTCGGCCTGAGCAATGTCACCTTCAGCAATGCCGGAGGCGGCCTCTTCCGCAGAAACGAGCGCTACACCGACTTCGCCGCCTTCTCCCAGGATGACGTCAAACTCACCCCGCGCCTCACGCTCAACATGGGTGTGCGTTACGAAATCTTCGCCGCGCCCACTGAGATCTCCGGCCGCCTCGCCAACTTCGATGTGCAGACCGCCCAACAAGGAGCCATCCCCGCCCAGGGAACCTTCAACGGATTCTCCCTCCCCTCGAACTTCCACGGCACCCTGCCCGCCGGCTATGTCAAAACATCGTTCCCCGGCCTCTACCAAACTCCTCTCAACGATGTTTCTCCACGCCTCGGGGCTGTCTGGCAGGTCACACAGAAACCCGTCATCGTGCTGCGCGGAGGATACGGCGTCTACTTCGACCGCCACTCCGGCAATCTTGCCGAGCAGACCATGGACCAGATGCCGTTTGCCACCCAGCAATTCATCGCCGGAGGTCCCAACGCCGCCGCCAATCTGCAGAGCCCCTTCGTGCCTCTCATCCCTCCCAATTCGCAATATCCCGTCTTCACGCCGCGCACGCCCACCTCAACCCCGTTCATCGAGAGCACGAACCCCAACATGCTCGACGGCCGCACCCAGGAATACAACCTCAACGTCCAGGTTGCGCTCGGCCGCGGCTATGTCCTCGACGTCGGCTATGTCGGCACGCAATCCTCGCATCGCTCCGGCCAGGTTGAATTCGACCAGGCCCTCCTCGCCGGCCCCCAAAACCCCATCAATGGCCAGACCACCAACTCCATCGCCAATGCAACCGCTCGCCTGCCCTGGCAGGGTTTGAGCCAGGGCTCGCTCCTCACCGACTCCGTTTTCGTCGCCAACTACAACGCGCTGCAGGCCGGTATCCGCAGGCAGCTGTCGCACGGCCTTCAGCTCCAGGGCAGCTACACCTGGTCCAAAAATCTCGACGAGGTCAACGGCGAAGCCGGCACCGACGTCTTCGAGCTCCAGCTCCCCACCAACAACCAGCTCGATCTCCGCCACTCCTCCTACGGACCTTCCGGCACCGATCGCGATCAGCGCTTCGTCGCCAACTTCAGCTGGCAGTCCCCGCGCGTCTCCCTCGACTCCGCCATCGCCCGCCACATTCTCGACGACTGGCAGTTCTCCGGCATCGGCCTCATCCAGTCCGGCATTGCCCTCAGCGTCTTCGACGGCAACGCAGGCTCGGTCTACGGCCTCATCTCCGGCGAAGTCCGCGCCCAGCGCACCGGCAGCAGTCCCTTCACCCACGGCTCGCTCTATTCACGCGTCATCAACGGCTATCTCGACCCCGCTGCCTTCGCCCGCGCCCCCGAAGCTCCCAACGGCACCAGCCTCGCCGATCAGGACTTCGGCAACAGCGGCGTCGGCTTCCTCCGCGGCCCCGGCCAGCACAACGTCGACTTCGCCGTCGAGCGCCTCTTCCCCATCACCGAAGCCGGCAGCATCCACTTCCGCACTGAGTTCTTCAACCTCACCAACACCCCCCAGTTCGCCAACCCCGGCACCTCTCTCGGCTATGGCGATCCCACCGCCCTCAACCCCGTCGCCAGCCCCTCGTTCGGCCGCATCAGCAGTACCGTCACCGCTCCACGCATCATCCAGTTCGCATTGAAATACCAGTTCTGAAACCTGACCGCGGGCTGTTCACCGCTCGCGCCAAACCCCGGAGACAGCCTTGGAGAGACACATATGGACGGTGCAGGAAATTGAGGAGGCCTGCGCCAGATCCGCGCCCCCTTCCTTCGACAGGTATCCGAACGATGTGCCGGACCTGACCATGGAGCAGACCTTTTATCCCCTCGGATTCCCCCTTCAGATCCGCACCAACTCCGAAGAGGTTCTTCGCCAGTGTGAGATCAAGTGGGCCATGTTCGAAAAGCGATTCGACATCGAGCCCCTCGTCACCGAAATTCATGTCATCGCGACCGGCGACACGGAGTGCCCTCCCCTCCCCCACTACAGCTTCTTCGACGACCAGATGGTGGTAACCGCAGGTACTGGCAACTTCTGTGTCGCCGCTTTCCCGAACGGCAAAACCAGGATGGTTGTCTCCACCGCGGCGCTCCGCTACCCAGATTATTTCCGCCAGGTCTTTCTCGACTGCGCCGGTGCCTGCCAGATCGCCACCGGTCTCGCCACCGGAGTCCACGCCGCCTGCGTCGCCCTCAAGGGACGAGGCGTTCTGTTCTGCGGCGACTCAGGCGCCGGCAAGACCTCGCTCTCCTGGGCCTGCGCCCAGGCGGGATGGGATTTTCTCGCCGACGACACCGCCCACATGCTCCATGGCCAGGCAGGTCGCATGGTCATCGGCAACTTCCATCAGGTTCGCTTTCGGCCCTCGGCAGCAGAGTTGTTTCCCGAGATTGCCGGCGCGCAGATTACACCTCGCCTCTTCGGCAAGCCCTCCATCGAAATTCCCACTGCTCCCATGGCCAACGTCAACACTCGCGAATGCGTGCAGGCCGACTTCGTCGTCTTTCTCAATCGCCGCATACCAGGAGACGCCGAGCTCCTGCCCTTTCCCAAAGACGTCGCGCGCCTCTACATGCGGCAGTGGCTGTTCGGAACGCCGGAGTCGAAATCCGTTCAGCATGCTGCCATCGAGCGCCTGCTCACCGTGCCGGTCCTCGAGCTCCGCTATCAGTGCCTTCACTGGGCCGTCGACCGCCTCGAACAGCTCGTGCTCGAGGGCGCATAAGTGGAACTCCTCCTCGAATCCAATCCCCAAACCACCGTCTCCTTCTGGCGCAATCCTGCCGCCTGGCTCCGCGAACTAAATCTTAGCTCCGGCTTCTGGATCTTCTTCAACGCCGCCTTCTTCTACGACACCGGCTTCGCCGTCTATTTCTTCCTCTTCAATCTCTACCTGCTCGATTTTCACTTCAACGAACGCGCCATCGGTCTCATCAACGGAGCCCTGACCCTGGGTTTGCTGGTCGGCACTCTCCCCGTCGGCGCACTCGGCCGCAAATTTGGCCCGCGCCCGGTGCTCCTCTTCTGTTTCACCTTCGCCCCTTTGTTCGGCGTTGCCCGCGCCCTCTGGATGTGGGAGCCCGCCCAGATCGCCCTCGCCTTCCTCGCCGGCCTTTCAATGTGTACCTGGACTGTTACATTTCTTCCCGCCGTCTCCAGGCTCACCACTCAAGCCAACCGCACCGCCGCCATCAGTCTCATCTTCTCCGTCGGCGTCGGCAGCAGCGCCCTCGGCGGCGCCATCTGCGGCTATCTCCCGCAATGGCTCGCTATGGCCGGATTCGCCATGCACCCGGCCGCAGTCAAGCGCCTCATCCTCCTCGCCTCCTCCGCTCTGGTCTCAGTGGGCGTCTTCGCAGTGCTCCGCCTGCGCATGCCTCCAACCGCCGAACCCGCGCCTCAGCAAACACAGCCGGCCCCCCGCGCCTGGCTCCGAAGCTCGTTCCGAGGCTCGTTCCGCGGCTTGCTCCGAAGCTCGCTCCGCGGCTTTCGCCTCGACCCATTCCTCTGGCGGTTCCTCCTCTGCATGGCGCTCTGGTCCGCGATCCTCGCAGCCTTCACGCCCTTCGCCAACGTCTATCTCTCCCGCGACCTCCATATTCCGCTCGCTCGCATCGGCCTCATCTTCTCCGTCGCTCAGTTTCTTCAGCTGGCTGCCGGACTCCTGGTCCCCATCGTCATGCGCGCCTTCGGCATGCTCAATGGCATCTTCGCCACGCAGCTCGCCGCCGCGCTCACCCTCGCCGCCATGGCCTCCGCCCGTCACCAGAGCCTCGCCGTCGCCCTCTATCTGTCCTTCTCTGCCGCGCAGTGGATGAGTTCCCCAGGCCTCTACAGTCACCTCATGAACGAAACCCCCGACGCCGAACGCAGCACCGCCGCTTCGCTGACCATGTTCGCCAATTCTTTGGTTAGTTCCGCGGCCACCGCCGCTGCCGGCATCCTCTTCACGCAGTTCGGATATCCCCGCATCCTGGTCGGCATCGCCGCATCCGCAGCCGCCGTGGCCATCCTCTGCCGCCTGCTTCTGACCCAAAAGAAATAGCGCGAACCCGCGCACCGCAAGCCCTGTATCAGAGCCCGATTTTCACAGCTTGCGGAAAAAACCATTTCCGTAGCAGGACCCGACTTTCGCAGTTCGCGGAAAAACTCAGTTCCGTACCAGGACCGACTTACACAGCTTGCGGAGAAACTCATTTCCGTAGCAGGACCCGACTTTCACAGCTCGCGCAGAAACCACAACCCCCAAAAGCAGGCATGGCCAGGTTCACCCCACAG
>PMUI01000048.1 GCA_003166955.1 Acidobacterium sp.
CACACCTATTCCCTATTCCCTGCTCCCTATTCCCTGCTCCCTATTCCCTGCTCCCTGCTTCAACCCACCGCCGACAACTCCCGCGCCGGCTCCGGCGACCCCACCAGCGGCAGCCGCACCGTTACGCAAGTCCCCTCGCCCAGTCGGCTGCTCACGGCAATCGCCCCGCCGCACGAATCCACAATCGCCTTGCAGATCGAGAGCCCCAGTCCCGCGCCGCCCGTGCTCCTCGCGCGCGAATCGTCCCCGCGCCAGAAGCGCTCAAAAAGATGAGGCAGATCCTCCGGCGCGATGCCTCTCCCCGTATCCCGCACCTCAATCGTGATCCCGGCATCCACAAAAATCGTCGCCATCACTGAACCCCCCGCGGGCGTATGCTGCACCCCATTCAGCAGCAGATTCGCCAGCAGGGAAGCGCACGCATCCTCATCCAGCCGCGTCGGAGCCGCATCCGGGGCATGCACCGTCACCATCACCTCGCGAATCTCCGCCAGCCGCTCCATCTGCGTCGCCACATCCCGCGCCACTTCCGCCACGTCGCACTCCACGCCGCCGCCCGCCGGCTCCCGCTCGAACCGCGCCAGCTGCAGCATCCGCTGCACCAGCTCCTCCATGCGCGCGCAGTCGGCCATACAGGTTTCCAGCCCCCTCGCATACTCCCTCGTCGACCGCGGCCGCGATGCCAGCAGTTGCAGCGACGACTTGATGATCGTGACAGCTGTCTTTAACTCATGCGCCGCATCGTTAACAAATACCCGCTGCTGCACGAACGCCTCTTCCAGCCGCCGCGTCGCCAGCTCCAGCGCCCCCGCCAGCACCGCCAGTTCCTCCGTCTCCCGCGCGCTCAGTGGCGCATCGAAGCGCGGATGCTTCGGCGTCATCTCCGCCGCCGCCTCGCTCAGCTCTTCCAGCGGCGCCAGCCCCCGCCGCAGCAGCAGCGCCAGCGCTCCCGCCGTCATCAGCAGCAACAACAAGCTCGCCACCGCAAGAAACACCGTCGCCCGCGCCATGGCCGCATACACCGGCGCCAGCGCCGCGCCGTAGAAAATCGTCACCGGCCGCGCAATGCCCGGCTTGCCGTCCTCGGCATCGATCGTCCGCACCCCGCGCAGCGCCAGCCCGCGGAACGTCGCCTCCTGCACCTGAAAATCATGCGGATCCGCAGCTGTCCCAATCGCGCTCCCAGCCTCGTTGCTCCAACCCGCGGACTGCGCCAGCGTCCGCCCGCCAACGTCGCGCGCCATCCACAAATCGTTCCCGCCAAGATCGAGCGCCTTCGCATCGATCGCCACATTGTCGGCGGCATCCTCCGCGTCGCGTACCTGGCCCAGCAGCGAATCCGCGCGTCCCCGCACCATCTGATCGAATCCGCGGATCTGCTCCCGCCACAGATATACCAGCGTCGCCCCGCTCAGCCCCACCACCAGCCCGCATTCCAGGATCAGCGCGGCGGCAATCAAGCGCCTGCGAAGCGAGCGCCGTCTCACGCCACACCTCCGCCCGACATCAGCCGGTACCCGCGCCCGCGCAGCGTCTCGATCCAGTGCCCGTCCCCATCGCGATTCAGCTTGCGCCGCAGATTCGAAATGTGCGCCTCGATCACGTTCGAGTGGTGCTCCCAGTTGTAGTCGTAAAGATGCTCCAGCAGCACCTGCTTCGAAATCACCGACCGCGGCCGATGGCTCAGGTACTCCAGCGCCCGATACTCCGTCGGCGAAAGCTCCACCAGCCTGCCCGCCACCATCACCGTCTTCTCCAGCGTGTCGATCACCAGATCCGCCACTTCTATTTTCGGATGACTCACGCCCTTGCCGCGCCGGATCAGCGCCTTCACCCGCGCCAGCAGCTCGCCCAAATCGAACGGCTTCGCCAGATAATCATCTGCCCCTGCGTTCAGCAGGCTCACAATCGAAGTCTTCTCGCCCACCGCCGTCAGCACCAGCACCGGCGCGGTCTGTCCCTTTGCGCGGATCGACTTCAACACTGCGAGCCCGTCCAGTCCAGGCAGCATCAGGTCCAGCACGATCAGGTCGTAATTCGCCTGCCGCCCCAGTTCCACGCCGTCACGCCCGTTCATCGCCACGTCCACCGCCAGACCGGCGCTCTCCCGCAGCGCCGCCGCGATATTCTCTGCGACCCGAGCCTCGTCCTCGACGATCAGCGCCCGCATGGCTAAGGATCACTCTCCCTCACTTAATTTTGCATGAACAGCCCTGTGCATCGCAAAAACAACAAGTTATTGATACCGCAAAGCGACAAAAAGCCCCGGCTTCGCGCCGGGGCTTTTTGTTTTCCAGCCGTGGCGAATCTCAATCAGAGAGATACCTTTTCCATTGAAAGAACGCGCTAAGAACCACCGGTTGCGAAAACGCCGGAATCCGTCTCAAGCCGAGCAAGTTACTGCCGGGTGAAGGCGACGCAGTTCTGCCAAAAGCAAAGGCGATACCTTTCGGGCGAATCGCCTTCGAGAATTTGTAGCGGGAGGGGATGCGGCATCTCGTAAGTACTGCTGGGTGCGCCGCCGTTGAAGACGCGGTCGTTGCCAATGTTAGTGACAACGACAAAACTATTATGGTCGCTATGGGCAAGGTAGATGCCATAGGCACCCGGGGCAACGACGTTGCCATTGAAGCCGAGGGGAACTTCGGTAAGCAGATAGCACGTGACGGCGTTAGGTTCACCTCCGGTATCGAGGAGGAAAGCCAAAACATAATGGCCACTGGCCTTGTAATGGATACTGGCGGATTCGGAAGGGTGGGTCTTCAGCAATTTGCCAGCGAAATAGACGGAATCAGGCACGAGTTTTGAGGCCTCCGAAGCGTTTAGGAGGGTGTCTTGTGCGGATGCCAGGAGTGGGGCGGAGATAAGGGCGGCACACACGAGGGAACGGCCTAAGCGAAGTGCGTTCATTGCGTGAGTCTCCTGAGCGCGTTTCCTCCGGGGTAGGACCGCGCGGATCGAGTATACCGCCGCAAATTCGTCCGCGCTGGCGGAGTTTCCCAGGAGAGCACGGGTTCTCCACCCAGCCCCGCGTTCCTCTAGCCGGAGGGCTGCGGCTGTTTTCGAGCCTTGCACCGATTCCAGGGCAGCAACCGCCGCTAGAATAAAAGTATGCGCCGCATTTACATGGACGCCAATGCCACCACCCCTCTCCTCCCCGAGGTGCTGGAGGCCATGCGGCCCTTCTTTATTGACTCCTTCGGCAACGCCTCCTCCGTCCACCAGCACGGCCAGCACGCCCGCGCCGCGGTCGAGCGCGCCCGCGAACAGGTTGCCGCGCTCCTCCACTGCCGCCCCACTGAGGTCGTCTTCACCTCCGGCGGCACGGAGAGCGATAATACCGCACTCTTCGGCATCCTCCGACCCGGTGACCACCTCATTACCTCCACTATCGAGCACCACGCCGTCCTCCACTCCGCCCACAAGGCCCGGGACCGCGGCATCGACGTCACCTTCCTTTCCGTTTCCTCCTCCGGCGTCGTCGATCCCCTCGATGTTTACCGCGCCCTCAAGCCCAACACAAAGCTCATCAGCGTCATGATGGCCAACAACGAAACCGGCGTCGTCCAGCCCGTCGAAGCCATCGGAAAAATCGCCGCCGAAGCCGAGGTCGCCTTCCACACCGACGCGGTGCAGGCTGCCGGAAAGGTCCCCATCGACGTCCAGGCCATCGGCTGCCATCTGCTCAGCATCTCCGGACACAAGCTCCACGCGCCCCAGGGCATCGGCATCCTCTACGCCCGCCGCGGCACCCGCTTCGAGCCCCTCCTCTTCGGCGGAGCCCACGAGCGCCAGCGCCGCGCCGGCACCGAAAACGTCCCCGGCATCGTCGGCCTCGGCAAGGCCTGCGAGATCGCCCGCGCCGCCCTCACCGACGGCACCGACGACCGCATCGCCGTTCTCCGCGATCGCCTCGAACAAGGCCTGCTCTCAACAATCGAAGAGTGCGGCATCAACGGAGCCGACCAGCCGCGCGTTCCTAATACGACCAACGTCCACTTCGACCACCTCGAAGGAGAAGCGTTAGTCATCGCCCTAGACCTCAAAGGCCTCGCCGTCTCCGGCGGCTCGGCCTGCTCTTCGGGATCGACCGAGCCATCCCACGTACTCAAAGCCATGGGACTACCGCTAGCCCGCTCCCGCGCCAGCCTGCGTTTCAGCCTGACCCGCCAAAACACGGAAGCCGACATCGAAACCGCGCTCGGGCTAGTCCCCGCCGCAGTAGCCCGCCTCCGCGGGTTATCCCCGGTCTACAAAAAACACCTCGCTGAAGTAGCCGCAAAGTAAAAGGCGCAGCATTCGTTTCCGAATGCTGCGCCTTCTCCGCAAACACCAAGAGCCAGGAACAGTCTCCTGACCATCCCCGGCTCTCGTTTTTCTAATCCCTATTTGTGAAGTTGCAAC